>DAITAZ010000041.1:4053-32011 GCA_036824045.1 Rhodocyclaceae bacterium
CCTCCGCGGCTTCGCCGCTCCGGCGGCCGGTTACCTCAGACGTTAGGGCTCAAGGAAAAGACTCCTCAACATGACCAACACTGATCAATTGGCCCCTCTCGAGGTCTACGTCAACTTCACAACCCTGTCCGCAAGACAAGCCGCTGCGATGCTCATGTCCTTGGAGAGCATCTATCAGTTCTTGCTTCCAGAGGGTGAACAGCCATATCGCTTCCATCGCTATGACTTCATCGCCCTTGAGGGTGCACCGCTCTTTTATCAGTATGAGACGGGAGCTTCCATACTGTCGGTTGAGCAGGCGTTCACAGGCAACTCGATCACCTTCAGGTTTGCCGGCCGAAAGCAGAATTCAGGTATTAATTGGGTCGGCAGTGACGTAGAAGTCGTTGCGCCGGTATGGACCGCAACTGCTTTGGCAGTTGGAGCTGTGCTCCTCGGCAGCGGCCATATCTATGAGCGGTACATCGAAACAAATCTCAGGCGAGCTCAAATTGAAGGACAGCAGGCAACAAATAAACTAATCGAGGCACAGATCAATAAGACTAGAGCCGAGACGGATGAGATAGTGGCGCGTATTCGCCGTGACTCTGTGACGCCCAGTAGGCCTGCACGAAGGCAACCGGTGGTGAGAGCCATCGAGGAACACGTTCACAACTTCTATAACGTTGTGAACTCACCATCAATCACGAGCGTTCGCATAAATGGCATTCAAGTACCCGATTCACCACAGGCTCCGGATGGCGTTGAGCCCTAACTTGGCGCTGCAGCCGACCCGCTACGGCGTGCCGCCACTCGCGCCCGGCCCTGCCCTTCGGGCATTCTGGCCCGGCCGCTCCTGGCGTCACGCCTTCGCGGGCGGCTGAGCTCTACGTTGGGCGTCAGAGAAATGAGGCGTTGGCCTACAGAAGGGAAAGGCAATGTTTAATCTATTAATGTTTAACGTCGAATGGCCTTCTGGTAGGGTAAGTGTGCCGCTCGGGCGAATATTCGAATACACCGACGATCACATCACCGCTCAGTTCCGAGACAACGGTAATAACCTTCTGCTTGATCGCCTCACGTCCTTGCCATGTCTTTTTTGCGAGGAAGGAACCGACGACGAGACGGCTTATGTCGGGCAGATCAATAGAGCGCGGATTGCCGGAAGGGATTTGTCGCTGGAGATAAGCTTCGATACTGATATACCTACTCTGAAGAATAGGATGCTCTATACGAACCGTTCCGAGCTAGACATGCCACATGATTTTGAGTTTTCGAGAAATCATTGGGCCGTCAAGGATGTGGATCTCTACCGCTTCCTGCTGAGAAATATTCGGCCACGTCGCCAACGTCCGACCGTATTTCAAATCTCTGAACATGAGAGCATTGAACCAAATCTTGCCTCGGCAATGATGCCTTTTGATGCAGCCTTTAACCCGGTTTACGAAAGTATTCGGGAAGCTGCAGATAGCACCGGTCTTCGGTGCAGGAGAGCCGACGACATCTGGGAAAACGCCGCAATCATTCAAGACGTAGTCTCACTTATCGATCGCTCTCGCATCATTGTCTGCGATTGCACTGGAAGAAACCCAAATGTATTTTACGAGGCAGGAATTGCGCATGCGCTCGGGCGCGATGTGATCCTGATTTCACAAAGTGATCATGACATTCCATTCGACCTTCGGCATCTTCGTTACGTGAGATATCTCAATAATTCCGAAGGACGTACTGCACTTAAGCAGGCATTGCAATTAAGGATGCAAACTTTACTCGGGCACTAGACCTTGACGCCCAACCCATCCATCAACACGGACGCTGCGCGATAAAGCCGCGCAGCGTCGGTTATGTCAGACGTTGAAGCTGTAGAAAAACCCCTTTTGGCGCGGCTTTCCGGGCGATGAATGGCGCGATGGCAATCGCGCCACTTTGCTTTTTGTTGCTGGAAATCCGTGGTGAGGCGTACCGCCACGGCTGACTTTCGCGGCCCGGCTGTTGCAATGCCAGGCGAACTTTTCCCCGCGTCTTCCGCTACTGCCCGAAACCGTTGTGCGCCAGCTTCTCGATGTTGTGAACCATGCAGTAGAGCTTCCACTGCGTATCGACCTTCTGCCGTCCGCGCAGCGTAAAGCGATTGAGCCGCTTGTTGTGCCGCAGGTTGCCGAGCACCGGCTCGACGGTGGCGAAACGCCGGCCGTAGAGTGCGCTTCCACGCTTGGAGTCGATGGCCCGTTTCATCGTAAGCGTCGTCCCAGCACCGTCTGTCCAGGCTGAGGCGGTTACGGGAAGATGATTCCGGGAGGGCGCCGAGATGTGTGCCCACGAAAGGAATCATGGACACGAAGTTGAGTGTGGCCGTTGAAGGGAGCCGGGCAAGCGGGCCACGACCCGGGCGGCCGGCCACACGGGGGCGGGCTGGGGGGCGCTCACGGCGGGGCTACCAGGCGCCGCTGCTGGGCATGCTGAGCCAGGGTTCGCGGGGTTCGAGCGGGGCGCCGCGCTGGAGCAGTTCGATGGAGATGTGGTCGGGGGAGCGGACGAAGGCCATGTAGCCGTCCCGCGGGGGGCGGAGGATGGCCACGCCGTGGGCGCGCAGGCGCTCGCAGATGGCGTAGATGTCGTCCACGGCGTAGGCGATGTGGCCGAAGTTGCGGCCACCGGTGTAGGGCTCGGCTTCCCAGTTGTGGGTGAGCTCGATCTGGGCCTGCTCGTCGCCGGGGGCGGCGAGGAAGACGAGGGTGAAGCGGCCTTGGGGGACTTCGTGCCGGCGCACCACCTGGAGGCCAAGTGCGTCCCGGTAGAAGCGCAGGGAGGCGTCCAGGTCGGTGACGCGGACCATGGTGTGGAGGTATTTCATGGCGTGGGGTTCCGGAGCGGTGGAGCAGGGCGGGGGCGGGAGCACCGACCGGGGGCGCACGGCCCCGGCGCGGCGCCCGGCTCAGCGCAATATGTGCGAGGCAGCGTGGGTGGGGGGCGCGGTGTCCACGGCGATGAGCACGCTCGTCTGGGCGGTGGTGGCGGCGGCGTACACCGGGGCATCCTGCCGGGCGTGGGTCGCCCGGTTGTGCGCGTCCGTCAGGGGTTGGGCAATGGCCTCGACGGTTCGGCGCATGGCGGCCGTCAGGGCGTTGCCTCCGGGCGGGAGCTCGCCCTGGGGGAGGATGTTTTTCCGCCGGGCGTCGGCGTCTTTGGGATAGGGCATGGTGGACTCCTGCTGTCGGGGGTGGGCGGGCGGGCCGGTACTTATGGATAGACCAGCCGGCCGGGGCCGGCAAGGGGCCGTTTGCCGCCGTCACGGCCCGGGCTTGAAGGATTCCAGCTCCATGCCCACGCGATTGACCCGTACGCCCCGGCCGTCGAACATCTCTTCTTCGGATTTGACCCAGTACTTCACCTCGGGCACGTACCAGAAGGCTTTGTAGGTGCGGCCAGCGACGGTTTCCGCCTCGGTCTTGCGGGTCTGGGTGGTCATGGTGGTGCCGGCGGCGGTGGTGGTGGCCGCCTGGCTTACGCTTTGCCCGGGCGCCCGCTGGGCCACCCAGGTGCCCTCGCTTTCGATCTTGAGGGCGTTGAAACGGCCGGCGGGCACCTCCACCGTCTCGTAGCCCAGCACGCGGAAAGTGCTCTCCCACGCCACCTCCCGGTGCTGGGCGTCGGGGTGGGGGTCGGTAAAGCGCAGGGTCCAGCTCTTGCCCGGCGCCAGGGGGAAGACGAGCGGCCGGGTCACCGTGGTTTCCTTGCCGTTCAGGCTGCGCAGGCGGGACCAGTCGAGGCCGGTCACCACTTCCCGCGGGGGCTGGGGCGATTCGGCCTTCTTGACGGTGATGTACAGCCGGGAGCCGGTCACCCGCGCCACGGCCATTTCCTCCCGCACCTGCTCCCAACCGGAGGGTGCTTTTTCGCGGGTCAGCCGAACCACCCAGGTGTCGCCCACCTTGAAGCCGGGGGCGTCCGCCGTTTGGGAGAGGGCCACGGCCGGCAGCGCGGCGCAGGCGAACAGGACAAGACGTTTGTGCATGATCGGGGCTCGACAGGGATGCAATGTTGGTGAGCATACCCTGCAACGCCGTGCCGGTTCTGCCCCGGCAAACCCCCATGCGCCGGCCACGCGCCCGGCCCCGGGCCGAGGCTCTAGAATGCACCCGGGGCGGCGCCCCGGAGGCGGTGAGCGCACCCCCCAACCGCCGCCCCACGTTCCATCCCCCGGAGGCCCCATGTCCCGCCTGCTTGCAGAAATCCACCGCCTGTTCGGCGCCGAAACCCTCGACCCTACCGCCCCGGAGCCCGCCCGGCTGCGGCTCACCACCTCGTCGGGACAAACGCGCACGCTGTTGCTGGAGGTGAAGCGGGGCAGCGACTGGCCCGCCCTGGCGGCCTTGCTGCAGGGGGTGGAGGAAGCCCTGGAACTGCCGGCGCCGGCGGTGGCGGTGGCCCCGCAAGCGGGCTTCCAGCTCTGGTTCCCGCTGCAGGCGGCCGTGGATGCCGCCACCGGGCAGGCGTTTCTGGAAGGCCTGCGCGCCCGCTACCTGGCCGAGGCGCCCCCGGTCGGGCTGCGCCTGCTGCCGGGCGGGGGGCAAGAATGGGTGGACCGGGTCCCGGAACTGGACGCTGCTTCCGGCAAGTGGTCGGCTTTCATCGACCCCACCATGGGCAGCATGTTCGCGGACGAGGCGGGCCTGGAAATGGGCCTGGAGATGGCCCCGAACCCGGAGCGCCAGGCGGACATGCTGGCGGCCATCACCCCCATCCCGCCCGCCGCGCTGGAGCGCGCCCTGGCCAGGCTGCGCCCGGCCCCGACCACCCCCGCCACGGCACCCGGCCAAGCCCCCGCGATGCCGGCGCCCGGCCTCGCCGGCCCGTGGACCGACCCCAGAGCCTTCCTGCTGGCGGTGATGAACGATGCCAGCGCCCCCCTGCGGGAGCGCATCGAGGCCGCCAAGGCGCTCCTCGCCGACCGCGACGCCCCGGGGCAACACCGGGCAAGCTGAACAGCCGCCCCGACACCGGGGCCCAGGGGTTAGCGCTCCGGCGCCGGAGCGCCCGCCATCGGCCCGGCCTGCAGGCTGGGCGCCGCCGGAAAACCCTCGCCCCCTGCGGGGGCCGTTTGCTTGGGTGCCGGCCCCCGCCGCCCGTTCAGCAGCAGACCAGCCAGCGCGGGCGAGAGGACGATGGCCGCGAACAGGTTCACCACGAACATGAAAGCCAGGAGCGCCCCCATGTCGGCCTGGAACTTGAGATCGGAGAACACCCACGCGCCAACACCGATGGCCATGGTCACCGCCGTGAACAAGGAGGCGGTGCCGCGCTGGGCCAGCGCTTCCCGGAAGCCTTCGCGCAGGGTCAGGCCCTTGCCGTCGCAGGCGTGCATCAGCCGCTCGAAAAGGTAGATCCCGTAGTCGATGCCGACCCCCACGCCGAGGCAGACCACGGGCAGGGTGTTTACCTTCAGCCCGATGTGCAGCCAGGCCATGATGGCGTTGCACATGACCGTCACCAGCGCCAGGGGCAGGACGATGCAGATGGTGACGCGCAGCGAACGGAAGGTCAGCAGGCAGAGCAGGCTCACCGACCCGAACAGCGCCAGGTTCACCCACAGATCCGACGCCTGCACGACCTCGTTGGTGGCCGCCATGATGCCAGCGCTGCCGGTGGCGAGCCGGAACACCACGCGCTCATCGGCAAAGCGTTCCCGGTAGTCCTTGATGGCGGCCACCACGTAACGCAAGGTCGTGGCCTGATGGTCCTTCAGGTAGAGGAGCACCTGGGCGGTATGGCAGCCGAAGATCGCCAGGTCCTTGTCCTTGGCGTTGGCGTCGGTCATGTACTGGCCCAGTTGTGCGCGGGTCTCCGGGATCCCGTTCCACTTGATGTATTCCTCGTTGTTGATGACGTTCTGCAAGCGGACGGCGCCACCCAGGCCCCGCACCGACTCGACACCCTCCACCTGGCGCATGGCCGACTCGAACCGGTCCAGGTGGTCCACCAGGGCGTATTCGAGACAGGGTTCGCGCATGTTCTTCGGCTCCACGATCACGCCCAGCACGTCCACACCCAGCAGGAAGTTGCGGGTGATGAATTCGGCATCCTGGTTGTAGCGGGCCTCCGCCCGCAGTTCCGGAATCCCCCGGCCGAGATCGCCCACCTTCAGGTCGCGCGCGACCCACACCGCGGCCAGCAGCATGCCGACGCCCACCACCACCACCGGCACCGCCACCGGTCGCTCGACCACGACACTGATGGCCCGCCACATCCGATCGGCCCCGGTTTCGTGGCCACCGTGGGCGTCGCCCCAACCCCGGCCGGCCTTCATGTAGGAAAGCAGGATGGGCAGGAGCAGCTTGTTGGTGGCGATCATCACCGAAACGCCGATGGTGGCGGTCAGCACCAGATCCTTGACGATCTGCACGGGCACGAAGGCGATGGCCACGAAGCCGAGCGCATTGGCGAGCAGGGCGACGCTGCCCGGGATGAACAGCTTGATGAAACAGTGGGTGGATGCGCTTTGCCCGTCGGCCCCCAGCATCACCTCCTGCTTCCAGGCGCTGGTCATCTGCACGGCGTGGGAGACGCCGATGGCAAAGACGAGGAAGGGCAGGAGGATGGACAGCGGGTCCAGGGTCAGCCCGACCAGGGGCATCAGGCCCAGCAGCCACACCACCGGGATCAGCGCCGCGATGAGGGCCCAGGCGGTGAGCATCACCGAGCTGGAATACCAGTACAACAGGGCAGCGGTGAGGGCAAAGGTGAGGGCGAAGAAGACAATGATGCTGCCGGTGCCATTCACGATGTCGCTGGTGGATTTGGCGAAGCCGATGATGTGGATCGACGCCTCATCGTCCTCCAGCTTGGCCCGCACTTCCTCCAGCTTGTTGCCGAAGCGGTGCACGTTGAGGCGCTCGCCGGTTTCGGGGTCGTTCTCCATCAGCTCAGCGACGATCATGGTCGAGGTGAAGTCGTTGGAGACGATGCGGCCGATCCAGTTGGATTTGACCACGTTGTCCTTGACCCGGGCCACGGCCGCTGGCGAACCGTCGTAGTCGGGGGCGATCACCGGACCGCCCTCGAAGCCGTTCTCGACCACCTCGTAGTGGACCACATTGGGCGAAAACAGGGAGGTGACCGTAGCCCGCTCCACCCCGGGCAGGTAGAACACCGCCTCTTGCACCGCGCGCAGCTTGCTCAGGTAGGCGGCGGAAAAGATGTCCCCCTGGCGCTGGTGCACGGCAATGAGCACCCGGTTGCCGCCCCCCAGTTCCTTCTGGTACTGGGTGAAGGTGCGGGTGTACTCGTGGTCGAGGGGGATCATCTTGTTGAACTCGGACTTCAGGCCAAGGCGTGTGGCCGAAGCCCCCAGACCGAGGGTGATGAGGATGCCCAGGATCAGCAGCGGCAAGCGCCAGCTGAAGATCCGGAACGCCACCGTGCCGATCAGGCCGGGCTGGAAGTTTTCCCGCCGGAAGGTGTTTGCGTCGCGCGTGCCAAAGTCGTCCATGCCGGTCTTTCCGCTTACTGAGCCAATGCATCCCAGCGCACGCTGCGCACGCCGCCATCGCCGAAGAGCAGCCATTCGCCGCCACGGCCTTCGATCACCCGCGCCACACTGCGCCGGTCCGGGGTGTGCCGGGTTTCAACCCGCTCGCCATCGGGGGCGACCAGCACCAGCACGCCGTCCTTGCCGCCAATCACCAGGCGACCGTCCCGCAACCGGGTCGCCGCGAACAGGGGCGAATTGGTGGCCGAGGGCAATTCGCTCCAGCGCCGGCCTCCGTCGACGGACCTCAGGATCTTGCCGCGCATGCCAAACGCGATGAACTGGTTGGCCCGCAGGGCCGCCACCCCGAAAAGCGAGCCCGGGTAAGGCGAGGCCACCGCTTGCCAGGCCTTGCCCAGGTTGTCGGACACGGCGATGAGACCGGTTTCCCCCACCAGCACCAGGGTGTTGCCAGCACGGGCGATGCCATAGATGTGCTTGTCCATGTCCGGGCCGAGCATTTCGGCCTGCGCCCAGGACCGGCCACCATCCCCGCTGGCGAGGAAGGTTCCGTAGCCGCCGTAGGCCAGAGCCTGGTTGCCATCCAGGGGCAGGATGCCCATCAGGGCCTCCCGGCGTGGTCCCGGGGTAAGGGCGGCCTGCCAGGTTTCGCCGCCGTCGGCGGAGCGCAGGATGGTGCCGCTGTGTCCCGTGGCGAACAGTTCGCCACCCGGGGCGGGGATGATGCCGGTGAGGGTCTTTTCGGTGGGCGCCACCCGGGGCGTCCAGGTGACGGCCCCGTCAGCGGAGACAAAGACGGCACCCCGCTCGCCGACGGCGACATCGCGCTCGCCCACACGTACGGCATCGGTGATGAAGACCCGGTTGAGCGCAGCCCGGGCCTTGAGGGCGGCCAGGGCCCGCGGGTCGGGCGCAGGCTCGGCGGCACCGGCGGACAGGGCGGCCACCAGGGGCAACAGCGCAACGGCGAACCACCAGGGACGGCACGACGGGGGCGCAGCCTGGGAAACGGGACGCAACATGGAAGTTCCTGTCAGGGTTCCGGTGACTCGACCGGAAAAAAGAGGGGCCACCGGATAAAGTAGCCGCCCCAAGGAGGAGAACATTGCCTACTTCGTGCCCATCCGTTTCAGGCCTTCGGCACTGTGGTCGGCCCAGCGGCTCTTGACCCCGAAGCGGATCGGGCGCTTTTCCTCGTTGTCCAGCCACTCGGCGATGTAGGCGCCGCTGTGGAGGTCGGCGATGGCCCAGGACTGGATGTAGGGGACGACCGCGTTGTAGTACTGCATCGTGTAGACGTCGTTGACCCGCCACAGTTGGCCCCGGGAGTCGTAGGCGTCGTCATGGAGGACGGTCCAGCTGTCCTCGTCGATGTACCAGGTGCGCCGGGAATAGATGTGGCGCTGGCCGTCGCGCAGCGTCCCTTCAACCACCCAGACGCGGTGCTTTTCAAAGCGCAGAACCTCCGGATTGGGGTGATTCTTGGTCAGGATCTGGGTGTACTTGAGACTGCGGTCCGAGAGCTTGTAGTTGTTGTAGGGGACAATCATTTCCTTCTTGCCCACCAGCTTGAAGTCGTAGGACACCAGGGAGCCAAAGAAGCCATCGAACTGATCCGCGGTACGCAGGCCTTCGAGGGCATCGTCGAAGTAATCGTTCGGGGTCTCGGGCATCTTGCGCACCCGGCGCAGACCGGCGTTGTAGAAGTAGAAGTCCAGGGGCCGCGCCTGGGGATTGGAGTAGCTCTTCACCACTCCGGCCCGGCCTTCCACCTGGGCGGGCGCGGTCTGGAAGAAGACGAAGGAACTCACCAGGCCAGCGGGTACGTTCTCCTTGTCGATGAAGTCGGTGGGCTGGGCCCAGGTCATGCGCGGCTTGTTGTAGTAGAGGATGGTGCCGTCGGCCAGCACCGGTGCCGTGGCCAGATCACGCTCCACACCGCCGCCCCGATAGCGGTACAGGTGGTTCCACATCACCTGGCGACCGCTTTTCGGGATCGGGAACGGCACCACGGAACAACCCGTGCAGGTGATCTCGCCATCGGAGAGCTGCGCGGCGTTGGCGTTCTTCTTGATCAGGTCATAGATTTCCTGCGGATAGGCGGCCGTGCGATGGGTCGGATACACGTGCATCTTGAAGGAGCCGTACTTCTTGAGCATGGCATAGTGGCCTTCGGTGAGCTTGTCCTTGTAACGGTCCGCATTGGCGGCGTTGATGGTTACCAGGGGCTTCTCGGCGGCGAACGGATTGATGTAGCCCTTTTCCGGCTCGAAACCCGGGGGCGGCGTCGTCAGGCCGCCGTTCCAGGCGGGGATGCTGCCGTCGGCGCTGCCCGCTTTTTCCGCGCCAAGGGGGGTGAGGTCCCGCCCCAGCCGGGCGACTTCTTCCGCACTCAGCCCTGCCTGGGCCGCACCGGCGAGCAGGAAGGAGGCGGCGACCAGGGTCTGGCCAAAGCATTTGATCGAAATGGTCATGGTTGTCTCCTCGGATTGGTCAGAACGTGTAGCCCACGCTGATGCCGTAGAAGGCGCGGTCGCGCCCGTCGTCGTAGGTGGCGTTGCGGTTGTAGCCAACGTAGCTGGCCTCCGCCCAGTAGGCGGCCCGCTCGAATCGGACGGACACACCGAGCGTGCGGCGCTTCTCGTTCAGTTGCCCGTCCACCGACCAACCCTTCAGGTCATGGGCGAAGTAGATGCTGGGCTTGACCGAAACACCGATGTCGGTTGCGTAGTTGAGCTGACCGAAGAGCCGGTAGCCATAGGCGCTCGGTGTCGCGTAGCCGCTGTTCGAGCACTGGCCGGGCACGGTGGATGGGCACACGGCGGCAATATTGGCGCCGTAGTTGAACCCGCGGCCGTAACGGACCGCGCCGGCCTTGCCCGGGTCGTCAATGCCCGCCCGCTGGTAGGCGAACTCCGCGATGAACGTCCCACCGGTAGCTCCCCACATGGGCGACAGCAGCTTCAGGGTGTTCACCAGCAGTTGCGACTGGCGGACCCGGTTGAAACCCCGCATGTAGGTGCCATCCGGCGTGGTGAACGGGTAGGAGGCGCCCAGCGGCCCCAGGCCGCTCCCCACGGCGGCGTAGAACATGTCCACGGCGTTGATCTGGGCCGGCGAGTTGGGACTGTGGCTCAGCTCCATGCCCAGGGACCAGCCTCCCGGCAGGTTGGTGGCCAGGGTGGCGCCGTAGCGGCGGACATTCTCCGGGTATTCGAAGAGGTACTTGAGCGCGTTCAGTTGCGCCGGCCCATGGACAAAGCTCGAGGTGTAGGCGGAAAAGATGGGAATCCCGGAGTGCAGGTTCATGGCGTAGAGGCCGAACTGGGTGTCGATTGCCTCGGCGTTGTAGTGCATGGCCAACCCGTACTGCCCGGAATTCTTCGCGCGGATGTTGTTGCCCCGCTGCATGTAGCCGATGGAGCCGTCCGGGTAGGTGATGGCCGGCCCCAGGTTGGCGCTGGCGCCGCAGCTGTTGTCCACGCCGATGTCGGAAGTGGAGAAGTAGGTGCCGCAGCCATCCACCACGAAGGGGCGGAACTTCCATTCGTAGAAGCCCTCGACCGAGACCGGGGAATTTTGGGGAACCCAGTTGAAGTAGGCCGTCTCGACGGGGATCAGCGCTTCCTTGATCTGGGCACCGGGGCGGCGCAACGCCGGGATGTCGAGGGGGCTGGTCTGGTTGAGCCCCTGGAAAAACGTGGACTCGCCCCAGTTCAGCACCTGCTTGCCGACCCGGACCGTCAGGTCTGACTGGTCCAGGCGGAAATTGCCGTAGGCGTAGGCGTCGAGGAGCGAAACACCGGAAAACCGGGCTTCATTGACGAAGCCGCGGTCGCTGAGGCGCCCCGGCGTGTAGCCATTGACCGAGTTGCCGTGCGGCACGCTGCGGTTTTCCAGGGCGGAGTCATACCAGGCCTTGGCGCGGACCAGGGCGCCGTACTGACCTTTTTTCAACTCGACATCCGAGACGATCTTGAAAACCGAGGAGACCAGGTCGCCGCGGCTGTAATTCAGGTTGCCATCGTCATTGGCGGACGAACCCGAGACGCCTCCGTAAGCGGGCCCGATAAGCGGCTTCAGGGCATTGTCGGCGCGCCACTGGGCGCCGTAGGAAATATTGGTCGTCGACACCACCTGGGTGCCGTCCGCCAGCTCGGTCTGGAAGGCCAGCGCCGGTTGGGCGAACAACGCGGCCAGCAGCCAGGGAATGGCATTCTCCCGCCGCCGCGGCAACTTCTCGATCGCATGCATCATCGTGTACTCCTCCTGTTATTGATATCGAGCACTTCCGTACAACTGCCTGCAATGTGCTTTGCCACCCCTACAAGCGCTGCCGACACGATGAGGTATCGAACGTTCGTTCTGGCCATGGCAAAAAATAAGGACGCGAGAAGGCTGGCCGACTACGCCAACGACTTCGGCGCGTCCGGGATCATCTGCCCCTTGACTGCCCGACACTGGGCTTGCGCCACGGCCACCACCTGCCGCGCCGTTCCCGTCACCTGGATCTCGTAGGTGGAGGTGCGCCCGGAACGCGCGCTTTCCCGCGCCTCGGCCACAAGCACGTCGCCCAGCCGGGCAGGCACCAGGAAAACAATGTTCAGCGCCTGGGACAGGGTGTTCTGGTTATAGGAATTGCAGGCGTAGGCGCAGGCGGTGTCAGCCAGTGTGAAGGTGTAGCCGCCGTGGCAAATGTCGTGGCCGTTGATCATGTCTGGGGTGACGGTCATCGCCACGCGCGCGTAGCCAGGGCGGATTTCCTCGAGCTGCATGCCGAGGCGCCGGCCAACCCTGTCCAGCGAGGCCATGATGTCGGCGACGCGGCCGGCGAGTTCGGCGGCATCGTGCGGGGAATTGCCATGTTGAGTCATGTTGTCCTCTCTCCCTTCCCTGGATTCACACCGACAAGACGACGGCTGTCATGGATTTGGTGTCGGCAGCCTTGTCCCCCCCCATGCAATGGGCCAGGCCGGTCCGTGCGCCAGCCACCTGGCGCCGCTCGGCCCTGCCCCGCAACTGGGTCGCCAGTTCGACGATCTGTTCGATGCCGGTGGCGCCCACCGGGTGGCCACGGGACAGCAGACCACCGGACACGTTCACCGGATGCCGGCCGCCCAGGGCGGAGGCCCCCGATTCAACAAAGCGCCCCCCGCCCCCTGGCGGGCACAGGCCGAGGGCTTCGTAGTGCATGATTTCGGCAATGGAAAAGGCGTCGTGACACTCGATCACGTCCAGGTCGGCGGGACCGATGCCTGCCTGCTCATAGGCCAGTCTCGCGCCCTCGTAGTCGGTGCTCCAGCGGGCCAGATCCTGGGGATTGGCGTAGTTGCCGGTGCGCAGCACGGCGCAGCGCACCCGCACGACGGCCCCGATGCGCCTGGCCAGCGTTGCCGAGCACAGGATCAGGGCCGAGGCGCCGTCGGCAATGGGGCAGGACTGCAGGCGGGTCAGCGGATCGGCGATCATTGGCGAGGCGAGCACCTCCTCCACCGTCACCGCCTTGCTAAACTGGGCGGCCGGATTGAGCGCCGAATGGAAACGGCTCTTGACGGACACCATGGCCAGTTGTTCCGGGGTGGTGCCGAATTCGTCCATATGGCGGCGGGCGCGCAGGGCAAAGCTGGCGGGCGTCACCAAGCCCAGCATCGTGTCCACCTCGCTGTCGCCGGAACTGAGCAGCCCGATCTGCGGCACACACATCTTTTCCGAGCCCACGACCATGGCGCAATCCACCTCGCCGCTGCGGATTGCCATGCACGCCAGGTAGAAAGCCGTGGAGCCGGATGTGCAGGCATTCTCCACGTTCATCACCGGGATGCCGGTGAGCCCCAGGTCGGCGTAGACGTTCTGGCCGACGGTCAGATCCCCGAACAGCTTTCCCGCCAGGGCGTTGGCGAAGAACCCGATCTGGATGTCGGCCGCCTTGAGCCCGGCGTCGGCCAAGGCCCTGATTCCCGCCTCGACCCCCATGGAAACCACCGAGCGGTCCGGATGGCGGCCGAAGGGGATATTGCCGGTCCCGGCGATGAAGACTTCGCTCATGGCTGGCTTTCCTCGGAAGTGTCCCCAACCAGGCAGTACACCGGTCGCAGGCAGGCGCCACCGGAGCGGTTACGCCCCAGGGGCATGGCCTTGAGCACCACTGCGGCACCGATGTCCAGACGCTCCAGGGCTGCGGGGTCGAAGAGGGCAAACACCCGCAGGGGTACGTCGTCCAGGTCCACGTAGCCCACCCCGTAGGGTTCGGGCAGACCAAAAGGTGCCCGCGTCCGCACCACGGTAAAGCTGTAGATGCGCCCCCGCTCGCCAAAGACACAGCGCTGGACGGGGCCCAAGCAATCCGGGCAGACATCCGGCGCCGGAAAGAAATGCTTGCCGCAGGATGAGCAATGGGCGCCCACCAGCCCCTGCCGCTGACCGCTCGCGTCCAGGGCCTGGAACAGGTCGGGCAGGATCGGCGGCAGGGCCGGGAGATCCCTCTCGCAGGTCGGATTCTCGGTCACGTGCGCGCCTCCCCATTGGCTTCCCGGTCCCAGGTATCCGCCGTGATGCCCTGGTCACGCAGGACGAACTTTTGCACTTTTTCCGTCGGCGTCTTGGGCAGGGCTGCGACGAAGCGGACATAGCGGGGCACCATGAAGCGCGCCATGCTCCCTTCGCAGTGGTCGATCAGCGCTTGCGGCGTCAGGCTGGCCCCCGGGCGCAGGACGACGGCGATCATCACTTCATCCTCGCCCAGCTCCGACCTGACGGGCGTTGCCGCCGCTTCGAGGATGGCGGGATGGGCCATCACCAGCCGCTCCACTTCGTAGGAACTGATGTTCTCGCCGCGCCGCCGGATGGCGTCCTTCTTGCGGTCCACGAAGTGATAGAAGCCCTCGTCGTCCCGCTGCAGGTAGTCGCCCGTGTGAAACCACAGCCCCTGCCAGGCCTCGATGGTTTTCTCGGGCATGCGGTAGTACTCGGTCATCATCGACCAGGGCTGCTTGGGACGCACCAGCAGCTCCCCCGGCACACCGGCCGGCAATGCGCAGCCGTCGTCATCCACCAGCATCACGTCGTAGTCGGCGTGGGGCTTGCCGCAGGAACCCGGCTTGCAGGCTCCGGGGCGACTGACGAGCGGGATGCCGATCTCGCTCATGCCATAGCCTTCGATGAGGGAAACCCCGAAGCGCTTCTCGAACGCCTCATAGACCCCTGGTGTAGCGCCGGCGCCAAACAGCACCCGCAAGGTGTTGTCCGCATCGTCGGGCCGGGGTTCGGCCTTGAGCAGGATGGCGAGGATGCTGCCGATGTAGTTGAACTCGGTGCAGCCATAGCGGGCGATGTCTGCCCAGAAGTGGCTGGCCGAAAAGCGCTCCGCCAGCACCATCGTCGCTCCCGAGTAGAGGGCCGGCATGGTCGACAGCAGCTTGGCGTTACCGTGGAACAGGGGCAGGGCGTTGTAGAGGCAGTCTCGCGGCCCGTAGCCGGCGATGCCTGCGACCATCTCGGCGGTGTGGATGGCGTAGTTCTGGGGCAGGACGGCGCCCTTGGACGGCCCCGTGGTGCCCGAGGTAAACATGATGCCGAGGGGGTCATTCCAGCGTACCGGGGAGGGTCGGTACCCCGCGCCATGGGCCATCATTTCCTCCCAGCGGTGCACGGCGAGCCCCACCAGCGGCGGGTCCGCAGAAGTGGCGTCCAGCACCACCACATGGCGGAGGCTGCCCAGCCCGCCCGCCACCTCGGCCAGGTGGGGCAGAAAGGCTTGCTCGATGATGAGCACGCTGCATTCCGCCTGGTTGAGCAGATAGGACAGGAGATAGCCGCGATGGGCAGTGTTGATGGGAACTTCAACCGCCCCCAGCTTGGAGAGTCCGAACCAGGCGGCGAGGAATTCGGGGCGGTTGTTGAGCATGACCGCCACCCGATCCCCCTTGGCCACACCGAGCAGTTGCAGGCCAGTGGCCGCAGTCGCCGCCAGGTGGTCAAGGCGGGCATAGCTGTAGGCCTCATCGCGAAACCAGAAGAAGGTGGCCTCCCCCTGAGCTTGGGCGCGCCGCTCGAGGAGGTGATTGATCGTTCGTTCTAGTGGCGAGCGCAGTAACGGGTAATCCATGGCCATCCTCCTCAGGCAGCCTTGGCCAGCCTGGCCGCCGGATCGGGGTAGCTGCCGTAGTAGCGCAGCACCTCGGGGCGGGGTTGCTGGGCCTGCCAATCCTTGACGAACTCCGCGTAGGGCTTGGCGTTGCGCTTGCGCGCCGCGCGGGTCTCGTCGCGCAGCGCTTGTGTCGCGGCCTCGTCGAGACGGAGGGTTTCCGGATCGTAGGCAACCTTGTAGATATGGCGGGCCGCCCACGGGGTGACCAGATCGCGGCGCAGGTCGGCCATGACGCGCCGGGGGTCGCGGTCGATCACGTCACCGTAGCCGGCCCCACCCAGCACCGGCACGTAGAGGGTATCGCCATCGACGAAGGGTTGCGGCGGCGCGCTGACGTGGCCCAGGGTGCGGCGGCCGGTTTCCCGGGGCGCGCCGGCGTAAAGCTCCCCCATGTCGTGGGGTAACTCGACGGTCCCCGCCGCCAGCAGCGCCCTCATGTTGCTGCCATGAACGGACTGCACGAACACCGGCGGCGCCGCGCGCCCCCCGAAAATCCCCAGGGTGGCGGGAAAGCGGGTGCCAAAACCCATGCCGCCGATGGCGACCCAGGGCACGCCGTGCACCATGATGCCGTAGCCGACGCCGGAGCCACCCCGATACTTGCCGTGTCCGTAGGAGTTGTTGAAAAAATTGCGGAACAGGTAGACGAAGGGGCGGTCGGCCTCCATGGACTCGATATCCCCGCAGTCGCTCATCGTGGCGAAGAACGCCCCGGCTGCATCGACGCCGTCCATGTCGGGCCGGGCCCCGGCACCCGTCGCGTTGATCTCCGGCGTGATGTCGGCGATCGGCTCGCCCCACTGGTTGAAGCCGCCGAAGGGCGTCACCGCAAAGCCGGAGTACCAGCAGCCTACGGCGCGCAGCGGGTCGAGGGCATACATCATCTTGGCGCCACACATGAACATGCCCTGGGTGAACGCCACCTGGGTTGCCGGCGCGTAGGAGACCGGCATGTCGCCCTTGGCGTTGACGAAGGTGTCCTCGGGGAACTCCCATTCGATCGCTTCGAGCAAGCCGTTGTTGGCCGGCAGGTCGTGAAAGAACCAGCCGCAGAAATACACCATGGCCAAGCCGATGATGCCCTGGAAGTAGCTGTTGACCGGCCGATCGGGAATGGCTGGCGATGAGCCCTCGAAGCACAGCTTGATCTTGTCGCCCTGCTTGACCACCGTCAGGTTGATTTTGAGCAGCGCATCCTCGGGGCCCGTGGTGTCCATGAAGCGAGGCTGGCGGTAGACGCCGTCGTTGATCATGGCAACCTTCTTCCGGGCCGCCTCGCCCGTCATTTGCAGCACCCGGCGCAGCGCGCCGATGTAGAAGTCGGCGCCCTTGTCGACGATGATCTCCTTGACCCGGCGCTCGGCGATGCGGCAGGCCGCCAGGCGGGCCTTGATGTCCAGCATCATGGTGCGCGGGTCGCGGGTCATGTTCGAGAGCATGGCCAGCAAGTCTTCCTTGAGCACGAAGTCCTCGCCGATCTTGATGGGCGGCACCAGCAGACCTTCGTCGTAGCGGGAGCGCGCCCCGTTGACCATGCCTCCGGGCTCGGAGCCACCGCATTCGCCGGTGTGCACCGCGGCGCCGATGAAGCAGACCAGTTCGCCGTCGGCGAACACGGGAATGGCGAGGCCCATGTCGGCGTTATGCACACCGCCGTAGAAGGGGTCGTTGAAGAAGAAGGAATCGCCCTCTCGCAAACCCACCGAGGGATCGTCCTGCCAGTGCTTGACGATGAACTTCACCGGCAGTTGGGACAGCACGGCGTGGTGGTAGATACCGGTGGCGCAAATGGCCAGATCGCCGCGTGCGGTGTAGATGCCGAAGGCCACGTCGCCCCAGCGCATGGCCGTGGAGGCCCCCAGGCGCATGGTGGTTTCCTTGCCTTCGAGGGCGATCATGCCGGCCTTGTGCTGGAAGATCTCGAATTCCAGATCGTCAATGCGGGCCTGGGCCTCACGCTCCCGGTCGGAAACCGGCTCGGGGCGCAGCCGCTGGACGACTTCGAAGTCGCGTCCGTAACGGAAAGTGGCGGGTGCATTCATGGTCTAGTTCTCCGGTCGGGGATCAGCGGTCTTGCTCGAGGATGCCGTTGCGCCAGGCGTCCATCGTGTAGGTCCAACCTCGGTCCAACACGTAAGTGGTCTCCGGTGCGTCGATCAGGGCGGGGCCGTGCAGGGTGTTTTCCGGCTCCAGCCGCCGCCAGTCGTACACGGGCGTGTTCACCAGCCCCTGTGCCGGATCGAAGCAGGCGGGCCGGCTGCCGATACGCGCGGCTTCGGCCGATGCGCCACGGCCTGCCGCCCGGGAAAAGCCCGGCTTCGCCTGGCTGACCGACGCGGTGAGGTAGAACCCCTCGACGTTGATGCCCCCCACCGGGAAGGCCGCCTCGGGGGAGTAAATTTCCGAGTACCGATGGGTGAAGGCCTCGCACAACTCGCGCACGTCGTCCTCGCTCTGCAGCGCCAGGCGGGAAACGGGCACCTTGGTCATGTTGTACTGGCTGCCGTAGCGCATATCCAGCTCCAGGTGAAAGCGCATCTGCGCTTCGCCGAAGCCTTCCAGCTTGAGGTCGCGCACGGCCTGATCCTTGAGGTCATGGACGATGCGGTTGAAAGCGCCCAGATCGTCCAGGTAGGTCTGCTTGTCCCAGCGGAACAGCTTGATGGTCCGCGACACGTCCCACACCTGGCGGATTTCCATGGTCGAGGCGCCAAAAGCGCCGAACACGGAGGCCACCGCAGGTACCACCACGGTACGCGAACCGATGTACGGGGCGAAACCGCAGGCATGGGTGGCCCCGGCCCCGCCGCAGGCGAACACGGCGAACTTGCGCGGGTCGTGGCCCTTGAGGGCGACCTCGTTGAAAACCTCCTGACCCATGCGCGCATCCACCAGCCGGCGGATGCGATAGGCGGCCTCCAGAACACTGATGCCGAGAGGTGTGGCAATCCGCGTCTCGATGGCCTCCCGGGCCAGCTCCACGTCCAGGAACATTTCGCCCGCCAGATAGTTGTCCGGGTTCAGATACCCGAGGACCAGATCGGCATCGGTCACCGTTGGCTCGCGACCGCCCTTGTCGTAGCAGGCCGGACCTGGCATGGAACCGGCGGACTGGGGCCCCACCTCCAGGGAATTGCCCATCAGCGTGTTGATCCAGGCGATGGAACCACCACCGGCGCCGATCGACTTCACCTCGATGGCAGGAATATTGGTCCGCCAGCGATCGATGACCGGGATGAAATCGTGAGCCCGCAGCTCACCGCCCACCAAGACGCCGATGTCGAAGGAGGTGCCGCCCATGTCGGTGAACACAATGTTGCCGTATCCACTCAGTGCCCCGACGGTGGCGGAGCCGTACATCCCCGCCACCGGCCCGGCGTTGTGGGTGAGCACCGCCTTGGTCCGCGATACTTTCTTGGTACCACCGGTGTTATGCACCAGGATGAGGGGCTTCTCGTAACCGCCGTCGCGCAGCTCGTTGCCCAGGCGGTTGAGGTTCTCGGCCATGATGCCGTGGATGTAGGCATTGACCACCGTAGTCATGGTCCGCGTGTACTCGCCGGCCTTGGGCGAAATCTCGCTGGAGAGGGTGACCGGCATGGAGCCCAGGTAGTCCTCCGGGTACTCCTCCTCGATGATCTGCTTGATCATCCGTTCGTGTTCAGGATTGACGAAGGACCACATCAGGCTGACCACGAACCCCATGGCCCCCTTGTCCACCAGGGCCTGCAGCTTGGCCAGCACGTCTTCCCGGGACAGGGGGCGGATCACCTTGCCGTTGCAGTCGATGCGCTCGCTGATGCCGACCACCATATCGGGATCGACCAGGGGCGCGGGCTTGGCGATGCGCGCCATGTCCTTGGCCAGGTGCACTGGCAGGCCGTCCGCCCAGCTGCGGGAGCGGCCGATGAAGATGGTGTCCTCGAAGCCGGCGGTGGTGATCAGGCCGAGTTTGGGACCGTTGCGCTCGATCAGCGCATTGGTGCCCACCGTGGTCGAATAGCGCAGGGCGTGTATCTGGGACAGATACTCCCGGTTGGCCAGCGACGAACGCCGGGCCAGTTCCCGCATGCCGCGCATGAAGGCCACCGACAAGTCGTAGTGGGTCGTCGGCGTCTTGTAGACGACGACCTTGCCGTCGTCGGCAACGGAACAGAAATCCGTGAAGGTACCCCCAATGTCGATCCCAACATTGAATCCCATGTGTCACTCCATTCTCTCGAAGGGGCGGCTGCTCGGGCAGCCGCTGCGTTTCATGTCCCGTGCGGAGGGTCAGCGTGCGAGCGCCTGGGCGATCCGTCGGGCCCGGTCCAGATCGGTCTCCTGGCCGGGCGAGCACCAGTAACGCGCGGTACCCGCCTGGGAAAGGGCGGGCAGTACTCCGATGTCGGCCAGGGGGAGCCCCAGGCTGCGCCAGCCCTGCCCCTCGGCAACCCCCGCAGCGGCCGCGGCGTCGGGCACGGGGCCCCCCAGTAGCAGGTGGTCCAGGCGCAAGGCGCGCAGGCCGGTGATCAGCGCCCCGCCATCGGCCGCCCCGTCTACACGCAAACCCAGACCGACGCCGAAATACTCGGTGACGTTCTTCAGGGTGTTACAGAGGCGACGGCAGTCGGTACTGGCCAGGGCCAGCGGGTCTTCGCCCGTCTCGTTGAGCACGACTAGCTCCGGGCGTCGTTCCGCGAGCAGTTCCAGCAGCCGGACCAGGCCGGGCTTGATGCAGTCGAACCCCGCGCGATCGGCGGCCAGCCCCAGGTGGCGGAGCAGGCGCACGGGCCCCGGCACGGCCACTACCAGTTCGCGACCGGGGCGGACGGTTTCCGCCAGGCGGCTGGCACATTCGAGCAGGGTGGACAGGGACGGATGGCTCCAGGGCTCCGCCGGCCGTTCGCTGAAGGCGGCGAGTCCCATCCCGTCCACGAATCCCACGGCCACCACCGGCACATCCAGGAGCTTGGCGGCGCGGGGCAGCGCGTTGGCCCACCGCGTGGCATCGGCCACCAGGGTTTCGGGCGCGCACCCGTCCATGCGGGCGGCCAGGGTTTCGAGAAACGGCAGCCACACCGGGGCCGCAGGCGTTTCGCCGCGGGCAATGGCCTGGAAATAGCTCACGCGCCCCCCTGCTGCAGGCCGTGGCGCGCCTTGAGGGCGGCCATGTCCAGCTCGATGTCATGGGTGATCGGGTGCCCGGGCGGCAAATACTCGTTCTCCAGGGTCGTGCCGCAGCCGGGGCAATAGAACTCCAGCAGGCGACAGAAGTCGGGGTCCGGCGTGAACGAAAAGGCGCCTTCGGTCAGTGCCGGATGCGCCTCGGCCAGGGGCACCTCGGCAACCAGGCAGCCCTCCTTGTAGTTGCGGGCGGCTTGGGCAAGTTCGTGCCCACAGGCGTGGCAGTGCCACGTTTCCCGCTGCAGGTCGATGTCCAGGTATTCGGTGATCCGCACCTTCATCACGCTCTCCTCTCGATCAAGGCGTTGTCATAGTGATCCACCGTGAGGCTCCAGCCCTCGGGAATCACCATCGTCGTCTGGCTGGACTCGACGATGACCGGCCCTTCGATGCGGTGGCCGTTTTCCAGCCGTTCCCGGTCGTAGACGTCCAGGGCAACCGGCTCGCCTTGCGGGTGCAGACTCACGCGGCGCCGGCCTTTCAGCGCTTCGGCCAGGGCCCGGCTGGCCGCCGGCACCTGCCGGGGCAGGTAGTGCGGTACCGACGCCTTGCCGAAAAGTCCCAGGGTGCACAGGGTCAAGTCCGTGTCGCCCCCCAGCAGGGGCCCGGCCTTGCCCAGCACCTCGCCGACCCCGTCGGCGCTGCGGTGGAAGTCGATGGGGGCCAGCACCTTGGCCTCCTCGCCCGAGGCACTGCGGACGATGAGCTGGAGTTCCCAGGCGATGCGCCCGGCGTCAAACCCTTCGCCCCGCATATCAACGGTGGCGCGCTGGCGCAGTTCGTCCACCGCCTTGTCCACCGGTCCGAAATCGGCCTGCCGGTGCAGTGGCACATCCAGGCGGCGGTAATACAAGTGGCCAACATCCATCAACGACGACGAGTAGGCCGAGAAGACCGCGGAGAACGGCGTCACCACGAGGGTCGAGATGCCTGCGGCTGCGGCGATGGCGCAGCTGTGGAGCGGGCCGGCGCCGCCGTACACCACCAGCATCGGTGCCGGATGGGGGCCCATGTCGCGGCGCAGTTGCGCCAGTTCGCGGCCAACGTCAGCCTCGACGGTGTACTTGATCCGCCAGGCCGCCTCCTCAATGGAAATGCCGAGGGGAACCGCCACGTCCGCCTCGATTGCCGCCCGCGCCCGGTTCAGATCCAGCCGGGAGCGACCACCCAGGAAGTATTCGGGGTCCAGCCAGCCCAGCACGAGGTTCGCGTCAGTCACCGTTGCCCGCGTACCGCCCAGGCCGAAGCAGGCCGGCCCGGGCAGCGCCCCGGCGGACTCCGGCCCCACCTGCAGCGCCCCGCTTGCCACCTTGGCGATGGAGCCTCCACCTGCTCCCAGGGCGCGAATCGCCAACATCGGCAGGTTGCAGTTGAATCCTTCCACTTCGGGGCGCAGGGCGTAACTGGGCTCGCCGTCGACGACGAAGCCGATGTCGAAGGAGGTCCCCCCCATGTCTCCGGACATGACGCAGCGGGCGCCGTAAAGGGCCCCGATCTCCCGGGCGCCCAGCAGCCCGGCGGCCGGGCCGGAGTTGTAGGTGTTGATGGCCCGGGTTTTGGCGACGCGAGCGACCGCGCCATTGTTGTGGCCGATAAAGAGGTGGCCCCGGTATTGCTGCCGGCGCAGATCCTCGCCGGCCTTATAGAGGAGGCGGGTGAGCTTACCGTGGATGTAGGCGTTCAGTGCGGCGGTATTGATCCGCTCGCGGTAGCCCGGCCGCTGGACGATATCGCTGCTCAGAAAGACGGGCACCGAACCCAGGTAGTCCCGGGGGTACTCGCGTTTGATGGTCTCCCGCACCAGGCGCTCGTTGCTGGCATTGAGGTCGGCATGCTCCAGCGCCACCACCAGGCAGCGCGCGCCGCGATCGATCAAGGCCTGGGCGGCAGCCAGCACATCGGCCCGGACCGGTGGCCGCAGCACCGCACCGACGGCGTCCACCTCCTCAGCGATGGTTTCCACCATGCCCGCGTCCACCAGGGGACGCTTGCCATCCTCGCTGACGGTGGGACACAGGTGGTCTTGGCCGTCGCTGACGATCAGCCCGATTTTCGGCCCGTCGCGCTGGATGATCGAATTGGTGCCGATGGTGTTCGAGAAGCGGATGATGTCCGTTTCATAGAGAAAATCCCCCAGGGGTACATCGAAGACCCGCGCCCCCTCGCGTATGCACTCCATGAAGCAAACCGTCAGGTCGTGCGGGGTTGTCGGCGTCTTGACGGTACGGAACTCACCACCACGGGTGATGAAACCGTCAGTAAACGTCCCGCCGGTGTCGATATCGACTGTAAATCCCATTGCTTGTCTCCGTTGTCCTTGTAATTGGCGATGGGCGCCCGCTCAGGGATTCTTCTCAGCCTCTCCCCGGGGGCGCGCCGACTGCTCCGTAGAGGATGAAGGTAATAATCTCGTCATATAGTTGATCGGCCGTCAGGGGACCGTCTGGGCGATACCAGCGCAGATGCCAGTTGATGACCCCCAGCACGTTGAAGGCCAGGATGGTTGTATTGCCTGCCTTCACCCAGCCCTCCTGCTTCAGCTCGTCAAGGATGCCGACGTAGATCTTCAGGATCCGCTTCTGGATATCCCTGCTCGTCCGGTCGCCCTCCACGGACAGACGGTCGTAGTCGATCAGGAACATCTTCGTTTCCTTCATGTAGGCGGTCGAAGCGTTCAGGTGCGCCCGCAGTAACCGGCGGAAGCGCTCCAGCGCATGTCCGCCACCGGCCAGGACCGACTCCAGCTTGCCCGGCAGTGCCTTGATCGAACACTCCAGGATCTCGGACCACAAACCTTCCTTGTTCTGGAAGTAGTGGTAGATCACCGACACGCTGACGCCCAAGGTCTTGGCGATATCCCTGATCGAAGTGCCGGCAAAGCCGTTCTCGGAAAAGAGATCCAAAGCCGCCTGTAGCAGCTCCTCCCGGCGACCGGGCTTTTCTTTGTCCAGTTCAGTCACGACGTCTTTCACGAGCTCCATGCATCCACCTTCGCTTAGTAATGAAGGGCTTTCGCCCGCCCACCACTCCGGACCAGCAGCCAACCGTCTCAGCCACTAGAACGAACGTTCTATACAATTCTATTTGCGAAACGCCGCTTGTCAACACATGGTTGAGAAATATTCGAGATACGGCTCGGATCAATCCATATATTGCTGTTTTTACAGCAGTAGAACTACCCTTGAACGGATTTCGCACCCATGATTGAGTACAGAACGATCGTTCTATATACTCCGCAACAAAGCCCCCGCCGTGACATCGGCGACGGGCGCGGGGCGCCAGCCCATCACGCACACCCATCAAAGGAGAAGACAAATGAACCGTGTTGCCGGCAAGACCATTCTTGTGACTGGCGCCGCCAACGGCCTGGGCCGTGAAGCGGCCAGATTGCTCGCCGCCGAAGGTGCCTCCGTCTGGCTGACGGATATCGACGATGCGGGCGGCAACCAGACCGTCGCTGAAATCACGGGCTCCGGCGGCAAGGCCCGTTACCTGCACCACGATGTCAGCAGCCCCGAGGCCTGGGGCGCAGTTTTCGAAACCCTCAGGGCCGAATCCGGCAAGCTCGACGTGCTGGTCAACAACGCCGGCGGCGGCACGTACAACGACATCGAGACGGTCACCTTCGAGGAATGGCGCCGCGTGATGGCCATCAACCTGGATGCAACCTTCCTTGGCACCCAGAAAGCCATCCAGTGGATGAAGGAGACCGGCGGAGGCAGCATCGTGAACGTCAGCTCCGTCGCTGCATTCTCGGGCGCGCCGAATCTCGCCGCCTACTGTGCGGCCAAGGCTGGCATTCTCATGCTATCCAAGTCATCCGCGGTCTATGCCGGGCAGAAGGGCTACAGGATCAGGGTCAACTCGATTCACCCCGGCCTGGTGGACACCAAGGCCGGCAAGGAGATGGCGATGCTCGCAACCGGCGCCCCCGAGGAACAAGCCATCCAGGCATTCACGGGGCTGCACCCGATCGGCCGGATCGGCCAGCCCATCGACATCGCCAACGGCATCCTCTTTCTGGCCTCCGACGAGTCCAGCTTCATGACCGGCGCCCACCTGGTGATCGACGGTGGATTCACGGCGGTATAGGCACGCCGCATTCCGGCCCTTCCCCTGCATGCGTGGCCAAAGAGGGGCCGGACAGACCTTACCGGACCGTCAGGGAATGGACATGCGCGTCGCAACACCGGAGCCGGCCGGCCATCACCTTCATGACCTCCACCGCGAAATAGGGCGTCTCCTCCACCAGGAAACGGAACCGTGCCTGGTCGATCTCGACAAAGGTGCAGGGCATCCGCGCGCGGACCGTGCCGGATCGAGGCCCGGTTTCCACGACGCCGAGCTCCCCCACGACTCCACCCGCTTCAACGGTCTCCACCACGCGCTCGCCCACGAGGATATCGGCCGATCCAGAGAGCAGCACGTACATCGTCTCCCCCGGGTCTCCCTCACGGAAGAGGGTGTCACCGGCCGAAATGTTGACCAGGCGCGGTTCATTGCGAAACAGATCGAAGAACAACATGGAACTTCTCCCCTTATTGCGCACTTCACGAAGGCGAGAGAAGTCTAGCAAAGCGCTACCAGCGATTTGTGACACTCTTGTTGCAGCCCCGGGTCGAAGACATTGCCGCGCCACCGCCCGCGCACCCTGCCAGCCCCCCTTGATGCCCTCCGTTGGTAATACGCCCTTAACCTGAACGGGGCACGCTGGGGGGTTGGAAACCAGACGGGGAGTTCGCCTTGGAAGACTCGAAGTTCGCCGACCTGCACCGCCGCGTGGAGCAGGAAGTCCTGGACAGTTTCGACGAGGAACTGGAGCTGGAGTTGGATGACCGCCGCTACGCGGAGATCGAGGCCGCGCAGGGCTATGCCCAGGATCGGGAGGACCGGCAGCGCCGCCAGCGGTATTTCCGCGAACTGCTCCGGCTCCAGGGCGAGCTCGTCAAATTACAGGACTGGGTGGCCACCACCCAGCACCGGGTCGTCATCCTCTTCGAGGGACGCGATGCGGCGGGCAAAGGAGGCGTGATCAAGCGCATCACGCAGCGGCTGAATCCGCGGGTGGTGCGCACGGTGGCCCTGCCCGCCCCGAACGACCGGGAACGCACCCAGTGGTATTTCCAGCGGTATGTGGCGCACCTGCCTGCGGCGGGTGAGATCGTGCTCTTCGACCGCAGTTGGTACAACCGCGCCGGGGTCGAAAAAGTCATGGGGTTCTGCACCGACAACGAGTACGAGGAATTCTTCCGTTCAGTCCCGGAGTTTGAGCGCATGCTCGTGCGCTCAGGCATCCAGTTGCTCAAATATTGGTTCTCGATCACGGATGAAGAACAACATCTTCGATTTCTCAGCCGCATCCACGATCCGCTGAAGCAATGGAAGCTTTCCCCCATGGACCTGGAGTCACGGATCCGCTGGGAGAAGTACACCGAGGCAAAGGAGACCATGCTCGAGCGAACCCACATCCCGGAGGCACCCTGGTGGATCGTGCAGGCCACCGACAAGAAGGCTGCCCGACTGAACTGCATCCACCATCTCCTCGGTCAGGTGCCGTACTGCGAAATCGAACACCCACCGGTGACACTGCCCGCCCGGCAGCGTCACCCCGACTACACGCGTAACCCGGTCCCCGCGGAAATGTTCGTGCCCGAATACTTCGCGTAGCGGGCCACGTCAGGCGCGGTCCTACGGACCCCTTGGGCCAGGGCGTCAGTCCTGATCCCGGTGGAAAGCCCGCCAGCCCGCAATGGCCGTCACCAACGCGACGAGGGCCACCACGATCCAGAAGCCTTCGGGATTCTGGCTGAAGGGCACCCCCCCGACGTTCATCCCGAACAGGCCGGAAGTCAGATTGATGGGCAACGCCAGGACCGTGACGGCGGTGAGCACGAACACGCTGCGGTTGGTGCGCTCGCCTATGCGGGCGACGATTTCCTCCTGCAGGAGCTTGATCCGCTCCTGCAGTCCGGCCATGTCCCGCAGCACCAGGGAAAACTCCTCCGTGGATTGGGCCAGCTCCTGCACATCCCCGGCACTGATCCAGGCCGGCGGGCGTGCAATGAGCCGGAACAGGGCGGCAGGCTCGGGCGCCAGCAGACGTTGCAGGCGGACCAGATCCCGGCGGATGGTGCCCAGGCTCGCCCGGGGCGGTAAGCGGTCGGCGAGAAAGGCATCCTCCACCCGGTCCGCCTTGTCCGTGGCGTTGCGCATGATCTGCACCAGCACGTCCGCCTGATCCCGCAGCAGGTGGATCACCAGCGCCAGAGGGCTGTGGAACACCTCGCCCGCCTTCACCGCTGTGCGCAGGCGCTCCACCGAACGCAAGGGCTGCGAGCGGACACTGAGCAGCAAACCGGGCTGGATGTTGATCCACAGGGTGGCGATCTGGACCGGGGAATCCCGCAACAGGTCGTACACCGCGTCGTTCACCACCGCAATCAGGCTGTTTCCCGAGTGCTCGATCCGCGTCGAGCGTGGCCCCTCCCGCAGGGTCTCGACCATCTCGTCGGAAAGCGCCAAGTGCCGCTGCAACCAGCTCAGGGTGCCGCTGTGGGAACCGTTGAAGTGCAGCCAGATGAATCCGGGGCCATTCGCATCGGCGGAAGACAGCCAGGCAAGCGCGGCCTCGGTATCGACGGCACGACTCCGGCCTTCGCCGGAGAACACATACCCGTAGACCAGGCCCGAGATCTCGGCCCCATAGCGAATCGCCTCAGCCATGGGCGTTCCCCTACCGCAGCCGGAACCGGGCATACGTAGCGCGGTCGCTGCCAGCGACCGCCACCGGCCGTTCCCAGGCACGGGCGCCGCTCACTGGGGCGGGCCCTTCTTCACCGTCTTCCGGTGCCGCCCGGGACGACGTTTTTTCGGCCGTTGCAGAGCATCGCCAGGACCCAGTTCCCGCAACAACTGCCGCGCAATCACCACCGAAGCAGGAGCCCCATGTTCCGGCGGCAGTGGCGCCGAAGCCCGCCGGCCATCCGGCAGCTTGACCGTCACCGTGCCGCCTTCCTCGTAGGCGAAACCGCAAACGAAGCGTGCATCATCCAGTACCTCATAGGCCAACCAGGCGCGTCTAGGCATCAACTCCGTGCTCCCCGGGCTCAATGAACAGAAGCCAAAGCTCCCTCTTTCCCACAACGCTGTTGCAGTTGTTCGCGCGCTGCCCTGGCCTG
>DAITAZ010000042.1:0-8573 GCA_036824045.1 Rhodocyclaceae bacterium
CGCAAAATAGGCGTTCAGCCCAGGGCGGCCAGATCCAGCCGCCCCTCCGCCAGGGGCGGGCACCAGTAGTAGCCGCCCGTCACCGGACGGGAGAAGCGGAACAGCGCATCCACGATGCCGTCCTCCAGCCCCGTCATGCGCCGCAACACCTGCTCGAAGGCATCCAGGCTGTGGCCATAGGCGATGAACTCCAGCCCCTGCCCCCGAGGGGTGGACCAGGGCATGGAGCGGCGCACCATGAAGGCTTCCGGATCAAAGCTCTCCTGGGCGCTCCGCTTGACGTGGGCCGAGGGCGGGGCATCGTCCAGTTCCTCGTTGCTCTCCCGCTCCCGTCCGATCATCCGGTCGCACGCCTCCCGCCCGTGGCGGTGGAAGCAGGCCAGATCATGCACCCAGCGCTGCACCGCCACGAAACTGCTGCCGGCGAGCCCGGCGCCTTCGGCCACCAGCGCCACCGCCACGGCATCCTCATCCCGGGGGTTTTCGGTCCCGTCCTCATAGCCCGTGAGATCGCGGCCCCCGGCATAGCAGAAGGTATCCACCCCATCCGCGGGCGTCACGTCCGCCCCGAGCAGGGCTGACACCTGCTGCTGCCGGTCGAACACCGCGCTGGCATCCGCGCCGCGCACATGCACCCACAGCGCGGCCTGGGTGGCCGGCACCGCCACCCCCGGCCCCGCCAGGGCGGGGAACACCCTCAGCCCCGGCACCGTGGCCCCGACCGCCGCCACCAGGGGCAGGCCCAGCCCGAGCACCCCCCAATCCGGATCGAATTGGGCTCGCAACCGGGCCAACAACGCCCGCGGATCGCCCTGGGCGGACAAATGATAGGCCAGCGAACGGCCATGGGCCGCCACCGGGTCAAGGATGCCTCGCTGCGCCCGGGCAAGGTCTACACGCATGAAAGGTCCTCCGGAACGATGAATCACAAGCCAGCACCGTCAAGACGGTCGGCGGGGTTGCAGCCATAGTGCCACCGTCGCCCAGCCCCCGGCAATTGCCAAACCCGGGGCCATCCGGTTCTTCGACGGTCCCCGTCGCGCCCCACCCATGAGCGCCGGGGACCGACCCGGCACGCCCCGGAAACACCGTGCCCGCGCGGCCGGCAGGCATCGCCCCGATCCAGCCGCGGCTGGCCGGCAAGCCCTCCCAAATGGCAACGAATACCCTTGTAATTCAGTCTGTTATACACAAACGAACGCCTTGCGGCGGGTACGGCGGACGCTTATACTGCGTCCGCCACACGGACGGCAAAGGGGCGTGTCGTATGGGCGGCGCGCGGGCCAAGCCATCGTGCCGCAACCGATTGAACGGAGGAGTCAGGGTGAAGAAGGCAATCCGGTTCGCAACGCTACGAGTCCTGCTGTTGATGCTGGGAACGCTGACCGTGTGTGCGCTGGCCCGCGCTCAAGCGCCCGGCGACAAGCCTCGCCAGCGGCCCCCCGGCCTGAGCATCCTCATCGAGCCCGGTGCCTGGACGGCCGACAGTACCGCCGACATCGAATCAGCCTTGCACGACGTAGCCGCGCAGTTGCTGGCGGCGACAGCCCGCCCCCTCGAGGCGCGCCTGCTGGTGGCCCACAACCCGCGCAACCCGGTCGTCCTGTACGAGCGCGGCCCCAAGGGGGAATACCGGGTCATGCTGCACGCGCGGGAAGGGCAATGGGGGCTTTTCGTGTACGAGTTCGCCCACGAACTGTGCCACGTCATGTCCAACTACGGCGCCACCGCCGCCCCCGAAAATGGCACCCACAAGACCAATCAATGGTTCGAAGAAGCACTCTGCGAGGCGGCGTCCCTCTATGCCTTGGGCGCCGTCGCACAACTGTGGGAAGCCCCCTCGGCGGGTGGCGACTGGAACAGGCGGGCCGTTGCACTGCGCCGCTTTTCCGATCAGTTGCAGGCCGAGCCCCATCGTCGGGAGTCCGAAGAACTTGCAGCCACCCGCTGGCTCGCGGGCAGACTGGAACACCTGCGGCGGTATCCCTATCACCGGGATCTGAATGACGTGATCGCCCAGGCGCTGTTGCCGGTATTCCTGCGCCACCCCGGAGGCTGGGGAGCGCTTGCCTATCTGAATCGGGACCCGGCGGACGGATACAACAGCTTCGAGCAGTACCTGGCCAACTGGCATCGCAACTGCCCGCCCCCCCATCAGCGCTTTGTCGATGAACTCACGGCCACGCTGGGGCTGGGCGCTCCGGCCGCCCAGGTCGCCTCATCAGCCGGGAGCGTCCCCCGCTGAGGGCCGTACCGGGGGACCGGAGCAGACACCGATCAACCGTTCAAATGGAAACCTGACTGCCCGGCCCAAGGCCGGGCGCGGGCTTTAGCGGAGCGTGCCGCCGGTCTTCAGGCAACTGCCTACGTCATCCGCCGTGGCCAGGACCATGCTGATCGAGCAGCGGTCCAGCGCGCCGATCGACATCGGCATTTCGCTCCGCACGGGCCCCTCGGCACCGCGGTAGGCCGGCATCGTTTCCCCGCGCCAGTTTCCCTTGAAACAGTTGGCCGGATCATCGGCCACGGCCAGCGGCTCGGACACGGCGCAAGCGCCGGAAGGCGCGGCAAGGGCTGCAGCGGTGGGCAGAACGCATAGCGCAGCGGTGATGAGCAGGGTGCGTTTCATGGTGGGACTCCTTTTGTCATCTGTTGGGTACGGTCAGCGCTTGTGGGCTGACCGCGCGGGCCGGTCACCGGACTGGGGGACTGAACGGGCAACACCCGCCTGGAGGGCTCCCGCCCCCTCCCACCCCGGTGCCTTCACACCTCTCAGTACGGCCTACGCGGAAATTCGGATGCGGTGACGGCGCATTGGTTCGCCCGCTGACCGCACTTGCCCGGGGAAACACCTAGACCAATCCGCCACGAGGCCCTTTCTGGCCTGCAAGCTGCTTGCGCCCCTACCCCACCCCCGAATGCCGGCGCGGACACCGCCCGGCACGGCGGCCGTCCCCCTCAGACGATGATCGCGGTGCCGGCCTGAGCGGCTCGGGCCGCCAACTCGGGCAACACCTCCGCCACACCATCAGCCAGTTCGAGCGCGCATGTAAAAGCCTCCACCTCGCCCGTCCGCGCGGCCGCCTCGGTCCGGCTGGCCAGGGCATACAGATCCTGCAACAGCAGGTTGCCGCAGCTTCCCCGCAGGCTGTGGGCGAGGCTCGCCAGGGCTTCGACATCGCCGGCCCGGGCGGCGGCCCGCAACTGCTCCGGCGCCGGTTGCAGCGACCGATGGGCGGTGCCCGCCAGGCGGCTCACCACCGCCTGCCTGCCCTTGAACCGCGCGGCCAGCGCCACCCAGTCCACCCGGTTGCCCCCTTCGGCCACGGCCACCCGCGCAACCGCCGGCGCCGGCGCAGGCGCCCCAGCGCCGGGCAGGTGGCGGCGAATGGCCGCCACCAGGGAATCCAGCACGACCGGCTTCACCACATGCTCCACCATGCCGGCCGCCAAACACCGGGCACGCTCCTCACGCATGGCGTGGGCGGTCAGGCCAATGATCGGCAGGGCCGGGGCCAGGCCACGGACCCGGCGGGCCAGTTCATAGCCATCCATTTCCGGCATCTGGATGTCAGTCACCAGAACATCCCACCCTTGCCCGCCCTGCTCGGCCACCCGGGCCCGCGCCAGACAGCCATCCGCCACGCAGGTGAGCTCCGCCCCCTCGCCGGCCAGCAGTTCCTCCAGCACCAGGCGATTGACCTCGTTGTCTTCCGCCGCCAGGACACGTACCCCCGCCAGCCGCGCCCCGTGGCCCGCAACCGCCGGCCCCGCCACCGTGGGCGCCAGCAACTGGCGCGGCCGCAGGGGACGATCCACGGTCTCCACCCCGGCCAGCCCGGAGGGCGCGGCATTGTCCGCCCCCGGGGTCGCCACCCGCACGATCCGCTGCCCGGCGGCACCGGGGCCCCGAGGCAGGCTCATGCCGGCATCGGCGGCCAGTACCACCAGATCCGCCTCCTGGGGCCAGGCAGCACCCGCTTGCCTGACTTCGCAGACCGCCCCCCAGTCCTGGCAGGCGGCCTCCAGTTCGGCCGCCTCCATCGCGGGGAGATTGACCACCGCAACCCGGGCAGGGCGCGGCGCCGGGCAGGGTGGCTCCGCATCCGCCACCGGCAGGTGCACGGTGAAGGTCGTGCCCTCGCCAGCCTGGCTGCGTGCGCGGATCTCGCCCCCCATGGCCTCCACCAGATGCCGGGTGATGGACAAGCCCAGCCCGGTGCCACCGTAGCGCCGGGTGGTGGAACCGTCCGCTTGCTCGAAGGGCCGGAACAGCCGGGACTGCTGCTCGGCGCTCATGCCGATGCCCGTATCCTGCACCCGCAGTTCAAGACGCCCGCCCGCCAGCGCAACACTCAGTTCCACCCGGCCGCCGGCGCGGGTGAACTTGACCGCGTTGGAAAGCAGATTCACCAGCACCTGGGACAGGCGCAGCAGGTCGCCCCGCAACCGGGCCGGCAGACCCGGCGCCTCGGTCACCCGGAACGCCAGGCCCTTGGCGTAAGCCCGGGCAGCCACCATGTCCACCGCCCGGTCCACGGCCTGGGCAAGGGGGAACAGCTCGGACTCCAGTTCCAGTTTGCCGGCCTCGATCTTGGAGAAATCCAGCACATCGTCGATCACGCCCAGCAGGTGCTGGCCCGCATCGAGAATGCGGCCAAAGCTGCGCCGGGCCGGCACCTCGGCGCTGTCGCGCATGCCCGCCTGGGCCAGGCCCAGCACCGCGTTGAGCGGCGTGCGGATCTCGTGGCTCATGTTGGCCAGGAAAGCGCTGCGCACCCGGGCGAGGCGCTCCGCCTCGCACAGGGCCCCTTCCCGGGCGGCCTCCGCCGCCTTGCGGGCGCTGATGTCCCGGGCGTAGCCCACCGTGCCCAGGAGAGTGCCGTCGTCGTCGGCCACCGGCGCCACGTAGGTTTCCACCCAGCCGGGCCGCTCGCCCTGGGCCACCAGATCCTCCCGCACACGCTGGCTGCGGCTATCCATCACCGCGCCATCGGCGGCGGCGATCTGCGCCGCCACTTCCGCCGGCCACAGTTCCGCATCCTGCCGCCCCTCCACCTCGGCCACGCTGCGGCCGCAGGTGCGGGCGTAGGCGAGGTTGGCGGCCAGATGGCGCCCCGCCGTGTCCTTGAGCCAGACCTGGAACGGGAAGTTGTCGATCAGCGCCCGCAGGTAGCGGGTCTGCTGGCGCAGGGCGGCCGTGCGCTCGGCCACCGTACATTCGAGCACGCGCTGCTGGGCCTCCAGCGCCGCGCGGGCCTCGCGCAGGGCAGTGATGTCGGTGTGGGTGCCGATCATCCGCCGGGGCCGTCCGTCCCCGCACCATTCGATCACGCGGCCCCGGTCCAGCACCCAGCAGTAGCTGCCGTCCTTGCGCCGCACCCGGTGCTCGCTCTGGTAGCCCTCGCACTCACCCCGCAGGTGGCGCTGCACATCGGCCAGCATCGCGGGCAGGTCGTCCGGATGAACGCGGCTGGACCATTCCTCCAGACCATCGCCCACCTCCGCCTCGTCGAACCCGAGCATCTCCTTCCAGCGCCGGGAGAAGAACACCTTGCCCGCCGGCACGTCCCAGTCCCACACCCCCTGGCCCGCGCCCTCCAGGGCGAACTGCCAGCGCGCTTCGCTCTCCCGGGCGCGGGCTTCGGCCCGCTTGCGCTCGGTGACATCGCACAGGAAACCGTGCCACAGCACTCCGCCATCCGCCTGCCGCTCCGGGCGGGAACGCCCCTCCACCCAGACTTCGCCCCGCTCCGGGTGGCGGATGCGGAACTCGCAATGCCAGGGGGTCAGCGTGCGCGCCGAATGCTCGGTACAGGCGATCACCCGGGGCAGATCCTCGGGGAACACCCGTGCCTCCGCCGGCCCCAGGTCGTGGCAGACCTCCTCCGGCAGCACGCCGTGCAGGTCGAAGAGATTGCTGGTGGCGAAAGGTATGGAGGTGCGCCCCTCGGGGGAAAGTCGGAAGGAATAGAGCACGCCGGGCATGGAGCAGGCGACCTTCTCCAGATAGTCCTGCAGATGGACCCGCTCGCGCAGGGCCGCCAGCGCCAGATTGCGCTCCCGCTCCTGGGCGGCGTAGGCCAGGGCGAAACCCAGATCCCGCGCGGCCCCGCCAAGCAATTGCAGCCCGGCCTCGTCAAATCCCTCCGCTTGCGGACCCAACACACCCAGCACCGCCTCCGGCTCGCCAAAAGGCGTAATGGGCAGGACCAGCCCGAACGCGTAGCCCCGTGCCCGGGCGGCGGCCAGCCAGGGGGGCGCAGGCTCGGCGCCGCTGACCACCAGTTCGGCCAGCGGAACGCAGCGCCCTGACTGGCCACGAGCCTGGGCCGCCACGGTGATGGCCACCAGCAGGGCCTCGTCCCCGGGGGCGGCGGTCGCTTCGAGCCCCGTTCCGTCCGCGCCCACCCGGGCCACCCAGACCTGGGCGTAGCCGCCTTCGCCGGCGATGGCGGCGCACGCCTGGGCCAGCATGGCGGGCACGTCCCGGGTACGGACGATCGCCTGGGCCACCCCCGCCTGCACCGCCTGCACCCGACGCAGCCGCTCCGAGCCCGCCAGATGGCCGGCATAGTGGCCCTGGGCCAGGCGGATCAGCCCATACACCAGCCAGGTGGTGGTGCTGACATAGAAGATGCCCTTGATCGTCTGGAAATGGGTGATGCCTTCCGCGTCCGGGGCAATCAGGCTGACCACCCGGTCGCTGGCCAGTATCCACAGGGTGCCCAACAGCCCGAACAGGGCCGCCAGTTTGAGGGCAAGGGGGCGGGCGGAAAGCCGGGGAGTGAAGATCTCGCTCATGATGGGGCGTGGTCCCGTCTGGGGTTGCGGAGGTCTGCCCCGGGCAACGGCCGGCAGGGCCTACAGCTTTATCGGCACGGGAACGGCTTTCTGCATGGAGCGCCACGCCGGGCGCGGCACACAAACAAGACGGGGCCGCTGCCCGCAAAGGCAGCGGCCCCGGGAGGCGACGGCGAGGGAGGGGCGCCGCCGCCCGCGGGAGCCTCGCGGCTCCCGGGGAGGAGGATCAGAACTTGACGTTCAGGCCGGCGGAAAGCAGATCCACGTCGCCCTTGCCGGTGCTGTCGTTGCCCAGCTTGTAGTAGCGCTCCCACTCGCCGCGCAGCGACACATTGCGCGCCAGGGCGTACTCCAGGCCCAGCCCCAGGCCCGGCACGGCCTTGCGGGAGGTGGCCGAATCGCTGACGGTGAGCCCGGCCACGTTGGCGGAGGCGTCGCTGCTGACCTTGGAGAACAGCACGCCTGCCTTGCCGAAGGCGGAAAGCTCGCTGGTCAGGGGCAGCTTGCCCACCACGTCCACATTGATGCCCTGGGCTTTGATGGTGCCGCCTGCGTCGCCCGCCGCCGGACTGGTGAACGCGCCGCTGTACTTCATCTTGCCGAAGTTCATGTAGCCGCCTTCCACCGCCAGATAGGGGTTGAAGCTATAGCCCAGGCGCAGCTTGTAACCCGTGTCCTTGTTGTCCAGGGTGCTGGAAAGGTCGGTGATGCCGGCCCCGGCGGAAAGGCTGTTGTCGATGCCCCCCTTGTCGGCCCGATAGGTGGACTGGCCCACGCTCAGGCCGCCGTAGAAACCGCTGCCCGCATCGGCTGCCACGGCGGCACCGGCCATCGCCAGCAGGCTGGCGGCAAAGGTGATCTGGATTTTCTTGTTCATGGCTGTTCCCTTTTTGTCAGGTTGGAAATTGCCCGCAGCGCCCTGCCCCGCCTGCCCCCGGCAAGCTGTTTGCCGGGACGGGGCTGCTGTCGAACCGGGAGCCATGGTACGGAGCCGGCCTGCGCAAACCATTGCAAAGCGTTTGTCTGTGCCAACCCTTTGTAAGGGGATGTAAACGCCCGGGCGCCGCTTCGGGCGCGGGTCCGGGGCGGGTTTCGCCTTTGTGCTCAGGCGGTTGGCGCCCGGGGGCGGGGCCGGCCAGCCGCCCCCCACCCGCTCAGACTGTTACAGGCGTGCCACCGCCCGGCCGGCGCATGGCCCACAGGCAGCCCATGCCCAACCCCATCACCAGGGCCGCCAGCAGGAGCGCGCTGCGATAGCTGCCGCTGGCCTCCACCATGTAGCCGGTGAGCGCGGGCGCCACGATCTGCGCCACCCCGTAGCTGAGGGTGAGGCGGGCCATGGCCTTGGAAGGATTGGCCGGGTAGCAGCGGCCGATCAGGGTCAGCGTCAGGCTGACGATGCCGATGAAGCTGCCCCCGTAGATCCACGCGCTCAGCACCGCCAGGTCTGCCCGGTCGGACAAGGCCGGCAGCAGGATGGAGGCGATCTGCACGGCAAAGGCGAGCAGCAGCGCCGGCACGTCTCCCGTCACCCGGGACACCCGCTCCCACACAAAGCAGGCGGGGGTGGCCGCCACCCCCACCAGCACCCACACGAGGCTGCCGTAGCCGGCCAGGGCCGGCACCCGCTCGACGATGGATACGGTGAACGTGGCGCTGATCACGAAGCCCCAGCCCGCGCAGAAGTAGGCGGCAATCAGGAGCAGCATCCAGCGCCGCTGGCCGGCGCCGGCAACCAGGCCCAGGCCGGCAGCAGAAAGGCCAGGGCG
>DAITAZ010000042.1:8673-31650 GCA_036824045.1 Rhodocyclaceae bacterium
GCCGCTGGCCGGCGCCGGCAACCAGGCCCAGGCCGGCAGCAGAAAGGCCAGGGCGAAGACCCCGAGCCCCAGCCACTGGCCGGACCAGTCCAGCCAGGGCGCCATCAGCGCCACCGCCACGCCCGACACCACAATGCCCAGGCCCAGGCCGCCAAAGTGCAGGCCCAGTTCCGGCCGATGCCCCTGGCGGATCATCCAGTTCAGCACCAGCCCGGAACCGATCAGCAAGCCGGCAGCGCTGGCCAGCCCCGCCAGGTAACGCAGCGCCACCCACAGCCACAGGTTGTCGGTCAGCCCCATCAGCGCCAGGCTCGCCACCGCCAGCACCAGCCCCATCCGGTAGAGGCGGAACTTCAGCGGCAGGCTGCCGATGGAAGCGGCCAGCAGGGCTCCGCTCATGTAGCCGGCGTAATTGACGGTGGCCAGCCAGCCGCCCGCCACCTCGGTGAGCCAGGTCTGGCTGCGCATGATGGGCAGCAGCGGCGTGTAGGCAAAGCGCGCCAGCCCGACGGTGAGGATGAGGCTGCACACGCCCGCCAGGAGCACCTGCCAGCGTAGGGGATTCGGGGCCACGGGCACACTCCGGCGGCAATGAACAGGCGTCCAATGTAGCAATTGACCGCCCCCGGCGCTTTCGACACACTGACAACAAACATCGAAAATCTGCCAACCCCGGCTCGGTGCCGGTCGCCGCCGGCCACGGCGCGAAAGGAGGGTGTGCCCTTGAGCGGATCTCTCAACACCTGGCAAAGCGTCGCCGTTCCGGAGCTGGCCACCCTGCCCCGGGCGGTGGTAGTGCGCGCCGAATCGCTGCCGCCGGCCCACGGCTTTCCCGAACACACCCACGCCTGGCACCAGCTCGTGTACGCCATCAGCGGCGTGCTCGTGGTGGCCGCCGCCAACCGCTGGTTCGTGGTCCCCCCGGAGCAGGCGGTGTGGATTCCCACCGGCATGGCCCACCGGGCGGGCTCCCATTTCGGGGCGGAGTTCCGCAGCCTCTACGTCAGCCAGCAGGCGGGCCAGACCATGCCCGCCACATGCACGGTGCTGGACGTGTCGCCCTTCCTGCGGGCCCTCATCGTCGAAGCGGCGGATATGGAAGCCCGCCAGGAGGACGACGCCTACACGGGGCTGGTGCACGGGCTCATCCTCGCCCAGTTGCAACGCATGCCGGTACGCCGCTTCTGCCTGCCCTGGCCACGGGACCGCATGCTGCAGCAGATCTGCGAAACCCTGCACGCCGCCCCCAACGACCCCCGCGGCCCGGAAGAATGGGCCACGCAGTTGGGGAGTTCCGCCCGCACCCTCGCCCGCCGCTTCGAGCGGGAACTGGGCATGGGGCTGCGCGAATGGCGACGCCGGCTGCGCCTGCTGAAAGCGGTGGAAATGCTGGAAAACGGTCTGAGCGTGACTGAAACCGCTCTGGAACTGGGCTACGCCTCCACCTCGGCCTTTACCTACATGTTCCGCCGCGAGATGGGGCACAGCCCCCGCGCCCAGTTCCGCCAGATGGCGGCGTAAAGGAACGGATCAGCCCCCCGGCCGCGAGCGCGCAGCCAGCCGCTCAGCGGGGGAGTTGGTAGCCCGGACGATGGGCGCGCAGCCACTGCTCCAGCATGAGCAGCACCCACACCATTTCGCCGTAGTAGCCAGGGTGGCGTGGCAGATGCGTCTCCAGCAGGTCGTGGAGGAAAGCGGCGTTGATCAGCCCCCGGGACGCCAGACCCGCGAGGCTCTCCCGCGCCAGAGCCTGAAGCCCCGGGTGCTGGGCCAGCCAGACGCCGAACGGCAGGCCGAATCCGTGCTTCTTCTTGCTGATGATTTCCTCCGGCAGAAAGCCGCGCAGCGCTTCCTTGAAGAACCAGCGCAGGCGCAAACCCTTGACCTTGTAGGCCGCCGGCAGGCGCAAGGAGAAATCCACCAGATCGTCATCCAGCAGCGGAAAGCGCACCCCCACCCCGGCCAGCGCGGTGGCACCGCTCACCTTGGGCAGGTCGTTGTCGCTAAGGGTGTATTTCCAGTCATAGGCGAGCATGCGGTTGACCATGGCCCCCTGGGCCTGGTCGAAGACCGCCTGCTGCTGGCGGGCGACCGCCTCCAGCCCGGCTCGGGCAAGCAGGCCGGAACTGAGCACCGCGGCCGGGCCCAGCCGGATGAGCAGGTTGTACTGCTCCATGCGCGCCGGCAGGGGCACCAGGGCCTGCTCCACATAGCTCTTGGCCTTATTGAGCAACGGCAACTGCCCCGCCAGCGATGCGGACAGCGCCGGTTCCAGCACATGGCTACGCAGGGCACCGGGCAGCAGGCGGTAGGCCTCGAACACCTTCTGCTTGGCGTAGCGGGCGTTGCCGCCGAACAGCTCGTCGCCGCCATCGCCCGCCAGCAGGGTCTCCACCCCGCCCGCCCGGGCCAGGCGGGCGCAGTAGTAGGCGGGCAGCACCGAGGAATTGCCGAAGGGCTGGTCGTAGTGGGCTGCCACGGTGGGAATGCCCGCCACCAGATCTTCCGGTGTCACGTAGTACTCGTGCTGCTGGGTGGAAAAATGTCTGGCCGCCAGCCGGGCATACGCCATTTCGTCGTAACCGGCGGCGTCGAATCCGATGGAGTAGGTGTGGGGCGAACTGGCCCGCACCTGGGCAAGCATCCCCGCCACGGTGGAACTGTCGGTGCCGCCGCTGAGAAAGCACCCGAGGCTCCCGCCCTGTTCCCCGGCGCGGGAAACCGCGCCCCGCAGCAGGGGCAGGAATTCGTCCCGCCAATCGTTGAAGGACCGCCCGGCCTCGGGGGCGAACACCGGGCGCCAGTGCTGGTCCACTTCCACCGCGTCCGGCGCCCAGCGCAGGCGCCGGGCGCCGTCCAGGCGGCGGATGCCCGCGAACACCGTGGCCGGGGCCGGCACCACGTGGAAATACAGGTAATCGAGCAAGGCCTGGGGGTCCAGTTCCGCCACATCGGCGCCGGGCACCCGGTCCGCCCGGTCGGAGAAGGCGAGCACGCCGCCCTCGGCCCGGTACGCCAGGCTGTGCACGGCAAAGCGATCCACGGCCAGCATCGCCCGCCCCTGTTCCAGATCCAGCAGGGCCACAGCGAAATCGCCGGCCAGACCGGACACCGCCGCCTCGCCCTGGGCCTTGCACAGTTCCAGCCAGGCCACCGCCGGGCCGTGCTGCTGCGCCGTGGCCCGCCGGGCCGGATCACGGAAGCGGGGGCTCCCCAGGACGAAGGCGAGTTGCTGCCCGAGGGCCGCCACCTGAACCCGCGCATCCCACTCCAGGGTCAGCCCGGGCAGCGCCAGACGGCGATCCTGGGGCAGGGCGTGGGGCAGACGGGGGTGCAGGGCGGGCTCGAACCGGCAGACCAGCATGGGCTTTCCTCAAAGACTCAGTGCAGAAAAGGCGGCCAGGCCGCGGGCGGCGGCGGGGGCTTCGCCTACCTCGCGCCGACCGCTGACGGTGATCGCGCTCGGTTCGATCACACCACCTTCCCATGGCGGCGAATGGGGCAATAAGTGCCCGCACGGGCGGGTAATCCCGGCCAAACCCCGCCAGCCGGGCATTCCGGACGAGTGCAAAAAACTGTCAAACCAGCACTTCCACCACGCCGGGATGGCTGAGAAAACCCTGCGGGCTGGCGCTGGGGCCGTAGGCGCCGGACTGGAAGATGACCACCAGATCCCCGGGCACGGCCGCCGGCAGGGGCAGGCGATCGGCCAGCAGATCCAGCGGCGTGCACAGGGGCCCCACCACGCAGGGGGTTTCCGTTGCCGCGTCGCCCATGCGGTTGCCGATGGCCACCGGGTAATTCTTGCGGATCACCTGGCCGAAATTGCCCGAGGCAGCCAGGTGGTGGTGCAGACCACCGTCGGTCACCAGGTACACCTGCCCGCGGGAGACCTTGCGGTCCACCACCCGGCAGACGTAGATGCCGGCCTCCCCCACGATGTAGCGCCCCAGCTCCAGCACCAGGGTCGCCGCCGGCAGCAGCTCGGCGGCGCGGGCCTGGAGAGCACGCAGGTTGTCCCCGATCGGCGCCAGATCCAGCGCTGCTTCCCCCGGGAAATAGGGGATGCCGAAGCCTCCGCCGATGTTGAGCACCCGCACCGGGGCAGGCGCCGACCCGGCCAGCCGCACAGCCAGTTCCAGCGCCTGGCGCTGGGCCTCGCAAATGGACTCCGGCTTCAGGTTCTGGGAGCCGGAAAAGATGTGGAAGCCTTCAAACGCCAGCCCTGCCGCGCCGATCTCTCCCAGCAACGCGGGCACCGCCTCCGCGTCCACACCGAACGGCTTGGGCCCGCCGCCCATCTTCATGCCCGAGGATTTCAGCTCGAAATCCGGATTCACCCGCACCGCCACCCGCGCCGGCAGGCCCAGGCTGCGGCTGATGGCGGCCAGGATCGGCACCTCCCGGGGCGATTCGATGTTCACCAGGATGCCCGCCGCCACCGCCTGGGCGAGTTCCCCCTCCCCCTTGCCGGGACCGGCAAAGCTGATCCGGGCCGGGTCCATGCCCGCATCCAGCGCGACTTTCAGCTCGCCGCCGGAGGCCACGTCGAAGCCATCCACCAGCCCGGCCAGATGCCCCACCAGCGCCGGCATGGGGTTGGCCTTGACCGCGTAGTGCAGTTCGATCCCCGCTGGCAGCGCCGCGCGCAGCGCGCCCACCCGGTGCTTCAGCAACGCCCGCGCCACCGCGTAAAAGGGCGTGCGCCCGACCCGGGCGGCCAGCCGGGGCAAGGGCACGCCGCCCACCTGCAGGCAGCCGTCGGCCACCGGGAAAGGCTGCTCGAAGAGATGCCGGACACTCATGACGTTTGCTCCTGGGCCGCCTGCCGGCATTCCTCGGCCAGGCGCTTGCGGTCTATCTTGCCGTTGGGGTTGCGCGGCAGCGGCCCGGGCCGCAATTCCACCCGCGCCGGCAGCATGTAGATGGGCAGGTGGGCGCGGCATTGGGCCAGCACCGCCTCGACGCTGAGCGCCTGCCCCGGCTTGGCCGCGGCGATGACCACAATGGCCTGCCCCAGGGTGTCGTGATCCACGCCGAAGGCTGCGCATTCGCCCACCGCCTCGCAACCGTAGATCACCTCCTCCAGCTCGGTGGGGCTGACCCGGTAGCCGGAAGTCTTGATCATCTCGTCCCGCCGGCCGATGAAATAGAGGAAACCCTCCCCATCGCGCCGTACCGTGTCGCCGGAAAACACCGCCAGTTCCGGCAGCACCAGCCCGCCTTCACGCCCCGGCAGGGGGCGGAAGCGCTCGGCGGTCTTTTCCGGGTCGTTCCAGTAACCCATGGCCACCAGCGCCCCCCGATGCACCAGTTCCCCCGGCTCATCCGGAGCACAGGGGGTTCCATCGTCGCGCAGCACCAGAATCTCCGCATTGGGGATGGCCTTGCCGATGGAATCGGGCCGGCGGTCCGCCTCGGCCGGGGGCAGATAGGTGGAACGGAAGGCTTCCGTCAATCCGTACATCAGGTAGGGCCTGGCCGTGGGCAGGTGGGCGCGCAAGGCCTTGAGCGTCTCGAAGGGCATGCGCCCGCCGGTGTTGGCGAAGTAGCGCAGGTGCTCGCCCACCGATGCCGGCCAGTCCAGTTGCGCCAGCTGGATCCACAGGGGCGGCACGGCGGTCAGGCCGGTCACCCGCTCTTTCACCACCGCCTTGAGCACATCCCGCGGCAGCAGGTAGTTGAGCAGCACCACCCGCGCCCCCGCGTGGAACGCCGTGGTGAGCTGGGAAAAGCCGGCGTCGAAGGAAAGCGGCAGCACCGCCAGCAAGGTATCCTGCGGGCCGTTCTCCAGGTAAGTGGCCACGCTCATCGCCCCCGCCACCATGTTGCGGTGGGACAGCACCACGCCCTTGGGCCGGCCCGTGCTGCCCGAGGTATACAGGATGGCCACCATGTCCGTATCCACCACCCGATGGGGCGGCCGCGCCGGCTGCGCCAGCAATTGCGCCCAGCTCACCCCCGCCAGCGGCGCGGGCAGGTCCGCAGGCGGCACATCCCCGGTCAGCACCACCGCCCGCAGGTCCGGGCAGGCAGCCAGGCTGGCGTGCAGCAGGGCCAGACGCTCCGGGCTCGTCACCAGCACCCGCACGTTGCAGTCGGCCAGGATGTAGGCCACCTGCTCCGGCTTGAGCAGCGGATTCACCGGCACGAACACCCCGCCCGCCGCCGCCGCGCCAAACACCCCCACCACCGTCTCGATGCGCTTGTCCAGCCACACCGCCACCCGCTCCCCCCGCGCCAGCCCGAGGCAGAGCAGGCCCGAGGCCGCAGCCTCCACCCGGGCCTGCAAGGCCGCGTAGGAAAGCGTCTCCCGGCCGCAGCTCAGCGCCGGGGCGTCGGGACTGCGCCGCGCCGCATCCGCGATCAGTTGGGGCAGCAAGTAGTTGTAAGCCATGAATGCTCGCTCGTTCCGTTCATGAAAATCGGGGTCAGACCCCGGAATCGCCGTCCGCGGCCACGCGAGACGGGCGGAGGCGCCAGGGCGCTCACACCAGTTCCTCATAGACCGCCTTGATCCGCCGCCCCACCTCTCGCCAGGAGTATTCCCGCGCGGCTTCGCGGCAGCGGCCCGCGGCCGGGGGGGATTCTAGCGCCCGGGCGACGACAGTGCGGATGGCCGCTTCGTCCTGTGGCACGACTTCCGCGATCAGGCCGCCCAGGCGGGAAAGGTCCATGGCATGGTGGCGGGTCATCACCACCGGGGTGTCGGCGGCCAGGGCCTCGAGGGTGGTGAGCGGCATCACTTCGTCGTGGCTGGGCAGGCAGAACACGCCAGCGGCGGCGTAGGCGGCCGCCAGCAACGGGTCGTCGTACTCCACCGGCCCCAGGTAGCGCACATTGGGCTGGGCCTGGAGGGCCCGCAGATAGTCCGCATCCCCGGGCAGGCACTGGCCGATCACCACCAGCGGCACCTGCAGCGGAGCGAGCGCCCGGGCCAGGCCCAACTGGTTCTTGTGGGGATTGATGGCCGCCACGTTGAGCACGAACCCCCGGGCAATGCCGGTGCGCTCGACAAACAGCGCGGGCTCCGCCGCAAAGAAGCGGTCGGGAATGCCGTTGCCGATCACCCGCACCCGTTCCGCGGGAATCCGGAAGGCCTCGACGATGCTCTGCCGCTCCCGCTCGCCGAGGGCGATCAGCCGGTCGGCGCTCCCCAAGGCACTGGCAATCTGCCGGTACTCGGTGCGCACCTCGCCGCCGGAGAGCCGGTAGGCGATGTTCTCGATCAGCCGCGCCCGCCAGCCCAGGCTCCGGGTCCAGAAGGGGCGGATCAGGGGCGAGAGCACCACCGGCAGCTCGAAGGCGCGGGCGTACTCCACCAGCCGGTGGTTGCCATTGATGGCGGCGAAGACGTGGATCAGGTCGAAGTCGGCGAGTTTCTCCCGGGCGGGGTCCAGCAACCGCGCCTCCACGCCCAGCGCCCGCAACGCGGCCACGCTCTCCAGCACCTGGATCTGCAAACCGCCCCGGGCCTGAAACAGCATGGGGTAGGAGAGCACACCCACCCGCAGGGCAGCGTCGCGGCTCACGGGGCTGCCCCCGCCCGCACCGGCTCGCCCAGCACTTGCCCGTAGAAGCGCTCCAGCCCGGCCTCCCACACCGGCCTGGCGAAGCGCTGGGCGACCCAGACACGGCCTGCCTCCCCCAGCCGCGCGCGCCGCACCGGGTCGGCCGCCAGCGCCGCCAGCGCCGCGGCGGTGCCCTCCGCATCCCCCCGGGGCAACAACAAGCCGGCGCCGGAACCGGCGATCACATCCGCCGTGCCCGGCACATCGGTCCCCACCACCGGCACGCCACAGGCCATGGCCTCGGCGGTGGCGATACCGAAACCCTCGTTGCGGGACAACAGCACATGCACATCGAGCCCCGGCAGCAGCGCCTCCACGTCCTTGCGGAATCCGGTAAAGATCACCCTGTCCCCCAAACCCAGTTCCTCCGCCCGCGCCCGCACCGGAGCCTCCAGCGGCCCGGCGCCGACGAAGGCCAGCCGCGCCGACGGCACCGCGCCCTGCAGCCGGGCAAACACCTCCAGCACCGCCAGGGGCTGCTTCTGCACATCCAGCCGCCCCACCGTGCCCACCAGGAACGCATCGTCCGCCACGCCCAGCCGGGCCCGCGCCAGCGCGCGCGCCTCGGGTCCGCAGCGGAAACGCTCCATATCCACAAAATTGTGCACCACCGCACGCACCAGGCCGGCGGGGAAAAACTCGCCAAAAATCGCCTCGTAATGGCGCATCGCGCTGGCGGACACCGCATACACCCCGCGCACCGTGCGGAACGCCTCCCGCAGCAATGCCCGGTGCCAGTCGCTGAAGCGGTGGGGCGGGAAGGCGTTATGCACGCTCACCACCGCCGGCACCCCGGCCCGGTGCGCCAGCCACAGGCGGGAGCCCCCCGTTTCCGTCCACGCCCAGAACACATGCGCCAGCCGCGGCCGCCGACGGCGCACCCAAGGCACCGCCGTCACCCGCGCCCGCAGCCAGTTGCACCGCCGCCACCGCCAATCCTCGAAAAAACGCGGCGGATCGAAGTCCTCCGCCAGCAATCCCTCCGCCCGCAATTGGGCAAACCATCCCTCCCGGCCCGGAAACGGATTCACCGCGATCTGTGGCGCCAGCCCCCGTGCCGCCAGAAACCGCGCCTCATCCGCCATGCGCAGTTCCATCCCTCCCAACTGCCCGGAAAGCGAAGTCAGCAAAATGCTCACGCCCCCCACCCCGCAGAAAATGGGGTCAGACCCCACAATCCTGTTCCAGCCCCGCGGGGGCTGTCGGCGTGGCCGGGGTGGGGCGCCCTGGATGCGTCCTGCCTCATCCCCGCCCCCGCCAGGCCTGGTGGAAATACCCCCGCAGATAGGCCATCTCCCAGGCGTGGGTGAACATGCCTTCCTCCCGGTCCCGCAGCCGCGCGCCCAGATAGCCCAAGGCATGGCCCAGGTAACGGCGGAACATCCAGCGGGGCACCCCCGCCAGCCGGGGCACGTCGGCGGTGAGCGCCGCCGCCCCCGGCGGAACCAGGCCGCGAGCCTCCTGCAGATACTGGTTGCGACCGAAGCGCCAGGCCCGCTGCACAATCCACGCCGGGTCCGTCTGCTGGGGGCGGATGATGTGCTGCACCCGGGCCTCGGGCACGAAACGGCAGGCGTGGCCAAGGGCCGCCACCCGCAGGGTGAATTCCGTCTCGCTGCCCATGATGTACTGGCCCTGGGCCGGCCCCACCGCGGTGTTGAAACGGTGACCGGCAGCGAACACCTTGCCCCGCACCATCATGTTGGGCCCCCAGATGAGGCCGGGGAAAACCGGCCCGGCGGGCTGCTCCGGCGAAGTTAGCGCCCAGGTCACCCCCCGGGGGGTATGGGCCAGCAGCCAGGGCTCGGGCTCCCGCTCCCAGTAGGGGAGGATGGCGCCGCCAAAGAGGTCCGCCTCCGGCTGGGCATCGGCGGCGGCCTCGAGCTGCTGCAGCCAGTCCGGGGCGGGCAGCACATCGTCGTCGGTGAAGACCACCAGTTCGCCCACGCCTTCTGCCAGCGCCAGATTGAGGGCGTGGTTCTTGCCCCGCTGGGGGCAGGTGAGGACCGTGAGCGGCAGGCGCTCCCGGTAGCCGGCCATGATCGGGCCGCTGCCGTCAGTGCTGCCATTGTCCACGGCCAGGACGCGCAGGCGGCGGCGGGTGGGCGCCAGGCCGCACAGGGCCTCCAGCATCCGCGGCAGGGTGTGGGCGCCGTTATAGCTGGCGAAGATAAGGGTCAGAGTCTCCATGATGGGCGTCAGGTGGCGCGGGGGCGGGCCAGCCAGGGCAACCGCCCGGTGAGCGCCGGGTCATTGATGAGCGGGTGCCGGGTCGCCCACAACAGGGCCACCCAGGCGAAGGCGGTGACAAGCCCCAGGCCGAGCAAGGCCAGGGGCGGGACGGCGAGCTGCCCCGCCTGCCGGGCCAGCGCGAAGGCGGCAGGCACGGCAAGCGTCCCTGCCGCCACCAGCAGGCTGTGGCCCAGGCCCCGGGCCAGTGCCCGGTAACGGGTGGGCAGGGCGCGGTCCTTCAGGCGGTAGAGCACGGGCACGCTGTAGGCGTAGATGGCGGCAAAGGCGCAGGCGTAGGCCAGCAGGTTGTTGAACCACAGGGCGGCCGCCACCAGCGCCGCCACCCGTACCGGCTGCACCAGCAGTTCGCCGCGCAGGGTGAGGTCGGCCCGCCCCAGGGCGTTGAGCAGGGCCTGGATCAGGTTCCACAGGCTGGCCACCGCGCCCGCCAGGCAAAACACGGGCACCAGTTCCGCCGCCGGCGCCCACTGGGGACCGAAGAGCAGCGCCAGCACCTCGGCCGGATAGAGGGCGAGAAAACCATAGAACGGCCAGGCCACCACCGTCACCAGGGTCAGGCTGTGGATGAACTGGGCCTCCACGTCTTCCCCCTGGCGGCGTGCCCGGGCAAAGGCAGGAAAAGCCACGTTGCGGATGGCCGCCATGAAGTCCCGGTGGAAGAGGTTCATCACCCCCAGGGCACGGTTGAGGTAACCCACGGCGCCAAAGCCCAGCACCCGGCCGATCACCAGGTCGTTCACATTCACCGCCAGTTCCGCCACCACCGACGAAGCTGTCACCCGCCCACCAAAGCCCAGCACCTCCCGCCAGTGGGCCAGTTGCCAGGGCAGCAGGCGGCCGCCCCGTTCCAGCGCCACCGCCAGCGCGCTGGTCACGGCGATGCTGGCCAGCCACGCCCACACCAGGCTCATGTGGGCAAAGCCCCACCAGGCGAGCAGGATGCCCAGGCCGATGTTGGCCACGCTGGCCGCCAGGTTGATCCAGAACACCTTGCCGAAGGCCAGCGCCCGCCGCAGCAGGGCCAGCCGCACCGCGCCGAAGGGCACCAGGGCGAAGCCGGCCGCCATCACCATCAGCGCCTCGCGAAGCCGCTCGTCCCGGTAGAAAGCCGCCAGCGGCCCCGCCGCCAGCAACACCAGCAGGCCCAGGCTCCACGACACCAGCAGCATCACCGTGGCGGCGGTGTCGGTCTTCTCCGGCGTCAGGTGCTTCTCCTGCACCAGATAGGAGGCCACGCCGAAATCCCGCACCACCTGGGCCACGCCGACCAGGGCCGCCGCCACCGAATAGACCCCCACGTCCTCGGGCCGCAGCAACCGCGCCAGCACCACGAAGGACACCAGTTGCAGCACCACCAGCAGGTATTTCTCCGTCACCGAGATGAGGAGGGAGCGGCGGACCGAGGTCACCGATCAACCCTCCTGCCGCGCGGCGGTGGCACCACCCGCGCCAGCAGGTCCGCAAGCTCGCGGCTGCGGGCCTCGCGGGAGGCTTCCCGCGCGGCGCCGGGGGCGGGGCCAGGCAGGTCGCCGGCCACCAGCCCGGCGAGCGTGCGCGCCAGCAGGCGCTCGATGGCCGCCTCGTCGTTCAGGGGCGCCAGCAGCGAGACGCCGGCCCGCTTGAGCGCCCAGGCGGTGTCCCCCAGGGGGTCGGTCAGGCCGAGCACCGGCCGGCCGCAACGCAGGTATTCGTAGAGCTTGGCGGGGATCTGGTCGTTGCAGTTGGCGGCCTGGAGCACCAGCAAACCGTCGGCGGCGAGCATCTCCGCCAGGGCCGCCCGATAGGGCAGGGCCGGCGCCACCTCCACCTGTTCTTCCACCCCGTGGCGGGCGGCCAGATCCCGCAGCAGGTCTTCGTGCACCGCGGCACGGAAGCGCAGCACCAGGCGGTCCGCCCCCGGCGTCCCGGCCCGGCGAAACTGTCCGAGTGCCGCGATCAACGCCGATGGGTCCCGCTCCGAGGGATAGACGATGCCACTGTGCAGGAGCACGAAGCGCCCGGGCAGCAGAGGGCTGGCTGGGGCCGCCAGCCCGGCGAAGCTTTCCTCGTCGTAACCGTTTTCGATGATGCCCAGCCGGCTCGCGCACGCGGGATAGCGGTTGGCGTAGAAACGCGCGGTGCCCGGGGTGGTCACCACCGTGGCCGCGGCCAGCCGGAAGGCGCGGGCCTCCACCGCCCGGTAGGCGGCCCAGGTGGCCGGGTCTTCCGGGTAGCCCTCCTGCGCCATCGGGTCGCGGAAATCCGCGATCCAGGGCAAACCCGAAGCCTCCGCCAGATCGGCCCCGATGCTGTGGGCGGTGGCCACGGGAAAGGTGGACCAGATGGCAGCGGGCCGATAGCGGCGAATCATCCGCCGCCCCGTCAGCCAGCCCCCCAGCCGCCAGGCCAGAAAGCGGTCCGGCCGCGCCAGAAAACCCGGATAGCGCCCCGCCAGCGCCAGATGGCGCGCCGTGTCCAGGCCAAAGGCCCGCTCCACCACCAGCCCGGCCGGAATCTCCCGCAACAGGTCGTCGCTGGTGCGCCCATAGGCCCGGGGAGCGATGGTCAGCACCAAAGGCTCCCACCCCAGCGCGGGCAGATGGCGGGCAAAGCGCAGGGTGCGCTGGATGCCGCTGCTGCCGGCCAGGGGCGGAAAGTGATAGGCGACCATCAGCAGACGACGCATCGCGACCTCCGCTTTTGCTGCAGCGCACTCGGGTTTTCCCTTTTGCATCGAGAAACGGACCTTATAATTCGCCCTCCAAACGGCCCGCCCCGGGAGAGGGAAAGGCGCCGGCGCACAGGGTTGCCAGATAGATACGGCCCCGGCCCGGCAAGCTTGAGGCGGTGCCCATATTCGATGCCTTGCACAGGGAGACAGCCATGGATGTCGTAAAAGAAGTACAAATCGTCCTCGACCAAATCCTCAACCTGGGGGAGCGGGCCCAGGCATTCAGCGCCGAATCCCCCCTGCTGGGGGCCGTGCCCGAGCTCGACTCCATGGCGGTGGTGGGCGTGATCACCGGCCTGGAAGAACGCTTCGGCTTCATCTTCGAGGATGACGAGATCGATGGCTCCGTGTTCCGCACCTTCGGCACCCTGGTCGATGCGGTGCGCGCCAAGCTGGGGGCTTGATTGATCCCCACCCGCGAGTTCTTCTTCCTCGACTGCCCGCCCGGGCAGCGCTACTGCGTGCTGGACGCCCCGCCGGGCGTGCAGCCCCGGGGCACCGTGTTGTTCGTGCCCCCGTTTGCGGAGGAGATGAACAAGAGCCGCCGCGCCGTGGCCCTGGCCTGCGCCGCCCTGGTGGAAGAACGCTACGCTGTGCTGCGCCTGGACCCCTACGGCACCGGCGACAGCAGCGGCGAATTCGCCGAGGCCAGCATCGCCCGCTGGCAGGCGGACCTGATGGCCGGGGCCGCCTGGCTCAGTCAGCGTTACGGCCGGGTGGACTGGCTGTGGGGCCTGCGCCTGGGCGCGCCCCTGGCCTGCCGGCTCGCCACCGCCCTGCCCACCCGCCCCGGCCTGCTGCTGTGGCAGCCGGTGGTGGCCGGCAAAGGCCATTTCACCCAGTTCCTGCGGATGAAGCTCGCCAGCGAGATGCTCTCCGCCGGGCAGGCCCAGGGCGGCACCGGTGCGCTGCGGGCACAACTGGCGGCCGGCGAGGCGGTCGAGGTGGGCGGCTACGAGCTCTCGCCCACGCTGGCCGCCGAGCTTGACGCCCTGAACCTGGAACTGCCCGCCGACTACCCCGGCCGGGTGCTGTGGGGCGAGGTGGCAGCCCCGGCCGAACCCACCGCCGAGCCCGCCCTCAGCCCCGCCTCCAGACGGGTGGTGGAGGGCTGGCGCGCCCAGGGCGTGCGGGTGGAAGACTTCGCCGCCACCGGCCTGCCCTTCTGGCAAACCCAGGAGATCGACGAAGGCCGAGCCCTCACCGGCGCTACCCTGGCCCGGCTTTTCCCCGCCTGAGGGGCGCCGCCCCCGGGCGCCTGCCGCGGCAGGCTGAAATTTTTCCCGCCCGGGCCGTCTACAAGTTCCATGACGACAGACGGACCCCTGCCCACCGGGCAACGCTTCCGCGAGCGCGCCCTGGCCTTTGATTGCCGGGGCGAGCGGCTGCCCGGCATCCTCACCCTGCCCGAGAACCCGGCCGGCCCGGCCGTGCTCATCGTGGTGGGCGGCCCCCAGTACCGGGTCGGCAGCCATCGCCAGTTCGTGCACCTGGCACGGCACCTGGCACGTCGCGGCGTCGCCAGCCTGCGCTTCGACGTGCGCGGGATGGGCGACGGCAGCGGCCAGATGCGCGGCTTCGAAGCCCTGGAGGCCGACATCGCCGCCGCCACCCATGCCCTCAGCGGCGCCCTGCCGGACCTGCCCGGCGTAGTGATCTGGGGCCTGTGCGACGGCGCCTCCGCCGCCTGCCTCTATGTGGCGCAGGACCCGCGCATCCGCGGCCTGGTGCTGGCCAACCCCTGGGTGCGCTCGGAACGCTCCGAAGCCGCCACCTACATCCGCCACTACTACCTGCAGCGGCTCCTGAATCCCGAGTTCTGGCGCAAGCTCGCCCGGGGCGGCCTGGACTGGCGGGACAGCCTGGGCTCCCTGGCGGGATTCCTGCGCCGGTTGCGCTCCCGCCCCCAGGACGCAACCGCGGCCGCAGCCGCGCTGCCCTACCCGCAGCGGATGGCGGCGGGGCTCGCCGCCTTTGGCGGCGACGTGCTGCTGCTGCTCTCGGGCCAGGATCTCACCGCCCGGGAATTCAGCGACCATGCCGCATCGGACCCCCACTGGCAGGCCGCCCTGGGCAAGTGCCGGGTCAGCCGCGAAACCCTGGCCGACGCCAACCACACCTTTTCCAGCCGGGAATGGCGGGACCAGGTCGCCCGGCTCACCGGCCAATGGCTCGCCGCCCTGCCGCCGTCCGCCATGCAACCCGCCAACCCGCTCGCCGAAACCCCTGCCACCTAGCCGCTTCATCGACACCATGCGAAAAACTGTCATCCAAACCGCTCTCGGCCTGGCCATCACCCTGGCCGCCGGCGCAACCCACGCCCTGGACATGGAATGCGGCCAGCTCACCAACGGCTACGGCCCCTACGACTACCGCACCGCCAAACCCGGCCAGCGCCGGCTGGTGGAAGACCACCACTTCACCAGCCAGGTGGAGCGCCTGGAAAAAGGCCAGAGCAGCTACCTGGGCGACGACATCGACTACACCCTGCGCGCCTTTCCCAACCACCCGCGGGCCCTGATGGCCATGCGCCGACTCTCGGAGCGGCTGAAGACGCCGTTCCCCAAGGGCGCCAAATTCCACGTGGAGTGCTACTTCGAACGGGCCGTGCGCTTCGCCCCGGACGACGCCACCGCCCACACCCTCTACGGCCTCTACCTCACCAGCCACGGCAAGCGGGAAGACGCCCTGGCCCGCCTGCGCATGGCCGACGGGCTGCAAAAAGACAGCGCCGACGTGCATTACAACCTGGGGCTGGCCTATTTCTCCCTCGGGGAACATGCCAAGGCGCTGGAGCACGCCCATCAGGCCTACGCGCTGGGTTTCCCGCTGCCAGGCCTGAAGAACAAGCTCAAGCAGGCGGGCACATGGCGCGACGCCCCGGACGCGAACCCGGCCCAGTGACACCCCGCCCGACACCCGCGGGCGCTGCGGCGGATCACCTACCCTGCCGCAGCGCCCGCCCCGCTGTCGCCGACACCGCCCGAGCTGGCCGGCCTTGACCGACCGCTCCCGCCCCCGGATCTGACGGGCGGCGACACATCCGGGAGCGGGCCCGCAACGGGCCTGCGCTCCCATCGCAACCAGCGGGCGACAGGACATGCGGCGAAACATCCGTGCCGGCAAACCCGGGCGATCCAACCATAACTTGCGTCACGTCGCATCGACCCCCGTTGCCCGGGCTCAAGCCCCTGCCGGCCCGCATTCCGCCTGACTGTCCCGCCCCCCTTGCTGACCCGCCCGCTGGCTGCGTAAACCTTCAGGCCTTAACCTTGCGCCGGCGCAGCACGCTCAGGCCCGCCAGCGCCACACCAAACAGCCCCAAGGTCGCCGGCTCGCTCACCCGCACGCCCGGCCCGAAGTAGATGGTGGTGTCGTTACGCACCGGGAAAGCGGTGCCGCGGGTGCCGGTCTGCAACTGGCCGGAGCCGAACAGGCCTTCCAGCGTCCAGCCGGTGAAGCCCTGATTGCGGTTGGAAACCGCGATGCCACCCGGGTTGATGGCGTAGGAGCCCGCAAACACGCCCGCTGCCGGGTAATCGGAAAGCTTTTCCGGCCCAAGCATGTTCCACTTGCTCTCGTCTGCCATGTCCAGCACCAGGCGCAGGGTGCCGTTGGTGGCGCTGGAGGCTACCTGGTCCTTGGTCCCGGCGATGCGGAAGTCGTTGCTCGAATCCTCGAACATCAGGCCGACGGTGTTGGCGCCTGCGGTAAAGGAACCGGTGGTGGTGGTGGGCAGCAGGCCACTGCTCACGCCCGGCAGGTTGGCCAGGGCGTAGTAGATGGAGTTGGGGTGGCTCACCGCCTTGAACCCGTAGGAAAAGCAGGAGGCTGCCGCGCCGCATCCGCCCGCCGCCGCCTTGGAAGCCACCTCGGTGGCGAACACGGCGGTCAGCTCGTTGTAGGCGGTGCCCTGGCCGATGGCGGTGCCGGTGCCGCTGATCACGTCATTGACCCGGTTGAAGCCGATGAAGCTCACCAGCCAGTCGCCCACGTCCACCTTGCCGGTGCTGTTGCGGTCCACCCACAACTGGCTGCCATCGTCGCTCAGGTTGTTGAGCGTGCCCCCGACAAACAGGGAGGAGGGCGAAGCCCCGGCATGGGCCACGGAGATCCCGGCGGTCATGAGCAGGGAGGCAGCCAGAGCGCGGAGTTTGAATTTACGGCTAGTGGTCATTTGAGACTCCATACTTGTATTGTTCGATCCGGCGGGGCCCCGACAGTGTCCCGAACTGCGGATTGGCCTGTCGCCGATGACAGACACTGAGCAGCAACCGTGCCAGTCACTCCAAAACCTTGCAAAACCCATGCAACACCCTGTTCTCAAAGCGCTTTTCGGCAATCTCACCACGCAGCACAACATAACTCCCGAAAACCCGCTGTAAGCCCCGTCGACACAGCACCCGCCCCCGGCCAGCCCGCGCCCGGCTCCGCGTGCCCCGGCCGGGCGGCGGGTGTGCATTTCTCCACCGCCGCCCGCGCCCAGGCGGAAATCCGCCACGGACATGACGCCACCGGAACGCGGCAAACGGGTGCGCGCCCCCTCGGAGAGAAACCGCTTCTGTAAAAACCGTCGACGATCGTTGGGGTACCGCCCCCGGGCGCCTGCCAAGCGGCTCGGCCCGGCCACGCCCGGAACGGCCCGCCTCAGGCGGGCTCGGGCATCAATAGCGGGGCGGGCGCTGCAGCGGGGGCTGGAGAAGCCTCGGACGGCGGCGTGGCAGGTTCGCCCTGGCGGGCTGCCGCCAGGGCCTCGGCCAGTTGTTCCACCGCCTCCATCAGCCCCATGCCCAGGGCGCGCAGGCCGGCGGCTCCGCCCTGGCGGCAGGCCTGTTCCAGCCGCAGCGCGGCCTGGATCGCCTCCGGCGCCAGGAAGTTGGCCACCGTGCCCTTGATGGCGTGGGTGACGCGGGCGATCTCCGGCAGATCCACCCGGCGGATGGATTGGGCCAGACGGTCAAGATCGCGGCGGTAATCGGCCAGGAAAACGTCCGCCAGTTCCAGGAAGAGCGCTTCGTCGCCCCCCATCAGCTCCACCACTTCCGCCCGGTCGAAAGGCGCGGCCTTGCCCCCTTCGCTGGCGGGCCGGGCGGCAGCCGAGCGGCGCCCCATCTCCCGCAGCAGGGAACCAAGCACGACCGCATCCACCGGTTTGGCGATGTAACTGTCCATGCCCGCGGCGAGGCACTTTTCCCGATCGCCGGAGAGCGCGTTGGCGGTCATGGCCACGATCGGCATGCGGCGCAGCCGTGCATCCGCCAGCGCCCGGATGTGGCGGGTGGCCTCGAATCCCCCCATCACCGGCATCTGCACGTCCATCAGCACCACGTCGAAATGGCGGGCCTGCACCAGCGCCACCGCCTCGGCCCCGTTATCCACCGTAAACACCCGGTGGCCCATCTTGCGCAGCAGCCGCTGGGCCAGGATCTGGTTCACCGGATTGTCTTCCGCCAGCAGGATCTCCAGCGCCGGGGCTTCGTCCGGCGGCGACAGCTCTTCGGGCGTGGCCACGGCCGCCGCCATGGGTGTGACTTCGCTGAGCACGATGGCGTCGAGCAGGCTGGAAGGCTGCACCGGCGTCTGCAGGCACACCCCCTCGAACCCCGCGGGCCGCGCCTGGCCCGGCAGGCACAGCAGCACCGCCGGCAGTTCCGTCCCGAAGGCCTCGCGCAGGCGCCCCAGCCCCTGCGCGATGCGCCCGTGCAGGGACGCCTCGGCCAGCAGCAGCATGCCCACGGGCTCGCCGGCGCGGCGGGCCTGCTCCAGCACCACGGCCGCCGCATCCACGCTGGCCGCCGACAGGGGACGCAACTGCCAGCTCGTCAGGATTTCTTCCAGCCGGTTGCGGTGGCCGTCATCGGCCTCCAGCACCAGCACGGTCATGCCCAGCAGCGGAGATTCGCACCGTGGCGGCACTTCCTCCACGTTTTCCAGTTCCTGCAGGCGGGCGGTGAAATAGAAGGTGCTGCCCTGGCCCGGCTGGCTGCGCACCCAGATCCGTCCGCCCATGCGGTCCACCAGGCGGCGGCAGATGGCCAGGCCCAACCCGGTGCCGCCGTACTCGCGGGTGGTGGAGCTGTCCGCCTGGGAGAAGGACTCGAAAATCATCTGCTGCTTGTCCAACGCAATGCCGATGCCCGGGTCCTGCACCGAGAAGCGCAGATCCGTGGGGCCGTCTTCTGCCGCCGCCGGTTCCACCTGCAGGGTCACCACCCCGTCGCGGGAGAACTTGATCGCGTTGGAAAGCAGGTTCATCACCACCTGGCGCAAGCGGTGCGGATCGCCCAGGCGGTTGTCGCTCACCGTTGGCGCGATCTCCAGGCGCAGGGCCAGCCCCCGTTCCCCGGCCCGGGGCTCCAGGAGCCGCGTGGTGAGGGTCAGGCACTCGTTGAGGCTGAAGGGGATGGACTCGAAATCCAGCTTGCCGGATTCGATCTTGGAGAAGTCCAGGATGTCGTTGATGATGCCCAGCAGCGCATCCGCCGAACCCTTGACCAGTTCCAGGTATTCCCGCTGCTCTGCGTTGAGCGGCGTGCCCAGGGCCAGATCGGTCATGCCGATGATGGCGTTCATGGGGGTGCGGATCTCGTGGCTCATGGTGGCCAGGAAGGCACTCTTGGCACGGCTGGCGGCTTCCGCCGCTTCCTTGGCGGCGCGCATTTCCGTTTCCGCCATCTTGCGCTCGGAAATGTCCACGATCACCCCGAGGATGCCCTCCACGCTGCCATCGGCGCGGGAGTAGGTGGAGCGGTGGCAGATGGTGTCGTACATGCCGCCGCCGGGCGCGGTCATCTGCGCCTCGTACACCTGCACCCCGCCCTGCTCCAGCAGTTCCAGATCGTGGCCGTGGTGCCACTGGGCCTCCCGCAGCGGCAGCAGGTCGAACACGTTGTGGCCGATCCACTGCTCCCGGCGGATGCCCAGCAGTTCCTCGCAGGCCCGGTTGCAGCCCAGGTAGCGCCCGTCCCGGTGCTTGAAGTAGATGGGCAGGGGCACCACCTCGATCAATTGCTCCACGAACAGCAGCTGCTCCTTCAGCCGCCGCTCGGCCTGGCGGCGCTCGGTGCAGTCCGCCGCCGAACCCGCGAACCCCGTGAGCCGCCCGTTTTCGTCCCGCACCGCGCGCAGGCTCACCTCCACCCACAGCATGCCGCCGTCCCGATGGCGCAGATGCAGTTCCAGCCGCCGCTCCAGGTGGCCGCCCGTGGTCAGGCGGCGCAACGCCTCGCCCACCTGCCGCCGGTCCGCCCGGGGGAACAGGTTGAGCGCCGGGCGCCCCAGGGTTTCCTCCACCGGCCGGCCGGTCAGGCTGAACCAGGCGGGGTTGAGGTACACCAGCCGGCCCCGGGCGTCGGTCTGGAACACCACTTCCGTCAGGTTTTCCACCACCGAGCGGTAGCGCCGTTCGCTCTCGGCCAGGGCCGCGTGCTGGTCGAACAAGCGGATGGAGGCCCAGTTGAGGGCCTGGTTGAGCTGGCTCAGTTCCACCGAAGGCGCGGTGGCCGGCAACACCGCGCCACAGTTCCCGGCCAGGTTCCCGGCGAACCGGGCGGCGGCATTGAGCGCGCCCATGGCCCGGCGCAGATACAGGGTCACCAATGCGGTGGACAGCACCACCAGGGCCAGCCCCACTTCCAGCGTCTGGCGCAGCACCTGGCTGCGGGCCTCGGCGGCCCGGCGCGCCTCCAGCGCCACCCGCACCCAGCCCAGTTCCCCCCGCTCGCCCACGGGGGCCCAGGCCAGGATCAGGTCCTGCCCCTCACCCAGGCCGCTGGCCACCCGCTGCACCCACTCTTCGGCGTCGGCCGGGAGCGCCAGCCGGGTCGCCGGCATGGCGGCGGCCTCCGTCCCGGCGCGGGCCTTCAGCACCCAGCCATCCGGCCCCACCACGGTCAGGCTGTGCAGATCGCCAAAGGCCTGCACATGCTCGAACAAGGTATCGATGGCCGGCAGGTCCCCCGCCGCCACATCCGCCGCCCCCGAGCGGGCCAGCGAATCCGCCAGCCCCTTGGCCTGCCCCTTGAGCAGGTCGGCGGTGAAACGGTACTGCTCGCCCGCGGCGTACACGCCGTACACCCCCACGCAGGCGGCGAGCAACAGGGCGTAGAGCAGAGAGAGCTGCTGGTAGAGCCGGGCCGGTCGGACCCGCTCCAGGAGCGCACGCAGGCGGGTAAGCATGGGGATGCCCGGGCCGGTGGCGTTAGCTGTCCTGGTAGCGATCGCGCACCGCCAGCACCTCGTCCCAACCGGCGAGGAAGGCATCCACGCAGGCAGGGTCGAAATGCTGGGCGCGGCCGCTTTCCAGGAATGCGCGGGCCTCCTCCAAAGGCCAGGCCTTTTTGTAGGGCCGTTCGGAAGTCAGGGCGTCGAACACGTCCGCCACCGCCACGATCCGCCCCTCGATGGGGATGACCTCGCCGGCCTGACCGGCCGGATAGCCGGAACCGTCGAACTTCTCATGATGGGTCAGGGCAATGCGGGCCGCCATCTGCAACACCGGCGAGGCGCTGTCCTTGAGGATCTCGTAGCCGATGGTGGAATGCAGCTTCATGATCTCGAACTCTTCCGGCGTCAGCCGGCCCGGCTTGAGCAGGATGTGATCCGGCGTGCCCAGCTTGCCCACGTCGTGCATGGGGGCCGCGTGCAGGATCATGTGCTCGAACTCCTCCCCCAGCCCCAGCCCCCGTGCGATGAGCAACGAGAAGTTGGCCATGCGCTGGATGTGGGCGCCGGTTTCCGGGTCCCGGAATTCCGCCGCCTTCGCCAACCGCAGGATCGTCTCCTGCTCCCGGCTGTAGATCAGCTCCGTGGCCTTCTTCACCTCCCGCGCCAGCACATGGGCCTGGTCCTTCAGGCTCACGTGCTGCTGGCGCAGGCCGAGCATGTTGCGCACCCGGGCCGAAAACTCCATCCGGTCCACCGGCTTGGTCAGGAAATCCGTCGCCCCCGCCTCCAGCGCCCGGTAGCGCACCGCCTTCTCGTGGTCCGCCGTGACCATCAGCATCGGGGTATTCACCCGCTCCGGCACCGAACGGATGCGCTCAATAAACTCGATCCCGTCCATCACCGGCATCATGTAATCGACGATGATGAGATCCGGATCTTCCGCAATGCAGTGGGCCAGCCCCTCCTCGGGGGAGGTGAAACACGTGGGCTTGCACCCGCCCAGGCGGGTGACCAGCCCCTGCATCAGGGTGATGTTGATCGGCGTGTCGTCAACGATGACTACGTCCATGAGCCTCTCGCAATGATGAGCGGCAGCCTCGCCCGCCGCTCGGCCGGGAGCACGCTTGCTCCCCACCCGGGCTGCGTCGCACCACGCAACAACCCGGCGTACGATGAGGTTTATCGACGCCACACAGGAGGTTCTTGAGCATGCAGAACAACAAAGTCAGCCCCCGCTCCGGCTGGCTGCGCACACTGGCGGGCGGGCTGCTCGCCACCCTGGCCACCGCCCTCCACGCGGCACCGCCCCTGCCCCCGCTCGGCGCGCCCGCCGAGCTCACCGTCTCCGGCATTTCCTCCGGCGGCTACATGGCCGTCCAGTACCACGTGGCCCACGCCCGCACCGTGCGCGGCGCCGGCGTGCTCGCCGCCGGGCCCTACCTCTGCGCCGGCGGCAGCACCCTCGCCGCCATGTACAACTGCATGAACCCCGGCGCCTGGACCCCCCTGCCCGCCACCGCCACCCTCCACGCCGACACCCGCGCCCTGGCCGCCCGCGGCCGCATCGACGACCCCGCCGCCCTCGCGGGCAGCCGCGTCTGGCTGTTCTCCGGCACCCGGGACGCCACCGTCAGCCCCGGCGTCGTCCAGGCCCTGGCCGACTACTACAAAGGCTTCGTCCGCCCCGGCGACATCCACCTGGAAAACACCGTCGCCGCCGGCCACGCCATGATCACCACCGACTACGGCGGCGCCTGCAACACCACCGCCAGCCCCTACATCAACGACTGCGACTTCGACGCCGCCCACGCCCTGCTCCAACACCTGCTCGGCCCCCTCGCCCCCGCCGGCGCCGACCAGGACGGCCAACTCATCAGCTTCGACCAGAAAGAATTCACCGCCGGCCAGCCCGGCGCCATCGCCCTGGACGACAGCGGCTACGCCTACATCCCCAACACCTGCCGCGCCGGCGGCTGCCGCGTGCACATCGCCTTCCACGGCTGCCGCCAGGGCGCCGAAACCCTCGGCGACACCTTCGCCCGCCACGCCGGCTACAACCGCTGGGCCGCCAGCAACCGGCTCATCATCCTCTACCCCCAAGCCATCCCCCGCCACGGCTGGGGCAACTGGAGCGCCCCCAACTTCGTCTACAACCCCCGCGGCTGCTGGGACTGGTGGGGCTACACCGGCAGCGACTACGCCAGCCGCAACGCCCCCCAGATCAAAGCCATCCGCGCAATGGTCGACAGGCTCACCACCCCGCCCTAGCCCCCACCG
>DAITAZ010000043.1:0-31294 GCA_036824045.1 Rhodocyclaceae bacterium
GAGCAGTAGATATGCAGCAGAAGCGCGGAGGTGGCGATGCGCCAGTAGTGGTCCCCTCGCCGGGAATCGAACCCAGATCTAGCGCTTAGGAGGCGCTCGTTCTATCCATTGAACTACGAGGAGTCCCGCGGGTGTCCGGCATTGCGCCGGGGCAGGTAAGCCGGGTATTGTAGCCGGTTGAGCCTTCGGCGCAAAACGCGCCGGGGGTCGGTTCCTTTCAACCTGATGGAGTGTGCCCGCCGTGCCTGTCCTGTCCCTGGAAAATGCCAGTCTTGCCTTTGGGCATGTGCCGCTGCTCGATCGGGCCAATCTGCAGGTGGAGGCGGGGGATCGGGTGGCGCTGATCGGGCGCAATGGCTGTGGCAAGTCCAGCCTGTTGCGCTGCCTGGCGGGCGCGAGTGCGCTGGATGATGGCCGGGTGTGGCGGGCGAACAACCTGGCGGTGGCCTATGTGGAACAGGAGAGCGCGTTTGCCGGGGAGCAGACGGTGTTCGACTGTGTGAGCGGCGCGCTGGGTCATGTGGGCGAACTGGTGGGGCGCTACCACAGCGCGGCGGCGGCGGTGGCGCAGGGGGGCGGGACTGGCCTGGAGGAACTTGAAACCTTGCAGCACGAGGTGGACGCGGCCGATGGCTGGCGCCTGAATAGCCGGGTGGAGCAGGCGGTGGCGCGGGTGCAACTGGACCCGGAAGCCAGGGTGGGGAGCCTTTCCGGTGGGGGCTTGAAGCGTCTGGCGTTGGCGCGCGCTTTTGTGCAGGAGCCGGATGTGCTGCTGCTGGACGAGCCCACCAACCATCTGGACCTGGATGGAATCCGCTGGCTGGAGGAGGAGATTCTGGCGTTCCGGGGCGCGGTGGTGGTGGTGACCCACGACCGGGCTTTTCTCGACCGGGTGGCGACCCGGATCGTGGAGCTGGACCGGGGCTATCTCAGCGACTATCCCGGCAGTTTCAGTCTGTACCAGCAGCGCAAGGCGGCGGCACTGGAGGCGGAAGCGCTGGAGAACGCCCGGTTCGACAAGTTTCTCGCGCAGGAAGAGGTGTGGATACGCAAGGGGGTGGAAGCGCGGCGCACCCGCAACCAGGGGCGGGTGCTGCGGCTGGAGCAGTTGCGGCGGGACCGGGCGGCCCGCCGGGAGCGGGTGGGGCAGGTACGGTTGGCGCTGGACCGGGGCGAGGCTTCGGGGCAGATGGTGGCGGAGCTGGAGGGGGTGGGCAAGCGCTATGGGGAGCGCTGGCTGGTGAAGGACTTCTCCTGCCGCATCCTGCGGGGCGACCGGGTGGGGCTGATCGGCCCCAATGGCGCGGGCAAGACGACGCTGCTCAAGTTGATCCTCGGCCAGCTTCCGCCGGATGCGGGCACGGTGCGCCAGGGCAGCCGGGTGAGCGTGGCGTATTTCGACCAGTTCCGCACGCAACTGGACGAGGAGGCGCCGCTGACGGAGGTGATCAGCCCGGGCTCGGATTACGTGGAGAGTGGCGGGCAGCGGAAGCACGTGATTGGCTACCTGGAGGATTTCCTGTTTCCCCCGGCCCGGTCCCGCTCGCCGGTGAAGGCGCTTTCGGGGGGGGAGCGCAACCGCTTGTTGCTGGCGCGGCTGTTTGCCCGGCCGGCCAATGTGCTGGTGCTGGACGAGCCGACCAACGATCTGGATATCGAGACGCTGGAGCTGCTGGAATCGCTGCTGCAGGACTACGATGGCACCGTGTTCCTGGTGAGCCACGACCGGCGCTTTCTCGACTCGGTGGTGACACAGGTGATCGCCTCCGAGGGCGATGGGCGCTGGAAAGAGTATGCGGGCGGCTACGAAGACTGGGTCCGCCAGCGCGGCCCGGCCCCGACTCCGGCCCCGGCGAAACCGGCCGCCACGCCTGAAGTGGCGGGCGGCGCCAAGCCCAAACCCGCGCGGAATGTGAAACTCAGCTTCAACGAAAAGCGCGAGCTGGAGGCCTTGCCGGACCAGATCACGCAACTGGAGGCGGAACAGGCTCAGGTCAACGCCCGGCTGGCCGACCCCGCCACCTATCGCGATGCGGCGCAGGAAGTGCCCGCTTTGCGGGCGCGGCTGGAGGCGCTGGACGAGGAGATCCTCGCCGCCATGGAGCGTTGGGAAGCGCTGGAGGCCAAGGCGGGCGCGGGCGGCTGAGGGCCGGGCAGGGGTTCCCCCGGAGGTTGGCGGCGCGGGTTTTCGGTTAATCTCTTGGCTGATACCGGCGGCGCGCCTGCCTGCTGGCTGCAGCGCGCATGGACCGGGCCCCTTCAATCCACCACAGGGTGCCTCACATGAACTATCCCGCAGCTCCGGAATTCACCGGTGCGGCCACCAGCGGCCTGGAAATCACCAGCGTCGGCCTGCGTGGCAAACCCTTCGTGATCTACTTCTACCCCAAGGACAACACACCTGGTTGCACCACCGAGGCGCAGCAGTTCCGCGATCTGCACGGCGAGTTTGTGGCGGCGGGCTGTCCGGTGCTCGGCGTTTCCCGAGACAGCCTCAAGTCCCATGAGGGCTTCCGCGCCAAGCTGGGCCTGCCCTTCGAGCTGATCGCGGATACCGACGAAACCCTCTGTCAGCTCTTCGAAGTGATCAAGATGAAGAACATGTACGGCAAGCAGGTGCGGGGGATCGAGCGTTCCACCTTCGTCGTGGATGCCGAGGGGAATCTCCGCCGCGAATGGCGGGGGGTGAAAGTGAACAATCACGCCCAGGAGGTTCTGGATTTTGTCCGCACCCTGTGACCAGGTGCACACCGCCCCCCGGGGGTAGTGAAAAACGGCGCAGGCGCTGGCCTGCGCCCCCCTGATATGCTGGCTTCGCCATCAACTCCGGTCACACCCATCGCCATGAATGCCCGACGTTCTGCCAAGGTTCCGACCACCAAGCTGTTCGTACTGGACACCAATGTCCTGATGCATGACCCGACCAGCCTCTTTCGCTTTGAAGAGCACGACATCTTCGTGCCCATCATGACGCTGGAGGAACTGGACAACCACAAGAAGGGCATGAGCGAGGTGGCGCGCAATGCCCGCCAGGCCAGCCGCCTGATGGACGAAATCGTGTCCTCCAGCGACAACGGCATCGCCGAGGGCATTCCCCTGCTCGGCCCTTCCCGCCAGCTCGCCACCGGCCGGCTGCTGCTGCAGACGGAGGCGATCAGTGTCACCCTGCCGGCGGCCCTGCCCACGGCCAAGGGGGACAACCAGATCATCGGCGTGGTGATGTTCCTGCAGGAGAAGTACCCGAAGCGCCCGGTGATCCTGGTGTCGAAGGACATCAACATGCGCATCAAGGCCCGGGCACTGGGCCTCGAAGCGCAGGATTACTTCAACGACAAGGTGCTGGAGGATACCGACCTCCTCTACACCGGCCTGCGCGAACTGCCGCCGGATTTCTGGGAAACCCATGGCAAGGGGATGGAGTCCTGGAAGCAGGAGAGCCGGACCTTCTACAAGGTGACGGGGCCCCTGTGCGGCGAACTGCTGATCAACGAGTGCGTGTACCTGGAGCCCCCCGGGCAGACGCCTTTCTACGGTTTCGTGCGCAAGGTGGAGGGGCGTACCGCGGTGCTGGAGACACTTCGGGACTTCACCCATCCCCGGCACAACGTGTGGGGCATCAATGCCCGCAACCGGGAGCAGAATTTTGCCCTCAACCTGCTGATGGACCCGGAGATCGATTTTGTGACCCTGCTCGGGCAGGCGGGCACGGGCAAGACCTTGCTCACTCTTGCGGCCGGGCTCACCCAGGTGCTGGACGCCAAACGCTACGCCGAAATCATCATGACCCGCGTGACGGTGCCCGTGGGCGAGGACATCGGCTTCCTGCCGGGGACGGAAGAGGAGAAGATGAACCCGTGGATGGGCGCGCTGGAAGATAACCTGGAAGTGCTGAACAAGGGCAGCGGCGAAGGGGGCGCCTATGGTGGTGAATGGGGCCGGGCGGCCACCCTGGACCTGATCCGTGCCCGGATCAAGGTGAAGTCGCTCAACTTCATGCGGGGTCGCACTTTCCTGCAGAAGTTCCTGATCATCGACGAGGCGCAGAACCTCACGCCCAAGCAGATGAAGACCCTCATTACCCGGGCGGGGCCGGGTACGAAGGTGGTGTGCCTGGGCAATATCGCCCAGATCGATACACCTTACCTCACCGAGGGGAGTTCCGGCCTCACCTACGTGGTGGACCGCTTCAAGGGTTGGCCCCATTGTGGGCACATCACCCTGCAGCGGGGCGAACGTTCGCGCCTGGCGGACTACGCGGCGGAGGTGCTGTAAGCAGGTGCTGCGGGCGGAGCGGGGCTCAGGGCTGGCGCCAGGTGATGCGGTAGATGGCGCCCGCCTGATCGTCGGAAACCAGCAAGGAGCCGTCCGGCGCCACCAGCACGTCCGCCGGCCTGCCCCAGGCTTCCTGACCTTGTAGCCAGCCTTCGGCGAAGGGACGGTAGGCCACCACCCTGGTGCCTTCCAGTTCGGCCATCATCACCCGGTAGCCGGCCTTGCGCGAACGGTTCCAGGAGCCGTGTTCGGCCACCAGGATCTGGTTGCGGTACTGGGCGGGAAACATCCGCCCGGTGTAGAAGCGCATGCCCAGCGGGGCCACGTGGGCGGCGAGCTTCCAGGCCGGCGCCGCAAACTCGCCGCAGGTGCGTTTGCGGCCGAACTCCGGGTCCGCCAGATCGCCGCCGTGGCAGTAGGGATAGCCAAAGTGCAATCCTGCCTCTGGGGCGTGGTTGAGTTCGCAGCCGGGGGCCTCGTCGCCCATCCAGTCCCGGCCGTTGTCGGTGAACCACAGTTCTCCGCTGTGCGGGTGCCAGTCGAAACCCACCGAGTTGCGCACGCCCCGGGCGAAGACCTCCCGTTCGCTGCCGTCCGCATTCATGCGCAGGATCACGGCGTAGCGATCCGGGTCTGGCTCGCAGATATTGCACGGGGCGCCGACTGGCACGTACAGCTTGCCATCCGGCCCGAAGGCGATGAATTTCCACCCGTGGTGGGTTTCCCGGGGCAGCGAGTCGACCACGGTGACAGGGGCGGGCGGATGTTCCAGCCGGTGCTCGATGCCGTCAAAACGCAGGATGCGGTCGATGGCCGACACGTACAGCCGCCCGTCCCGGAAGGCCACGCCCACGGGTTGGCGTAGCCCCCGGGCCACCACGTGCCGGGCTGTCACCCGCATCGCGTTGTCAAAGCGCAGCGCCGTCACCTGCCCGGCCTCCCGGGAGCCCACGAACACCGTGTTGTGGGCGCCCAGCGCCATCGCCCGGGCATTCTCCACCCGCGCCCAGAGGCTGATCTGGAAGCCCTTGGGCAGGCGGATCTGATGCAGGGGGAGATCGGTGCCCCACGCCGGCCCCGACAGCAGCATGCTGATCAACAGGACGCTTTCGAGGAAACGCCGGGCAGCCTGTGGTTTGCTTGTTTCCCCTGGCGGGCGGGCTGGGCGCACGCCGGCCCAAGGGAGCCTCGGCGTGAGTGAAAGGTGGCGAAGCATGGCGCTCTCCCGGTACAGGGCCGTGGCCCGTGGCATGCCAGTCAAGACCCCGCTTCGGGTGGGATGTTCCCGAAAGTTTCCGGAGGGGCGCCCTCTAGGCGTGGGCCAGGAACTCTTCCCCCTGCACCATCAGGGTGCCGGAGCGGCCGGGGATTTCGTCCCACTGCACTTCGTGCCGGGGCAGGGCGGCGAGATTCACGTTTTCAAGCAGGCGGCGGGTGGGAACCAGTTCGTAGCCCTGGGCAATCCAGCCATCGAGGAGGCGCTCGAGGATGGGGGCGAGCTTCATGCCTTCCAGTTCGGCGTGGAGGGTGAAAACGTGGTTCGGGTAGCGCGGATCGGCGGGCGGAGCGGCCGTCAGCGCCAGAAGGTGCTCGTGCACGTTGCTGGCTGTCCAGATATCCACGCCGATCACCTCATCGAGGGTGGGCAAGGTGGTGGGCACTTGCGGACAGGCGACGATCTCGCCATGGACGATGGGGATGAAGGGGTGCGTGCCCCGCCCATCCGAGCAGTACTCAAATTGCAGCCGCTGGGTGAGGCGCAGGGCGTGGGCGTTCATCTGCCAGCCTGCGGCGCCGTGAGTGTGGGCGGGCGTGCCAAACACCTGCTCGAAGCGTTGGCAGGCGAGTTCCATTTCCCGGCGTGTCCAGGCGGCATCGGCGCGGGCGACGCCATCTTGCCACTTCACGTGGTCCCAGCAGTGGATGCCAACCTCGAAGCCGGCGTCGCGTACGGCGCGCAATGCATCGACGCAGCGTTTGCCGATGTCCGGTCCGGGCAGCAGCGTCCCGTTGAGCAGGGTTCGGATGCCGTAATGTTCCACCACCGAGGTGCGGGACACCTTCTTCATGAAGCCGGGGCGGAAGGCGCGCTTGATGGCGCGCCCGGTGTGATCCGGCCCCAGGGAGAAGAGAAAGGTGGCGCCCGCCTGATGGGCCTGGAACATGCGCACGAGCCGGGGCACGCCTTCCCGTGTGCCCCGGTAGGTGTCCACATCCACCTTGAGGGCGAGCTTGCGGCGCTGGGTGCTGCCTGTGGGGCCTGCCATGGGGTTCAAGCGGATTCCTGGGCGAAACGGCGAAGGGGTTCTCCGGTCAGGCGCACGATGCGCCAATCGGGCATCACGGTTGCGCCCTGGGCCTCGTAGAACTGCTGGGCGGGGGTGTTCCAGTCCAGCACGCTCCATTCGAATCGCCCATAGCCCCGGGCTACGGCCTGCCCGGCCAGGCTGCGGAGGATGGCTTTGCCCAAGCCAAGGCGACGGTAAGCGGGCTGGACGTAGATGTCTTCGAGCCACAGGCCGGGCCGGCCGAGAAAACTGGAGTAGGTCTGGAAGGTCATGGCGTAGGCCACGGCGTTGCCGTCGAGCCAGCCGATCCAGGCCTCCACCGGCGGCCGGGGGCCGAAGAGATCCCGGTGAAGGGCGTCGTCCGTCACTTCCAGCAGGTGGGTGAGTTCCTCGAACCGGGCGAGCTCGGCAATCAGTGCCCGCAGGCAGGGAACATCCTCCGGCCGGGCCGATTCGAGGGTGAAGCCGGGGGCTGCCATGGGGCCTCGCTCAATCCACCAGCGCCCGGGCTTCGGCGACCTGGCCCCGGTAGGCTTCGAAGATCTTGCGCAGGGCTTCTTCCATGGTGAAGGCGGGGGCCCAGTCCAGATCGGCCTTGGTGTTGTCGATGCGCGGGACGCGGTTCTGCACGTCCTGGTAGCCAGCCCCGTAGTAGGCGCCCGACGAGGTTTCCACCATTGCCACGTGGGCGGCGCTTTCCCGGTACTCCGGGTACTCGGCGGCGAGCGTGAGCATCATGGTGGCCAGTTCGCGCACGGAGTAGTTGTTGGCCGGGTTGCCAATGTTGTAGATCTTGCCGCTGGCCACGCCACCGGGGTTCTCGATGATCTTCATGAGTGCCGAGATGCCGTCATCCACGTAAGTGAAGGCACGTTTCTGGGCACCGCCATCGACCAGTGAGATGTTTTCGCCGCGGACGATGTGGCCCAGGAACTGGGTGACCACCCGGGAGGAGCCTTCCTTGGGCGTGTGGATGGAATCCAGGCCCGGGCCGATCCAGTTGAAGGGGCGGAACAGGGTGTAGTCGAGCCCTTCCTGTTGTCCGTAGCCGGCGATCACCCGGTCCATCAGTTGCTTGGCGCAGGCGTAGATCCAGCGCGGTTTGTTGATGGGGCCATAGATGAGGGGCGAGGCTTCCGGGTCGAACTCCGCGTCGGTGCACATGCCGTACACCTCGGAGGTGGAGGGGAAGATGACGCGTTTGCGGTAGCGGACAGCGGCACGGATGATGGGCAGGTTGGCCTCGAAGTCCAGCTCGAACACCCGCAGCGGTTCCTTGACGTAAGTGGCCGGGGTGGCGATGGCCACCAGCGGCAGGATCACGTCGCACTTCTTGATGTGGTACTCGATCCACTCCCGGTTGATGGTGATGTCCCCCTCGAAGAAGTGAAAGCGGGGGTGATCCACGATGTCGGCGATGCGGTCCGACTGCATGTCCATCCCGAACACCTCCCAGTCGGTGGTCTCGATGATCCGATTGGAGAGATGGTGTCCGATAAAGCCGTTGACGCCCAGGATGAGGATCTTCTTCATGTCGTGTCAGTCCGTGATCAGTCGAATTCGTGTTTGCCCGAACCAAATCGGGAGGTCAGGGTTTCGGCGGTAAGCGGTTCGCCGTCCAGGTTCGCCTCAAGTATCCGCAGTACTTGCCCGTCGCCGCAGTCGGCGAGGAGCAGCGCGTCCTCCGCGTAGAGACCGCGGGTGGGCGAACACGTGCTGCGGCGGGGCTGCAGCAGCGTCCGCGCCACCACCAGCCGCCCACCCTTGAACGTGCAGAATGCGCCAGGGTAGGGCGGGGCCACGGCCCGCACCAGATTGTGGATGGCCTGGGCACTGAGCCGCCAGTCGATCCGCCCGTCCTCCGGTTTGCGCCCGCCAAAGTAGCTGCCCTGGGTGAGATCCTGGGGCAGATGCAGCGCCGTCCCCGCCATCAGCCCGGGCAGAACCTCATCCATCACCATCTCCGCGGCCACGGTCACCTTCTGGAACACCTCGAAGGCGGTGTCGTCCGGCAGGATGGGTACGGCCTGCTGGCCGACGATGGCGCCCGCATCGGGTTTGACTTCCATCTGATGAAGCGTGGCGCCGGTCCGGCGCTCGCCCCGCAACACGGCCCAGTTGGTGGGCACCCGGCCACGGTAGGCAGGCAGCAGCGAGCCGTGCATGTTGTAGGCGCCGCGACGGGCGGCACCGAGCACTGCGGCCGACAGCATGTGACGATAGTAGAAGGAGAACAGGAAGTCCGGCGCCAGGGCGGCGAGCCGCTGGAGGACCTCCGGGCTGCTCGGGTCGGCGGGTGTGATGGTCTCGATGCCATGCCGGGCGGCCAACTCGGCTACGCTGGCAAAGAAGATGTTCTCTGCCGGGTTGTCCTGGTGGGTGACCACCAGGCGGACATCCACCCCGTGGGCCAGGAGCACCGAGAGGCAGCGCACCCCGACGTTGTGGTAGGCAAAGACAACGGCTGAAGTCATGGCACCCGGGGCAAATGGAATGCCTGGCGCGGGGGCAGGGCGTCACGGCTTGCCCCTTCCGGTTCCAGGATGGCCTGAACGATGTAGCGTGGCCGTAGCCGCACCTGCTGGTAGATCCGTCCCACATATTCGCCAATCAAGCCCACGGCGAAAAGAAGGATGCCGATCAGGAAGAAGGCGATGCCGAACAGGGAGAACAGTCCTTCCGCTTCCGGACCGACGACAATGCGGCGCACGAGCAGGAAGAGCACGAACAGGGCGGAGAGCGCCGAAAGCAGCATGCCGGCCATCGACACCAGTTGCAGGGGCATCACCGAAAAGGCGGTGAGCAGGTCGAAGTTGAGCCGGATGAGGCTGTAGAGCGAGTACTTGGATTCGCCGGCAAAGCGTTCCTCGTGGCCGATGGGGATCTCGGTCGGGTTCTGGGCGAAGCTGTAGCCCAGCGCCGGGATGAAGGTATTGACCTCCCGGCAGCTGTTGATGGCGTCCACCACGTTGCGGCGGTAGGCACGCATCATGCAGCCCTGGTCGGTGATGCGGATGCGGGTGGTGCGGTCCCGCACCCAGTTCATGGCCTGGGATGCCTTGCGGCGGAAAGCACTGTCCTGCCGCAACTGGCGGATGGTGCCCACGTAGTCGTGGCCTTCCCGGGCCTTGGCGAGCAAGGCCCCGATCTCTTCGGGCGGGTTCTGCAGGTCCGCGTCCAGGGTAACGGCCACCTCGCCGCGGCAGTACTCGAAGCCCGCCATGATGGCCATGTGCTGTCCGGCATTGGCGCCGAACAGGATCACTCGTGTCACCTCCGGCCGCTTCTGGTACTGGGCGGCGAGGATGGCAGCGGAACGGTCCCGGCTGCCGTCATTCACGAAGATCACTTCGTAGTGGGTCCCCAGGCTGTCCAACGCCGGGTAGAGGCGATCGAACAGCGCCTGCAGGCCTTCTTCCTCGTTGAACACGGGGATGATGACGGAGAGCTCGGGCAGGGCGGAGGAAGAGCTGTTCATAGGCAATGCTGGCGAACGATCTGGCACACGGCGTCCACGACCCGGTCCACATCCAGGTCCGCCATGGCGGGAAAGAGCGGGAGTGTAACGATTTCGCGGCCGATTCGCTCGGCGTGGGGAAACTGCCCGTGGTGAAAGCCCAGCCGCCGGTAGGCGGTGAAGAGATGGACGGGCGGGTAGTGCACCCCTACGCCGATTTCCCGGGCGGCCATGGCCCGGATGAAGTCGCCCCGGCTGATTGTCAGCTGTTCCAGGGGCAGGCAGATCTGAAACATGTGCCAGTTGCTCTGGCTGAAATCGGCCAGGGGCAAACCCAGGCCCAACTCCGCTGCCGGGGCTGCGAGAAGTTCCAGATAGCGCCGGGCCAGTTCCCGCCGCCGGGCGGTGAATGCCTCCAGATGCGGCAGTTGCCCCAGACCGATGCGGGCGGCGATGTCGGTCATGTTTGCCTTGCCGCCGATGACCTCCACGTCCATGCCGCCATCCGCATCGCGCACCACGCCCTGCAGGCGCAGCCGCTCGGCGAGGGTGGCTTCGGCTGCGTCGTTCAGTACCAGGCAGCCACCTTCGCCTGTGGTGAGGTTCTTGTTGGCGTGAAAGCTGAAGGAAACCAGATCGCCGCTGGCGCCAATGCGCCGGCCTGCCCACGCTGCGCCCAGGGACTGGGCAGCGTCTTCCACCACCCTCAGGCCGTGCTGCCGTGCCACCGCGTAGAGGGCGTCCCGGTCCACCGGCAGGCCCGCCAGATCCACCGGGATGATGGCCCGGGTCCGGGGTGTGATGGCGGCGGAGAGCAGCGCCGGGTCAAGATTGCGGGTGGAGGGGGCTACATCCACGAACACGGGCGTCGCACCCAGGCGCAGGATCACGTTGGCGGTGGCTGCCCAGGTAAGTGGCGAGGTGATCACCTCGTCACCGGGTTTGACGCCGGCGATCTGCAGGCCGACTTCAAGGGTTGCGGTGCCGGAACTGAACGCGCGGACCGGCCTGCCGCCAAACAGCTCGGACAGGGCTGCCTCGAATGCCCTGACCTGGGGGCCGCTGGTGATCCAGCCGGAACGGAGCACTTCTGCCACGCCTGCGATGGTGGCTTCGTCAATGCTGGGGCGGGTGAAGGGCAGGAAATTCATGAGCGGGCAACCAGGAAGACTCCAACAATGATGAAACCGATGCCGGCCAGCTTGGCTGTGGTAACGGCTTCGCCCATCCAGAAGTGGGCGATGACGGCATTGACCACGTAGCCAATGGACAGCATGGGGTAGGCCACGCTGACTGGCACCCGGGAGAGCGCCATGATCCAAACCACCACGCTGACCACGTAGCATCCCAGGCCGCCCAGGATGTGCGGTTCCAGCCCCAGGCGCAGGGCCATGGGCAGGGCGTTTTCGAGGCTGAACTCGAAGTGGCCGACCGTATTGGTGCCGGCTTTGAGCAATAGCTGGGCCGCGGCGTTGAGCAGCACGCCGGTGAGGATGAGGGTGAAACTCAGTGCAGTCATGGTGCTCAGGGCCGGGTGACGATCACGCGCCGGGTGTCCCGTGCCACGACGCGCATGGGCAGGCCGGAATCGGCCAGCACCGGGAACATGTGGGGCTGCATGATGGCAAAGGGGGCGGTGTCTGTCAGCCAGCGCTGGCGGAATGCGTCCACAGACGGCAGCGCCTTGTGGGGTTCCTGCTCCAGGCCGAAGCCCATCTCGTCGGTGTAGTCCACCAGGGTGACGGGGCGCCCCAGGTAAAAGGTCAGGGTTTGATCGTACATTTTGATGCTGTACAACGGCGAACTGGAGGGCAGCTGGGGTTTCAGTTCCTCGGCGATGTGGTAGGCGGAGTTGGAACGGCTCAGGCTTTCGTGTCCGAGAATGGCACAGGTGCCCGCGATGCCGGCCGCCAGGGCCAGGGCCAGGGCCGACCAGACGGGCTTGCGCTGCCAGTTGAGGGCCAGGGCCAGCACGCTGCCCCCCAGCAGGGTGGCTGCGCCCGCACCGAGCCATTTGGCGTAGGCCCACATCATTGGTCCGGTGGTCTCCACGTCTCCCATTGTCCCCACCCGGGGGGCGAGGGCCACGCCGACGGCGGCCAGCAAGGCAACCGGCAACAGGTGGAGCATCCACTCACGGCGGCTGGTCCGCTGGAACTGCCCCGCCGCCAGCCAGGCCAGCGCAGGGAACATGGGAAGAATGTAGGAGGGCAGCTTCGAGCTGGAAACGCTGAAGAATGCGAATACCAGAATTGCCCAGACGCCCAGCAGCCGATTGGCGGGAAAGCCCGGGCCGTGGGCGCGCCAGCTGCCGGCCAACGCCCGCAGTTGCAGGGAGGTCCAGGGCAGGGCGCCCGCCAGCAGGATGGGCACGAAGTACCAGGCCGGCTGGTAGCGCCGGTGCGCCTTGGTGAGAAAGCGCTCGAAGTGTTCGTGGATGAAGAAGAAGTGAGGGAATTCCGGGTTGGCGATGGAAACCGCCACGAACCAGGGTGAGGTGATGGCCAGGAAGATGGCCAGGCCACGCAACAGTTCCAGCCGTTTCCAGCACGCCAAATCCCGATTCACCAGGCTGAAGACAATGAGTGTTCCGCCGGTGAGCACCAGCGCTGCGATCCCCTTGGACAGTACCGCCAGGGCTAATGCTGCCCAGGTCAGGAGCATCCAGCGTCGGCCTTCCTCCGGGCGGTGCCGGGCGAGCAGGAAGGCGCCCAGTGCCAGTTGCAGAAAGAAGCAGAAGCCCATGTCCAGGGTGTTCATGTGGCCGATGCCCAAATACAGGAAGGACGAGGCGAGGATGGCCGCCGAGAGCACGCCGGCGCTGCCACCGTACAACCGCTGTCCCACGAATGCGGCGAAGACGATCCCGAGAAAACCGGTCAGGGCGGGCCACAAGCGGGCGGTCCACTCATCCTCGCCGAACGTCTTGTAAGCCGCTGCAGTGGCCCAGTATTGCAGGGGGGGCTTCTCGAAATACTTGAGGTCGTTGAGTCGCGGGGTGACCCAGTCGCCGCTGACCGCCATCTCCCGGGCAATTTCGGCATAGCGGCCTTCGTCCGGTTTGATCAGCTTGCGGTAGTCCAGGGTTCCGAACCAAAGCGCCACCATCAGGGCGCCGAGCACGAGCAGCCAGCGGCGGGGCAGGAAGGTTTCAGCCATGCGGAAAACGGTCGGGAATGGAGCGGAAAAAGACGGGGTCAGGCGGGGTCAAACAGGAGCGCGGCGGCGGCCCGTCGCCCTTCGCTGACCAGGATGTTGTAAGTGCGGCAGGCTGCGGGCGTGCTCATCACCTCCACCCCGATGCGGGCCTCGATTAATGGCCGAAGTACGGCCGGGGCCGGAAAGCGTTGCCGGCTGCCCGTGCCCAGCATGACCACCTCGGGTTTCAGGGTCAGCAACTGCTCCAGGTGTGCGGCGGCCAGCCCATCCACCCCGGGGCACCAATCGGGAACCAGGCTGTCGGGCAAGACCACCAGACTGGATTCGAACCGTTCGCCATTGACCATTACATGGCCGGGGCCGTAGCTGTTGATGATGTTCTGGCCGACGGCAAGGTCGCGGTGCAATTTCATGGCGGGTCGCGCTGGTACAGGGGTTGCAGGTGGAGGGGCGGGTCTCCGGGAACCCTTGCTTGCCGCAGGGTTGACGGACAATGTAGCATTATAGCCTTTTTGCTACAGCCTTCCCCGGGCCCCGCCATGAGAGACTTTCCCCGCATCAAGCGCCTGCCGCCCTATGTGTTCAATATCACCGGCGAGCTCAAGATGGCAGCCCGTCGCCGGGGGGAGGACATCATCGACATGTCCATGGGCAACCCGGATGGCGAGACGCCCCGGCACATCGTGGACAAACTGGTGGAGGCCGCGCAGCGGGAGAACACCCACGGCTATTCCCTCTCCAAGGGCATTCCGCGCCTGCGCAAGGCGATCTGTGGCTGGTACGAGCGCCGTTACGGCGTGAGTTTCGATCCGGAGTCCGAGGCGATCGTGACCATCGGTTCGAAAGAGGGTATCGCTCACCTGTGTCTGGCTACGCTGGAGCGTGGAGACATCGTCCTTGTCCCCAATCCCAGCTATCCGATCCACATCTACGGGCCGGTAATCGCGGGGGCGGACATTCGCCATGTGCGCATGACGCCGGACGTGGACTTCATCGCCGAGCTGGATCGGGCATGCAAGGAGTCCTATCCCAAGCCGAAGATGCTGATCCTCAACTTCCCGTCCAACCCGACGGCGTTGTGTGTGGAACTCCCCTTCTTCGAGCGGGTGGTGGCGCTGGCCAAGGAGCACAACCTGATGGTGGTGCACGATCTGGCCTACGCCGATATCGTGTTCGACGGCTGGAAAGCTCCCTCCATCATGCAGGTGCCGGGCGCGCGCGATGTGGCGGTGGAGTTCTTCACCATGTCCAAGAGCTACAACATGGCGGGCTGGCGCATCGGCTACATGGTGGGCAATCCGGAGATTGTGGGGGCGCTGGCGCGGATGAAGAGCTATCACGATTACGGCACGTTTACCCCGATCCAGGTGGCCTCCATCGTTGCACTGGAAGGGCCGCAGGACTGCGTGGAAGAAATCCGCGCCACCTACCAGCGCCGCCGGGATGTGTTGCACAAGGGGTTGGCCGAGGCGGGCTGGGCCACCGAGCTTCCCAAGGCGTCCATGTACATCTGGGCCCGAATTCCCGAACCTTACCGGGCAATGGGGTCGCTGGAGTTCGCCAAGAAAGTGCTGGCGGATGCGAAGGTGGCGGTGAGCCCCGGCGTTGGCTTCGGGGAGTACGGCGATGACCATGTGCGGTTCGCACTGATCGAGAACGAAGAGCGCACCCGCCAGGCTATTCGCGGCATCAAGGAAATGTTCCGCAAAGACGGCCTGCTCTGAAGCTGGCCAAGCTGGGGCTGCCGACGGGTAGCCGTCGGCAAGCATCCTAGGAAACCCATGCAGCCCATACTCAAATCGGCCAAGCTGGCCAACGTCTGCTACGACATCCGCGGTCCGGTGCTGGAACGCGCACGGCAGATGGAGGAAGAAGGCCACAAGATCATCAAGCTGAACATCGGCAATCTGGCGGTGTTCGGGCTGGAACCGCCGGAAGAAATCGTCCAGGACATGATTCGGAACCTGCCCGATGCGGCAGGCTATACGGATTCCAAGGGCTTGTTTGCCCCGCGGAAAGCCATCGTTCACTACTGCCAGCAGAAGCACATTTCGGGCGTGAGCGTGGACGATGTTTATGTGGGCAATGGCGCTTCCGAACTCATCGTGATGAGCCTTAACGCGCTGCTCAACAACGGTGACGAGGTATTGATTCCTGCCCCGGATTACCCCCTCTATACCGGGGCGGTGGCGTTGTCGGGTGGTACGCCGGTGCACTATGTCTGCGACGAGCAATCCGGCTGGTTGCCGGACCTGGCCGACATCCGCCGCAAGATCACGCCCAATACCCGGGCCATCGTGGTGATCAACCCGAACAACCCGACGGGGGCGCTGTACCCCAGGGAAGTTCTGCTGGAGATTGTCGAGGTGGCGCGTCAGCACCAACTCGTAGTGTTTGCTGACGAGATCTACGACAAGACCTTGTATGACGGCAACACCCATACCAGCATTGCCGCGCTGGCAGACGATGTGCTGTTCGTCACCTTCAACGGCCTGTCCAAGAACTATCGCTCCTGCGGTTACCGTTCCGGCTGGATGGTGGTTTCCGGAGAAAAACGCCACGCCCGCGACTACATCGAAGGGCTGAACATGCTGGCCTCGATGCGCCTGTGCTCCAACACACCCGGGCAACTGGCGATCCAGACCGCGCTGGGGGGATACCAAAGCATTGACGAACTGGTGGCGCCGGAGGGGCGGTTGACCCGGCAACGCAATCTGGCGGTGGACATGCTCAACAGCATGCCCGGGGTCAGTTGTGTCAAACCCAAGGCAGCGTTGTACTGTTTCCCGCGGTTGGACCCCAAGGTCTATCCGATTCAGGACGATCAGCAGTTCATTCTGGAGTTGCTGCAGGAAGAGAAGATCCTGTTGGTTCAGGGTACCGGCTTCAACTGGCCGGATTCGGACCACTTCCGCCTGGTGTTCCTCCCGCACGAGGATGACCTGAAGGTGGCTTTGGGTCGTCTGGATCGTTTCCTCTTTCATTACCGCAAGCGGCACGGTACGGCATGAGGATGAATGCCGGGCTTGGCGTCCGATGGGTGCCCTGCGGTGCTGCTTTCGTCCTTCGCGCGGGGGACGAGCAGTGGGCTTGACGCTCCTGCAAGTCACCGCCGACGACGGCGCGTTGGTGGCCCCCGAGTGGCTGGCTCGGGCAGAAGGTGTGCATCGGCAACTGCGGCCCGGACTACCCCGCGATTACGTGGGGCGCTTGCAAACGGTGTTTGCAGGGGGCGGGCGGCTGGTGTTGGCTGCCGAGGAAAACGCAGTTCGCGGTTTGGCTTTGTGGCGTCTGGTGGAGAACACCTACGAAGGGCGCCGTTTGTATGTGGATGATTTGGTGACCGACGCCGCGTTCCGCTCGACGGGCGTGGGGCGGGCATTGCTGGGCTGGCTGGAGGCGCGTGCCCGGCAACTGGATTGTGATGTACTTGCGTTGGATTCCGGCGTGCAACGGGCCGGAGCCCATCGCTTTTATTTTCGGGAGGGAATGCAGATTCCCTCGTTCTGCTTCAGGAAGGCATTGAAATGAAACCCATCAACGTTGGTCTGCTTGGCATCGGCACGGTCGGTGGCGGCACGTTTTCCGTTCTTACCCGCAACCAGGACGAGATCGCTCGTCGTGCAGGCCGGCCAATCCAGATTACCGTGGTGGCGGATCGGGACCTGGAGCGGGCACGTGCGCTGACGGGGGGCTCGGTGCGCTTGACGGACGACGCCTTCAGCGTCGTGGCTGATCCGGAAGTGGATATCGTGGTCGAGTTGATCGGCGGCTATGGCGTGGCCCGGGAACTGGTGCTGGCCGCCATCGCCAACGGTAAACACGTGGTGACCGCGAACAAGGCGTTGCTGGCCGTGCACGGTACCGAGATTTTCCGCGCCGCCCAGGAGAAGGGGGTCATGGTTGCCTTCGAGGCCGCCGTTGCCGGGGGGATCCCCATCATCAAGGCCTTGCGCGAAGGGCTGACCGCCAACCGCATCGAATGGCTGGCGGGGATCATCAACGGCACGACCAACTACATTCTCTCCGAGATGCGGGACAAGGGCCTGGCTTTTGCCGACGTGCTCAAAGAAGCGCAGCGACTGGGCTATGCCGAAGCGGATCCGACCTTTGATATTGAGGGCGTGGATGCTGCCCACAAGCTGACCATCATGAGTGCGATCGCCTTCGGTATCCCGATGCAGTTTGACAAGGCCTATGTGGAAGGCATTACCAAGCTGGAGGCGGCCGACATCCGTTACGCTGAGCAACTGGGGTACCGGATCAAGTTGCTCGGAATTACCCGCCGGACGACCGAAGGTGTGGAGCTGCGTGTGCATCCGACGCTCATCCCCGCCAAGCGCCTGATCGCCAACGTGGAAGGCGTGATGAATGCGGTATTGGTCAAAGGGGACGCGGTGGGCTCAACCCTCTACTACGGTCGCGGAGCGGGGGCTGAGCCGACGGCCAGCGCCGTGATTGCCGACCTGGTTGATGTAACGCGCTTGCACACGGCCGACCCGGAGCACCGGGTTCCGCATCTGGCGTTCCAGGCGGATCAGATGACCGATGCGCCGGTGCTGCCGGTCGGCCAGGTGCAGACGGCTTACTACCTGCGCATGCGTGTGGAAGACAAACCGGGGGTGCTGGCGGACATCACTCGCATTCTGGCTGACCAGAGCATTTCGATCGACGCAATGCTGCAGCGGGAGCCGGAGGAGGGCGAACAGCAAACCGACATCATCATCCTCACCCACCGGACGGTGGAAGGGAACATGAATGCCGCCATCGCCAAGATCGAATCGCTGCCCGTGGTGGCGGGTTCGGTCAATCGGATTCGCCTTGAAGAACTCCAGTAAGCCGCGACCGCGCGACCTGTGTAGGGACTGCTGATGAAGTACATCTCCACCCGCGGCCAGACGCCGCCGAAGACATTTACCGAGATACTGTTGGGCGGCCTGATGCCCGACGGGGGTTTGGCGTTGCCCGAGGTCTACCCGCGCCTGACGGCGGACGAACTCTCCGCCATGCGTGCCATGAATTACCGCGATCTTGCCTTCGCGGTGCTCTCGCGGTTTGCGGATGACATCCCCGCAGAGGATCTGCGGGCGCTGGTTGATCGGACTTACACCGCCCAAGTGTATTGCCACACGCGTGCAGGGGAAGAAGCGGAAGCCATCACGCCGCTCAGGCAGTTGGCGCCGGGACTCTACATTCAGGAACTCTCCAATGGGCCCACCCTGGCGTTCAAGGACATGGCCATGCAGCTGCTGGGCAACCTCTTTGAGTATGCCTTGGCGAGGACGGGCGAGACGCTGAACATACTCGGTGCCACTTCCGGGGATACCGGATCAAGCGCCGAGTATGCGATGCGGGGCAAGCGGGGCATCAAGGTCTTCATGCTCTCGCCCCATGGGAAGATGAGCCGTTTCCAGACGGCACAGATGTTCAGCCTGCAAGATCCGAATATCTTCAACATCGCCGTGCGCGGAGTATTCGACGATGCCCAGGACATTGTGAAGGCGGTGTCCAACGACCACGCCTTTAAGGCCCGGTACCGGATCGGGACGGTCAACTCGATCAACTGGGCACGCGTGGCTGCGCAGGTGGTGTATTACTTCAAAGGATATTTTGCCGCGTCCCGGAGCAATGACGAGCACGTCAGTTTTTCGGTGCCGTCAGGCAATTTCGGCAACGTGTGCGCAGGCCACATTGCGCGGATGATGGGGTTGCCGATCCGGCAACTGATCGTGGCTACGAATGAGAATGACGTGCTGGATGAGTTTTTCCGCACAGGCGTCTATCGTCCCCGCGGCACGGCCGAGACGCACCACACCAGCAGTCCGTCCATGGATATCTCCAAGGCATCGAATTTCGAGCGCTTCATCTTCGATCTGGTCGGTCGGGATGGAGAAGAGGTTGCCAGGCTGTGGGCGGCGGTGGATGCGGGGGGGGAGTTCGACCTCTCCCGCACACCCTACTTCGAGCGGGTGGCGGAGTTTGGCTTCTATTCCGGCGCCAGCAGCCACGCAGACCGGCTGGCGACGATTCGCCGGGTGTGGGAGCACTATGGCGTGATGGTCGACACGCATACCGCCGATGGCATCAAGGTTGGGCTTGAGCAGCGCGAGGCGGGGGTTCCCCTTGTTTGTCTCGAGACTGCTCAGCCCACCAAGTTTGAGGAAACGATTCTTGAGGCGCTTGGCCGCGAACCTGAGCGGCCAGGAGCGTTGCTAGGGCTGGAAAGCCTGCCTCAACGGTTCGAGGTGATGGATCCAAATGTGGAGGCGATCAAGGCTTACATTGCGGCGAGCGTTTGAGATATTCCCTGGAGGCCGCGACGGGGTGGCCTCCGGGTCTTGCACTGCGGAACAAATCTGCGGGTGGCTTATAGGGTCTGGTGATCGACGTTGCCAGTTAAGCGTGTGGGCGGAAGCGGTGTTCCGCGTTTACCCTGATTCCCGAGTAGTGAAATCCTTGTCGAGGATCAAGGGACCTTCTTGTCGGACATGGTCTATTTGTTACAAACAAATATATTAGATCGCGGTAACGACATTAATAAGGAGGTTGGCCATGTTGACGTTGCAGGATTGCATTGAGTTGTCCGAGTTGGATGAGGCGGAAATTCTCGCGATTGCCGAGCATGAGCATATCCCGGAGATGGTGGCCTTGGAGATGGGCAACTACTTGGTTCACAGTCCGGAAGGCGAGAGAAGAATCAAGCGGATGATCGTGGATGACATTGACGCAGCCCGGGAGCGGCATGATCGGCGCGAAGTTGTGCGGCTCAAGGCAGTGTTGCGTCATTTTGTGACGGAGCATGCCGCGTGCCAGTGACCTGACTGAAGCGTTGAGTCCGGCTGAATGAGTCAGGCCGGAGGAAGAGAACCTTCCTCCGGCCTGTTTGTTTGGGTCGTATGACTTCGTTGGGATTGAGTGGAGCCGGTATTGGGTGCGAAGCTGTCAGTTCAAAGGTAAATCACAGCGGGGAAGACCGTGATGGCAAGCAGGAACACGAGCCATTCAAGGCCGTGGCGTGCCAGAAACCCGGTGAAGTGGAGTACCAGCACGGTAATCGCCACCACGTAATACAAAATGAACCACATCCCCAATACTCCCCGAATTATGATTTTATCAACTGACCCTTTTATACCATACTAATCCAGCCTCTCGGCTGTCGGGTGGCTCGGGCGCGACCTTAACCTTCCACATGGCGTAAGGAGAGATCCACGGCGTGGACGTCCTTGGTCAGGCTGCCGATGGATATCCTGTCCACGCCTGTTTCCGCAATGGCTCGTACCCTTTCGAGATTTACCCCTCCGGAAGCTTCAAGCGCAGCACGTCCCTTGTTCAGCGCAACAGCCTCGCGCATCTGATCAAGCGACATGTTGTCGAGCAAAATCATCTTAGCGCCCGCTTCCAGCGCTTCCCGAAGCTGGTCGAGGGTCTCGACCTCAACCTGGATAAATACATTGCTCGGGGCAATTTCCCGCGCTTGCTGCAGCGCCCGGGGAATGCTCCCGGCAGCGATGATGTGGTTTTCCTTGATCAGAATGCCATCGAACAAGCCCAGACGGTGATTGGTGCCGCCGCCTACGCGCACCGCATGCTTCTGTGCCAGGCGCATTCCGGGGAGCGTTTTGCGCGTATCCACGATCTTGGCTTGCGTGCCTGCGACAGCGTTAACAAAACGTCGAGTCGCCGTTGCGGTCCCGGACAACAGTTGCAGGAAATTCAGGGCGGCTCGTTCAGCAGAGAGGAGTGCGCGGGTGTCGGCGTGGATGTCGCACAGAGTCTGGCCTGCTTCAACCGCATCGCCATCCTGAGCGTGCCAAATGATCGAGGCATCCCTGTCCAGGGCTTCAAAACAGGCGTCGAACCATGCCGTTCCACATAACACGGCGTCTTCCCGGGATATGACCCTTCCTTGGGCCGGCCGGCTGGCAGGGGTGAGGCGGGCGGTGAGGTCACCGGTGCCGATATCTTCGGATAAGGCTGCAGCCACATCCCGCTGAACGGCTATTGCAAATTGATCTGTTAGGCTCATGCGCGAAATCTGAGTTTGATGGGGAATTTTAGCATCCGGGCTGTCCGTGGCCCCAAGCCGTGCGCGAAATTTCACAGCTTCAGCGTGTGGCACGCCAGTAGTTTGCCAAGTTTGGTGGGTGCCAGACTTGCGTGGCAAGTATGTACTCTACTTTGTGGATATGTCTCGGTAACTTCTTGGGGAAAATCCTTGCAATTGTGAGGGATCCCCGGGGCTGAGCGCGATTACGTGGATGCTGGGGGAGATGTGGCAATCCAGCTATAATTGATTTTTTTCCAGCGAGAGAGGCTTGAGAATGGGACTGGATCGGGTGCCTTCCGGCAAAGACCTGCCTAACGATTTTAATGTGGTGATCGAGATCCCGATGCATGCGGAACCGATCAAATATGAAGTAGATAAGGATTCTGGTGCGATTTTTGTCGATCGCTTCATGTCCACAGCCATGCATTATCCCTGTAACTACGGCTACATTCCGCACACTATCGCCGGGGACGGAGATCCTGTGGACGTGCTGGTGGTTTCTCAGTTTGCGTTGCCTCCAGGCGTAGTGGTGCGCTGCCGCCCGGTTGGCATGCTCAAGATGACCGATGAGGCGGGTGATGATGCGAAACTGCTGGCTGTGCCGGTGGACAAGCTCACGCCTATGTATCGTAGCGTGGAATCCCCCCGGGACTTCCCTCAGATCATCCTTGATCAGATCTCCCACTTCTTCGAGCACTATAAGGATCTCGAGCCGGGTAAGTTTGTCAAGGTCTTGGGCTGGGTGGGCTCCGAGGATGCCAAGAAGGAAATTCTTGAAGGCGTCGACCGTTTCCAAGCTGCCAAGGATAAGCCGGCGTTCTGAGCGGCGCTGATGGGGGTGATGGTGTTTGAGAGAATGCCCCGCGGCCGCGGGGCATTTTCGTTGGGTCGTCCTCTTGCTGGGGAAGGCAGGATCGACCAATATCCGACACTAGGGTGCCTTGACAATTCCCGTGCGGGCGAGCATCAGTCGTCCGGTCCAGCGAATGCCCTGACAGCATAATAAGGAGTGTGTGAGATGAAGAAGATTGAAGCGATTATCAAGCCGTTCAAACTGGATGAAGTGCGGGAGGCTTTGTCGGAGATTGGGGTAACCGGGCTGACCGTGTGTGAAGTGAAGGGTTTTGGGCGCCAGAAAGGTCACACGGAGCTCTACCGCGGGGCAGAGTACGTGGTGGATTTCCTCCCGAAGATCAAGGTAGAGATCGTAGTGGCTCAAAGTGTTGTGGATATTGCCATTGAAGCCATCGTCAAAGCGGCGCGCACCGGGAAGATCGGTGACGGGAAAATCTTCGTCACTTCGGTGGAGCAGGTGGTGCGAATCCGTACTGGCGAGACCAACGAGGCTGCTATTTGATCGCGGAACAGTCGCTCGGGCTGGTTAAAGGCTCGAGCGGTTGGGTGTCTACGGATTGCAGTCAGTTGTGCGATGAGCGGGTTGGCGGTGCCGAGTGGGGCCCCTCAGCAATACGAGCAGGGCACCGCTCCCGCCATCCGCGGCCCGAGTCTGGCAGTACGCCAAGACCTCATCTCTGCGGGCGAGCCAAGCCTGCACCAAGGTTTTCAGCACGGGTTCGCGTCCGGGAGAGCGTAGACCTTTTCCATGGATGATTCGGACGCATCGTAGTTGCCTGTGCAGGCACTCAACGAGGAATTGCGCCACCAGTTCTCGGGCTTCCACACGATTTGCGCCATGCAAATCCAGTTCAGCCTGAATCGTCCAGCGTCCGCGGCGGAGATCCTTGAGCGTGTTCTGGCTAACCCCCACCCGGGCAAAGGCGGCTTCCTCTCCCCCCTCAAGAAGCAACTCCACCGGTAACGGTGCGTGCAGAGACTCGTGCAAGGTCTCGTGTTCATCGCGCCAACGTTGGCGCGGGATGGGGAGGGGCGGAGGCGGTTCGTGATGTACCCGGTTGAAGCGCAGGGGTTTCGTCCCGGTTACGTGCTGACGAAAAAGTTTCAGATCCTCTTCCGTGGGGCGGCGGACGCGCTTCATTTCTGCTTTCACGGGACAGGGAGGTCACGATGAGTCGCTGACTGGGCGTCCGAATTTAACTGCCCAGTCAGCCAGTTCCTTTAACCGCTTTGTCCATCCAGGTAACGCTCGGCGTCGAGAGCTGCCATGCAACCAGTACCTGCGCTTGTGATGGCTTGTCGGTAGATGTGGTCCTGAACGTCTCCTGCCGCAAAAACCCCGGGTATGCTGGTTTGGGTTGCGTTGCCCTCCCTGCCGCCTTGGGTCACGAGATACCCGTTTTCCATCTCCAGTTGCCCGATGAACAGCTCAGTGTTGGGCTGATGCCCAATGGCAATGAATACCCCCATCAGAGGAATGTCCTGGGATTCCTTGCTCTCCAGATTCCGAATGCGCATGCCTGTTACGCCCGAGTCGTCGCCCAGCACTTCCTCAAGCACGCTGTCCCACAGAATCGTGACTTTCCCGGCTGCTTCTTTCTCAAACAGCTTGTCCTGAAGGATTTTCTCGCTTCTAAACTTGTTTCGCCGATGCACAACAGTGACGTGGCTGGCAATGTTGGACAGGTAAAGGGCTTCTTCTACAGCGGTGTTCCCGCCACCGATCACGGCTACGGGCTGGTTGCGATAGAAGAAACCATCACAGGTGGCGCATGCGGAAACGCCCCTGCCCTTGAATGCTTCTTCAGAAGGGAGCCCGAGGTAGCGGGCTGTTGCACCCGTGGCGATGATCAGTGCATCGCACGTATATTCCCCGGCGTCACCAATCAGCTTGAAGGGCCGCTGCTGCAGCAAGGCTGTATGGATGTGATCAAATATTATTTCGGTATTGAAGCGCCGTGCATGCTCCTCAAATCGGCTCATCAACTCGGGTCCTTGTACCCCCTGCGCGTCAGCGGGCCAGTTATCCACTTCTGTAGTGGTCATTAGTTGCCCGCCTTGAGCGAGTCCTGTGACGAGCACCGGCGAAAGATTGGCACGGGCTGCATACACGGCCGCGGTATAGCCGGCCGGGCCTGAGCCAAGGATGAGCAGACGGGCGTGACGGGGGGCGGACATCAGATGCAACTCCTGGAGTTAGGCGTATAAGAACTGCTCCGGCCACTTCGTTGGGAATCGAGCTGATTCATACCAAGGCCGGCGAGGCTGGCAATTATAACCGGCCCTGTTCCCCTCGGTGCCCCGAGCAGAATTTCGCCGGGAGGCGAGGGGGCGGAAATATTGCGAGGCAACTGAATTTATTGCAAAGAGACTTTTAGCGGGTAAACTAAAGTTTGCAGGCAGCAAGCCCGTAAATTCGAGAAGCCAAGGCAATATTCGTCGCTTTCGTGAGAACTTAGAACACCGAGGGAGTCTTTTGATGTCCGCCCATCACCCCGTATCGCTTACCGCTCTGCGCACTTTTCCGATTTTCCACTCGCTTGCCGATGATCGGCTGGAGCCGATTGCCAAGGTGGCGATGCTGCGCCGGGTGCCGCGAGGCTCTGCGGTTGTGCATGCGGGTGACAAGACTGACTATGTGTATTTTGTTCTGTCAGGCAGCCTCAAAGTGTTGGTGAGCGACGAGGAAGGGCGGGAGGTGATCCTGAACATGCTCGGGGCGGGGGATTTGTTCGGCGAGATGGGGGTGCTCGACGAAAACCCCAGATCAGCGACGGTGTTGGCGGTTACGCCGGCTGATCTGGTTGTGATGTCGAAGAACGACTTCAAGCAATGCTTGGCTGAGAACTTTGATGTTGCGCTACATATCATGCGTAGCTTGGTAGCACGCTTGCGGAGTGCCGACCGCAAGATTGAGACGCTGGCGCTGATGGATGTATATGGGCGAGTGGCCAGGCTGCTTCTCGACATGGCCGAGACTGTGGATGGCCGTCAAGTGGTGACCCGAAAGATTTCCAAGCAGGATATTGCCAAGATGATCGGCGCCTCCCGGGAAATGGTGAGCCGGGTCATGAAAGACTTGCATCTTCAGGGGTTGATTGAAGAGGCGGACGGCAAGATCTACCTCAACGACAACATCCAGTCCGTGTGAGTGCAGGTGTAGTGCGTATGAAAGTTGTTCGCACATTCTAATAATTTACTTTAGAAGTAGCGTACAACCTGCCGCATTTTCCAGTCTTTTGTGCCGAGGAGCGTCGGGGCTTCTCGGCTATAATCGTTGACATCAATAAGCCTCCACTAGGCAGGTTTTCGCGATGACAACGCTTATTCAGGCTCTGCGCTTTCCTTTTTGGCGTAGCAAGCGCTCAGATCGACCCAGTATTCAGCCGTTGCCGGAGAAGATCGTTGCCTTGTTGTTCGAGGCCCGGTGGCTGCTGCTTGCGGCATTCACGATTTTCCTGATTCTGGCGTTGGGAGGCTACCATCGGGATGATCCCGGATGGTCTCACTCTGCTGCGGGCGCGCGCGTGATCAACCCTGGCGGGCGGTTTGGTGCCTGGTTGGCCGATGTGCTGCTTTACTTGTTCGGCCTGTCCGCTTGGTGGTGGGCTGGGCTGTTCGCCATCTTCATCATCTGGGGTTACAAACGACTTCACTCGGCGTTTGCGGCTGAACGGCGTCCGTTCTTGATCGCGATGAGTGGCTTTTTCTTGGTTCTGGGGGCGAGCTGCGCGCTGGAGTCTGTGCGCTTCTACAGGCTCAGTGCCACTTTACCGTTTGCTGCGGGTGGTGTCGTGGGGCAGGAGTTTGGTGCGCTTGTCACCGCTTTGCTGGGCTTCACTGGAGGAACGCTGATCCTCCTCGCCTGCTTCGCTGCGGGGGTGACGGTGCTGTTCGGGCTTTCGTGGATAGGTTTGGTCGAGGGGGTTGGCGGGCTGCTGGAGGACGGTTGGTCCTGGGTAACCAATATGCTGCGCGACCGGCGGGATCGGGCTTCTGGCCGGGAGAAGGCCATGGCGCGCGAGGCCCACATGCAGGGCAAGGTAGATTCGTCCGTGGCGGACCAAAGAGAGATGGTCCCAGTGGCGGGGGAGGCGCCTGCGCCGGCGGTGAAACCCCTGCGCCAGCGGGCTAAGGAAAGACTGAAGCCGCTCATGCGGGACGTGGTTGAAGGTCCGTTGCCACCCCTGAATCTATTGGATGAGCCCAAGCGCGATGTGGAACCACCTTCCGCCGAAACCCTGGAACTGACCTCTCGACTTATCGAACGCAAGCTTGCGGACTTCGGTGTTGAGGTCAAAGTCCTTGCCGCTTATCCCGGGCCGGTGATTACCCGCTATGAAGTTGAACCGGCGGTGGGGGTCAAAGGCAATCAGGTGGTGAATCTGGTCAAGGACCTCGCTCGTGCTCTCTCGGTGGTGAGTATTCGGGTGGTGGAAACCATTCCGGGCAAGTCGTGCATGGGGCTGGAGATTCCCAATCCTCATCGGCAAACTGTGCGGCTGTCCGAGGTGCTGTCCGCGAAGGTGTATCAGGAATCCCAGTCGACGCTTACCTTGGCGATGGGCAAGGATATCGGGGGGCAGCCTGTGGTTGCCGACCTTGCCCGGATGCCCCATGTATTGGTTGCAGGCACGACCGGTTCAGGCAAATCGGTTGCGATTAACGCCATGATTCTGAGCCTGCTGTACAAGGCGGAGCCAGAAGAGGTGCGCGTGATCATGGTGGACCCCAAGATGCTGGAACTCTCGGTATACGAGGGAATCCCGCATCTGTTGGCGCCTGTGGTGACTGACATGAAGCATGCCGCCAACGCGCTCAATTGGTGCGTAGGTGAAATGGAGCGGCGTTACAAGCTCATGTCGGCCTTGGGAGTGCGTAATCTGGCGGGCTACAACGTCAAGGTGGGGGAAGCGCTTGCGGCGGGGAACCCGATCGGTAACCCCTTTTCCCTGACTCCCGAGGCACCGGAGCCACTACAGAAGTTGCCTTGCATTGTGGTCGTGATCGATGAACTGGCCGACCTGATGATGGTTGTCGGCAAGAAGATTGAAGAACTGATTGCTCGTTTGGCCCAGAAAGCGCGGGCGGCGGGAATCCATTTGGTTTTGGCGACTCAAAGACCGTCGGTGGACGTGATCACGGGTTTGATTAAGGCGAATATCCCCACTCGTGTGGCTTTCCAAGTTTCGAGCAAGGTGGATTCCCGCACGATTCTGGACCAAATGGGCGCTGAGTCTCTCTTGGGGCAGGGCGATATGCTCTATTTGGCACCGGGAACTGGGTTGCCGAGGCGGGTGCATGGTGCGTTTGTGGCTGATGATGAGGTTCATCGAGTGGTGGAGTTCCTGAAAACAACAGGAGCGCCTGACTACGTGGATGGAATCCTGAGCGGGGGCGGGGTCGGAGATGAGGGGGGCGACTTCGGCCTGGATGGCGATCGAGCAGATGAGACTGATCCCCTTTATGACCAAGCGGTCGAGGTGGTACTTAAGACGCGCCGCCCATCCATTTCCCTGGTGCAGCGGCACTTGCGTATCGGCTACAACCGGGCTGCAAGGCTAATCGAGGATATGGAGCGGGCGGGGCTGGTGTCACCGATGGGCTCAAACGGCAATAGAGAAGTCTTGGTGCCGCCCCGCGAAGAGTGACAACGTTTCTCGCGGTTGTAGCGTTAATCCCGTGTTTGGTCGTCCAACGGGAGTGTGTTGTGCTGAGAAGATTGAAAATGGGCCGAGGTGTCAGGGCGGGTGTTTTGTGGTTTGGCGTTTTGCTGGCGTTACCGGCTCTCGCTCAGAATCAGAATGTCAGTGCCATGGCGCAGCTGAAGGCCTTCGCGGAAAAAACGCGTAGTGGTCGCGCGGACTTCCAGCAGGTTGTGGTAAGCCGATCGGGTAGAAAGCCGCAGCAGTCTTCCGGGTCATTTGCCTTTTCTCGGCCAGGAAAGTTTTTCTGGGCGTATGAGAGACCCTACTCACAGGTTCTTGTTGGGGACGGGGAAAAGCTTTGGTCCTTCGACAAGGATCTCAATCAGGTCACTGTTAAAAAGCAGGGGCAGGCGCTGGGTAACAGTCCTGCATCCATCCTCGCAGGCGAAAGCGCCCTTGAGCGCAATTTCATCCTTAAGGATATCGGGGATCGGGAAGGGCTCGAATGGGTGGAAGCACGCCCACGCTCGAAGGAGGGGGCTTTCGACGTGGCGCGCTTTGGATTTCGCGATGGCCAGCTTCGGGCCATGGAACTCGAGGATAACTTTGGCCAAACTACCCATGTTTCGTTTTCAGCGTTCGAACGAAACGTTTCCCTCGACCCTGGCTTGTTTAAGTTCGCCCCCCCGAAAGGGGCTGACATCATTGGCGAATGACACGCACAGATCGTAGACGGTCCCCTTCATATCTTGAAAGACAAGCCCATCACCGTTAGAAATGACTGATGGCATGCCTTGCATAGATATTGACGGCTACCCGGTATTAAACGCATGCGGAATGTGCGCCATGTACGTACACCGACCATATGACCACAGTGTGGGCACTTTACCCGTACCAAGTTGACGGAATGAACCAATTTATTTTCTCCCGAGAAGTGCTTAGTGAAATTTTTGCTCAAGTCTATCTTAGACAACTCCGTTAATCACGCGCCGGGATGCGTTTTGCCCACCTTATTGAGTGTCTAACTAGCTGAGTTGTAAACGAAAAAACCCCTGCAGTTGCAGGGGTGTGACGGGCGCCGCGCGACTTTGTGGGTTACTGCAGTTGCTGTACGCCGGCCAACACCCAGCCGGTTGAGCCGGAAATGGGTTTGGTCAGATGCCAGATTTCATCAACGGACTCGGGTGCCGCATCGTCTTCGCGAATACGACCGGTATATCGGACGCTGGCGATATAACGGGTCTTGTCTTCGACGACCTCGACCAACTCGGCGTGAATCTCCAACACGTCTGTACGCTGTTGAACTCCAACGCGTTCCGAGATATTCATTCGAAGTTCGGCAAACATCTCAGGTGTCGTAAATTCCCGAAGGTCGTCCAAATTGCCGGCGTCATTAGCTGCTTGCAAGCGGATGTACTGCACCTTCGCATTGCGAAGAAAGCTTTCAGCATCGAACCCTGAAGGAATATTGGTAGTCAGTGCAGACGAGCCTGAGGACGAGGTTCCTTGCGGAGGAAAAACCGCGTCGTAGGACGAGGAGGAGCGGCTGCCGTTTCCGCTGCCAGAATACTGTAGTGCTCCGTTTGGAATCGGAGCCTGCCCGGCAGTTCTGCGCTTGAGGAAATACGCAAGCGCAACAACCACGATCCCTGCCAACAATATCACCATCATCAGCGACGCGAGTTCTTCCCCGAAGCCGAAGTGGGAGGCCAATGCTGCCAGGCCCAAGCCAGCCGCGAGCCCCGCCAGAGGCCCCATCCAAGACCGCTTGGGCTGAGCCTGCTGCGTTGCAGCGGTAGCATTGCTGCGGCTCGTCGTAGCGGCTGGATTGGCAATGGGCGCCTGTGGAGGCGCAGCATTGGGAGAGCGGTCCGGAACACTCATTTCTCTCTGCATCCCGGAGGACTTCCCGCCACCGAGACGCTTAGCAGCATCTGCATCCGGGGCGGTCATCATCAGGCCGACGGCCAGAGTTGAAGCGAAAATTATTGCAAGTTTCACGTTTGTCTCCGCAACATTGGGTAGGTTAATAAACCTAACTATATCCAGCGGACGGTTATCAGGAAAACGAGGAATATGTTTCAGTATTGTTCGTTAAATCCTGATGAACGTGCATAGTACGGGCCCTTCGATCACAGCTGGTACGGTACAAATGGTAGGACGTGACGCTGCTTTTCCGAGTGCTCGATGTTTGTGGTGCGTAGAGCGAAAAGTAAGAAAGGCCGCTACGCGGCCTTTCTTCATGGAGTGCGCAAACTGCACATAACTCGACACCTGTGTTCGCTAGGACCGCCAAGCATCCGGGGGAGGTATGAAATGCCGAAGAAATATGGCCGTAGTGATTAGTATGCGATACCAACGGTGAAGAACACACCGTTCCTTGTGAAGTTAAATGCCGGATCCGAAGAGTCCCGTTTTTGCCTGAGCGCTTCAACACCCACTCGCATCCAGCGGCGCAGGTCATAGTAAGCACCAACGGAAACCAGATCAGTACGGTCGCTCCGGGTGGTCCCAACAAAGTCCTGTTTGTACGACGAGAGCGTTAGCGTCGTAGATACCCTGCTTGACCAAGAATGCTGCCAAATTGCACCGTATTTCGTATCCACAGTGGTAGCGCTAACGCCCGTCGCTCCTGTAGTAGCCCGCCCGGCGGCAAGGGCCAGGGAGGAGTAGGTGCGGGGGGTCCAAGTTACTCCTAGATCCCAGACTGTGCGTGTGCTATCGCTGCTTGCCTGGTTTTTCAGGTCCGCCTTTGATCGGCCAACCGTAAATTGTCCTTTCGTCGTACCGGAGACGTTCCACCGTGCCCCCACATTGGCGGTCGTTACCGTTGAGTCAGCAGCATTGTTTGTTTTGTAATCGCTTTCAGCCCGATTCAACTCAAACAACAATTGAGTCTTCGGGGCTACACGGTACAGGAAGCGTCCTGCCAGATTGTTTGTGTCGACATCCAATGCTTCAGTAAAGCTGCGATTGTTTTGATATTTCTTGGACCCGATCGCGGCATCCACTTCGATGCGGCCTTTAGCTCCAGCGGCGCCATAGCCAAACTGACCCCGCAGCCCGGTGCTATTCCACTGATCGGGCTCGGTGGGCACAGGACGCACAATGGTGCCCCGCGGGTCAACTTTCCGCATGTAGAACGCATCAACGCCAATGTCCGCGTGGCTGGTAAGTTGATTCCGTGCTGAGAAATCTAGTTCATGCTGATTTGCGTTGTCAGCGGAGCTTTGCCAGAACTGATCATATTTTCCAGCATACGCCAAGGAGTAGGTGCCGGCGCCTTTTCTCGCCACGGCGCGGACCTGGGGAGACACGGTCAGGAATGAACTGCTGACCTGATTTGTGGCGGTGCCGCTAACGTTGTCATTTCGACCCATCCCAATTGTGAGAACTGGAAAAATGTCGATGGGTTCCAATCGAATTGCCCCGGGGCGTGCGGGAGCTGATGCAGCTTGGGAGTAGGTCAAAGTTGGCTGTGGTGCGGCGGAGTTTTGCAGCTTCAATCCCGACAGGGTATCCCCGCTTCCCGTGGCAGCAGTATCCGTGGCCGGCGTGGTGGTTGTTT
>DAITAZ010000044.1:0-17458 GCA_036824045.1 Rhodocyclaceae bacterium
TGGTGGTGATGAGTGGACTTGAACCACCGACCTACGGATTATGAATCCGTCGCTCTAACCGGCTGAGCTACATCACCCCGTTTCGAGAGCCCGAGATTCTAAGGGGTGGGCGGGGATATTACAAGCCCGCCTGGGCGGGGAGTGGGGGGCGGGCGCTGGGTCCTTTTGGTTTGCCTTTGTTTTTCAAGGCTTTTGCTTGCCTTGTCCGATTGACTTTCGTGGTTCGATTGGTCAGTATTCCCGCCCTTTGAAGGAGTCGGCTCGTGCGTCTGCCACTCGCCTGCCTGATGGCTGCCTGGATCGCCTTGTGTTTGCCCGCCGGGGCCCTGGCCCTGTCGCGTTTCATCCCCGAGGATGCTGCCCAGGCCCGGCTGTACGCGCCGGTGGCAGAGGGGGCCGTGCAGATCGGGCGGCGGCTGTATCGGCTGGCGCCGGGCCTGCAGATCCGCGATACCGAAAACCGTATCGTGCAGCCTGCCAGCCTCAATGGGACGATGGCCGTGCGCTTCACGGTGGATGAGGCCGGTTCGGTCACCCGGATCTGGATACTCCGGCCCGAGGAACTGCAGTAGCGGCGGGGCCCAGCCCGTTGCGTGGGGAATACAGCAATGAAGAAAGTTTACATCCGTACCTTTGGCTGCCAGATGAACGAGTACGACTCGGACAAGATGGCCGATGTGCTGGCGGCGGCGGAAGGGATGGAAAAAACCGACCGGCCGGAAGATGCGGACGTGATCCTGTTCAACACGTGCTCGGTGCGCGAGAAGGCGCAGGAGAAAGTGTTCCACGATCTGGGCCGGGTCAAGCAGTTGAAGAAGGATAAGCCTGGGCTCTTGATCGGCGTCGGCGGCTGCGTGGCCAGCCAGGAGGGCGGCGCCATTGTGGCCCGCGCCCCTTATGTGGATCTGGTGTTCGGCCCGCAGACGCTGCACCGGCTGCCCCAGCTTATCGCCGAGCGCCGCGCGAGCGGCCGGGCGCAGGTGGATGTGTCGTTCCCCGAGATCGAGAAGTTCGACGCCCTGCCGCCGCCGCGCAAGGAAGGCGCTTCGGCTTTCGTTTCGATCATGGAGGGCTGCAGCAAGTACTGCACCTTCTGCATCGTGCCCTACACCCGGGGCGACGAGGTGTATCGCCCGCTGGCGGACGTGCTGGCGGAAGTGGCGGGCCTGGCGGAACAGGGGGTGAAGGAAATCACCCTGCTCGGGCAGAACGTGAACGCCTGGCGCGCGCCCCTTGCCCCGGAGAGCGAGGAGATGGCGGATTTCGCCTTCCTGCTCGAATGCGTGCACGACATCCCGGGCATCGAGCGCTTGCGTTACACCACCTCCCACCCGCGGGAGATGACGCCGCGGGTGATCGAGGCCTATGCCCGCCTGCCCAAGCTGGTGTCGCACCTGCACCTGCCGGTGCAGGCCGGTTCCGACCGGGTGCTGGCCAACATGAAGCGGGGCTACACGGTGCTCGAGTACAAATCCCTGGTGCGCAAGCTGCGGGCGGTGCGGCCGGATCTGTCGCTGTCGTCCGATTTCATCATCGGTTTCCCCGGCGAAACGGAGGCGGATTTCGAAGCCACCATGAAGCTCATCGACGACGTGGGCTTCGACACCTCCTTCAGCTTCGTCTACAGCCGCCGCCCCGGCACGCCCGCCGCGGAGCTGGAGGACAGCACCCCGGAGGCGCTCAAGCTGCAGCGGCTGGCACGCCTGCAAAAGCGCATCGAGGAGCAGGCCCAGGCCATCAGCGCCGCCATGGTGGGCAGTGTGCAGCGGGTGCTGGTGGAAGGACACGCCAAGAAGAACGCCGAGGAACTGGCGGGGCGCACGGACAACAACCGGGTGGTGAATTTCCCCGGCGCGGCGCGGCTCATCGGGCATTTCGTCGAGGTACGCATCACCTCGGCCCTGCCCCACAGCCTGCGTGGCGAAGTGGTGATTGCAGGTTGATGCAGCGCAAGCTCCTGGTGGGGCAGGTGCCAGACGGCTGGGCTAGAATCAGAACCCGAGCCCCTCTTCCATGAGCCGAAAGCCAAGCCCCCGGTGAATCCCAAATCTTTCGACGTTGTCCTCTCCCCGGTGGACAACCTGCGTCTGGCCAACCTGTGCGGAGTGCTGGACGAGAACATCCGCCAGCTCGAAACCGCCTACGATGTGACCATCGCCCGCCGGGGGGAGCGCTTCCGCGTCTCCGGCGATCCGGTGCAGAACCATCAGGCCGCCCATGCCCTGCGCCACTTCTACGAACTGGCCAGCGAGCACCTGACGGTGGATGTAATCCAGCTGGGCCTGATCGAGCTGGCCAACCAGCGACAGTCGGACCGGGCCGCGCCCACCTTGCTCACCCGCCGGCCCGATCTGCACGGCCGCACGCCCCGGCAGGTGGAATACCTGCGCCAGATCCAGGAGCATGACGTCACGTTCGGGATCGGCCCCGCGGGCACCGGCAAGACCTATCTGGCGGTGGCTTCGGCGGTGGATGCCTTCGAGCGGGAACAGGTGAGCCGCATCGTGCTTACCCGCCCGGCGGTGGAGGCGGGCGAAAAGCTCGGCTTCCTGCCCGGCGATCTGGCCCAGAAGGTGGACCCCTATCTGCGCCCGCTCTACGACGCCCTCTACGACCTGATGGGCTTCGACAAGGTGGCGCGCCTGTTCGAGCGCCAGTGCATCGAGGTGGCACCCCTCGCCTACATGCGCGGGCGCACCCTGAACAACGCCTTCATCATCCTGGACGAAGCCCAGAACACGACGCCGGAGCAGATGAAGATGTTCCTCACCCGCATCGGTTTTGGCGCCAAGGCGGTGGTGACCGGCGACGTGACCCAGGTGGATCTGCCCCGTGGCCACAAGAGCGGCCTGGTGGAAGCGCGCAACATCCTGCGCGAGGTGCGGGGTATTGCGTTCACCGAGTTCCAGGCCGAGGACGTGGTACGCCATCCGCTGGTGGCGCGTATCGTGGCGGCCTACGAGGCCCACACCCGGTCTCTGGATGCGCTGCAGGAGAGCGGCCTTGGCTGATGATCCCGAACTGGCGGAATCCGGCGCCCTGCCCAAGGCGAGCCGCCGCCTCAACCTGTCGGTGCAATATGCCTGCAATGATCCGTCGCTACCATCGCGCCCCCGGGTGAGAGCCTGGGTGCGGGCGGCGGAGGCCGGCGGCGCCGACGTCACCGTGCGCTTTGTGGACGAGGCTGAAGGCCGGCAACTGAACCGGGATTTCCGCCACAAGGATTACGCGACCAACGTGCTGTCCTTCCCCTATCTGCAGACGCCGCGGCTGCTGGGCGATCTGGCCCTGTGCGTGCCGGTGGTGCTGCGGGAGGCGGCGGAGCAGGGCAAGACGCCCGAGGCTCACTTCGCCCACCTGATCGTGCATGGTATGCTGCATTTACAAGGTTTCGACCACGAAACGGACGCTGAAGCCGATGAAATGGAGGCCCGGGAGCGGGAGGTGCTCGCGGGCTTAGGTATTGCTGATCCCTATGCGGGTGAGGAGCGCGGCGCTTAGCCGCAGCCCCGGCCCCAGACTCACACCATGGAAGGTTCCCCTAGTCGACGCTCTTTTCTGGAGCGCATTTCCGCCCTGCTAGCCCGGGAGCCGGAAGATCGCGAGCAACTGCTCTCTCATCTGCACGCCGCCTACGAGCGCAACCTGCTGGATGCCGACGCCCTCACCATCATCGAGGGGGCGCTGCAGGTGTCCGACATGCAGGTGCGCGAGATCATGATTCCCCGCGCCCAGATGGACGTGGTCTCGGTGGACGACAGTCCCGAGGAGATCACCCGTTTTGTCATCGAGGCGGCCCATTCCCGCTTTCCCGTGATTGGCGAAAACCGGGACGACGTGATCGGCGTCCTGCTGGCCAAGGATCTGCTTCGCTACTACGCCGAGGGCGAGGATTTCGAGTTGCGGCAGATGTTGCGCCCGGCCGTGTTCGTGCCCGAATCCAAGCGGCTCAACGTGCTGCTGCGGGAGTTCCGCGTCAATCGCAACCACATGGCCATCGTGGTGGATGAGTACGGCGGCGTGGCCGGGCTGGTCACCATCGAGGACGTGCTCGAACAGATCGTCGGCGACATCGAGGACGAGTACGACTTCGACGAAGCCGCAGACAACATCGTGCTCGATCAGGCCGGCCGCTACCGGGTCAAGGCCACCACCGAGATCGAGGACTTCAACGAAGCCTTCGGCAGCGGGCTGGCGGACGAGGCCTACGACACCGTGGGCGGGCTGGTGATCCACCAGTTCGGCCATCTGCCCAAGCGGGGCGAGACGGTGGAGGTGGCCGGACTGCGTTTCACCGTGCTGCGCGCGGATAGCCGCCGGGTGCACACCCTGCTGGTGGAGCGCTGCCTGCCGGGCTCCGAACTCGTGGGCGCCACGGCCTGAGCGGATGGCGGCGCGCCATTCGGAGCCGGGGGTTGAGCGTGTTTGAGGCCGCCCGCGCCACGCCCTGGCGCCGCAGCCTGCTGGCCTGCGGGCTGGGGGCGCTCACGGTGGCCGCTTTTGCCCCGTTCCAGCTCTTTTTCCTGCCCCTGCTGACCCTGGCGTGGCTGATCCGCGCCTGGCACCGGGCAGCCAATGCCCGTGCTGCGGGCTGGCTGGGTTTCTGCTTCGGGCTGGGGCTGTATCTTGCCGGGGTCTCCTGGGTCTATATCAGCCTGCACCAGTTTGGCGGCATGCCCATGCCGCTGGCGCTGGCCGGCACGCTGGGTTTTTGCGCGCTCTCCGCGCTGTTTCCCGCGCTGGCGGGCTGGGGCTATCGCCGGCTGCGTCCGTTGGCGGAAGGGGCGGGGGCGGTGGTGCTCGCCGCCGCCTGCTGGACCCTGGTGGACTGGGCGCGGGAATGGGTGCTGACCGGCTTTCCCTGGCTGGCGCTGGGCTACAGCCAGGCGCCGCCCAGCCCCCTGGCCGGGTACGCGCCGCTCTTCGGGGTGTTCGGCCTGAGCTTCCTGCTGGCGCTGCTGGCTGCCCGGCTGGGCTTGGGCTCGGGCTGGCGGGGCCGCTGGCTGCCGGGGGGGCTGGTGGTGCTGGCGGTGGTTGCGGCCGGCGCGGGGCTGCGGCAGGTGGAATGGACTCAGCCGCGGGAAGGCTCGGTCAGCGTCAGCCTGCTGCAGGGCAACATCGAACAGAGCCTCAAGTGGCGGCCGGACCTGCTTTACCTGTCGCTGGATACCTATCTGCAACTGGCGCGGGAGCATCCGGCCCAATTGGTGATCCTGCCGGAGGCAGCGCTGCCCATGGCCTTGCAGGACGTTCCGCCGGAATACCTGGCCGCCTTGCGGCGCACCGTTGCGCCGGGGGGTGGGCTGCTCTTCGGCGTGGTGTCCTACGAGGCGGACGAGCGTTACTTCAACAGCGCCATGCTCTACACCGATGACGGCGCGGGTCGCTACGACAAGTCCCACCTGGTGCCCTTCGGCGAATTCATTCCCCCCGCCTTCGGCTGGGTCGAATCGGTGTTGCAGATTCCCATGTCCAGCTTCACCCGCGGAGCCCCGGCGCAGGCCCCCCTGAGCGTGGCGGGGGAGCGGCTGGCGGTGAACATCTGCTACGAAGATGTGTTCGGCCCCGAGATCGCCCGTGCGCTGCCGGGGGCCAGCATCCTGGTGAATCTGTCCAACACCGCCTGGTTCGGCGATTCCCTGGCGCAGCCCCAGCATCTCCAGATCGCCCAGTTGCGGGCGCTGGAAACCGGGCGGCCGATGCTGCGCGCCACCAATACCGGCATGACCGCGGTGGTGGCGCCCAACGGGGAGGTCAGCCAGCGCCTGCCGCCCTTTACCGCCGGCGTGTTGCGGGCGCAGGTGCGGGGGTACGAGGGGCTGACCCCGTTCGTGCGCTGGGGCAACTGGCCGGTGGTGGCCCTGGCCGGACTGATCCTGGCGGTGGCCGCGGCCCTCCGGGCGCGCAAGGGCTGAAGCGCCTCCCGGCAGCGGTGCCGTCCGGCGGCCGGTGCTACACTTTTTCCGCATCCCAATTACAACGACTTCAATTCGCGGGGATCGCGGTCATGCACACCATCTTGCGCACACTGGCGCTCGCCGGCGCCGGGCTCGCTGCCGCCTGCGGCGGCGACGCCACGGTGGGCCTGTCGCTGGGCTTTGGCAGCGGCACCGGAGGCACCGCCGGCCTGACGCTGGTCTATGGGTCAAGCTCCCCGGGGCGTTCGGGCAACCCGGCCCCTGCCCGCAGCGACCTGCTCGTCTTGCTTGTCCGGGAGGGAGAGCCCCCGCGGGGCGATCTGCAACTGGCGGACCCGGACAACCCTGCCAGCCTGCGCACCCTGGCGCCCGCGGGCAGCTACCAGCAGGCCCGGGCGGTGACGGCGGGCGCCCTCGATCCGGCCACCGGCGTGCCGGTGGGCCTGCACGAGCGGGTCGCCCTCTATACCCGGGATAACCGCTTTCATCGGGTGAGCCTGCTCAAGTCCGAGAGTGCTGCGCCCGTCCGGGTGAGCAGCGAGGCTGCGGCGGACACGGCCTGCAATCTGCGGGTGGAGACCGACTACGCGGACTTTGCCCGCTCCGCGGTGGTGTATGAGCTGCCGGGGGCGGACGGCAGTTGCACCGCCAGCGCCGACAATCCGGTGCGTCTGGTGCGCCTGGGCATGGGGGAGACGCAGGCCCCGCGTCAGGCCCGCCGGCCGGTGGCGGCGCTGCGCGACGGGGCGGGCGCCATCGTCGGTTGGCTGGCGGTGGATGGCCAGACCTTGCGACGCGTGGATGCCGACTTCAATCCGGTGGCCACCGTCCTGAGTCCGGTGGCGAGCGTCAGCCTGCTCGGCCAGGACGTGACCGGGCGGAGCCTGGCCCTGCTGGTGGATGGCGCGATCCGCAACTTTGACAGCGGCACCCATACCCTGGGCCCGAGCCGGCATCGTCCGCCGGGGGGCGTGGCGCAGGTGGCGGCCGATTGCACCCAGTTGTTCTACGTGGCGGCTGGCGACGCGACCCGGATTTATCGCTTGCCGTTTGCCGACAGTGGCCTGCCCCAGGTTTGGGTGCAGGACGCCCTGGCCCGGGTCGAGGCCATCCTGGTGGCGGGCCAGCGTCTGGTCTATCTGCGGAACGATGGCCTCGACCGGGGGGTGCGCAGCGTGCCCCGCGGCGGGCAGGCGATCCCGGTGCCCACCCCGCTGGCGAGCGGTGCCTTGAGCAATGTCGAGGTGAGCCGGAGCCGGGTCTTCTACCGGCGTCTGGGCGCGGACGGGGTGGAGTGGGCCGGCACGGTGGCCGAAACCGGCGGCGGCGCGTTCGAGCTGGCAGGCGCGCGCTGGCTGGGGCGCACGCGGGCGGCGGCGGCGGACCCGGTGAGCTGCAGCCTGCCGGCGCATGCCCTGGTACGGGCGGAGGGCATGGCCGGGGGCACGCTTGCCGGTGCCCGGCTGCAAGGGGTGGAACCGGGTAGCGGCGCGGCCATCGCCGCCCTGGGGGCCTTGCCTGCTGGCGTCGAGGGCTTTGCCGTGGATGGGCGAGGCGCTCTGGGCCTGGGCCTGGCCACGGGGGGGAGCGCCCGCGACTGGTTCCTGCTCGATCCGGCCCGGGGCAGCAGTCTCGCCCGGCTCACCACCGGCATCCGCTGAGGGCGGCAGCCAGCCCCCCGCGCGGGCGACGTGCCGGGTGCTGGCCGGGCGCGGGGCGGCGTGTTATACCGGGCCCCCGCCCGCATCAACTGCCGTGTACCCGTCCATGTCCTTCAAATCGCTTGCCCGTGGGGCGGCCCTACTGTGCCTGCTGGCAGCGCTGCTGGCCGCCTGCCTGTGGGCGGCGGAGCGCCTGCTGCGGCCACCTCCCGTACCCGCGTGGCAACCGATTTTTCGCGGTGTGGACTACTACGCCGAGACGTTGAAGGGGGAGTTCGGCGGGAGCGGGCGGGCCATGGCGGTGCGGGTGGATCTCAGCGCGCCCGGTGTCCGCCTGCAGGTGCGGCCCGCCGATGCGCCGACAGGGCAGGGGCATTACCGTCTGGCTTTTCCGGACTGGCACCTGGCCCGCCACGGGCTGGCCGTGCTGATCAACACTTCCGCGTTCCACGGCGAGGCGCTGACGCAGGGCTGCGTGGAGGGGGCGCGCGGACGACCCCTTGATTTCCGCGGCTGGCGGGGCTGGCCGGGGCGGCCGGTGTATGCCACGGATGTGAACATCATTGCCGGGGCGCCCTTGTTCGTGCCGGAGCGGGCGCACCTGCTGTGGTTCGAGCAGGATCTCACGCCCCATTTCGACCTGCGGCCGGTGTCTGCCGCCCGCATCCAGGCCCTGCTGGCGGCCCCTGCCATGCCCCGCCTGCACTGGGGCGTAGGTTTTCCGGTGCCGCAACTGTGGGATCGCCAGATCCTGCCCTGGTACCTGCGGGACGAGTTCCGGCGGGACGCGGAACTCAAACCTTTCGTGGGGGTGGATCGCGGCGCGCGGCGCCTCTACCTCATGGCCTTCGAGCGGGCTTCCACCCGCGAGATGCTGGAATTCGCCCGCCGCCTGGGCGTGGAGGCGGGCGGCCAGTTCGACGCCGGTCACACCACCACCTTGCTGGTGGGGCGCGGCGCCCGGGGGCTGCCGCCGCACACGGGCATCCGCGGGCTGCGGCCGCTGGCGGCCTGGCTCGGGGTCCAGGCGGAGCCCCTGCCGGAAGGGCAGAGCGCTGCCCGTTAGCGGGCCCGCGCCAGCAGGGCTTCGAAGCCGGGGTAGTCCTCCCGCCGGATGGCGAACTTGGCGGCGCAGTGGCTCCAGCTCTGTCCGGTGGGCAGGGCCGCCCGCAGGCCCGGCAGATCGGTGACGCGGGTGCCGCCCAGCAGGGTCACGCCCCGGGCGAAGAGCGGGTCCGGCAGGCAGCCGGCGCCCGGGCCGACCAGGGCGAAGTACCGGGCGCTGCGGCAGGCGGCGATCATCCGGTCCAGGGTGTCGTTGAGCAGCACGGTGCTGGTGGAGAGCACCTTGTTGCAGGGGGCCAGGTCTTCGGCCTCCAGGGTGACCCGGTAGCCCGCCTGCTCGCCGGCCAGTTCCGCCTTCAGCTCGGCCACGGTGAGTTGCGCGCCCGCGCCGGCGATGCGGCCCACCAAGGGGCGGAAGAGGCCGATCATGCCCACGTGGTCGCCGGGGCGGGGGTCAAGCAGGCCGATGGAGTCGGCACTGTTGTCCGGCTGGTAGCCGGCCCGGGCGAACAGGCTGGCCGTGAGCGCATTGACGGCGGCAAAGCCCAGGGCCCTGCGGGCCGGGTCCGCGCCCAGGTAGTGGCGGGCCACATCCAGGCTGGCAGCGCCGGCAATGTCCCCGGAGGCTGCCAGGTGGGCCAGGGTATCCCCGAGCAGCACGTAGGACAGCCCCACCGCGCCGTCTTCCAGTTCCAGGGCGCAGAATTCGCCGTTCTTGGCGCCTTCGGCGGGCGGCGGGGGCAGATGGAGGGCGCGCACCCGGGGCGGGGGCAGCTTGGCGGCGTAGCGCTCCAGCAGGGCGATCAGTTCGGTGGCAATGCTCATGGCGGTGTGACCTGTCAGTGGGGGCGGGCGCGCTGACCGATGCGTACCGCCTGGGCGGCGGCGTCGCCGCCCACGGTGGCGGTGCGGTTCTCCGGGGTGCGCAGCGCGCCGGGAAAGTACATGGCGGTGAGGCTCTTGGTGGGCACGGGGGATTCGGCCGCGGCGGCGCCGTAGTGGCGCCAGTCCCGCACCCAGTGGATGTGATCGGTGATCTCCAGCAGGCCGATGGTTTCCCGGTCGCCGATGAGGATGCCCTGGACCCGCAGGCCCTGCTGTTCCCGGGTCTGGCGCAGGCTTTGGGCCAGGGCCGGGGTGGCGCCGAATTCCCCGTCCGTGGCGATGAGCAGGTCCGCCAGGTGCCAGCGCTCTTCCCGCAGCTTGGCCAGTGCCCGTTCCAGCGGGCCGCAGATGTCGGTGCCGCCGCGAAAGGCCTGGCCGAGAAAACGGGTGAGGCGGGCAAGCCCCTCGGCGTCGGCGCCCAGTTCCATTTCCACCACCTCGTCGGGGCCGCCGAAGGCGAACACGTGGCAGGGCCGCTTCTGGGCGTGGGCGGTGCGCACGGCTTCCAGCACCACCGCCTTGGCGACCTCCTCCGCCCCGCCCTGCATGGAGCCGGAGGTGTCCACGCACACCAGCATGGGGCCCATCTCCAGCCTCCGCCGGGGCTGGGGCTCGGGACTGGGGCGCCAGATCGGGGCTTCCTGGAGCAGGGTCTCCTGCATCCGGTCGTCGTCCTCGTAGGTGAGCAGGGTGCGTTCCGCGTGGCGGGCGTGCCACACCAGGCGCAGGCGGGGATGGGCGAGCAGCATCGCTTCGGCCGGCAGCATGCGCGCGACCCGGCCGGAGCGGCGGATGCCCCGGGTCTCACCCGGGAGGTCGGGCACCCGCACCGACCGGGTGTGGGCGCGCAGGGCGGTGCTCTGCTCCATGGCCAGCAGGGGGGTCTCGCTGGCGTCTTCCGGGTCGTCCGTCTGTCGTGCCCGGCCCAGGCCGCGGATGATGCCGGCCAGTTCGGGCATGCGTTCGATCAGGCGGCGGATGCGCACCACTTCCTGCCAGCCGGCGCTGCGCAGCAGGCCCAGCATCAGGTCCCAGCGGGTGTGCTTGGGCATGTCCGGCAACTGGCCGAACACGTCCACCAGTTCGTCCATCAGGCCGCAGCGTTCCGCCCAGTCCTCGCGGAAGGCGTCGATGGCCATGGCCCCGGCCCGCTCGGCCGTGGCGCCCCGGTCCTGGTAGCTGACGATCTGGTCCAGGTGCCAGAGCAGGCTGCGCAGGATGGTTTCGGTCAGTTCCGCCTGGTCGTTACAGTAGGCGGGCAGGCGCAGCGTCTCCAGCGCGGCCGCCAGGGGAGCGGCGAGGGCGGGCGCGGGCCAGTGCCAGTCGCCCGGTGCCGGGAGCCGCCCGGCCACCAGGGTGGTGGCCAGTTCGGCAATGCCCGCGAGCCGGGGCTCCAGCCAGCCCTGGGAGTGCACCAGGCCGAACAGCCACAGGCCCCGGCCGAGTTCGTCCAGGGGGGCGAGCCGGGCTTCCTGGTGCTGGAAGAGCAGGGGGGCGGGGGGCCGACGTTCGGTGCTCAAAGCAGGGGCTCGTGGGCCACCGGGGCGGGTGTTTCGCCGGGGGCGCCGTCCAGCCGGGGCAGGGCCTCGAAGCGGCCCCGGGCGTCCAGGGCGCGGGCGCGTAGCGCGGCCAGCGCGGCGCCGGTGGCTTGGAGATTGGCCCGGGCCCGCTCGGCGAAGGCCGGGTCCAGCCACAGGCTGGCGGCGGCGTAGCGGGACAGTTCGGCCTGGTGGTGAGCGAGTTCCTGCCCATAGTCGGCCAGCCGCTCCAGCAGGGCGTCGATCTGCGCCAGCCGGGCGCCAATGTGGTGGCTGCCGTAGCGGCGCTTGCGGGTGTAGCTCATGCGCATGGCCTGGCTCGCACCCTTGGCGTCGGAGGCGGCTGCGGCCAGATCCTCGGTGAACTTGAGGCGACCGCTCTCGTCGTAATCCAGATCGTTGGCCTCGACCTCCACCTGGGCCTGGGCTTCAAAGGCTTCCACCACCCGGGTGAGCCGGGCCGGAGAGATGGCTTCGCGCACGCCCAGCCGGGCCACCAGCCAGTCGCCCACCGCCGCCTGCCGCGCTTCGTCCGGGGCGGCGCACCAGGGCAGCAGCCACAGATCCCAGAGGCTGAGGGCCGTCCGCCCTTCGCTGGCCGCGGCGACCTTGAGCAGGCTCAGGGTCTTCACCCAGCGCCGGTCGGAGACGTACAGCCCTTGCTCGCCGAGCCAGTGCCGCAGTTCGCCCAGCACGCCGGCCACCGCGTCGGTCAGGGCGACCTGACGGGCGGCGGCGGTCAGGGCTGCCAGGGTGCCGGCGTCGAGCGGGGGGCTGGCGGGCGGCGGGCTGCCATCCAGTTCCAGCAGGGCGCGGAAGCCCCCTGTGCCCACCGGGGCAATGGGCAGGCGCAGCAGGAAACGATCGAAGAAAGCTTCGGCCACCTCGTCTTCCGGGACGGTGTTGGTGGCGCCGATGGCGCTGATCAGCGGGCAGCGCTGGCGGCCGGCGCCGTTGTCGAACTCCCGCTCGTTGAGCAGGGTGAGCAGGGCGTTGAGGATGGCGCTGTTGGCCTTGAACACTTCATCGATGAAGGCCACCGAGGCTTCCGGCAGAAAACCCGCGGTCTGCCGCTCGTAGCGGTCCTGCTCCAGCGCACTGATGGAAAGCGGACCGAACAGCTCCTCCGGCACCGAGAAGCGGGTGAGCAGCCGCTCGAAATAGCGGCCGTCGGCAAACGCCAGATGCAGCCGCCGCGCCAGTTCGCTCTTGGCGGTGCCCGGCGGGCCGATGAGCAGGGTGTGCTCCCCCGCCAGCGCCACCAGCACCATCAGTCGTACCGCCAGCCGGCGTTCCACCAGCCCGTGTTCCAGCGCCGCCAGCAGTGCTTCCAGTTGGCCGCGCCAGGGCGGCTGTGTGTGTCGGGTATCCATGGCCGCGATTGTAGGGCAGTCGCGGGGCCAGACTTTTGCGTGGGTTAAATAGATTCGTTCACGAGGGGCCGGCCACAGGCCGGCGCGCTGTTCAACCACGCTGAACAGGTTTGCCAAATTGCATGTTGCGCTGCACAAAAATCATTCCTATACTGGGTCTAAGCGCCTCACAATTCGTGTGGTGCAGTGCAGCAGAATGAAAGGAGCCGCAAATGGTCAAGACCGTGACGCTGTATCTGCCGGTGAATCAGGCCGAGCTGGAAATCTTCCCCGCTGACGGAGTGGCCGCCGAGCCCGTGGCGGTTGCCGTGCCTGGCTGGCAGCAGTCGGCACCGCTGGATGCGGGGCTGTAAATCCCTTCGCGGGCGGCGGCCCGGGCCCGTGCCTCGGCCCGCCGCCGTTCCCAGGCTTTTCTGACTGGTCCATTTTCCGGGTGCGCCCCGCGGGGGAGCCGGTGGGCGCCCGCTGTGGCGGGCTGGCGCGAGTTGCTGGCAAAAAGGAAGTAAAATCCCAAGCTTTGCATACGCTTCGGGCACTTCCATGTCAGCGATGACGCCAACTTTCCAGCAGGTGCTCCTGACCCTGCAGCAGTTCTGGGACCAGCACAACTGCGTGTTGCTCCAGCCCTACGACATCGAAGTGGGGGCGGGCACTTTCCACACCGCCACCTTCCTGCGGGCCATCGGGCCGGAGCCCTGGCGCGCGGCCTATGTGCAGCCCTCGCGCCGGCCCAAGGACGGCCGCTATGGCGAAAACCCCAACCGGCTGCAGCACTACTACCAGTACCAGGTGGTGCTCAAGCCCAGCCCGGACAATATCCAGGAACTCTACATCGACTCCCTGCGGGCGCTGGGGATCAACACCGCCGAGCACGACATCCGCTTCGTCGAGGACGACTGGGAATCGCCCACGCTGGGCGCCTGGGGTCTGGGGTGGGAGGTGTGGCTCGATGGCATGGAGGTGACCCAGTTCACCTACTTCCAGGAGGTGGGTTCCATCCCCTGCAAGCCGGTGCTGGGCGAAATCACCTATGGCGTCGAGCGTCTGGCCATGTACCTGCAGGGCGTGGAAAACGTTTATGACCTGGTATGGGCGCCGGGCGTGACCTACGGCGACGTGTATCACCAGAACGAGGTGGAGCAGTCCACCTACAATTTCGAGCACTCCAACGTGGAATGGCTGTTCCGCCTCTTCGGCGAGTACGAGGGCGAGGCCAAGCGGCTGATGGCGGCGAACCTGGCCCTGCCCGGCTTCGAGATGGTGATGAAGTGCTCCCACACCTTCAACCTGCTGGATGCCCGGGGTGCCATCTCGGTCACCGAGCGGGCCGCCTACATCGGCCGGGTGCGGGCGCTGGCGCGGCTGGTGGCCCAGGCCTATTACGATTCCCGCGACCGGCTGGGCTTCCCCATGGCGCACCTGGCGGACCCGCAGCTGCGGCGCCTGCTGGGCGAGGAAGAATGCCAGCGCATCGAGGCCATCCGGGCCGAACTGGCCGCCGCCAAGGCCGCCTGAACGAACATCTGTTGGGAGGAGGGGCGCGCCCAGGCGCGCCCGGCAACCATGCAAGAAACACTGCTCGTAGAACTGCATACCGAGGAACTGCCGCCCAAGGCCCTGTCGCGCCTGGGTGAGAGTTTTGCCGAGGGGATCTTCCGGGGACTGGCGGATCGCCAGCTGGTGGCGGCCGATGCCGCGGTGGAGCGCTTTGCCACGCCGCGCCGGCTGGCCGTGCGCATCGCCGGGGTGCTGGCCCGGGCGCCGGAAAAGACCGTGGCGGAAAAGATCATGCCGGTGTCGGTGGCGCTCGCCGCCGATGGTCAGCCCAGTCCGGCGCTGGTGAAAAAGCTGGAAGCCAAGAAGATTCCGCTGACGGCGGTGGCCAGCTTTGAGCGGCGGATGGACGGCAAGTCCGAAACCTTCTTCTACCAGATGACTGTGCCGGGTGCGGAACTGGACGCGGTGCTGGCCGGGGTGGTGGGCGAGACGGTGAAGAAGCTGCCCATCCCCAAGGTGATGCGCTGGGGAGATTCCGACCACCAGTTCGTGCGTCCCGTGCATGGCCTGGTGCTGCTCCATGGCGAGCGGGTGGTGCCGGGCGAGGTGCTGGGGCTCACCGCCGGGCGCTTGACCCGGGGCCACCGTTTCATGGGCGAGGGCGAGATCCGCATCGATACCGCGGCCGATTACGACCGGGTGCTGGCGGAGCGGGGCAAGGTGGTGGCGTCGTTCGAAGCGCGCCGGGCGCAGATCGCCGGGCAATTGCGCGAGGCCACGGCGGCAGTCGGCGGAAACGTGCGGCCGATCGAGGACGCGGCCCTGCTGGACGAGGTGACGGCCCTGGTGGAGCACCCGACGGTCTACGTGTCCGAATTCGAGCCAGAATTCCTCGCCGTGCCCCAGGAGTGCCTGATCCTCACCATGAAGGCCAACCAGAAGTACTTCCCGCTGCTGGATGCGGAGGGCCGGCTGGTGAACAAATTCCTGGTGGTCTCCAACATGCAGGTGGCGGACCCGCAGCACATCGTGGGCGGCAACGCCCGGGTGGTGCGCCCGCGCCTGTCGGACGCCAAGTTCTTCTTCGACCAGGACCGCAAGCAGCGGCTCGACACCCGCCTGGAAAAGCTCGCCAGCGTGGTCTACCACAACCGGCTGGGCAGCCAGTTGCAGCGGGTGGAGCGGCTGCGCGCCCTGGCCGGGCACATCGCCCGCCACCTGGGGGCGGACGTGGCCCAGGCGGAACGCGCCGCCTGGCTGGCCAAGGCGGACCTGGTCACCGACATGGTGGGCGAGTTCCCCGAGCTGCAGGGCATCATGGGCCGCTACTACGCCCGGCATGACGGCGAGCCCGCCGCCGTGGCGGACGCGGTGGAAGCCCACTACCGGCCGCGCTTTGCCGGGGATGCCCTGCCCCAGGGCAACGTGGCCTGCGCCGCTGCCCTGGCGGACAAGCTGGACGCGCTGGTGGGCTTCTTCGGCATCGGCCAGACGCCCACTGGCGACAAGGACCCCTTCGGCCTGCGCCGCGCCGCCCTGGGCGTGCTGCGCATCCTGATGGAAACGCCGCTGCCGCTGGACCTGCTGGCGCTGATCCGGGACGCGGAATCCGGGTTCGCCCCCGGCGTGCTGAGCGCCGAGGTGGCCGGGCCCCTGCACGACTTCATGCTGGAGCGCTTGCGCAACACCCTGCGCGACGCCGGCCACGCCCAGGACGCGGTGGACGCGGTGCTGGCGCTGCGCCCGACCCGCGTCGACCTGGTGCCGCTCAAGCTGGAAGCGGTGCGCGAATTCGTCACGCTGCCGGAAGCCGCCGCCCTGGCCGCCGCCAACAAGCGCATCACCAACATCCTGAAGAAAACCGAAGTGGCCGCGGGCGAGCCGGACGTGGCCCTGTTCCAGGAGGATGCAGAGCGCGCCTTGTTCCATCAGGTGAACGAACTGGCGCCGCTCATCCGTTCCCACCTGGCCAACGAGGATTACACCGACGCCCTGCGCCTGCTGGCGGGACTGCGTGGCGCGGTGGACGCCTTTTTCGATCAGGTGATGGTGATGGCGGAGGAGCCCCTGGTGCGGCAGAACCGGCTGGCGCTGCTAAGCCTGCTGGCGGGCCTGATGAACGGCGTGGCCGACATCTCCCGCCTGGGCGTGCAGGGGTAAGGGCGGATGAAACTCATCATTCTTGACCGGGACGGGGTGATCAACCACGACTCCGACCAGTTCATCAAGTCGCCCGAGGAATGGCGGCCGGTGCCCGGCAGCCCGGATGCCATCGCCCGCCTCAACCAGTGGGGTTACCGGGTGGTGGTGGCCACCAACCAGTCCGGCGTGGGGCGCGGCCTGTTCGACATGGACACCCTGGCCGCCATCCACGAGAAGATGCTGAAGGTGGTGGGCCAGGCGGGGGGGCGCATCGACTCCATCTTCTTCTGCCCGCACAAGGCGGACGACAAGTGCAGTTGCCGCAAGCCCAAGCCCGGCCTGTTCCAGGAGATCTCCGTCCGGTACAACGCCAGCCTGTCGGAGGTGCCGGCCGTGGGCGACAGCCTGCGGGACCTGCAGGCGGCGGCATCGGTGGGGGCGCAACCCATCCTGGTCCTGACCGGCAAGGGGGCAAAGACCCGGCAAGATCCGGAGCTGCCCCCGGGCACGCTCATTTTTCCTGACCTGGCCGCCGTGGCCGACCATCTGACCCAGTCCCAATGACGCTGATCCGTTCCGCCCTGCTGGCCCTCTACATGGCCGTGCTGACCGTGCCCTACGCCTTCATCGCCATGGCCTGCGCGCCGCTGCCGCCCATGGCCCGCTACAAGGTGATCAGCGGCTGGGCCCGCATCGTGATGGTGGGAGTGCGCTTCATCACCGGCATCCGGCACACGGTGCTGGGTGCCGAGCGCATGCCCGCCCAGCCGGCGGTGGCGCTGGTCAAGCATCAGTCCGCCTGGGAAACCATCGCCCTGCAGTGCATCCTGCCGCCCCAGTGTTATGTGCTGAAGAAGGAACTGCTGAAGCTGCCCTTTTTCGGCTGGGGCCTGGCGCAGATGCCCAACGTGGCCATCGACCGTGCTGCCGGTCGGGACGCTCTGGACCAGGTGGTGAATCAGGGCAAGGACCGGCTCTCCGAGGGCTTCTGGGTCATCGTGTTCCCGGAAGGCACCCGCGTGCCGGTGGGCACCCACAAACGCTACAAGGTGGGCGGTGCCCAGTTGGCGGCGGCCACCGGCGTGCCCGTGGTGCCCATTGCCCACAACGCGGGGGAGTTCTGGCCACGCAACGCCTTCGTCAAGCGGCCCGGCACCATCACCGTAAGCATCGGCCCCACCATCGCCAGCGAAGGGCGCACCGCCGCGCAGATCACCCGCGAAGCCGAAGCCTGGATCGAAGGCGAGATGCAACGCCTGTTCCCCCACCACTACGTAGGCGGCAAAGGCGAATCAGGCAGCAGCCCGGCCTGACGCCGACGAAGATGAGCACCCCCGCCCGGCCGCCCGAAGGGGGGGCGACCCCTCCCTTGGGGAGGA
>DAITAZ010000044.1:17558-29672 GCA_036824045.1 Rhodocyclaceae bacterium
CACCCCCGCCCGGCCGCCCGAAGGGGGGGCGACCCCTCCCTTGGGGAGGACGCCGCGCAGCGGCAGTGGTTCGTTCCGGTGAGCCGGCCCATGACTGGGGGTGAGGTGCGCAGCATCCATCTGGCCGGACAGACCGTCGCTTACACCTTGCGACGTTCGGCCCGGCGCAGCGTTGGGCTCCACGTGGATGACCGGGGGTTGCGGGTGGCGGCGCCCCAGCGGCTGGCCTTGCCCGTGATCGAGCAGTTCATCCATGCCCACGGGGCGTGGGTGCTGGACAAGCTCGGCCAGTGGCGGGAGCGCCCCGCGCCCTATGCCATCGAAGACGGTGCGATGCTGCCGGTTCTGGGCGAGCCCTGGCGCCTGCGCCTGCTGCCCGCCCGCAGCCGGGCGAGCTGGCATTTCGACCCCGCCTTGCGGGAAGTCCGCCTGCTGATTCCGGCCGGCGCCGGGTTGGCGCTGGTCCTGGAGCGGGCCCTGCGTGCTTACGCGCTGACCGATTTTGCCGCCCGTTATCAAGGTCTGGGCGGCGTGCTGGGGCTGCCCCTGCCGCCTCTGGCGCTGTCCGGCGCGCGCACCCGCTGGGGCAGTTGCAGCCGGGCCAGTGGCATACGCCTCAACTGGCGGCTGGTGTTTCTGCCCCCGGAACTGGTGGATTACGTGGTGGCACACGAGTTGGCGCATCTGGTGGAGATGAACCATTCACCCCGCTTCTGGTCGGTGGTGGAAAGCCTGTACCCCGATCATCGGCGGGCGCGTGCCCGGCTCAAGGCCGAGGGGGCGGCGATTCCCCGTTTCTGACTATCCCTGCTGAGAGGACTTCATCCATGCGCATTCTTCACACCATGTTACGGGTGGGCGATCTGGAGCGCTCCCTGGCCTTTTACACCGAAGTGCTGGGCATGCGCCTGCTGCGCCGCACCGATTACCCGGAAGGCCGGTTTACCCTGGCCTTCGTGGGATACCAGCCGGAGAGCGAGGGCGCGGTGATCGAGCTGACCTACAACTGGGGCGTGGACAGCTACGAGCTGGGCACCGCCTACGGCCACATCGCCCTGGAGGTGCCGGATGCCTACGCCGCCTGCGAGCAGATCAAGCGCCGGGGCGGGGTGGTGACCCGGGAGGCGGGGCCGATGAAGCACGGGACAACGGTCATCGCTTTCGTCCAGGACCCGGATGGATACAAAATCGAGCTGATCCAGCGCAAGGGCTGAAACGGGTTATACCCGGACAGCCCCGGCGCCCGCACCGTCCGCTTCATCCACCCCGAGAGGAAACCGTCATGAACAAACACCTGCCTGCCCTGTTGCTCAGTAGTGTGCTGGCTTTGGCGGCGCTGCCCGCGATGGGGCTGGAGCTTGAAGGAGTCAAGCTGGAAGAGCGCATCAAGCTGGGCGGGACGGAACTCCAGCTTAACGGTGCGGGGGTCAGGAGCCGGGCTTTCTTCAAGGGCTATGTGATCGGGCTGTACCTGCCGGAGAAGAAAGGGGAGGCGGAGGCGGCGATCGCCGCGGCGGGGCCCAAGCGCATCCGGGTGGTGCCGCTGCGGGACTTGAGTGCCGACACGGTGGCCGATGCCTTCAGCAAGAGCCTGCGCAAGAACCTTTCGGATGAGGACCAGGCGCGGATGAAACCCCGGCTGGACGAATTCCACAACGCCATGCTGGCCCTGGGGCCCTTGCGCACCGGCGCGGTGCTGGAACTGGATCAAGTGCCCGGCGGCGGCACGCGCTATCGCCTCAACGGCGAGGCCAAGGGCAAGGAAATTCCGGGGGAGGATTTCTACGCGGCCTTGATGCGCATCTGGATCGGCAAGTCTCCGACCCAGGAAGACCTGAAGGAAAAGCTCCTCGGCCGCTGAGCCAGACCCGGGCAAGCCCCGATTGCCCGAATCCCTCGCGGTTGCTCTAATGGAATATCAGCCGCTGGCACAAGCGGCACCTGAAGAGAGGTGGACGCACATGAGGGGATTCATGCGGTATCTGGCGGGGCTGGTCCTGGGCCTGCTGCTGGCCGGTGGGGCCGGGGGCCAGAGTCTTTCCATCGGCACGGGGAGTGTCGGCGGCGTCTATCACCCGCTGGGCAGCGGCATGGCCAGCGTCCTGAGCAAGGCGGTGCCAGGCTGGCAGGTGCGGGCGGAAGTGACCGGCGCCTCGGTGGACAACCTGCGGCTCATCAGTGCCGGCAAGGCGGACATGGGCTTTGCCATGGCCGATTCCGCCTGGGAGGCCTACATCGGCAGCGACCGCTTCAGGAACGACAAGGTGCCCGCCCGCACCTTGCTGCTCCTCTACCCCAACCGGATGCACGTGGTGGCGCGGGCGGACAGCGGCATCGCCCGCATGCAGGATCTCCGCGGCAAGCGGGTAGCCCTGGGGGCCGCCGGCAGCGGTACCGAGGTGATGGCTCAGCGGGTGCTGGAAGCCGCGGGTCTGGACAACGCCGTGCGCGCGGAACGGATGGAACTGGCGGAGTCCGTGGCGGCACTCAAGGCCGGCAGGATCGATGCCCTGTTCTGGGCAGGTGGCTTGCCCACGGCTGCCGTGGCAGCGCTGGCAACCAGCCCGGGCGTGAAACTGCGCTTCATCGACCACGCGGAGGTGGTGGACGCCCTCAACAAGAAGTGGGGCCCCCTCTATCTGAAGGACGCCATCCCGGCCGGCACCTACAGCGGGCAGGACAAGCCCGTGGCGATCGCCACCGTGTGGAATGTGCTGGCCGCCAGCGACCGCATGCCCGATGCCACGGCCTACGCCATTGTGAAAACGCTGCTGGAGCGCCGTGGCGAGCTGGAAGCCGCCCATCCGGAAGCCCGCAACATCAGCCTTGCCAACCAGCAGAACGCCTATTCGCCCATTCCCTTCCACCCGGGCGCGGCCCGCTACCTGGCCGAGCGCGGCGTCAAGGTGAAATGACTCGCCGGGGCGATGAGGGCGCGGCGCAGGGGGTAAGATACGCTCCCTCCGTTCGCCCCCCGCTGACATGACCAAGCCGGAACCCGCCCCGTTTGCCGCCATTCTCGCCGCGCCCTTCGGTGCCCTGGGAGTGCGGTGCGGCGAGGACTGGGTGGACGAGATCGTGTTTCTCCCGCCCGCGCCGGAGGTGGCGCCTGGCACTCCGCTGGCGGCGGAGACCGTGCGGCAGTTGCGGGCGTATCTGGCGAACCCGGATAGCGTCTTCAGCCTGCCCCTGCGGGCAGGGGGCACGGCGTTCCAGCAGGCGGTGTGGCAGCAGATCTGCGCCATCCCCCGGGGCGAGACGGCCACCTACGGGCAGGTGGCGGCACGGCTGGGGAGCGCCGCCCGTGCCGTGGGCGGGGCCTGCCGGGCCAATCCGCTGCCCCTGGTGGTGCCCTGCCACCGGGTGGTGGCCACCGGACCGTCCTTCAACGGTGGGCTGGGTGGCTTTGCCGGTGCGCGGAGGGGATTCCTGCCCGGCGTCAAGCACTGGCTGCTGCGGCACGAGGGCGTCATCCAGGGTGACCTGCTGGGCCCGGAGGCGCGCTAGCTTGAAGCGCTTGCCCCCGGCGGCAGCGGATGTTGCCCGCCTCGACACCTTTTGCGATGCCCTCTGGCTGCAGGACGGACTCGCCCGCAACACGCTGGCGGGCTACCGCAGTGATCTGGCCCTGCTGGCGGGTTGGCTGGCGGAGCGGGGTTCCAGCCTGCTGGCGGCGGAGTACCCGGATCTGGCGGGCTATCTGGCGGTGTTTTCTCAGCAAGCCCGGCCAGCCAGCCAGCGGCGGCTGATCGCCGCCCTGCGCCGCTTTTACCTCCACCTGGTGGCCGAAGGCGTGCGCAGCACCGATCCCACCCTGCGCCTGGAACTGCCGCCTCCGCCCCAGCGTTTTCCCAAGACCCTCTCGGAAAGCCAGGTGGAAGCGTTGCTCAACGCCCCCGACGTGGCCGAGTCCCTGGGCCTGCGGGATCGGGCCATGCTGGAAACCCTTTACGCGAGCGGACTGCGGGTGAGCGAGCTGGTGAACCTGCGGATATTCGAACTGGGCCTCAACGAGGGCGTGGTCCGGGTGCTGGGCAAGGGGGGCAAGGAGCGGCTGGTACCCCTGGGCGAGGTCGCGGCGGACTGGATCACCCGCTATCTGGCCGAGTCCCGCCCGGCTTTGCTGGCAGGCCGCGCGACCGACGCGCTGTTCGTGACCGTGCGCGGCAGCGCCATGACCCGGCAAATGTTCTGGAACCTGGTCAAGCGCTACGCCCTGGCGGCGGGCATCCCCGCCGAGCGGATTTCGCCCCACACCCTGCGCCACGCCTTTGCCACCCATCTGCTCAACCACGGCGCGGACCTGCGGGTGGTGCAACTGCTGCTGGGCCACGCCGACATCTCCACCACTCAGATCTATACCCACGTGGCGCGGGAGCGCCTCAAGACCCTGCACGCCACCCATCACCCCCGCGGATGAGCATGCGCCCGCCCGGCTGCCCCGACGGGCGTGCTCGCCTCCCCCGGAGAGAGGAGGCCACGCAGCGAAAGGAAGATCGTCCCATGAGCCATAAAGCGCAGCACGCGCCGGAAACACCGGCCACCCAGTTCCTCAAGAAACACGGGGTCGTCTTCACCCACCATCCTTACGCCTACGAGGAACATGGCGGCACCCGGGTTTCCGCCCGCGAACTGGGTGTGGACGAGCATGCGGTGATCAAGACCCTGATCATGGAGGATGAGCGCGCCCAACCCCTGGTGGTGCTGATGCACGGGGACCGCAAGGTCTCCACCAAGGAACTGGCCCGACAGGCCGGCGTGAAGAAGATCGAACCCTGCAAACCCGAGGTCGCTCAGCGCCACACGGGCTATCTGGTTGGGGGTACTTCACCCTTTGGCACCCGGAAGCGCATGCCCGTGTATCTGGAAGACAGCATCGCCGTCCTCCCCCGCATCTACATCAATGGCGGGCGGCGGGGCTTCCTGGTGGGCATCGACCCGCAGGAACTGATCCGGGTGCTGGCGCCCAAGCGGGTGAATTGCGCGCTGGCCGACTAGAGGCCGTCGGGTCTGCGTCCCCGCTCGATGGTCACCCCCACCCGGCGGACGTTCTTCATGATGCCCATCTTGGCGATGGAGATCTTGACCCAGGGGGTGCCGAATTCGTTGAGCAACAGGGCGATGACGTACTCGCCGAGGGTTTCCAGCAGGTTGAAGTGGCGCTGGGCCAACTCGGCCCGGATGCGCTCGATCACCTCGGCATAGCTAATGGTGTCTGCGATGTCGTCGTGCTCGGCGGCGGCATCGGGCACGCCGAACACCAGACTGATCTCCAGCGTCTGGGGCGCGGCCTTTTCCCTGGGGTAGATGCCGACCCAGGCTTCTACACGCATGTCGTCGATGAAAATACAGTCCATGGCCGGGAAAGGTAGAATCCGCAACCTGAGGATTTTATGGGATTCCCGATGACCACGCTCGCCTTCGTGATCGCTGCCTACCTGCTGGGCTGCGTGCCTTTTGCCGTATTGGTGTCCCGGCTGTTCGGACTGGCGGACCCCCGCAGTTACGGATCCGGCAACCCGGGGGCCACCAACGTGCTGCGCAGCGGCAACAAGCTGGCCGCGTTGCTGACCCTGCTGGGGGACGCGGCAAAGGGTTGGCTGGCGGTGTGGCTGGTCAAGACGTTCGGTGGGGTGTTCGGCGCCGGGGCCCTGGAGGTGGCGTGGGTGGCGGTCGCGGTGTTTCTGGGGCACGTGTTCCCCTTCACCCTGGGCTTCAAGGGGGGCAAGGGCGTGGCCACGGCGGCAGGCGTGCTGCTGGGCTTGAGTCCGGTGTTTGGTTTGGTGACCCTGGGGACCTGGTTGCTGGTGGCGTTCGTGACCCGCTATTCCTCCCTTGCTGCCCTGGCGGCCGCGGCCGAGGCGGCAGTGGCGAGCTGGGTAATGCTCGGTGGCATGCCCCTGGCGCCTGCGGTGGGGCTGATCAGCATGGTGCTGATCTGGCGCCATCGGGAGAACATCCAGCGCCTGCTGGCAGGCAAGGAAAGCCGGATCGGGGGCAAGAAGGCGGCCTGAGCCGCAGCGCTTGCCTCAGCCCCTGACCACCGTTCAGACGGCGTCGGGCGCCGCCTCGGGGCGCTACTTGTTCAGCGGGCGGGGTGAGGCATCAGCCCCGGGCGGCCGGGCCGCCGCCCGGGGCCTGCCCATGGGTGTGCAGCTCCCAGCGGGGATGCACGGCAAAGGCGCCGCCGGGGCTCAGCGTGGCTTTGCCCGCGGCCAGACGGAGGGCGCCGGCAAAGGCGATCATGGCGCCGTTGTCGGTACACAGTTCCATTTCCGGGTAGAACACCCGGGCGCCCCGGACCCGGGCGGCCAGATCCAGGCTGGCCCGCAGGTGCCGGTTGGCGCCGACGCCGCCGGCCACCACCAGTTGCTTGAGCCGGGTCTGCTTGAGTGCAGCCATGCATTTACTCACCAGCACGTCCACCACCGCAGCCTGGAAGCTTGCGGCCAGGTCAGTCCGGTCAGTCTCATCCAGGGCTGACTGGTTGATCTGGGTGAGTACCGCAGTCTTCAGTCCGCTGAAGCTGAAATCCAGGTCGCCGCTGTGGATCATGGGGCGGGGCAGCTTGTACCGGCCCGGATCGCCGCCTTCCGCCAACCGCGCCAGGATGGGTCCGCCCGGGTAGGGCAGCCCCATCAGTTTGGCGGTCTTGTCGAAGGCTTCGCCGGCTGCGTCGTCCAGGGTTTCGCCCAGCAGTTCATACTCCCCGACTGCCTCCACCCGCATCAACTGGGTGTGGCCGCCGGAGACTAGCAGCGCCACAAACGGGAAGGCCGGGGGTGTGGCGGACAGGAGCGGTGAGAGCAGATGCCCCTCCAGGTGATGGATCGGCACTGCCGGAGTGCCAAGGGAAAAAGCCAGGGATTCCGCCACCGAGGCGCCCACCAGGAGCGCCCCGGCCAGGCCCGGGCCGGCGGTGTAGGCGATGGCGGTCAGGTCCGCCAGCCCGACGCCGGCCTGGCGCAGCGCCGCCTGAAGCAGGGGGCTCAGGCGGCGGATGTGGTCGCGGGAAGCCAGTTCGGGCACCACGCCACCGTAGGCTGCGTGCAGATCCACCTGGGAGTGCAGGGTGTGGCCCAGGAGGCCCTTTTCCGGGCAATAGACGGCCACTCCGGTCTCGTCGCAGGAAGTTTCGATGCCCAGTACCAGCATGACCACATCCGGGGGATAAAAGCGGCATTCTACCGCCTGGTCTGCGCGTTTCCGCGGCGAGGGGAAATGGCCCGGCACGAATGTGCAAATTCCCTGTTGGAAACGTGGGCGGATTGATGTAGACTCGAATGTTTCCAGAGCTTCGGGCCAACAGAGGATATTTGCAATGCCGGGAATTCGCGTCAAAGAGAACGAACCGTTCGAGGTTGCCATCCGCCGTTTCAAGCGTACCGTTGAGAAGGCGGGCGTACTCACCGAACTTCGCTCCCGCGAGTTTTACGAAAAGCCGACCTCCGAGCGCAAGCGCAAGCTCGCTGCTGCCGTCAAGCGCCATCACAAGCGCCTGCGCAGCCAGACGCTGCCTCCCAAGCTCTACTGATCACGAGGTTCGGGCTTCCGCAGGGGCGGCAGCCCGGATCGCCCGGATCTGGATAGTCAAATCGTGCCTGCCCTGTGAAAAGGGTGGGCCGTTTTGTTTTGTGCTCCCACCTTTTCCTTAGCTGAGGCTGCCATGTCCCTGAGAGACCAGATCAACGAAGACATGAAATCCGCCATGCGGGCCAAGGATAGCGCCCGCCTGAGCGCCATCCGCATGCTCCTGGCCGCGATCAAGCAGAAAGAGGTGGACGCTCGCGTCGTGCTGGCCGATGCGGAGATCGTGGCGGTGGTGGAAAAACAGGTCAAGCAGCGCCGGGAGTCCGCGGCCCAGTACGACGCGGGTGGCCGTGCCGATCTGGCCCAGGCGGAGCGCTTCGAGATCGAAGTGCTTGGTGCATATCTGCCGCCCGCCATGGATGCTGCCGAACTGCAGTCCCTGGTTGCGGCGGCCATGGCCGAGGTGGCGCCCAAGTCCCCCTCCGAGATGGGCAAGGTGATCGCCGTGCTCAAGCCCAAGGTGGCTGGCCGGGCTGACATGGGGCAGGTCTCCGCCCTGGTCAAGGCGGCCTTCGGCAAGGTCTGACCCCGCAGCCGGGCAAACCTTCGCCCGGCTTCTATAATTCACAGGCCCGGCCCATTGGCGGGTTGGCATACAGGCTGGCCGTGATTCCCGAGACATTCATTCAGAGTTTGCTGGAGCGGGTGGACATCGTCGATGTCGTTGGCCGCTACGTTCCGCTCAAGAAAGCGGGCGCAAACTACTCGGCCTGTTGTCCCTTCCATTCAGAGAAGACGCCTTCCTTCACCGTCAGCCCAACCAAGCAGTTCTATCACTGCTTCGGGTGCGGCGCGCACGGCAGCGCGATCGGCTTTCTCATGCAGTATGCGGGCATGGGTTTCGTCGACACCGTAAAGGAACTGGCGCAAAGCGTCGGGATGGCCGTACCGGAGGACGAATTTTCCAGCCGGCCGCGGGATCCGGATGCGGTTTCTCCTTCCCAGTTGCACGAGGCGCTGGCCCGGGCGGCGAAGTTCTATCGCGACAAACTGAAGGAAAGCCCCGAGGCGATTGCCTACCTTAAATCCCGGGGGCTGACCGGAGAGGTGGCCGCCCGTTTTGGTATCGGCTTTGCGCCAGACGACTGGCAGGCGTTGCGCGCCGTGTTTCCGGACTACCAGCACCGGGCGCTGCTGGAGGCCGGGCTGGTGATCGAGAACGACCAGGGGCGGCGGTACGACCGCTTCCGTGGTCGCATCATGTTCCCCATCGCCAACCAGAAAGGCGAAATGGTGGGCTTTGGCGGCCGGGTGATGGGGCAGGGGGAGCCCAAGTATCTCAATTCACCGGAAACGCCAGTGTTCTCCAAGGGGCGGGAACTCTACGGCCTGCCCCAGGCGCGGCAGGCGCTGCGGGAGACCAATACGGCGATCGTGGTGGAAGGTTATATGGACGTGGTGGCTCTGGCCCAGCACGGCGTGCCCAACGCGGTCGCCGCCCTGGGTACTGCGACCACCGGCGATCACGTGCACAAGCTGCTGCGCCAGGTGGACCGGGTGGTCTTCTGTTTCGACGGCGATGCCGCCGGACGCAAGGCCGCCTGGCGGGCGCTGGAGGCGAGCTTGCCGCAACTGGCCGACAACAAGCTGATCGGGTTCTGCTTTTTGCCGCCGGAGCACGACCCGGATTCCTTCGTCCGCGAGAACGGCGCGCCGGCATTCGCCGAGGCCATCCGCCAGGCCGTGCCGTTGGCGGACTTCCTGCTGCGGGAACTGGCAGCCCGGGTGGATCTTGAAACCGCGGAGGGCCGCTCCCATCTCCTGTTCGACGCCAAGCCCCTGGTGGAAAAGGTGCAGGCGGGCCTGCTCAAGCTGCAACTGGTCAAGGCGCTGGCAAGCGCCGCTCAGTTGGAAAAGCGGGAAGCAGAGCAAGCGCTCGGCATCAAACCCCAGTGGAACGGGCGGCGGGATGCGCCGCCGCGCCAGTTGCCCCGCCGCCCGCCTTCGCCCAAGGCCCGCAAGCTCCTGGTGCTGGCCGCACAGCGGCCGGAATTTGCGGCCCGGGTGCCACCGGGGCTGATTGCGGACGACAGCGCCGAGGGCGCCGCGCTGCAGGCGCTCACGGACAAGGTGGCTGCCGGCCGGCTCGTCCAGGGCGGCGGAGTGGGGTCGTTGTTGGAGCATTTTCGTGACACAGAGCACGAGGCCGTGTTTGCCGGCATCGTCTCGGAGATCACCGAGAACTATTTCGACGACGACTCGATCGAAATCGTATTCACTGACACGCTGCGCCGGCTCGAAGCCGAACGCGACAAACAGGCGCTGGACAAGCTTCTGGGCAAGGCCCGGGCCGGTTTGACCGCGGAGGAACAGCGGCAGATGAGCGAACTGCTGCGCCGCGTGCATGCGGCGCGGAACGTGCGCCGCGAGTCGGATTGATAGTATAATTTCCGGTTTTCCCGCCCGGGCTTGGTGCGCCCTGCGCACAGGTCGGGGTGGCGGACAACGGTGTCTGCGGGGGTGGTTCAAGGCGCGAAGGTGAGCGATTCTGCTCCCTGCGCCGGAAGTGTCGGACGAGGTCGGACCGACAGCACTACCCCAGGCGTTACTTGGGCTCCGTGCGTGGATGGTGGTGATCCGCGCCGCCCAAGGCGCTGTCCGCGACCACCCAGCGATTGCAAGCTTACCCGAATTCGAGGATTGATATGGCCAAAGACAAGGCGAAAGAGCCCCGCAAGGAAACCGCCAAAGCCAAGATGCTGCGCGCCCGCGAAGAAAAACGGGCCGCCGAGGCCGCCGCGGGCGAGGGCGCGCCGGTACTGGACGCGGAAGCGCGCCGTACCCGCCTGAAGAACCTGATTGCGCTGGGCAAGGAGCGCGGGTTCCTCACTTACGCCGAGGTCAATGACCACCTGCCGGACGATCTGGTGGATGCCGAGCAGATCGAACAAATCATCTCCACCTTCAGCGACATGGGCATCCAGGTCTTCGACCAGGCGCCCGACGCGGAAACCCTGCTCATGAACGAGCAGAGCGCCACCGTGGTGGTGGACGAAGAGGTCGAGGAAGAGGCCGAGCAGGCGCTCACGACGGTCGATTCCGATTTCGGCCGGACCACCGATCCGGTGCGCATGTATATGCGCGAGATGGGCTCCGTGGAACTGCTTACCCGCGAGGGCGAGATCGAGATCGCCAAGCGGATCGAGGACGGCCTCAAGCACATGATCCAGGCCATCTCCGCCTGCCCCACCACCATCGCCGAGATTCTTGAACTGGCGGCCAAGGTCGGGCGGGAGGAACTGCGTATCGACGACGTGATCGACGGCTTGATCGACCCGAACGCCGAGGAAGAGATCGAAGAACTGGCCGAGAACGAAGAGGCCGCCATTGAAGCCGACGAGGCTGAGGACGAAGACGATGACGGCAGCGGTGCCGCCAGCGCTTCCCTGGCTCAGCTCAAGGCCGACGCGCTGCAGCGCTTCGACACCCTCAGCGGGCTGCACGACAAGAGCAAATCCGCGCTGACCAAGAAGGGCTCCCAGGACAAGACCTACCTCAAGGTCCAGCAGCAGATCTCCGCCGAGCTGATGAACATCCGCTTCACCGCCCGCACCATCGAGCGGCTGTGCGACAGCGTGCGCAGCATGGTGGAGCAGGTGCGCGGCCACGAGCGCAAGATTCTGGACATGTGCGTCAATCGCGCCCAGATGCCTCGCCAGCACTTCATCAAGGTCTTCCCTGGCAACGAAACCAACCTGGACTGGCTCAAGCAGGAAATCTCCGCCAGCAAGCCCTACAGCGCCGCGCTGATGCGCGCCGCCCCGGCCATCCTCGAAGAACAGCAGAAGCTCGCCGACCTGCAGGACCGCATCGGCATCCCGCTCAAGGAACTCAAGGACATCAACAAGCAGATGTCCACCGGCGAGGCCAAGGCCCGCCGCGCCAAGCGTGAGATGACCGAAGCCAATCTGCGTCTGGTGATCTCCATCGCCAAGAAGTACACCAACCGCGGTCTGCAGTTCCTCGACCTGATCCAGGAAGGCAACATCGGCCTGATGAAGGCGGTGGACAAGTTCGAATACCGCCGCGGCTACAAGTTCTCCACCTACGCCACCTGGTGGATTCGCCAGGCCATCACCCGCTCCATCGCCGATCAGGCCCGCACCATCCGCATCCCGGTGCACATGATCGAAACCATTAACAAGATGAACCGCATCTCCCGCCAGATCCTGCAGGAGACCGGGCTGGAGCCTGACCCCGCCACCCTGGCCAAAAAGATGGACATGCCCGAGGAGAAGATCCGCAAGATCATGAAGATCTCCAAGGAGCCCATCTCCATGGAGACCCCCATCGGCGACGACGACGATTCCCACCTGGGCGACTTCATCGAGGACACCGCCACCCTGCTGCCCGCCGACGCGGCCATGTACTCCAGCCTGCGCGGCGTCACCAAGGAAATCCTCGACACCCTCACCCCGCGGGAAGCCAAGGTGCTGCGCATGCGCTTCGGCATCGAGATGAACACCGACCACACGCTGGAGGAAGTCGGCAAGCAGTTCGACGTCACCCGCGAGCGCATCCGCC
>DAITAZ010000045.1:0-27813 GCA_036824045.1 Rhodocyclaceae bacterium
GTTGAAATGTTTGTGAAGATGCAATCTCCCCGCGGCAAGACGGAAAGACCCCATGAACCTTTACTGTAGCTTTGCATTGGACTTTGACGGGGCTTGTGTAGGATAGGTGGGAGGCTATGAAACCGGGACGCCAGTTCCGGCGGAGCCATCCTTGAAATACCACCCTGGCGTCGTTGAGGTTCTAACCTAGGTCCGTGAATCCGGACCGGGGACCGTGCATGGTAGGCAGTTTGACTGGGGCGGTCTCCTCCCAAAAGGTAACGGAGGAGTACGAAGGTACGCTAGGTACGGTCGGACATCGTGCTAATAGTGCAATGGCAAAAGCGTGCTTGACTGCGAGACCCACAAGTCGAGCAGGTGCGAAAGCAGGTCATAGTGATCCGGTGGTTCTGTATGGAAGGGCCATCGCTCAACGGATAAAAGGTACGCTGGGGATAACAGGCTGATTCCTCCCAAGAGTTCATATCGACGGGGGAGTTTGGCACCTCGATGTCGGCTCATCACATCCTGGGGCTGTAGCCGGTCCCAAGGGTATGGCTGTTCGCCATTTAAAGTGGTACGTGAGCTGGGTTTAAAACGTCGTGAGACAGTTTGGTCCCTATCTGCCGTGGGCGCTGGAAGTTTGAGGGGGCCTGCTCCTAGTACGAGAGGACCGGAGTGGACGCACCTCTGGTGTACCGGTTGTCACGCCAGTGGCATCGCCGGGTAGCTAAGTGCGGAAGAGATAACCGCTGAAAGCATCTAAGCGGGAAACTCGCCTCAAGATGAGACTTCCCCGGGGACTCGATCCCCCTGAAGGGTCGTTCAAGACCAGAACGTTGATAGGCTGGGTGTGGAAGCGTAGTAATGCGTTAAGCTAACCAGTACTAATTGCCCGTGCGGCTTGATCCTATAACCCTGCGTAAATACCCTGCAAATCACTCGCGCAAATCACTCCATCTGCAATCACAACACCCTTCTCCATCTTTGTGCTTACACCACAACAAGTTTCAGTCTGGTGCACATAGCGCTCTGGAACCACTCCTTCCCATCCCGAACAGGACAGTGAAACAGTGCCGCGCCAATGATAGTGAGCAACCCGCTCGCGAAAGTAGGTCAGCGCCAGACTAACCTAATGTCAATGCCCCTCAAGGAACAATGCCTTGCGGGGCATTGTCGTTTCTACCCACCAAATACCCACACCCCCTCACGCCCTCCCTCCGTATCCACACGCTGGCCGCAAAAACAGCAACAGAACAAAGCCGCGCAGCAAAACCGCGCGGCTCCAGGCGCTTCAGCCTACCGATAACAGCTCAACCTCAAACACCAGCGTCGCGTTCGGCGGAATCACCCCGCCCGCACCATACGCCCCATAACCAAGCTCAGGCGGAATCTCCAACCTCCTCCGCCCACCTACTTGCATGCCCTGCACCCCTTCGTCCCAACCAGCGATGACGCGCTGAGCGCCCAAGGGAAAACTGAAAGGGCTGTTACGGTCCTTGCTCGAATCGAATTTCTTGCCGTTGGTAAGCCATCCCGTGTAATGGACGGTGACACGTTGCCCTGCAGCCGCAGTTTCGCCTTCTCCTACGATCAGGTCTTCAATGATCAAGCCCGAGGCCGTGGTGATGGATTCTGGCATGGCGATTTGGCTCCTAAGAAAGGTTAGTACGCAAGTTGGTCGTTGAAAGTTGGGCTCGGCGGCCCGGTTTGGAAGTCAGGCTGGGCTGCCAGGGTTGCTGGATTGTTCGTACTGGCAGTCGTGCTGTTGCGTCCCTCTAGGTAGTTGTTCAGGTTGGTTGGGTTTGCGTTTCGGCTTGCCTGAGTACCGAGGGCCCTGCCGGCGGCGAGAACAACGATTTCCACGGAACTGCCATTGTTCACCCTCAGCAGCGGTACCCCTGGATATGGGCTGGACAGCTGGTAGAAGAAGGTGGGTTTCCAGGCGTTCCGTGCCCACCAGGACTGCGATGTTGTGAATCCGGTGCTCGGTGCGTTCAGCCAGTAGCAAGTTGGAGCGCCCGCCGATTGCCAGTTGATGAACTCCACGCGGACTTTTTGTTGGGCGGCCTGAAGTGTGCCGGATAGCGTGCCTACCGCCGAGGCCAGAGTGCCGAGTTGGCCTGTGAGTCCAACGGGCAGTACGATCACGTCGTTCGAGGCTGATAGTGAGCCGAGCGAGGCATTCACTGCGTCAGCAGCGGCGGACGTCGAGGCGACGAGACTGCTTAGCGTCGTGAGTTGAGGGATGACGACGTCGCGCAGGAAGTTGCGCTGCGTCCGTGTGAGCGTCTCGATGGAGCTGGCGCCCCCAGTTGATGGCGTGGCGAAGAAAGCGTCGTAGTACTGCTGGAGCTGAGCGTTGCGGTATTTGATCGCGGCGACGGAGACGTTATCGGGGTTGTACAGGATCGCCGAGATCAAACTCTCGAGAGTGGTTGTTGCCGTTGAGCTGGCGGTAAGGATCTGCTGTCTGAGGGCGACGAGAGTGAGGTCACTGGCTCCGCCCAGTGTCAAAGTATTGGCAAGCGCCGTCAGACGTACCCGCAGGCTCGTGAGCGCGGAGCGGGCGCTGGCGACTGCGGTGGTGATACTCGGGCTATCGGTTTCGATCGCATTGACTGCAGACAGCGTTTGAGAGGCGGTTGCGTCCAGTTGCAGCGTCAGTTCGGACGTGGGGATGGTCGGCGCGGCAAACGCGTTGCGCGCTTCCACGAGCGGTGTGTAAAGCAGCGCGCGCAGGTAGGTTTCATCATTGGGAAGATTGACCGTTCCCCGGGCGATGGTGGCTTGCAGGGCGTTCGCGGCGGCCAGGGCCGTTTCGCCGGCGGCAATGGCTGTAGCGATCTTGGTGGAAGTTGCCGACGCAGCCACCGCTGCTGCGGCTTCCCGGGAGGTTTGGGCTGCCGAGTAGGTGGCGCTGGCGGCGGAGTCCAAATCGGAGTACCCGGTCACGACAAAGGCTGCCATATCCCGGAGTCCATCGGATGCGTCGCGCAACACCCGTGCATTGGCTTGAGTGGAACTTCCCTTGAAGGTCGTAAGGGCCGCGGAAAAGGTACTGGTGGCCGAAACATAGGCCGGGGCGAATGGATCGATGGCTGCTGCGGCGAGTTCTGTGACGAAATTGCTGGTGGCGGTGAGCGCTTTGGCCGTTTCCGTGTCCAGGGTGCTGATCGTGCTCGACGAAAGCGTTGCGGCTGCCTTTGCCGCAGCCGCACGGGCATCGTCATTCCGGTTGCGGGCGGTGACGGCCAGAGAAGTCAGATTCGCCAGTACGCTGGCCAGGGCGCTGGCACTGGCTTTGGCCGCTGCCGCCACCCCTTTGATTCCGCTCAGGGCCGCCTGCTGTGCGGCGGCATCGGACGCGGTGTAGAGGGCTGAGGTGCGGGACTGCAGGGCCTGGGCGAGTTCGGCAAAGCGCACGGCCTTGCTGGGATTGGTGTCCGGGACGCGCCCGAAGTAGGTGTTGCTGGTGCCGTTGTAGGCCGAGGACAAGGGCGCCGGCCACGGGACGACGGGCATGACTTCAAGGCATGCGCGTACCTCGGCGGCGATGCGCTTGTTGACGGCCGCCATGAGTTCGTCCCGGGTGATGGTGATCAGGCGGTCGTTGATCAGGGGCGTGCCGTCGGCATTGCGGACGGGGCCCTGCGTGAATCCGTTGTTGCTGTCGGTATCGGAAAAGTTGGTGTTGCCATCCGCGCCCCCGCCATCCAGGTATTGCGCGATGGCTGGGGCTGCATTGGCACGGGCATTTTGTGCGGCGAGTGGGGCGCCCGGAGCCAACACAACAGCAACAACGTCCTGCGCGGCGAGGCTGATGGCTCCTGTGGAGTCCCGCACAGCAATCGTGCCTGCAGTATCCGTATTGACCGGCGTGAGACGGTCTGTCACCCGGAAGTTGCGAGACACCGCGTACCAGAGCGGACTGCCGGAACCATCCAGCAACTGGGGGATGCCGAGGGTTGCCCAGGGCAGCAGGCCCAGGGCGTTGTCGCCACAATTGGCTGCAACGCCGCCGGGCAAGGTGGCCGGGCAGGGGAGGGTTCCGGGGCTACTCGGAAAAGGCCCCAGGGAATAGCCTTGAGCGGGCAGCGCTTGGGCGGCCGCATACGCAATCAACGCTTCTTTGGCGCGGGCCAGGGCTTCGTCGGTGGCCGCCTCCCGCGGGCGCGCAAGCTGGGCCGGGACGAGCTGTATGAGGGCCCAGAGGCCGAGGCCCACGGCGAGGATGGCAAGGACGAGGATGAGGGAGAAGCCCCGGGCCCGCGCTACGCCGGCCAGGGCTGTGGCGTGGTGCGTGTGGCGGGCCATGCCTTCACGGCGCCGCGGGCGGGCGCTGGATGGAGACCTGCCCGCCCCGGAGTTGGTCGCGGGGTTGCCGGGTCTGGCGGTCGATGGTCTGGCCGACGCGCATCGAGGCGCTGCGTTCGTCTCCCACGGCGATGCCCACTTGGGCCGGGTCCGGCGTATTGCGCACGACGAGGCCGTTGCCCGGTTGCTGATCGTGCTGAGGGTGCCCGTTGATCCACACGGTGGACCGGCCGTCACTGCGGCGGACGACGCCATCCAGTGACAGGGCCTGGCTTTCAAGAAAACGGGGATCGCGGATATTGAAGCGGCGCTGTTTTTCCAGTGTTGCCCGCTTGTCCGGGGTGAGGAACAGCCGGCCCAATGCCGGCACTTCGGCGTGCGCCGTCAAGGCCGGAAGCAGGCCACAAAGGATGCCGAGCAGAAAGCCCGGGTGGAATAGCCTTGGCGTGGTCACGGACGCTCCTGTGCGTTGCGGATGGTGATCCACTCGATCTGACACTCCGCCAGCAGGGTGGGGGCATCCCCTGGCTGTTGGATGTCAGCCTGATTGCGCTCGATGGAGCAGCTTCTCACCCTGACATGGGCGGGGACCGCGGTGCGCAGATCCTCGGTAAAGCCCGTCAGGTCACCTTCGTGTAACAGCGGCATTGAAAGGCGCATGCGGCTCACCATGAACTCGAACTGCCGGCTGACCGGGTCCCCGGGCAGCGGAGCCCAACGCTGTTGCGGCTCGATTTCGTACTGCACGTTTTGTAGACGGCGCGCTGTCTTGATCTTGCGGATGCGCTCCACCCAGTCCAGGCGCCGCTCCTCGCCCAGAATGCCCGATTGCTGGAGTTTGCGGTACTGGCGGATTTTCGCGGTGATCTCCTGCCCTTCCTCCTCGGCCCTGGCCAGGCGCTGGTTGGCTTCGTTCAACTGGTTGCGGGCGGCTTCGAAGTAGGTCTGCTTTTGGCGCAGGCGTTCGGTGGTGAACGAAACAGCGACCACGCCGGCGACCACCATGGCCGTGGCGAGGAGCAAACTCCAGCGGATATGCTTGAAATCACTGGTACGGATCATGGCGGCCTACTCGATCTTGAGTGCGGCGCGGACAACGAAGCGCGGGGCCTCGGTCACGGTGTTTGCGTCGCTGCTGCGCAGGGCCTTGCCAGGTTCGATGTCGAACGGCTGGCGGACGATGGAGACGGTCAGACTTCCATCCCGGCGCAGGGCGCCGACAAATGCATTGACTGCGTCGAACTGGGCACGCTGATCGCCACTCAGGTCAGTGTGCAGGCGGCCGGAGATCAGCGCCACCGTGTATTGCACCCTGCCCTCGGCAGTGGGCGCGCCACGCCGTCTGGGATCCCCGTTGTCCCCCTCCTGCCCGCTTCCCAGGGACCATTCGAGACGGTCGAGATCCACGTCGGGCGTGGCATCCAGCGCCTGACTGATTTTTTGCAGCATGGGCAGGAGCGGAACCGTGCTTTTGTCCAGGTTATGGTAGCGGTCGGTGACGGCGCGCAGGTCTTCCAGTGCGGTGGGCAGGGTAGGCAGCACGCCGAGGATGTTGCGGTAGCGGGTATTCGCAACTTCCGTCTGGGCTCTCAGGCGGTGGGCCTCATCCCGGAGGTAGACGCCGTCCAGGTGTTGCTTGCCGGCAAACAGCAGACAAGCGGCCAGGGCGACCCCTCCCGTCGCCGTCAGCGCGCTGCGAACCTGCCAGAGGCGGAACAGATGCCGCACCGGCGGTGGCGCGAACTGGGTTTCAGGAGGCAGACGCACCAGCGCGTGCATGAACAGAGGGGCGGAGAACGCTTCAGCCGGTGCGTGGCGCAGCCCCAGGGCGCGGCGCGCCTGAGCGAGGGATACTGTTTCGTAACTCAGTTCATCCGTGTTCTTGCACCACCGTTCAAAACTGGGTTGCGCGGTTTCCTCGGCCAGTACGACCACAGGCAATACCGTGCCCCGGGAAATCACCCGCTGCCCGACCAGGTACTGATAGGTTTTGACTGACTCGTTGGAACAGGCGGCTGCGTAGCTGTCCGGATCGGTGGAGACGGTGGGGGCCAAACGCGAGAAACGGAGCTTGCGCTCTTCCACGTAGGCCTGGCGGATCCCCGCGCTGGTTTGGGCGACCAGCAGGTAACGCTGATTGGCGGGGACAACCCGTACGCCGACCGCTGGCGCAAGCTGGGGCAGGGAGAACAACCCCGCCACCTGCGCCTCCGCCTGACGCAGTTTCTGAAGCCAGGGTTCAAAAGTCTCGGGATGGGTCAAGCCGGCAAACAGGAAACGCTCGTCGCGACGACCGCCGCGTTCCCGCCCGAGGGACTGGCAAGCGGAGAACGGCGTGCCAAAAAACAACTGACTGGTCTTGCGCGCCAGCATCGCGCGGCGATCGGCGCCCTGGACATGAGGCAGGGTCTCGAGCTGGAAATCCTCTTCCACGACATCCGCGAGAAGATAGAAAAGGGCGGAGCGGTTGCGCGCCAGATAGACGCTGAACGCGTCCAGCCCTTCCTCGGTGGCCTGGAATGCGGCTTCCCGATCGATGGTGCCCCGGTTCGCGGAGTAAGCCTCGACCTGGTCGGAATCCACATATAAGACGCGACGCCCGGTCATGGTTCAGACCTTGAGTTTGGTGATGACATCATAGACCGGGCCCAGCACCGACAACATCACCCACAGCAAGGCGCCGCCCAGCAAGGCGGTCAGCGTCGGTTCGATGATGGACTGGAGCTTCTCGATGGATTCGCGCACGTCCCGGTTGTAGAAATAGCTCACATTCGCGAGGGCCGTATCCAGCGCGCCAGTGTTCTCGCCCACCCGCAACATGCGCACCACCAGGGGCGGAAACAGGCCCACATTCTGAAAGGCGGTGGTCACGTTCTGGCCTTCGGTGATGAGCTGGCCGACCCGTTGCAGCGCCTCCCGCATGACCCGGTTCCCGACCACGTCCTCAGTGGCGCGGATGGCATCGATGATGGCAATGCCCGAACCGTACATCATGGCGAACACCGCGGCGAAACGCGCCAGGATGATCTTGCGCAGAATGCCTCCGACCACGGGCACCTGCAGTTTCAAACTGTCGAATCGGTGGCGGGCTTTAGGGTTGTTGCGCACGGCGAAGATCAAGGCCGTGACGGCCAGTGTCGGCAGCGCCAAGGCGATGTGCCAGTAGTGTTTCATGCCGTCGGACAGCGCGATGAGGATACGTGTCTGCAGCGGCAGGGTCTGGCCGAGGCCACGGATGGCCTTGGCCAGCTCCGGAACCACATAGGCCAGCAGGAATACAGTGACCGACAGTACGACGATGGCGACGATGGACGGATAGAGCAGGAGCTTCTTGGTGTGGGAAGCCAGCTCGTCTTCGTGCTTCAGGGACTCGTTGAGGTTCTTGAGCACTTCCGGCAGGTTGCCGGTGGCCTCGCCCGCGCGTACCAGGCTGCAGAACACGACGGAAAACACCTTGGGGTGCTCGGATAGCGCCTGGGAGAGCGTTTGTCCCCCTTCGATGCTCTCGATGAGCGAGGCAACGATGGCGCGGAAGCGTGCCTGTTCGAGGCTGTCGCGCAGGTCCGTCAGCGCGTCCACGATGGGTACCCCGGCCCGGGTGAGCTGCTCCAGATGGAAGCAAAAATTGATCAGTTCCCGCCGGGCAATGGCCCCGCCCCGGAATGCGCCCTTGTACTTGACCGGACCGCCGTTGATGAAGTCCAGCTCGATTCTGCGCAGTCGCAGCTCCAGGTCCACCAGGTTGGCCGCCTCCATTTCACCCATGACGAAGCGGCCGTCCGCATTCATGGCGCGATAGGAAAAGAGGGCCATGGCGCGTTACACCATCCGGTCGGTGAGGTCCACCACCCGGGCGATTTCGTCCAGGGAAGTCACCCCTTCCAACACCCGCCGCAGGCCATCTTCCGCCAGGGAACGGAAGCCCTTTGCCCGCGCCGCATTCTTGATTTCCCGGAAGGTTGCGCGGCGGGCGATGAGCTCATCAAGATCGGCATCCATGCGCATCAGCTCCATGATGGCCAGCCGCCCCTTGAAGCCCTGGAAATCGCAGCGGGCGCAGCCTTTGGCATCGTGGATGGTGACAGGGGGGCGGTCCGCAGGCAGTCCGAGCAAATGCATCTCCATCGGGTCTGCAACCCGCGAGGTCTTGCAATGGGGGCACAGCCGCCGCACCAGGCGCTGGGCGACAACACCGATGATGTTGCCGGCCATGATGTCCGGGAGAATGCCGATGTCCAGAAGCCGCGGGATGGCGCCAATTGCCGAATTGGTGTGCAGGGTCGTGAACACCTGATGACCCGTCATGGCGGCGCGGAAGGCCATTTCCGCGGTATCCGCATCACGAACCTCGCCCACCAGGATCACGTCCGGGTCCTGCCGCATCATGGAGCGCACGCCATTGGCGAAGTCCAGCTTGGCGGCCTCCGCCACCGAGGTTTGGCGGATCATGGGCATGGGGTATTCCACCGGGTCTTCCAGGGTCATCACGTTGATGCCCTCGCTGTTGATGTGATTCAACACCGAGTAGAGGGTGGTGGTCTTGCCGCTGCCGGTCGGGCCGGTAACCAGAATGATGCCCTCGGGCCGGGCGATCATCAGTTTGAGCAGATCCAGTTGCTGCTCCGACAGGCCGAGCTTGTCCAGAGGCACAATGCCTTTTTGCCGGTCCAGCACCCGCAGCACAATGTTTTCGCCGTGGATGGTGGGTTGGGCGGAGACCCGGAAGTCCACCATCCGGCCATTCATGTTCAGGTTGATCCGGCCGTCCTGGGGGGCGCGGGTTTCGGCGATGTTCATGTTGCTCATCACCTTGATACGCACCGCCATGGCGGGCCAGTAGGACTTGTGCAGGGCGCGGATCTGGCGAAGCAGGCCGTCGATCCGGTAGCGGATGCGCAGGAAGTTGGCTTCCGGTTCGAAATGGATATCCGAAGCTTCCCGTTTAACCGCATCGGAGAGCAATGCGTCGATCAGCCGGACAACAGGCTGGCTGTATTCGTCCGCCGAGGTGGCGAAGGATCGGTAGTCGATCTCGCCGGTTTCGATCTCGTGCAGGATGCCGTCGATGGACAACTCGTGTCCGTAATACTGGTCGATGGCGCGGGCGATCTCCGATTCACCCGCCAGCGCGGTATCGATCGAAACGTCGTCCGGCAGCAAGCCCCGCAGCTTGTCCAGGGCCACCACGTCGGAGATGTCGGTCAGCGCGACGGTCAGCAACTTGAGCCGCCCGTCGTAGCTGAGGGGCAGCATCTTGTGGCGGGTTGCCAAGTCGCGTGGCACGAAGGCCAGCGCCTCCGCATCGACGATGGTGTCCGCCAGATTGACGCTCTGCTTGCCAAGGGTGGCGGAGAGCGCATCACGCAGCGTGGCTTCGGAGACGAAACCGAGATCCACCAGCAGTTTGCCCACGGGCTGGTTGGATTTCACTTGCTCCATCAGGGCGATGCGAAGCTGGTCTTCGCTGATCACGCCTTGGTGGAGCAGGGTTTGGCCCAGTGGCCGACGGTTCTGGGGGGCGGAAACCTGCATCGGGATAGCGCCCTCTATTCGGGCTCGTTCAACTCCCGCACCCGGGTGTTCACCTGGGCGGGATCGAAACTGGCGGGGCGTTGCCGGGCACTGGCCAGGGCACTCCGGTAGTACTGGAGCGCCAGCCGCGGCTGGCGTAGCTGGTCCAGGCTGACCGCCAGGTTGAAGAGGTAATCCGGGTTGTCGGGCTCAAGGCTGTAAGCCTTGAAATACGCCTGCTGGGCATCGTTCCACTTGCCTTGGCGGGCGTAGTGGTTGCCCAGGGCGAAGTGCGCCGAGGCCGAGTCCGGAGCTTTGGTGGTGACCGACTTGAGGCGGGTTTCCGCCTGCGTCGGGCTATTCTGGCTGGAGAGGTAAGCCAGTGCCGTCTGGGCATTGGGTTCCAGCGGGTCGGCTTCCAGCACGCGCTGGTAATAGGCGGAGGCTGTGTCGGGTTGTCCCTGGCGCACGGCAATGGCGCCCAGCCCAAGCAGGGCATCCACATTACGCGGTTCGCTGCGCAGCACTGCCTCATACTCGCGCCGGGCAGTGTTCAGGTCACCCTGTTCAAAGGCGCGATAGGCCACGGAGACGCCCGCAGGAATCCGCTCTGTGCTCTGGGAGAGGCGAATGCGGGGCTGACGGACGATTTCGGCGGCCGCCGCCGGTTCTTCGTCGCCAAACCGGCCCCGCACCGTACGCGGGGGCTCCGTGGAAGGGACGGGTTCCGAGCGGGAGGCAGGCGAAGGCATCGTGCTTTGCCCGACCGGGGGGGCCGAGGGGGACGACACAGCCGGGGCGGGGGGCTGTGGAGGCTCTACCTGGGGCTTGATCGGCGGGAGCGCGGTGCGCGCTTCCAGCTCTGGCGTGGCACCCAGTCCAGAGCTGGAGGCCGAACGCAACTGAAGCCAGAAATAGGCGCCGATGCCGACTGCGCATAGCAGCGCCAGCCCCAGGATCATGTACAGCAGTGGGGATTGTTCGGCGGTGTCCTGCTTGACCTCGAACAGGTTGCGGGCGGCTGCCCTGTTTCGCTCCTCGTCCAAGCTGGCGCTGGCTGGGGACGGGGAGGGAGGGGCTGCGCTTTCCACTGCACGGCTGCCTGCGGCCGGGCGCGTGGGAACGTGAGCGAACTGGTCGTCGAGTTCTTCGAGTTTCTCCGGCAGTTCCGGCAAGGCGCCTTCGCTCTTGGTCGGGGCAAGAGGCTCCAGGCTGAGTTCCCCGTCGTTCCGGTGGGAGCCTGCGGACGCGAGCCCGGATTCGGCCCGGCGCTTGGCCTGGTCCGCTTTTCGCAGCGCGTCCATCAGCAGGCTCATGGCTTAGTGGTCTCCCAGCCGCCAAGTGGGAACAGGGCCTGGTCCCGGGTTGTTGCCGAAGAAGTCGTTGCCTGGAAGCTTGCTGCGGAAGGAGGCATAGTCGCCTTCCAGGCTGGCGTCCTTGATCACGATGGGGCGGAGGAAGATCACCAGCTCCGTCTTGGTGTTGGTGTCGTTCCGGTTAGTGAACAGCCCCCCCACCACGGGGGCCTTCCACAGGCCCGGTATGGTGTCGTCGGCGTTGTTCATCGTGTCTTCCATCAGGCCGCCCATGACCGCGATATTGCCGTTGTCGACGCGGATGACCGACTCCATTTCCCGGGTGCGGATGACCGGGATCTGGCTTACCGCGCCCACCTTCTTCAGTTCCGGGTTGGGATCGGCCACGTAGCCCACGATGCGGGAGATACTCGGTCGCATGTTGAGCAGCACCGCATCGGTTTCGCTGATCTGTGGCGTCACGTTCATCACGAAGCCCACGGGCACCGACTGCAGGTTGGTGGTGAAGGTGGTTTGGGTGGTGGTCTGGTTGGCCACCGTATCGGCCTTGATGGTGAAGTAGACGCTGTTATCCACCACCTTGAGCACCGCCGTCTGGTTGTTCAGCACGCTGATCTTGGGGCTGGAGAGCACCTTCACGTTGCCGAAACTCTCCAGCAGGCGGATCGTGCCGCCAATGTTTCCGGCGCGCGAGTCGGTGTTGGTGTAGCTCAACTGCAGCAAACTGGAGGCCGGGCTGGCGATGTTGCCGCTGGCCGATTGCACGATCTTGAAACCGGATCCGTCCAGCCGTACCCGGGACCAGTCGATACCCTGCTGGTAGTTGGACGAAAGCTGCACTTCGGCCACGGTGGCTTCGATCAGCACCTGGCGTCGAGCCGCGTTCATGACCGAGTCCAGGAACTCCTGGATCTTCTCGTGCTGGCGAGCCGTGGCGCGGATGGAGAGTACGCCGGATTCCGGGTTCGCGATCACCGAAGCGGCTTCCCGGAATGTGGTGCGCTTGACGATGGTGGAGCCCGTTTTTTCCAGCGATGCGGGATTGGGGCTGCCGGCGATGCCATCTGCCCGGCCGCTGCGCCGGCCCGTGCCTTGCGCCACCTGACCGGTGCCGGTGGTGGTCTGGGAATCGGCCTGCTCGATCACCGTTTCCGACGAGCCTTCCGGCAGGATCTTGTCGGTTTCCCGCAGCAGATCCTTGACGTTCTGTACCAAGGTGTCCCAGAACCGGTTTTGGGACTTGTTCTCGATCTTGGTGACCGAATTGTTCGAACCGGACAGGGCCTGAGGCGAACCCGAGCCGGTGCCGGTACCCGCCTGGGCGCCGGTGCTGGCGACCTGGGTGGTGACCGATACGGTGCCGCTGGTGTCCCGGACCATGTTCACGTAATCGATCCGGTAGTTACGGAGGAAGGGTGAGTCCGGCATCACCATCAGATTCGGACCGTCCAGCTCGAAGCGCATGTCCACCTGTCTGGCGATGCGGCTCAACAACTGGGGCAGGGTCTGGTTGATGGCATTGAGCGTCACCACGCCGTTGAGCCCAGGGTGGATATCCACGTTGAGCTTGGCGTCCCGGGCCAGGGCGAAGAGTAGTTCCTGTACGCGGACGTTGTTGACGACCACGCTGTAGGTTTCGGCCTTGGGCGCGGGTTTTGGCCTGGGCAGGGGGGGGGCTTGCAAGACCGGCTGCGGGATGCTGGCGCTCCCCCGCGGCTGCACATCGGGGGTATCCGGACCCAGATGGCCGGACGAGGGCTTGGGGGGCGGCAACTGAGCGCATGCGGCCAGCCCGCCCACGAGCAGGGCAGACAGCACCCGAATGGCGAATCCAGAATTGAACGGCATCATGACGGATAAGGCTGTTGTTCCCGCGCGCAGTGGACCATCAATATTATCACGCACTTCTGATGCCCAGTTGATGCATATGCTCAAACTGGGGGAGATGCCTTTGGCTTGAGCGCTCGAACCTGGCGGGGGTAAGGGTTGAATGTCCGCAGCTCCTCGGGCAGTTTCGGCAGGGCGGCCTGGGCGGCTTGGCGGGAGGGGAAGTCCCCGTAGCACACGCTGATCTGCTCAGCGTTCTTGCCCTGTTCCGTCAGCACGTACAAGGACTGCTCTGGAACGAGCTGAGCGGCCTTGCCCAAGTAACGCTCGATGAAGTCTCCACCCTTGGCCTCCGAGGTGTGCAACTGCAAGACCCAGCGACCATCGCCAGTGCTCTCCCGCCAGGTGCTGCTGGCCTCCAGCCGGGTGCGAGTCAAGGGGCCGAGACTGGTCAGGGCGATGGGGGGCGTCTCTGCAGACTGGGGGGGCGGAGAGGTGGCACCGGCCATCGCGGGCCGGCTTTCCACCGATACGCTCGGGGGAGTAGGGTCGGTGGCATTGCCCGACTTGCCCGGGTAAATGGCGAACACCGCTACCGCACAGGCGGCCGCCAGCCCGCCCGCAACCCAAAGCGAGAGCGGAGTGCGGGCCTTGTTCAGCAAGTCGGCGTCCTTCGCTGCCGCCCGCACCTGCTTGGAGCCCACCTGATGCTGCCCGCTGGCGTAGGCCGCGAGCAGGCTTTTGTCTGCCAGGATGTTGATGCGGCGGGTGAGTCCCTCGGAGTACCGGCTGATGAAGTGGATGGCGCCCTTGCTGAACACTTCCGGCCCCCGGTAGCCCGCTGCGCGCATCCGGAAGTCCACATACTCCGCCACATCGCTGCTGCGCAGGGGTTCCATGAGGAAGCTCTGGGTGATGCGGTCCCGCACCTGGCGCAGGTTGTCCCACGCGAGCAACTGATCAAGTTCTGGCTGACCGAAAAGGACGATCTGCATCAGCTTGTGACGGCTGGTTTCCAGATTGGAAAGCAGCCGGATCTCCTCCAGGGACTCGGGCGGCATCGCGTGGGCTTCGTCGATCAGCACCAGCACCCGGCGCCCTTCCTCGTGCAGGGCAATGAGCTCGTCCTGGAGGGACCGCACGACCGCGCTGGGGCGCTTGCGGGCGGTGGAGATGCCGAGTTCTTCTGCCAGGGTGTAGAGGATGTCGTCCCGGGACAAAGTGGGGTTGGCCACGTAGATCGTGGCAACCTCTTCCGGCAGTCGCTCCATGAGGGTCCGGCAGAGCATGGTTTTGCCGCTGCCCACCTCGCCCGTGACCTTGATGATGCCTTCGTCGTGACAGATGGCGTAGATCAGGGCGTCAAGCATTGCGCCCCGTTTGGCGCCGCCGTAGAAGAAGTCCGTATGCGGCGTGATGCGGAACGGAGGTTCGCGGAGCCCGAAGTGTTCTAGATACATGGTTCAATTGTAACGGGATTCGGCCCGCGCGCTATGGCACCGCATTGGTCAAATTGTTGCCAGCCGAGCGCAGCCTGCCAGCGGGCGGCACCTGTCGAGGGGGCGCGTCAGGGTTTCTTGCCTTCCATGCGGCTGTACAGCGTCGTGCGGTTGACCCCGAGCAGGCGGGCGGCTTGGCTGACATTTCCCCGCGACAGCTGCAAGGCGGCTTCGATATAAGCTTTTTCCCATTGGGCAAGGGTGTGGTCCAGGCTGAAGGCTGTGCCCTGCTGCAGATGGGCGAGCGCGAGATTCAGCACCTCGGTGAAGCGGGTTGGCGGGGTCCCGACCGTGGCGGGGGGCTCATTCGGGGTGTCGAGTTCCTGCTCCAGCTCGGCCGGTGTCACGCTTTGGCCTGGATAGCGGGCTGTGAGGCGGATCACAATATTGCGCAGTTCCCGGACGTTGCCCGGGAACGGGTAACCCAGCCAGAGTGCTCGGGCCTCCGCACTCAGGGTGAACGCGGGGGTGCCCGCCTGCGAGGCATATTGCTGGCGGAAGTGCTCCAGCAGCAGCAGGCGATCTTCGTCCATCTCCCGCAGGGGCGGGACACTGATGGTAAACACGCTGAGCCGGTGATAAAGGTCCGCCCGGAAGCGCCCCTCGCGTACTTCCCGCCGCAGATCCCGATTGGTGGCGGCGACGATGCGGGCACGGCTGACCCGGGACTGGGTTTCTCCCACCCGTTGAAATTCACCGTTTTCCAGCACCCGCAGCAACTTCGGCTGCAACTCGAGGGGGAGTTCCCCGATCTCGTCCAGGAACAGGGTGCCGTCGCCTGCTTCCTCGAAGTAGCCGGCCTTGGCGCCGGTCGCGCCGGTGAAGGCGCCCCGGGCATACCCAAAAAGCGTGGGCTCCATGAGCGAGGGCGAGATGGCCGCGCAATTGAGCGCCAGATAAGGCTTGCCCGCCCGCCGGGTGCCGTGGTGCAGGCAGGTGCCGGCGATGATCTCCTTGCCACTGCCGGATTCGCCTTCAATCAAGACAGGAAAAGGGGAGTCCGCGAACTGCCGCACCTGGGCGCGCAGCTTTTGCATGGCGCGGCTGTTGCCAATCAGCTCCGCCGCTTCGCTTGCCGGGCCGGGCGCCGTGGCGGGGCGGACGCTCAAGGCTCGCAGGAGTACGGCGCGCAGGAGTTCGGGTTGGGCCGGCTTGGCAATGAAGTCGAATGCCCCCAGGGTGCGGGCGTGGCGGGCGTTGGCGTCGTCGTTCTGGCCCGAGAGCACCAGGATGCGCATGGCGGGCGCATGGGCAAGCAGTTCGGTGATCAGGGCAAAACCCTCGTCCGGCCGGTGCGGCAACGGGGGGAGGCCGAGATCCACCAGGGCGAGCGGCGGGGGCGTCGGCAAGGCGCGCAGCTTGGCGATGCCTTCGTGCCGGGTATTGGCCACGATCACCTGGAAGTCGGGGCCCAGCACGTACGCCAGGGTATCTGTAATGAGCGGATCGTCATCGACGATCAATAGCGCGGGCAGGTTGGCCATGGCCGGAAATCCGTTGGAGGGTGGGGCGGAATCTACCGCGTCACCGGCAGATCGGGGCGCTCACCATGACGCGGTGGCGCATCGACTGCGATGCAGAACAGGCCGGGGTGAGGGCGCGCACGGCGAGCGGATGCTATTCACCTTGACGGTCCGGGTGAGTTTAGCGCAACCGCTCTGCTGCGCTCCAATCCCGTGGATTGGGCATTTGCGCCCATCTGTCTTTGAAATGTTTGGTCACATGCCTGTCTGTTAGAATCGGTCCAACTTTCAAGGAGGGGCGCGCGTGTCCGAAGAACTGCTGGTCGAGTTGAATGACGTTGGCTTTGCCTACGACAGCCGGCCGATCCTCAAGGGCATCAACCTGCGCATCCCGAGGGGGAAGGTGGTTGCCATCATGGGGGGCAGCGGTTGCGGCAAGACGACGTTGTTGCGCCTCATCGGCGGGCAGATCCGCCCCTCCCGTGGAACGGTGCGGGTCGACGGGCAGGATGTGCCGACGCTCGATCAGGACCAACTCTACGCCTTGCGCCGCCGCATGGGCATGCTGTTCCAGTTCGGGGCGTTGTTTACCGACATGTCGGTTTTTGACAATGTGGCCTTCCAGATGCGGGAGCATACCGATTTGCCGGAGGCGTTGATCCGGGACCTGGTACTGATGAAATTGCACGCGGTCGGTCTTCGGGGCGCCCATCAGCTCATGCCGTCCGAGCTCTCCGGCGGCATGGCGCGGCGGGTGGCCCTGGCCCGCGCGATCGCCCTGGACCCGGTGCTGATGATGTACGACGAGCCCTTCGCCGGTCTCGATCCCATCTCCCTTGGCGTGGTGGGGCAACTCATCCGCAGGCTCAACGATGCCCTGGGCGCCAGTTCCATCGTGGTCACCCACGACGTGCAGGAATCCCTGAAGATTGTGGACTACGTGTATTTCGTTTCCGAAGGCAAGGTCGTGGCGGAGGGTACGGCCGCAGAAATCCGCGCCTCTCATGCGCCATTCGTCCATCAGTTCGTGAATGCGGAGCCGGACGGCCCGGTGCCGTTCCACTATCCGGCCCCCGATTACGGCGTCCAACTCCTGGAGTCCGCCAATGTTTGAGGCAATCGCCAAGCCCCTGCGGTTGCTGGGCGGCAAGTCGGTCAATGGCATCTGGCGGCTGGGCTACGCCAGCCGGTTCCTGCTGGCCGTCCTGCTCCATTCCGGCGCGGCCTTCCGCCGGTTCGGGCTGACCGTGCGCGAGATTTATTTCAGCGGCGTGCTTTCGCTCATCATCATCGTGGTGTCTGGGCTCTTTGTGGGCATGGTGCTCGGGCTTCAGGGGTACGACACGCTCCAGCGGTTTGGCTCCGCCTCGGCGCTGGGCACCCTGGTGGCGCTCTCGCTGGTGCGGGAACTGGGGCCGGTGGTGGCGGGGCTGCTCTTCGCCAGCCGCGCTGGCTCTGCGATCACGGCCGAGATCGGCTTGATGAAAGCCACCGAACAGCTCTCGGCCATGGAGATGATGGCCGTCAATCCCATCGCCCGGGTGGTGGCGCCACGGTTCTGGGCGGGGGTGATTTCCATGCCCTTGCTGGCCGCGCTGTTTTCGGCGATGGGGGTATTTGGCGGCTACCTGGTGGGGGTGGTGCTGATCGGGGTGGACGAGGGCATCTTCTGGTCACAGATGCAGGCCTCGGTCGATTTCCGGGAAGACGTGGTCAATGGTTTCATCAAGAGCGTCGTGTTTGGCGCTGCGGTGTCGATCATTGCCGTATTCGAAGGCTACGATGCCGCGCCCACTGCCGAGGGGGTGTCGGGTGCCACCACTCGTACCGTGGTGACCTCTTCCCTCGCCATTCTGGCGCTGGATTTCTTGCTGACTGCTTTCATGTTCAGGGGGCTGTAATGAATCGAACCATCCTCGATCTCTGGGTGGGCATTTTCGTGGCGCTGGGGCTGGCGGCGCTGGTCTTTCTCGCCATGAAAGTCGGGAACCTGGCCTCCAGCAGTGTGTCGGAGGTGTATCGCCTCGAAGCGCGGTTCGACAACATTGGCGGTCTCAAGGTCCGGGCCCCGGTCAAAAGCGCCGGGGTGGTGGTGGGCCGGGTGACCCATATCGGGCTGGACCCCAAGGACTACCGGGCGGTGGTGACCATGGACATGGATGTGCGCTACCAGTTTCCCAAGGACACCATCGCCAGCATCCTCACCTCCGGTCTGCTGGGCGAGCAGTATGTGGGCTTTGCCGTGGGGGGCGACGAGCAGAACCTGAAGGCAGGCGAGATGGTGCGCCAGACCCAGTCCGCCGTGGTGCTGGAAACGCTGATCGGCCAGTTCCTGTTCAGCAAAGCAGCTGAAGGATCTGACAAAAAGTGACGATAAAAGGCCGGTCCTGACAAGGGAGAAAAAGGACCAACCCCGTGCAACAACAAAAAAAAAGCCGCCGCGCCGCGGCGTGCGGTGCAATTACTGCAGCCCTCCTGCTTTCGGGCTGTGCGTCCACCGGGAATCCCCACGATTCGCTGGAGCGGTTCAACCGGACCATGTTCGCCTTCAACGAAGGCTTGGACAAGGCGGTGCTCAAGCCTGTGGCCAAGGGCTACGAGGCGGCAGTGCCTTTGCCCGGCCGTATTGGCGTGTCCAATTTCTTCGGCAACGTGGGGGACCTGTGGATCGGCGTGAACAACCTGCTTCAGGGCAAGGTGGGTGACGCCGTCAGCGACGTGGGCCGATTGCTCGTCAACAGTACCTTCGGCATTCTGGGGTTTTTCGACGTGGCGACCGAGTTCGGACTCGAAAAGCACGACGAGGACTTCGGCCAGACCCTGGGCCGCTGGGGGGTGGGCGAGGGGCCTTTCCTGGTGCTGCCGGTGTTCGGTCCCCGCACTCTGCGCGATGCCTTCGGGCTGGCGGCGGATACGATGACTGACCCCATCCGGGAGGTGAAGCCGGCCGATTCCCGCTACAGTCTCCTCGGCTTGCGCCTCATCGACATCCGGGCCCAGTTGCTCACCGCCAACACCCTGGTGGAGGGGGCGGCGCTGGACAAGTACTCCTACCTGCGCCAGGCCTATCTCCAGCGACGCCGTTCGCTGGTGCATGACGGCAATCCTCCCCGCTCCCGGGACGAGGACGACGAGGCCAGGCTGGCGCCGGAAAACCGGATCGTCTACCGCGATCCGGAAGAAGGTGTCGGCGAGTTACGCTTTGTCAGCGTTAATACCAACGCCGGCGGCAGCACAGAAACGACGGCTTTGACGAACTCAACGGAGAACTGAAAAATGAAAAACTGGATCATGGGCCTGGCCTTGTCCGTGGGCGTGCTGGCAGGGGCCGCCGCCTTCGCGCAAGAGGCCGCGCCGGACGTGCAGGTGCGCACGGTCACCAACGACGTGGTGTCCATCGTCCGGCAGGATAAGGACATCCAGGCCGGCAACACCCGCAAGGTGCTGGAACTGGTGGACCAGAAGGTGTTGCCCCATTTCGACTTTGTGCACATGACCCGTCTGGCGGTGGGGCGCAACTGGCGCGCCGCCTCTCCGGAGCAGCAGAAGCAGCTCACGGCCGAATTCCGCACGCTGCTGGTCAAGACCTATTCCAGCGCGCTGACCGAGTACCGGGACCAGAGGATCGATGTCAAGCCGCTCAAGCTCACGCCGACCGACACCGATGTGGTCGTGCGCACCCAGGTGGTCCAGCCGGGACGGGCGCCCATTGCCCTGGACTACAACCTGGAAAAAACCGAGGGGGGCTGGAAGGTATACGACGTGGCGGTGGCCGGGGTGAGTCTGGTGACCAACTATCGTGAGTCCTTCGCCGCCGAAGTCCGCAACGGCGGCATTGACGGCTTGATCAAGTCGCTCCAGGCCAAGAACCGTGGCTGAAACCCTCCGCCTCAGCGGGCCGCTCACGGCGCTTGCCGCCCGGGAGCAACTGGAGCGGGGCGCAGCCGCCCTGGCCCGGAGCGGAGTCGATTTCGATCTCGCCGCCGTGCGGGAGGTGGATTCCGCGGGGCTGGCCGTGGTGTTGGGCTGGGTGCGTGCCGGGCAGCGCAGTGGCCATCCGGTGCGGATCGTGGCGGCGCCTCCAAGCCTGCGCAGCCTGGCCGAACTGTATGGCGTGACCGAACTGCTGCCGCTGGCCTGAGAGCGGCTAAGCCCCTGATTCAGCGTGCATCGCGTTTCAGGTGGCGAGCGCAGCCTGGGGCGTGGAGAGGTGTGTCGCTTGCCGCATTTTGTGGCAGTCGAGTGTTACAATCCGCCCGCAATTGCTTCCCACCGGCCGCCCCCGAGCGGCCGGTTTTCTTTTTCTCGCGAATGCCATGGCCCCAGCCATCCAGATCGATCAAGTCAGCAAACGCTTTGGCGCGCTCCAGGCCCTGGCGGGCGTGGACCTGCGGGTGGAGGAGGGTGAGTTCTTCGGCCTGCTGGGCCCCAATGGTGCGGGCAAGACCACTCTCATCAGCGCCCTGGCCGGACTGGTGCGGCCCGACAGCGGGCGGCTGCAGGTGCTGGGGCACGACGTGGTGGCGGCCTATCGCGAGGCGCGGCGAAAGCTGGGGGTGGTCCCCCAGGAACTGGTGTTCGATCCCTTCTTCTCGGTGCGCGAGGCGCTCCGCATCCAGTCCGGCTACTTCGGCTTGTCCAACAACGACGCCTGGATCGACGAGCTTCTGGACAATCTGGACCTCACCGCCAAGGCGGATACCAACATGCGGCAGCTCTCCGGCGGGATGAAGCGGCGCGTGCTGGTGGGGCTGGCGCTGGTGCACCGGCCGCCGGTGATCGTGCTGGACGAACCCACCGCCGGCGTGGACGTGGAACTGCGGCAAACCCTGTGGGCCTTCATCCGTCGTCTCAACCAGCAGGGGCACACCATCGTGCTCACCACTCATTATCTGGAGGAGGCGGAAAGCCTCTGCGGGCGCATCGCCATGCTCAAGCAGGGCCGGGTGGTGGCGCTGGATTCCACCGCCAATCTGCTCAGCCGCTATTCCCGGCATTCCCTGAAACTGCGCCTGCGTGACGGCGCGCCGCTTCCCCCCGCCCTGGCCGGACGGGCCACGCCAACCACCGCTGGCGCCTTTTCGGTACCGCTGGCGAGCTTCGACGAGATCGAAGAGGTGCTGCACACCCTGCACGCGGCCGGCGCCAAGGTGGAGGAAATGGAGATCGCCAAACCGGATCTGGAAGAGGTCTTCGTTACCGTGATGCAGCAGGCAGCCTGAGCACCCCATGAGCCCCGGATTCCGTACCCTGCTCTACAAGGAACTGCTGCGCTTCTGGAAGGTGAGCTTCCAGACCATGGCCGCCCCGGTGCTCACCGCGCTGCTTTACCTGCTGATCTTTTCCCACGTGCTGGAGCAGCACGTGCGGGTGTACGACAGCCTCTCCTACACCGCATTCCTGGTGCCCGGGCTGGTGATGATGTCGGTGCTGCAGAACGCATTCGCCAACAGTTCCTCCTCGCTCATCCAGTCCAAGGTCACAGGCAACATCATTTTCGTGCTGCTGCCGCCCATCTCCTATCAGGAGTTCTTTGCTGCCTACGTGGTGGCCGCCATGCTCCGCGGGCTGGCGGTGGGCCTCGGCGTGCTGGTGGTGACGGTGTGGTTTGTGGAGTTGCGGCTCGAACACCCCCTGTGGGTGCTGGTGTTCACTGCCCTGGGCGGAGCCCTCATGGGCTGCCTGGGGGTGATCGCCGGGATCTGGGCGGACAAGTTCGACCAGCTTGCCGCGTTTCAAAATTTCATCATCATGCCGCTCACCTTCTTGTCCGGCGTGTTCTACTCCATCCACTCGCTGCCCGCCTTCTGGCAGCAGGTGTCGCATTTCAATCCGGTGTTCTACATGATCGACGGCTTCCGCTTCGGCTTCTTCGGGGTGTCCGATGTGTCCCCCTGGCTGAGCCTTTCGGTGGTCGGCGCCTGTTTCGCCGGGCTCTCCGTTTTTACTTTGGTCTTGTTGAGGAGCGGCTACAAGCTGCGTGGTTGATATGGTTAATCCGGAAGATATTCAGGCCTGGATCGTTGCCGGCCTGCCCTGCGAGCACTGCCAGGTGGCGGGCGACGGTCAGCACTTCGAGGCGGTGATCGTCAGCGCCGCCTTTGCCGGCAAGTCCCGCGTCCAGCGTCACCAACTGGTCTATGGCGCCCTGGGCACCAAGATGCACGACACCATTCATGCGCTCTCCATGCGCACCCTGACCCCGGAAGAGTGGAACGCGCAACGTGGATAAGCTGCTGATCGAAGGCGGCACGCGCCTGTCTGGCGAGATCGCCATCTCCGGCGCCAAGAACGCCGCCCTGCCCATCCTGTGCGCCGCGTTGCTCACCAGCGAGCCGCTCACGCTCACCAACGTGCCCCGGCTCAACGACATCCGCACCATGCTGCGCCTGTTGGAGCAGATGGGGGTCAAGGTCACGCGGCAGGACGACGTGGTCACCCTGGATGCCTCGGCCATCCACAACCCGGTGGCCTCCTACGAACTGGTCAAGACCATGCGCGCCTCCATCCTCGTGCTCGGGCCGCTGGTGGCGCGCATGGGGCAGGCCCAGGTCAGCCTGCCCGGTGGCTGCGCCATCGGCGCCCGGCCGGTGGATCAGCACATCAAGGGCTTGCAGGCCATGGGGGCCGAGGTCAAGGTCGAGCATGGCTACGTGATCGCCAGCGCCAGCCGCCTCAAGGGCGCCCGCCTGTTTACCGACATGGTCACGGTGACCGGCACCGAGAACCTGATGATGGCCGCCTGTCTGGCCGAAGGCGACACGGTGATCGAGAACGCCGCCCGCGAGCCCGAAGTGGTGGACCTGGCCAACTGCCTGGTGGCCATGGGCGCCCAGATTTCCGGCGCCGGTACCGACGTGATCCGCATCCGTGGCGTGCAGCGCCTGCATGGCGCCACCCACGCCATCATGCCGGACCGCATCGAAACCGGTTCCTACCTGTGCGCCGCGGCGGCCACCGGCGGCCAGGTGCGGCTCACCCGAACGTCTTCCTGCTACCTGGACGCGGTGATCGACAAGCTCATGGACGCCGGCTGCGAAATCGGTATCGAGCGCGAGGCCATCCGCCTGCAGGCCCCCGCCCGGCTCTCGGCGGTGAGCATCCGCACCTCGCCCTATCCCGCTTTCCCCACCGACATGCAGGCCCAGTTCATGGCCATCAACGCGGTGGCCGACGGCACGGCGGTGATCCGCGAGACCATCTTCGAGAACCGCTTCATGCACGCGGTGGAGTTGCAGCGCCTGGGCGCCGACATCCGCATCGATGGCAACACCGCCGTGGTCAAGGGGGTGGAAAGGCTCCTGGGGGCCACGGTGATGGCTACCGACCTGCGCGCCTCCGCCAGCCTGGTGGTGGCGGGTCTGGCCGCCCAGGGCGAAACGGTGATCGAGCGCATCTATCACCTGGATCGGGGCTACGAGCAACTGGACGTCAAGCTCTCCGCCCTGGGCGCCAAGGTGCGGCGCCTTTCCTGATCCTCCGGCGGGCGGCGCGCCGCCCCCGCCCAGCCACCGGGTCTGCCGATGGACGCCTTGTACAAGCTCATCCTCACCGACAACCCGGTGTTCGCCGGCGGGCTCGCGCTGGGCCTGCTCGGTGTGGCCGCCATGTGGCTGCGCAGCGCCGGCCCCGCCATCCTGCGCTTTCTGCGCCGCTACCTGGTGTCCACCCTCGCCGTGGATAACCGGGACGAGATCATGTTCGACACCCTGGTGGAGTACATGAACTCCCGGGACGTGCTGCGGCGGATCAACCAGTTCACCGTCAAGGCCGTCAAGGAAACCGCCGAGTACCAGAGCTTTGCCGACGATGTGCGCCAGGGCGCCCGGCCCCAGGCCTTTCTCTCCCCCGGCGAGGGCTTCCACCTCTTCCGGCTGGACGGCCGCCTGATGTGGATGACCCGCGAAGTCACCGTCGGCCAGCAGATTCTCGAACGCATCACCCTCTCCTGCTTCGGGCGGGACAAGACCGCGCTCGAAGGCCTTCTCCACGCCGCCATCGAAGAGCGGGTGGAGCGGGAACTGACCAAGATCGCCATCTACATTCCCAACCCCTACACCCAGGGCGACTGGTCCCGCGCCAAGCTGGGCAACAACCGCCAGCTGAGCTCCATCGTCCTCAAGGCAGGGCAGGTGGAAAGCATCCTTGCAGACCTGCAGCGCTTCTTCGCTTCCCGCGGGCGCTACGAGCAACTGGGCATTCCCTGGCGGCGGGGTTATCTGCTCTACGGCTCGCCCGGCACCGGCAAAACCTCGCTGGTGACCGCCCTGGCCTCCGAACTGCGCCTGAACGTGTGCAGCCTGAGCCTTGCCGCCTCCGGCATCACCGACGACAAGATCCACAGCCTCCTGGCCAGCGTGCCGCCCCGCTCCATCATCCTCATCGAGGATGTGGACGCCTTCTTCCGCCAGCGGGAGCAGCAAAGCCAGCAGGTCAAGCTCTCCTTCTCCGGCTTTCTCAACGCGCTGGACGGAGTCGCCGCCCACGAAGGCTCCGTCGTGTTCATGACCACCAACCACCCGGAAGTGCTGGACGCTGCCGTGGTGCGCTCCGGCCGGGTGGATTTCCGCATGGAACTCAGCCTGTGCGACCGCCACCAGTTGGAAGGCATGTTCCGCAAGTTCCACGACGACCCCGCTGCCGCCCGCCACTTCGCCGCCGCCCTGCCCGAGGGGCGCTGGTCCCCCGCTGCCGTGCAGGAACGCCTGCTCAAGGCGGGCACGGTGGAAGAGGCGTTGGGGTTGTTTGCCTCTCCCCCGCCCCCCGGCGCCTGAACGGTTCCCGTTTCAGCCCCAGCCGATGGCGGCGGCCACGCAGCGGAGCACCCCGTAGTCGTAGGCGCCGCCGAAGTGTTCAAACACGGGCTTGAGCTTCTTTTCACCCCCGGGCTGCTCGGCGGCGAGCGCTTCGGCAATCCGGTCCACTGCTTCGGGCTCCAGCCCCAAGGCCCGATGCACCGGAATATGCCCCTGCCCGATCGCCTCGGCGCAGTGGGCGTACACCGTGGTTTCCGCCAGGCCCCGCCGGCGGGCGATGTCTGCTACCGGCACGCCCTGGCGCAGCAGGTGCAGGGTCTGCGCCACCGTGTCGGAAAGGCCCTCCACGCCGGGCCCCGCATCCCGAGCGGCTTCCACTTCCGTCGCCGCCTCCACGGGCGCGCCCCGGTGTTCCGCGCACAGCATCAGCAGCTCGTCGCCATAGGTTTCCAGCTTGCGGGCCCCCATGCCCGGCACCTGGCGCAGTGCCTCCGGCGTTGCCGGGCACGCCCGGGCCACTTCCGCCAGGGTGGCATCGTGAAAGATCACGTAGGCCGGTACGCCGTGTTCCCGCGCCGTTTCCGCCCGCCACGCCCGTAGCGCCTCGAACAGGGGCTGGGCCTGGGTGGGCAGGGCGCCCGCCGGGTCGCGCCGGCGGGCCTGCCGGGCCTTGGCCGCGATGGCCCGCCGCAGGGTGACGGTGCGCTCCCCCTTGAGCACCGGCCGCGCCTCGGCGGTGAGGCGCAGCGCACCGTAGCTGCCGTGGTCCACCTCCAGCAGGCCCGTGGCCACAAGCTGGCGGAACACCGCACGCCATTCCTTTTCCCCCAGATCCTGGCCGATGCCAAAGGTGCTCAGGCTATGGTGGCCAAGCTGGCGGATGCGCTCCGTATCCTTGCCCAGCAGCACCTCCGTCACATGCGCGGCGCCAAAGCGCTGGCCGGTGCGGTATACGCAGGAAAGCGCCTTCTGCGCCGCCACCGTGCCATCCCAGGTCTGGGGCGGGTTCAGGCACACGTCGCAGTTGCCGCAGGGCTCGCTGGCCTCGCCGAAGTAAGCCAGCAGGTGCTGGCGCCGGCAGGTGGCGGACTCGCACAGGGCGAGCAGGGCGTCCAGCCGCGCCCGCGACAGCCGCTTGTGCGCCTCGTCCGCTTCCGATTCGTCGATCATCCGCCGCTGCTGCACCGCGTCCGCCAGCCCGTAGGCCATCCAGGCATCGGCCGCCTCCCCGTCCCGGCCGGCGCGGCCGGTTTCCTGGTAGTAGCCCTCCACGCTCTTGGGCAGGTCCAGGTGCGCCACAAAGCGCACGTCCGGCTTGTCGATCCCCATGCCGAAGGCAATCGTCGCGCACATCACGATCCCGTCTTCCCGCAGGAATCGCTCCTGATTGCGCCGCCGCGCCTCCGCGTCCATCCCCGCGTGGTAGGGCAGGGCGCGGACGCCCTGGCCCTGCAACCACTCGGCCGTCTCTTCCACCTTGCGGCGCGAAAGGCAATACACGATCCCCGCATCCCCCCCGTGCTCGCTGCGGATAAAGTCCAGCAACTGGCCCCGGGCGCCCGCCTTCTCCACAATCTGGTAGCGGATGTTCGGCCGGTCGAAGCTGGACACAAACACCCGCGCCGCCCCCAACTGCAGGCGCTCCACAATCTCCGCCCGGGTCTGCGCATCCGCCGTCGCCGTCAGCGCAATCCGCGGCACGCTGGGAAACCGCTCGTGCAGCGCCGAAAGCTGGATGTACTCCGGCCGGAAATCATGCCCCCATTGCGACACGCAATGCGCCTCGTCGATGGCGAACAGCGCCAGCCCCGGCCCCTCCAGCAAGCCCTCCAGCAGCGCCAGAAAGCGCGGCGTCAGCAAGCGCTCCGGCGCCACGTAGATCAGGTCGTAGGCGCTACTGAACAGCCCCCGCTCGATGCCCGCCGCCGCCTCCGCCGTCAGGCTCGAATTCAGGTACGCCGCCCGCACCCCCACCTCCTGCAGCGCCGCCACCTGGTCCTGCATCAGCGCAATCAGCGGCGAAACCACCACCCCCACCCCCCGCCGCAGCAGCGCCGGGATCTGGTAACACAAAGACTTGCCGCCCCCCGTGGGCATCAGCACCAGCGCATCGCCCCCGCCCGCCACCTGCTCGATGATGGCCTGCTGCGGCCCCCGAAAAGCCGGGTAACCAAAAACGTCCCGCAGGACGGAAAGGGGCGAGGGCGAAGTGGCGCGAGACATGGGGCCGCATTGTAGCCCGCGCCGCAGCATCTCCCCTCCCCCGTTGGGGCAGTGGCCGGGGTAGAGGGACGCCTGCGACCCCCGGCTGCATCCAGCCCTACGCTCAAACCCGATCAGAGTACGCCCATTGGGTAGCGCGTGACATTCCGCACGCCTACCCAAAATAGAACGGGCATAGACTCATTGTCAGGCGAAACGATTTACTTGCTCGCGGTGGGAGGGGCAATTGGCAGAGAGCTGCCAGCCTATGCGCTGACGCCGTGCCGGGGCATGCGGGGCATCGATGGCAGCAGACACGATCATTCATGGATGTCTCCCAGCCTTTGCCGACATTCGGCTTGGTTGAAGACGCTGACTGCCTTTGCAAGGAAAACAATCCTTCGGTATGACTACGAAAACCAGGGCGATTCAATCAGCGGTGGGTTGCCGGGTTTCATGACTGGTTTCACGCCTGAATGGATATCCAATGTATGAAGCAGAAACCACATTTATACAAGGCGTTGCACGTGACCAAGGTGGGCAAGTTATTCGGCACCGGCCATGTTATCCCGGAGGCTTCGCGGTCTACATTCGTTAGGCAGCATAATTGACCATTATGGCGACTATCGAATACAGCCTCTTCCGCGTGAAAATGGTACGTCCGCGTCAGTCGTCGTTCCTGCACGACGATCTACCGCCGAGAGATATTTTTCTGCGCGCAGTCCTTGAGAAGCCATCCGGTGAGCTGCGCAAGGGTTTCGAGTGGCATATCGGCAACATACAGCAGTTCGCAGAGTACACCGGCTACTTCGCGGCGGGACGTACTACGCTGGCCACATTCGAAAAGTTCGATCCGCTTTCGGGCGACTTCGTTGAGGAGGAACACGAGGAGAGTCCCTATACGCACTGCGTCTTCGATGCTCGCATTGGCTTTATCGGGATT
>DAITAZ010000046.1:0-27680 GCA_036824045.1 Rhodocyclaceae bacterium
GACGGCTTAGCGGATGATGTCGTAGGAGAAGTCCGTGACGGCCGTCTTGATGGTGCTGGCGTCGAGCTGCTCGAAGTACTCGTCGAGGATGGTGACGAGGACGCGCAGGCTGCCTTCGTAGCCCCAGATCGGGAAGCGGTGGTGGTGGTGCCGATCGAAGATGGGGAAGCCCAGCCGGATCAGGGGTACGCCGCAGTCACGCTCCAGGTACTTGCCGTAGGTGTTGCCGATGAGGAAGTCCACCGGCTCGGTGAAGAGCAGGGAACGCATGTGCCAGAGGTCCTTCTTCGGATAGACCTTGCAGCCTTTGCCGAAGGGGGAGGCGTCGAGCAGGGCCTGAACCTTGGCCGCCCAGTCGTCGTTGCCGTTGGTGGAGAGGATGTGGGTGGGTTCGGCGCCCAGTTCCAGCAGGAAGCCGGTCAGGCCGAGCATGAGGTCGGGGTCGCCGTAGAGGGCGAACTTCTTGCCATGCAGGTGGGCCTGGGAGTCGGCAATGGCGTCCACCAGACGGCCGCGCTCCTTTTCCAGGCTGGCCGGGATGGGCTTGCCGGTGAGCTCGGAGAGCTTCATGAGGAAGGCGTCGGTGCCGGTGACACCCATGGGGTGGTTGAGCGCGACGGTTTCCTGACCGTGTTCGGCGATGAGCTTCATCGTCTTTTCGGTGCAGTATTCCTGGAAGCTGACGGTGGCCTTGGCGTTGAGGGCCTTCTCGACTTCTTCCTTGGTGGTGCCGCCGTCGTACATGCGGAACTCGCCATCGGTGGGCGTGTTCCAGGCGTCGGAGGGATCGCACAGGATGGTGTAGTCGATGCCCATCAGGCCGAAGATGCGGCGGATCTCCGGCAGGTTGCCGGTGACGAAGCCGTCGAAGCCACCGATGAAGTTGATGGATTCGTTGGGGGTGCGCTCCAGCTTGGCGGTGGTGCCGGCCTTGCCGTCCCAGAAGTGCTTGATGATGCCCTGCAGCGCGTTGTCGTAGCCGGTGATGTGGCTGCCGACGAAAGCGGGGGTGTGGGCGAAGGGCACGTCGAATTCGGCGGGCACGCTGCCTTTTTGCTTGGACGTCTTGATGAAGGCGTCCAGGTCGTCGCCGATCACCTCAGCCATGCAGGTGGTGGAGACGGCGATCATCTCCGGCTTGTACAGGTTGTAGGTGTTGGCCAGGCCGTCCACCATGTTGTTCAGGCCGCCGAACACGGCTGCGTCTTCGGTCATGGACGAGGAGACGCAGGAGGTGGGCTCCTTGAAATGGCGGGAGAAGTGCGAGCGGTAGTAGGCCACGCACCCCTGGGAGCCATGCACGAAGCTCAGGGTCTTGGCGAAACCGTTGGCGGCGAATACGGCGCCCAGGGGCTGGCAGGCCTTGGCGGGGTTGACCGTGAGGGCTTCGCGGGCGAAGTTCTTCTCGCGGTATTCCCACGACTTGGTCCATTCGATGGCCTGGGTGACGGCTTCGGCCGGCACTTTGAACTCGAAGCTTTCCTTCTTGTTCTTGAGCATCTCCTTGTATTCCGGCTCCCGGAATAGCATCTCGTGGTCGATGATCTTTTCTGCGCTCTGAGGCATGGCGAATCTCCTAAATGCGAAATCTGTAGGGTGGGGCGGGCTGTGGCCACTGCCCCACCGCGTCACTCACTTTCTCTGGCGGGTGGGGCTGCGGCGCGGTCCGCAACCCACCCTACACGCCCGGGTTCTTATTTTTTCCAGGGGGCCTTGGCCAGGCTCCACACCGGGGAGTTGATGGCCATGTCCATGTCACGGGCGAAGATGGCGAAGCCGTCGTAGCCGTGGTAGGGGCCGGAGTAGTCCCAGGAGTGCATCTGACGGAAGGGCACGCCCATCTTCTGGAAGACGTACTTTTCCTTGATCCCGGAACCGACCAGGTCGGGCTGGATCTTTTCGACGAACTTCTCGAATTCGAAGCCGGTGACGTCGTCGTAGATCAGGGTGCCGTCCTTGACGTAGTGGGTGGTGCGCTGGTAGTCGTCGTTGTGGCCGAACTCGTAGCCGGTGCCCACCACTTCCATGCCCAGGTCTTCATAGGCGCCGATCACGTGACGGGGGCGCAGGCCGCCCACGAACAGCATGACCTTCTTGCCTTCCAGGCGCGGCTTGTACTTGTCGATGACGGCTTGCATCAGCGGCTTGTACTTGGCGATGACTTCCTCGGCCTTGGCCTTGATGCTGTCGTCGAAGTGGTTGGCGATCTCGCGCAGGCTCTTCTCGATCTGGCTGGGGCCGAAGAAGTTGTACTCGACCCAGGGGATCCCGTACTTCTCTTCCATGTGCCGGCTGATGTAGTTCATCGAGCGGTAGCAGTGCAGCACGTTGAGCTTGGCCTTGGGGGTGTTCTCCAGCTCGGCGATGGTGCCGTCGCCGGACCACTGGGCGATGACGCGCAGACCCATCTCTTCGAGCAGGATGCGGCTGGACCAGGCATCGCCACCGATGTTGTAGTCGCCGATGATGGCCACGTCGTAGGGGCTGGGCTCAAGCTTGTTCTTTTCCGGGTCCACCTTGTCGAAGACCCAGTCGCGCACCGCGTCGTTGGCGATGTGGTGGCCCAGGGACTGGGACACGCCACGGAAGCCTTCGCAGCGGACGGGAACGATGGTCTTGCCTTCGTATTCCTTGGACTTTTTCTTGGAGACGGCTTCGATGTCGTCACCGATCAGGCCGATGGGGCACTCGGACTGGACGGTGATGCCCTTGTTCAGGGGGAAGAGATCCTGGATTTCGTCGATGATCTTTTCCAGCTTCTTGTCGCCGCCGAAGACGATGTCCTTCTCCTGGAAGTCGGAGGTGAATTGCATCGTGCCGAAGGTGTCCACACCGGTGGTGCCGATGTAGTAGTTGCGGCGGGAGGCCCAGGAGTACTGGCCACAGCCGACGGGACCGTGGGAGATGTGGATCATGTCCTTGATCGGACCCCACACCACGCCCTTGGAGCCGGCGTAGGCGCAGCCACGGATGGTCATCACGCCGGGCAGGGACTTGATGTTGGACTTGACGCCGCAGTCGGGCTTGCCGGACTCGTAGGTGCCCAGGTGCTTGGCACGCTTCTTGGCGGTCTTGTCCGGATAAACCTTGAGGACTTCTTGAATCAGTTCTTTGGTTTCTTCGACGGTGATGCTCATGTGTCGTCGCTCCTATAGATGGTCGAGAGTGGAGAGCGGAGAGTCGAGTACGGGTTGCCCCGTTGTTGCGAGAGAGAAGGCCGGGGGCCTCGCCCCCGACGCTCGACTCTCGACTCTCAACCCAATCAGGCGGCGGTGGCAGCCTTGCCGATGATGGATTCGTCTTCCTTTTGCATGATCCCGAAGTCCATCAGCAGGTCTTCCAGCTCGTCCATGGTGATGGGGGTGGGGATGGTGCCGTTGCCGGCGTTGTTGTGCACCTTCTCGGCGAGCTGGCGGTATTCGCCGGCCTGCTTGGAATCCGGGGCGTATTCGATGACGGTCATGCGGCGCAGTTCGGCGTGCTGCACGATGTTGTCGCGGGGCACGAAGTGGATCAGCTTGGTGCCCAGCTTGCCGGCCAGCGCTTCAGCCAGTTCCAGTTCCTTGTCGGTCTTGCGCTCGTTGCAGACCAGGCCGCCCAGACGCACGCCGCCGGAGTTGGCGTACTTCAGAATGCCCTTGGAGATGTTGTTGGCGGCGTACATGGCCATCATCTCGCCGGACATGACGATGTAGATTTCCTGGGCCTTGTTCTCGCGGATGGGCATGGCGAAGCCGCCGCACACCACGTCACCCAGCACGTCGTAGGAAACGTAATCCACGCCGTCGTAGGCGCCGTTCTCTTCCAGGAAGTTGATGGAGGTGATCACGCCACGGCCGGCGCAACCCACGCCCGGCTCGGGACCGCCGGATTCCACGCAACGGATGTCGCGGAAGCCGATCTTCAGGACGTCCTCGATTTCCAGGTCTTCCACGGAGCCGGCTTCGGCGGCCAGGGAGAGCACGGTGTCCTGGGCCTTGGCGTGCAGGATCAGACGGGTGGAGTCAGCCTTGGGGTCGCAGCCGACGATCAGAATCTTTTGACCCATCTCGGCCAGTGCGGCCAGAGTGTTCTGGGAGGTGGTGGACTTGCCGATACCGCCTTTACCGTAGAACGCAATTTGGCGAAGTGAAGCCATGGTTATTTCTCCTGAAAATGCATCTGTTGAGCTGTGAAGTCGGGGGGCGCAAACCCACCTTGCCGTGCCACCGTTATGCAGCCCCTCGTGCCTTTGTAGGTCTTCGTGTCGTAGCCACTCGTCGGCGAGACATGGTCGGTGTGACCTCCTCTCAGCAACGGCCGTGCCAGCTTCGGAGATTGTTTGTAAGCTGCTGACTGAAAAAGGAAAAATCGCTGGCGCCGGTGCGACGGCAGGGGCGCCGGGCTTTGTGCGAAATCCGACAAACGGGCCAGCGATGTTGGGAAGGGGACAGCTGGCGAAAACCGGTTTTGCCGCTATGTCTACTGGATATAGCGGGTAAAAAACCATTTAAACCAAAGGGTTGTTGGTTTTGTTGCGTGGCGGCGGGCGTGTCCGGTACGGCATTTGCTGGAAGGAGGGCAGTACTCATTGCCCACAGCCCGGAACCGGACCATGTCTCCCCAGCCCAGCCGCCGTCCTGCCGACTGCCCCTACGAACAGGTGGTGGGGTTTGTCGGGGCCAATGGCTTCGCCTTGCCCGTCTATGCTGCCACGCCGCCTGCGGCCACCACGCCCGCGCCGTCGGTTTCGTCCACGGCGGAGGCGACCCAGGCCGAAAGCCGCAACCCTCATTTCAACCGGATCGGGGGCGAGGCGGCCATCAGCCGCCTGGTGGAGGCCTTCTACCACCGCATGAATACCTTGCCCGAGGCGGCGGGCATCCGCGCCATGCACGGGGCGGACCTGCGGCCGGTGAAGGAAGTGCTGGTGCGCTACCTCACCGAATGGATGGGCGGCCCGGCGCTGTACTCCCAGGAGCGGGGCCACCCCCGGCTACGCCGCAAGCACCTGCCCTTCGCCATCGGGCCCGCCGAGCGGGATGCCTGGATGCTGTGCATGCGCGGCGCCCTGGACGAAGTGGTGACCGATACCGAACTCAAGCAGCAACTGACTTCCGCCTTTTTCAAGGTGGCTGATTTCATCCGTAATGACAAAGGGAATACACACCATGACCACCACGCTCACCCTGCCCGCACCGATCGCCAAGCTTGAAGCCGAGGGCCGGCTGCTCAACCCGGTGCTCAAGAGCTTCACCAAGAAGGAAGGCCGGTTTGGCTTCCGCGGCGACGTGGCGCTCAAGTTCGCCGCCCAGGTGGCCGACGAGAAGCGCCCCCCCGAGGTCAGCACCGATCAGGTGATGATGACGGTGGAAGGCGACACCATCCCCTTCTTCACCGGCTTCTTCCTCTCCTTCGAGTACCTGGCCCTGGCGGCCGAGGTGCTCGGGCCCTACATGACGGCGAGCGGCAAGTACATTGCCTTCTGCGACAACATCGACCTGTCCACCAAGTACACGGTGAAGTTCGGCGATATCACCTTCTACGTGCTGCCCATCCACGAAGCCACTGTCTACAACGAGACGCTGGAATTGCTCTATCTGGAAAAGGGCGACCTGAAGAAGCTGGACACCGCCGGCAAGCTGGACAAGGTGGCCGATGCCGCCACCAAGTTCAGCGCCAAATACCCGGAACTGTCCTACGAGGACGGCCTCAAGGTGATGGGTCCGATTCGTGACCTGGGCGCCGATCGTCCTGTCTGAGCCCCCAACCGGGGCGTCCCGGTAAGCGCCTCCGCCGGGCCGCCCCGGGGAGGCGAGAGCCCTCCCTCCGGGAGGCTGTCCGCGCAACAGAAGGAGGGTAGTCCCGTGAGACACTCTGCAGCCGCCCTCCATCTGGAAGCGGCGGCGCAAGCGGAGGACGACCCGCGGCGCTGGTATTCCACCAATCTGGTGGGGGTGCCGGTGGGGCTGCTGGTATCCACTGCCTTCAACGCCCATCCGCTGCCGCTCACCATCGGCGGCACACGGATGGAACACCGGGGGCTCTTTCGCCTGCTGGAAGCGGCCGAGGACATCGAGGCCGCTTCGGCGGTTTTCCGCCACTACATGGAACTGGCCTTCGACCTCAAGCCGCCGCCGCCCGAAGAGCGTGCGGCCCGGCATCGCCACCGCTTCCGCTCCAGCTACCTCAAGCTGCTGCAGGGCTGGGGGCTGGATTCCAACAGCCAGGCAGGGGCGGTGCTCAAGGGCTGGGTGGAAAGCCGTTTCGGCGTGGTGCCCACCTACCACAAGCAAGCTCTGGGGCGCTTTCCCTCCGAGTCGTGGATGGCCTATGTGGAGGAAAAGGCTTCCAGCCGCTTCCACAACAACTGCATCAATTCACAACTGGATCTGCTCTACGAGTACTGCCAGTGGGCCATCGGCCGCTTCCGGCTGGCGGTGGAGCCCTGGGTCACCCTGTGGCGGGGCGTCAACAGCTTCGACGAGCAGGTGGTGGTGGGCGGCAGCCACCGCAGCGGCCAGTGCGTGGTGCGGCTCAACAATGTGGTGTCCTTTACCACCCAGCGCGAGCGGGCGGACGAGTTCGGGGACTGGATTCTCAAGGCCCGGGTCCCCGCCGTGAAGCTGGTGTTCTTTCCGGGCATCCTGCCCGGTGCCCCACTCACCGGCGAGGACGAAGCGCTGGTGATCGGCGGCGATTACAACGTGGAGGCCAGCTATGCTTGACCGGCTTTCCGGCCATCGTTACGAACTGCCCGCCGGGGTGCGCCCCGGCAGCCTGGAGGACCGGGCCCTGGGGGCCTACCTGGGGCTGGCCATCGGCGATGCCCTGGGCGCGACGGTGGAATTCATGACGGCGCGGGAGATCGCCGCCCGCTATGGCGTGTTCCGCCAGATGGTGGGCGGTGGCTGGCTCAAGCTCTCCCCCGGCCAGGTGACCGACGACACCACCATGAGCCTGGCCCTGGGTGAGGCCATCATCGGCAGCCAGGGCTGGGACATGGGGGCGGTGGCCGAGGCCAACGTGCAGTGGCTGCGCAGCAAACCCGTGGACTGTGGCAACACCTGCCGCCGGGGCATCCGCCGCTACATGCTGGACGGCTCCCTGGCGGGGCCGGAGAACGACGGCGACGCCGGAAACGGCGCGGTGATGCGCAACCTGCCGGTGGTGCTCGCCACCCTGGGCAGCGAGGCGGACTTCGAGACCTGGTCCCTGGAGCAGGCCCATTTCACGCACCACAACGGACTCTCGGATGCCGCCACCCTCGCCGCCGGACGCATGGTGCGGCTGCTCCTGGCGGGGGGCACCCGGCCCGGGTGCCGGCCCATCGCCGATGCCCTGGTGGAGGCCCGGCCCGTGTTCCGCTTCCAGCCCTACCCGGGCCGGGCCAGCGGTTACGTGGTGGACACCATGCAGACGGTGTTGCATTTCTTCTTTGCCGAGGCGGACTTTGAAGCCGCCGTGGTGGGGGCGGTGAACCGGGGGGATGACGCCGATACCACCGGCGCCCTGGTGGGCATGCTGGCGGGGGCCCAGTGCGGCGCCAGCCGGTTGCCCCGCGCCTGGCTGGACCGGCTGGACCCGGCGGTCGCCCAGGCCGTGAGCCGCCAGACCCTGGCGCTGCTGGAACTGGGGAGGCGCCTGCATGCGGGTTGAGGGCGAGCCCCTGCCACCGGGCACGGCGCTGGAAACCGTGCTGGCCTACCACGCCCGCACCCGCCACCGGCTGGACCGCTACGCCCCCGGCCCCGAAACCCTGGACTGGGATGCCCAGCCCGACCCGTTCCGCCGCTTCGCCGGGGCGCCCCTGCACCCCCTGCCACTGGCCGCCGCCCGGTATCGGCTGCCCTGGGCACGGCTCGCCGGTGGCGGCGATGTCCCCGCCCAACCCCTGGGCCGGGCCACGGTGGGGGCGCTCCTGGAACTCTCCTTTGCCCTGGCCGCCTGGAAACAGTTCGGGCCGGACCGCTGGGCCCTGCGCTGCGCGCCTTCCAGCGGCAACCTGCACCCCACCGAGGCCTACCTCGTCACCCGCGCCGTCCCCGGGCTGGCGGATGGCCTCTACCACTACGCTCCCCGGGAACATGCCCTGGAGCACCGCTGTCAGGTGCCCGCCGCCACGGGCGAGGCGCGCCTGTACCTGGGCCTGAGTGCCATCCACTGGCGGGAGGCGTGGAAGTATGGCGAGCGGGCCTTCCGCTACTGCCAGCTCGATCTGGGCCACGCCCTGGGGGCCCTGCGTTACGCCGCCGCGGTGCTGGGCTGGCGTCTGCGGCTGGTGACCGAACTGGACGGCCCCGGCGTTGCCCGCCGCCTGGGCCTGGACCGGGCGGGGGATTTCGCCGGGGCGGAAGGCGAGGACGCGGACTGGCTGGTGGAGATCCTGCCCGGCGCTGCCGCCACCTCCGCCCTGCCACCCCCCGTGTGGCCGGCGGACGCCTGCTGGCTGGGCCGGGCCAACCGGCTGGACCCCCGGCCTCTGTACCATTGGCCCGCCATCGGGCAGGTGGCGGCTGCCACCGTGCCCCAGGCGGGGCCGCCCCTGTTCGCCCCGGCCCCGCCGGCCAGCGGCGCCGCCGTGCCCTCCAGCGCCCAGGCCGACGCGGTGGCGCTGATCCGCAACCGGCGCAGCGCCCAGCGCTTTGACAAGCTGGCCACCGTCGATGCCGCCGTGTTCTACCGCCTGGCTGCCGCCCTCCTGCCGGCCGCCGGCCTGCCCTGGGACGTCTGGCCCTGGGCGCCCCGGGTGCATCCGGTCTTCTTCATCCATCGGGTGGACGGGCTCGCGCCCGGCGTCTACGCCCTGCCGCGCACGCCGGAAGGGGAGGCCACCCTGCGCCGCGCGCTGCAGGTGCAGCTGGCGGCCTGCTCCCCGGAAGGCTGCCCGCCGGCCCTGCCCCTGCGCTTGCTGGCGGAGGGCGTGACGGCGGGGCTGCTGCGCAAGATCTGCTGCCATCAGGCCCTGGCGTCCGACTGCATGTTCGGCGTCGCCCTGCTGGCGGAATACCAGGCTCCCCTGGAAGCCGCTCCCTGGCATTACCGCCTGCTGCACCAGGAAGCCGGGCTGCTGGGCCATGCGCTGTACCTGGAGGCCGAAGCCGCGGGCCTGCGCGGCACCGGCATCGGCTGCTATTTCGATGAGCACGCCCACGGCCTGCTGGGGGTGGGCGACAGCCGCCTGCAGGTGCTCTACCACTTCACTGTCGGGCTGCCGCTGACGGACGCCCGCATCACCAGCGAGCCGGCCTACGCCGGCCGCCCATCCGTCCCGGAGTGAAACCATGCCCCGTCACCGCGACTACACCCGTCTCGCCGCCGAACAGGCCGCCAGCCTCGCCGCCCGTCCGGATCTGACCATTTTCGATGCCCGCGATGCCGTGGCCTATGCCCGGGGGCATCTGGCCGGCGCCCGCCCGCTCGACGGCAGCAACTACGAGCGGATCCTGCTGGCCGAGCCCAGGAGCCGCCCGGTGCTGATCTACTGCTACCACGGCAACGCCAGCCGCACCTATGCCCAGATGTTCGTGGACTTCGGCTTCGAGGAGGTCTACGACCTCATCGGCGGCTACGCGGCCTGGGAATCCTGGCTCGCCGCCCAGGGCCAGGCGGGCGGCAGCCCTTTCAGCCCGGCGCTGCGGGACTGGCTGCAAGCCGAGGGCTTCGACCCGGCCGCGGCCGACCCGCGCATCGCCAACCGGGCGACGCCGCTCATGCACGCCTGCCGCCTGGGGCGTGCCGACCTGGTGGCGGCCCTGCTGGCCGCCCGGGTGCCCCTGGACGCCTGCAACGGGGACGGCAACAACGCCTTGTGGGTGGCCTGCGTGCAGGGCGACAGCGCCCTGGTGCAACGTCTCATCGACGCCGGCGTGCCCGTCAACCGGCAGAACGACAATGGCGCCACCTGCCTCATGTACGCCGCTTCCGCCGGCAAGGCGGGGCTGGTGGCCACCCTGCTGGCCGCCGGGGCGGACCCGGAGTTGCGCTCCCTGGACGATTATTCCGCCCTGGACATGGCCGCCACCCTGGAATGCCTGCGCCTGCTGCGCCCCGCCCGGCGCCGCGCTGCCTGAGACCTGAATCGCCTGCTGGAGACCCGACCCCATGGCCTATGTGATCTTTTTCGAGAAGCCCGGCTGCGGCAACAACAGCCGGCAAAAAGCCTGGCTGGCCGCCGCCGGCCACCAGGTGGACGCCCGCAACCTGCTCGCCGAGCCGTGGACCGCGGATACCCTGCGTCCCTTCTTCGGCCAGCAGCCGGTGGCCCAGTGGTTCAACCGGGCCGCGCCCCGGGTGAAAAGCGGCGAGGTGGTGCCCGAGGCCTTGGGCGAGGCGGAGGCCCTGGCCATGATGCTGGCCGAGCCCCTGCTGATCCGTCGCCCGCTCATGGAGGCGGCGGGTCAGCGCGTGGCTGGTTTCGACCCGGAGGCGGTGGACGCCTGGCTCGGGCTCCATCCGGCCACCGTGGCCCGGCTGGCGGGCCAGAATGCGGAAGCCTGCCTGCATCCGGAGGCGGCACCCGGCGCAAAACCCTGCCCGGACCCGGCCTGAGCGGCGCAAACACTGCCTTGTTGCCCGCTCAGCGCCCGGCCGGGATGGCATAGAATGACTGTTCCCCCGCATTCCGCCGGCCCCCATGCCCGGGCCGCTTCCGCATGGACGTTGTACTGATTCTGTTGCTGATCCTGCTCAATGGTGTGTTCGCCCTGTCCGAAATGGCGGTGGTCTCGGCCCGCAAGGCCCGGCTGCAGAACATGGAGGACGAAGGCAGCAGCGGCGCCGCCGCTGCGCTGGCCCTGCAACATGAGCCCTCCGCCTTCCTCTCCACCATCCAGGTGGGCATTACCACCGTCGGCATTCTCAGCGGCGCGGTGGGCGAGGCCGCCATCGCCGATCCGCTGTCCGCTTGGCTGAGCGCCTTTCCGCCGCTGGCGGACTACGCCCAGGGCATCGCACTGACGGTGACGGTGGTGTTGCTGACCTACTTCTCGGTGGTGGTGGGGGAACTGGTGCCCAAGCGCCTGGCCCTGCTGGCGCCGGAGCGGCTGGCCGCCTTTGTCGCCCGGCCCATGCAGGGGCTGGCGCGGCTGGGGCATCCGCTGGTGGTGTTGCTCTCCGGCTCCTGCGACCTGATCCTGCGGCTGGTGGGCGCCCGCCGCTCGGTGGAACCACCGGTCACGGACGACGAGATCAAGGTGCTGATGGAACAGGGCGCCGAGGCCGGCGTGTTCCACGAAGCGGAGCAGGCCATCGTCTCCAACGTGCTGCGCCTGGACGAACTGCAGATCGGCGCCATCATGACGCCGCGCAAGGACATCAGCCTGCTGGACCTGGAGGAGCCGGATGCGGCGCTCCACGACATCGTGGCCGCCACGCCCCACACCCGGCTGGTGGTGTGCCGGGGCGGTGCGGACCAGGTGGTGGGGGTGGTGGAGAGTACGGCCCTGCTGCGCCAGGGGCTGGCCGGGCAGGCGATCAGCGCTGCGAGCATCGAGCAGGCCATGGTGCCCCCGGCCTATCTGCCGGAATCGGTGAGCGCCACCCATCTGCTGGAGCACTTCCGCCGCAGCCGGGGCAAGTTCGCCCTGGTGGTGGACGAGTACGGCGAACTGCAGGGGCTGGTGACCCTGACCGACGTGCTTACCGCCATCGTCGGCGAGATGGAACTGCCCGCCACCCTCGAGGAGCAGGACATGGTGCGCCGGGACGACGGCTCCTGGCTGGTGGATGGCGCCATCCCCATGGAGCGGCTCAAGGCCCGACTGGGCCTGGATGAGGATCTGCCGGGCGAGGCGGAGCGCAGCTTCCACACCCTGGGCGGCTTCGTCATGCATGTGTTGGGGCGGGTGCCGGTACCCGCCGACCATTTCCACCAGTCCGGCTTCCGCTTCGAGGTGATGGACATGGACCGCAACCGGGTGGACAAGGTCCTCGTCCAGCTCGAGACGCCGCCGCTGACCGAGGCCCCCGACTAGACCCGGGCGGCGGGAGTGGCCGTGCCCGGCTGGTATTCCGGCAGCCGCGCCAGTTCTTCCTTGAGGCTATCCACCAGCAGGCGGACCTTGGGCGAGAGGTGGCGTTGCTGCGGATACACGGCCCATACGGCGGTATGGGCCGGCTGGAAGCGGGGGAGCAGTGCCGCCAGCGCACCCCGCTGCAGGTGTTCGACCACGTAGTAGTCCGGCAACTGGCACAGGCCGAAGCCGCGCAGGGTGGCATCGAGCACCGCTGGTCCGCTGTTGCAGCGCCAGTTGCCCTGTACCCGCTGCAGGTGTTCCTTGCCGTCCACCTGGAACACCCAGGTGTCCGAGGTGCCGACCAGGCAGTTGTGCCGGGCCAGGTCGGCCAGGTTTTCGGGCTGGCCGTGGGCGGCCAGGTAGGCGGGGGCGGCGCACAGGTACATCTCCCGCGGGGCGATGCGGGTGGCCACCAGCCGCGAATCGGTGAGCCGGCCCAGGCGGATGGCCAGGTCGAAGCCGTCGTGCACGATGTCCAGCGTGCGGTTGGTCAGTTCCAGTTCCACCCGCAGCTGTGGGTGCTGGGCCACGAAACGGTTCACGATGGGCACGATGTAGCGTTCGCCGTAGGCCACAGCGCTGGTGATGCGCAGCAACCCCTTGGGCGAACCCCCCAGATCCTGCACCGCGCGGGTGGCCTCGTCGTGGGCTTCCTGCAGGCGCAGGCAGTGCTGGAGAAAGGTCTGCCCGGTCTCGGTGAGGCTCACCTGGCGGGTGCTGCGGTAGAACAGGCGCGTCTGCAGGCGCTCCTCCAGCCGTGCGATCTGGCGGCTGATGTGGCTGGCCGAAACGCCCAGCCGGCTGGCGGCGGTGGCGAAGCGGCCGGTTTCGGCCACGGCGACAAAGGCTTCCAGGCCTTCCCAACGGTCCATGTTGTGTCCTGTGTTGTTGTTTCCTGGCAATAATGTTTTGTTGCGGGCTGGATTATGCCCACACGGCTCGTCACCTACACTGTCCGGGACCACCAACCAGACACCCGGATCGAGGAGGGCGGAGCAATGATCAGATCCCGCGCAGCCGTTGCCTGGGCCGCCAAGGCCCCGCTGGAGATCACCGAAGTGGACGTGGCCCCGCCCAAGGCGGGCGAGGTGCTGGTCCGCATCGTTGCCACCGGCGTTTGCCACACCGACGCCTTCACCCTTTCCGGCGCCGACCCGGAGGGCCTGTTCCCGGCCATTCTCGGCCACGAGGGCGGGGGCATCGTCGAGGCCGTGGGCGAGGGCGTGACCTCGGTCGCGGTGGGCGACCACGTGATCCCGCTCTACACGCCGGAATGCGGCCAATGCAAATTCTGCCGCTCCGGCAAGACCAACCTCTGCCAGGCCATCCGCGCCACCCAGGGCAAAGGGCTGATGCCCGATGGCACCAGCCGCTTCAGCCGGGACGGCAAGCCCATCTTCCACTACATGGGCACCTCCACGTTCAGCGAATACACCGTGCTGCCCGAGATCTCGGTGGCCCGGATCAGCAAGGCGGCCCCGCTGGAGAAGGTATGCCTGCTCGGCTGCGGCGTCACCACCGGCATCGGCGCGGTGATGAACACCGCCAAGGTGGAGCCGGGCGCGACCGTGGCCGTCTTCGGGCTGGGTGGCATCGGGCTCTCCGCGATCATCGGCGCCACCATGGCCCGGGCGGAACGGATTATCGGCGTGGACGTGAACCCGGGCAAGTTTGAAATCGCCCGCCAGCTGGGCGCTACCGACTGCATCAACCCGATGGACTATGATCGCCCGATCCAGGAGGTCATCGTCGAGCTGACGGATGGCGGCGTCGATTACTCCTTCGAGTGCATCGGCAACGTCAAGGTGATGCGCTCCGCCCTCGAATGTTGTCACAAGGGCTGGGGCGAATCGGTGATCATCGGTGTGGCTGGCGCGGGCGAGGAAATCTCCACCCGGCCGTTCCAGCTCGTCACCGGCCGGGTGTGGCGCGGCTCCGCCTTCGGCGGCGTGCGCGGTCGCACCGAACTGCCGGGCTACGTGGAGCGGGCCATGAAAGGGGAAATCCCGCTCGACACCTTCATCACCCACACCATGCCCCTGGAAGAGATCAACACCGCCTTTGACCTCATGCACGAGGGCAAGAGCATCCGCTCCGTGGTGCACTTCCGGCCATGAGGGGCGGCGGGCTGATGGCGGACCCCCGCGCCCTGAACCCCTTGGCCAGCAACCGGGCGTTCGGCGGCTGGCACTGGCGCTTCCGCCACCAGTCCGAGGCGCTGGATTGCACCATGGTGTTTTCCATCTACCTGCCGCCCCAGGCGGAGCGGCAACCGGTGCCCGTGCTCTACTGGCTCTCGGGCCTCACCTGCACCGACGAGAACTTCATGCAGAAGGCCGGCGCCCAGCGCCTGGCGGCGGAACTGGGCGTCGCCATCGTGGCCCCGGACACCAGCCCCCGCGGCTCAGAAGTGCCGGACGACCCGGACGGCGCCTGGGATTTCGGCCTGGGCGCCGGCTTCTACCTCAACGCCACCGAAATGCCCTGGCGCACCCACTACCAGATGCACGACTACGTGGTGCACGAGCTGCCGGCGCTGATCGAAGCCAACTTTCCCGTCACCCGGGCGCGGGGCATCAGCGGCCATTCCATGGGCGGGCACGGCGCCCTGGTGTGCGCCCTGCGCAACCCCGGGCGCTACCGGTCGGTCTCCGCCTTCGCGCCCATCTGTCACCCCATGGACTGCCCCTGGGGGCAAAAAGCCCTTTCCCGCTACCTGGGGCCGGACCGTTCCAACTGGAACCGCTGGGACGCCTGCGCCCTCATGGCCGGCGCCAGCGAGCGGCTCCCGCTGCTGGTGGACCAGGGCGAATCCGACGACTTCCTCGCCACCCAGCTCAAGCCCGAGGCCCTGGAGCAAGCCGCCCGCGCCGCCGGCCACCCCCTCAGCCTGCGCCGCCGCCCCGGCTACGACCACAGCTACTACTTCATCGCCAGCTTCATCGACGAACACCTCCGCCACCACGCCGCGGCACTGCTTGCCTGACGTCCTTGGGCGGGGCCGCGTGCGCGGTCCCGCCGTTCTTTTTGCTGCGATCGATGCATGGCCCGGGCGCCTCCCACCCCTTGCACCCATCCGGCCCGCGGATGACACTGGTGCACACAAACCATAACGACAGGATGTACCCCAATGGATGCCCCAACCCGCGTGCTGTGCCCGGCCGGGGGTGTGGCGGTGGATGCGTTGCCTTTTGACAATTCCTTCGCTCGCCTGCCGTCTGCCTTTTACACCCGCCTCAATCCCTGGACCTTGCCGGAGCCTCATCTGGTGGGGGCCAGCGCTGCCGCCGCGGCCCTGATCGGGCTGGACCCGGCGGAGTTTTCCCGTCCGCATTTTGCCCAGACCTTTGCCGGCAATCGCTTGCCGCCGGGGGCGGAGTGTCTGGCGGCGGTGTATTCCGGTCACCAGTTCGGGGTGTGGGCGGGGCAGTTGGGGGATGGCCGGGCCCACCTGCTGGGCGAGGTGGTGGGCCCGGCCGGCAACTGGGAGGTGCAGCTCAAGGGGGCGGGGCGCACGCCTTACTCCCGCATGGGGGATGGGCGGGCGGTGCTGCGTTCGTCGATCCGGGAGTTTCTGTGCTCCGAGGCCATGGCGGCCCTGGGCGTGCCCACCACCCGCGCCCTGTGCGTGGTGGGTTCGCCGGAGCCGGTGCGCCGGGAGGAAATGGAAACCGCCGCCGTGGTGACCCGGCTGGCGCCCAGCTTTGTGCGGTTCGGCTCCTTCCAGCACTGGAGCGCGCTGGACCGGGACGCGGAGCTGAAGTGCCTGGCGGACTACGTGATCGAGCGCTTCTACCCGGAATGCGAGGCGGCCCTCAATCCTTACGAGGCGCTGCTGCGGGCGGTGGCGCAGCGCACCGGCGAGCTGGTGGCGCACTGGCAGGCGGTGGGCTTCATGCACGGGGTGATGAACACCGACAACATGTCGGTGCTCGGGCTCACCATCGACTACGGCCCCTTCGGTTTCATGGACGCCTTTGACGCCGGCCACATCTGCAACCACTCCGACCACCATGGCCGCTACATCTACCGCGCCCAGCCACGGGTGGCCCAGTGGAACCTCTACGCCTTGGGCGACGCCCTGGTCACCCTCATCGGGCATCCGGACATCGTCCGGGCGGCGGTGGATGAAGCCTTCACCCAGGCCTTCAACACCGCCTTTCTGGCGCACCTGCGGCGCAAGCTGGGTCTGCGCGAGGCCTCTGCCGCGGACGACGATTTCTTTGGCCGCACCTTCAGCCTGCTGCATTTCAACCACGCGGATTTCACCCTCTTCTTCCGCCATCTGAGCAACCTCCCCGGCCAGGTGGTTCAGGCCGAGCAGGCACGGGTGGACGCGCCGCTGCGCGACCTGTTCATCGACCGGGAGGGCGCCGATGCCTGGCTGGCGGAATGGCGGGCGCGGCTGGCGCAGGAAGGCTGGGCCGAGCCCGAGCGCCAGGCCAGCATGCGGGCTGCCAACCCCAGGTACGTGCTGCGCAACTGGATCGCCGAACTGGCGATCCAGAAAGCCCGCGCGGGGGACTTCTCCGAACTGGCGGCGGTGCAGGACTGCCTGAGCCGTCCCTACGACGAACAGCCCGGCTACGCGCGCTACGCCGCGCCCCCGCCGGACTGGGCGGCGGGGCTGGCGGTGAGCTGCTCCAGCTAGGGCTGGCGGGCGCGGGCCAGCCGCTCGCTGCTCAGGGCGTGGAGGAAGGCGACGATGTCCGCCACGTCCTGCCGGCTGAAAGTGCGGGGCGGCAGGCTCGTCAATGTTTGTTGCTCCGGCGACCACAGCACCCGGCGGGCGGGGCCAGGGGCTTGTGCTTGTTCCAGCCCCAACTGGGCGCTGGCCATGATGCGCACCGCCTCGTCCAGCGTCCGGACCGAACCGTTGTGGAAGTAGGGCCCCGTGAGGGCAACGTTGCGCAGGCTGGGCACCCGCCACACGCCGGGGCGGCTGCCCGGCGGCGCCAGGCCGGGGTCTTGCGTCAGGTGCTGGGCGCCGGCCAGGGCGTGGGCGGGAAAGGCTCGCCACGCACCGCCCGGGCTCAGGATGCCGGCGCTGCTGAAGTTGGGACCCGCGTGGCAGTTGATGCAGCCCAGCGCCTGGAAGCGCTCCATGCCGGCTAACTGCTGCGGGCTCAAGGCGTGGCGGTCCCCCGCGAGAAAGCGGTCGTAGGGGCTGTCGCGGGTGATGAGCGTGCGCTCGAACGCGGCGATGGCCTGGGTGGTGCGGGCCAGCGTGATGCCCGGCCCGCCGAAGGCTTGGGCGAAGTCGGCCTCGTAGGTCGCGTCCCGGGCCAGTCGTTGTTCCAGCGCGGCGGCGGAGGGCATGCCCATCTCGGCCGGGTTGAAGAGCGGACCCGCCGCCTGGGCCTCCAGGCTGTCGGCCCGGCCGTCCCAGAACAAGCGTGTCTGGAACGCTGCGTTCCACACCGTGGGCGTATTGCGCGGCCCGATCCGGCCGCCGATGCCCCGGGCGGTGGGGCGGCCGTCGGCCCCCGCATGGCGGGCGAGGTCGTGGCAACTGGCGCAGGCGACCGTGCCGTCCCGTGAGAGCCGGCTGTCGTGAAAGAGCCGCTCGCCCAATGCGACCAGGGCGGGCGAAGCCGGGGCGCCGGAAGGGGACGGGGCTGCTTCCGGCAACCGTTGCCAGATCGGGGCCACCGCCGGCGCGGCGGCCGCGGGGGGCGGGCCCGGCGTGTCAGCCGGTGCGGGCCGGGTGCTGTGGGCATGGAGCCAGCCCGGTCCGGCCAGGACCAGGGCGGTGGCGCCCAGCTTGATCAGCAGGGCGATCAGACACAGGGCGGGGGGCAGGGCCAGCACGAGGCGGCCGGACCAGGGGATGGAGGTGTCGGCAGGGTGGGGCGCGGGGTGGGGCATGGCAGGGCTCCTTCGGCATCGGCAAACTCGGGTGCCAAGGAGCCTAGGCCGCGTCAGGCCGCGCTTCTGTACCAAAAGCTACACAGGGGCGGTCAGTCCGGCTGGGCGAAACGGGCCAGCGCCGGGGCGCAGGTGATGCTGATCCGCCCCCGGGCGGTGGCCACCGCGCCGGCCGCCACGTACTGGCGCAGCAGGCGGGCCACCACCTCGCGGGTGGTTCCGAGATGGCGGGCCATCTGCTCCTGGGTCATGGCCAGGGCGCCGTTGCTGTCGGCCCGCAGCAGCAGCAGGTTGGCCAGGCGTTGTTCCAGCTTGCAGGCGTGGACTTCCTCCAGCGTGGCCATGAGCCGGAACACGGCGGTGGAAAGCGCGCGCACGGTCGCGTCCTGAATCGCCGGCTCGTCCCGGAAGAGCTGGCGGTAGACCGGGCCCGGCAGCAGGGCGATGCGGGTGGGGCGCTCCGCCTGCACCCAGGCCGGGTAGAGCAGATCGTTGAACAGGCAGTTGAGGGCGAGCACACAGGTTTCGCCCGGATCCATGTGGTAGAGGGTGGCTTCCTGTCCGCCCGGGCTGAGGGTATAGACCCGCAGCCGGCCGCAGACCACGAAATACGCGCCCGACACCCGCTGGCCCTTGTGGATGATGGGGCCGCCGGGCTCGCACGGGCTCTCGATCAGCGCAGCCGCCGCCAGCCGGCGGCCGGCGGCGCTGAGGCGCTCGAACAAGGGCAGCGGGGTGGTGTCAGGCATGGGGCTCACTGGGCGGACTCCCGGTGGCTGACATGCCCGGTGTGCATCGGGGCGTTCAGCCGGTGGCTGCCGGCCGGCGGAAGAACAGGTCCGCCGGCGAGGCGAGTTGTACCTCGGTAATGCTGTCGAAGGGCAGGCCCACCCGGGCGTGAGCCCGCCGGACGGCTTCGGCGTCGGGCGCCAGGTTCAGACAGAAGGCACGGCCGTCCGCCAACCCCAGATGGGAGCGCACCGGCACCACCCCTTCGGCCGCGCAGGCCGCCTCGTACTGGGCAAAGAATAGCTCGAAACTCTCAGCCGTGAGCCCCGCCGGCAGGCTGCCGCTACGGGTGTCGTGGGTGTCGATGAAGTAGCGCAGGCGTTCCATGTTTCCTTCCTCCTGGTGATGGTTGAACCGCAGGGGCAGGATAGGCGGCCGCTTCGTCGCGCTCTGTACCAAAAGCTACACAGGGCGGCCGGCTTGGCAGGGCGCGGACGGGGGTGTAGCGTGGGAGCCAGGACATGCGCGAGGAGGCGGCCATGGTGGATATCGGGCATCTGCGCCAGTGGGTGGGGCGCAGCGTGGAAGACGAGGACGTGCTGGCCCCGCGCCATGCGGGCTTGATGGCGGCCACCCTGGGGCTGGACCCGGCGCCGTTTGTGGCAGGGGCGCCCCTGCCGCCCCTGTGGCACTGGCTGTATTTTCTGGAGGGGCTGCCGCCGGCCGCCCTGGCGGAGGATGGCCACGCGGGGCGCGGCGGCTTCCTCCCGCCCGTGCCTCTGCACAACCGCCTGTGGGCCGGCGGGCGGGTGAGCTTCGCGGCGCCGCTCACCCTGGGCGCGCGGGCGGAAAAGCGCTCCACCATCCTGGCGGTGGAGGGCAAAACCGGCCGCAGCGGCGAACTGGTGTTCGTGACCGTCCTGCACGAACTCAGCCAGGGCGGGACACTGGCGGTGCGGGAAGAGCAGGATCTGGTGTATCGCAATCCCGGTCCGCCCGCCGCCGCGCCGGCAGGGGTGGCGCTGCCCGTGGCCGCCCACAGCGAGCCCTGGGCGCCGGACGCGGTGGAACTGTTCCGCTACTCGGCGCTCACCTTCAATGGCCACCGCATTCACTACGACGCAGACTACTGCCGGCAGGCGGAAGGCTACGCCCAGATCGTGGTGCACGGCCCCCTTTCCGCCACCCGCCTGGCGCTGCTGGCCCAGCGGCTGCTCGGCCAGCCGCTGGGCCAGTTCGATTACCGGGGCCTGCAGCCGGCCTTGCTGGGGGCACGCCTGAACCTCCATGGCCACCGCGAGGGCCGGGAGGCGACCGTGTGGGTGGGCCTGCCGGACGGCACGGCAACCATGCTGGCCCGGGCGCGGGCAGCCTGAGCCCGCGGGGCCTATGACTTTAGTCATACCGCACGGAGGGCGCGTCCCCTCGTAAATCCCTATCAATTTTGCGGTCTTTTCCCCCGTTAACCGTCTCGAGATTCCGCACAGAATCTCCGGGCGTGTGTCAATTTGGTGCAGGTGCACATAAAAGGCGGTATCGGAAGGGGACGGGAATGCAATCGATGAAACTGTCGCAGCGGCTGTTGCTGCTGTTCGCTGTGGCACTGGTGGGCTCGGTGTTGATGGGGGTGGTGTCGGCGCTGATGACCCGGCATACCCTCGAACAAGGGCACAAAACGCGGATTCGCGACGTGGTCCAAGTGGCGGCGGGCGTGCTGGCGGATTTCCAGGCGCGGGAGGCGGAAGGCAAACTGGACCGGGCCGCCGCCCAGCGCGGCGCCGTGGAAGCCCTGCGCAAGCTGCGCTATGGCAAGGAAGACTACTTCTTCATCTACTCCAGCGAAGGCAAGGCGGTGCTGGTGCCCACCAAGCCGGAAATGGAGGGCAAGAGCCAGGCGGGGGTGAAGGACGCCAAGGGCTTCCCCCTGTTCGACACCATCTTCGAGGTGGCGCGGGGCGGCGAGGCCCGCTACATGTCCTATGTCTGGCCGCGGATGGGCGCGCCGGAGCCGGTGGCCAAGCTCTCCTACGTGGTGCCCTTCGCGCCCTGGGGCTGGTCCATCGGCACCGGGGTCTATGTGGATGATCTGGATGCGGCCTTCGCCCAGGAACTGGGGCGGGGGCTGGGGATTGCCGCGCTGATGCTGGTGGTGCTGGCGGTGGCGGCCTATTCCGTTGCCCGCAGCATCCTGCAGCAGATCGGCGGGGAGCCCGCCCTGGCGGTGGAGGTGATGCGCCAGGCCGCGGCGGGGGATCTCACCGCCGCCCGGGTGATCGATGCGCCGCCCCAGAGCCTGCTGGGCACCCTGGCGCAGATGTTCAACCAGTTGCGCAGCCTCATGGCCTCGGTGGGCAACAGCGCCGAGAACGTGGCGGCCAACGCCCAGCACATCGCCCGGGCGGCCCGGGAGGTTGCCAACTCGGCGGACCGGGAAGCCCGCGCCACCGGGGCGATCGCCGCCGCCGTCGAAGAGCTGACCGAGAGCGTCAACCAGGTTTCGAGCAGCGCCCGGCAGACCGAGGGCAATTCCAGCCAGGCGGTGCGGTTGGCCGGCGAGGGGGAAGAGCGTGCCGCCCGCGCCGCCGACGAGATGCACCACATCGCCCGGGAAGTGGGCCACGCGGTGGACAAGATCCGCCTGCTGGTGGGCCGGGCCAACGAGATCGGCTCCATCGCCAACGTGATCAAGGAGATTGCCGCCCAGACCAATCTGCTGGCGCTCAACGCCGCCATCGAGGCGGCCCGGGCGGGGGAGCAGGGCCGGGGGTTCGCCGTGGTGGCGGACGAGGTGCGGGGGCTGGCGGAGCGCACATCGGCGGCGACGGTGCAGATCGAGCAGATGATCGTCGGCATCCAGAACGAAACGGGGGGCGCGGTGAACGCCATGGACCAGGTGGCGAACCAGGTGCACAGCGGCGTCAGCCTGGTGGAGAGCGCGGCCGGCTCCCTGCGGGAGATCCGCGCCGGGGCCGACGTCACCCTGGCGCGCATCCGCGAGGTGGCCCTGGCGACCCAGGAGCAGAGCGCCGCCAGCACCTCCATCGTCGAACAGGTGGCGGAAATCTCCCGCATGGTGGAAGAAACCAGCAATGCCATGAACCAGACCTCGGATTCAGTCGGCGCCATGGAGCGTCTGGCGGCGGATCTTCACGGGCAGGTGGCCCGCTTCCGGGTCTGACCGCCGGGGCGGTTCTGCCGCCGCTGCGCTGAGCGGCCCCAGCTCCCGCATCAGCCGATTGACGATGCCCCGCGCCGGGCGCCCCGAAAACAGGTTGGTGAGCGCCGTGTGGTGGGCCCCGCCGCCTTGCAGCGCTGCCCGGTGCGGGGCGCTGGGGGCGGCCTCGGGGCAGAGGGGGGCGGCACCGTGTAGCGGGGCGGGTGCCGGCAGTGGCGGGCGCGTCCACCTGCGGTTTCTAGGATAATTGCGTCCTCCCTTCTGCTGGTGGAGTGTCGTGCCGCCCCTTGCCCCCTGGTTCCTGCGCTGCTTTCCCTTCCTTGCCTGGGGGCGGGCGCTGGACCGGGCGACCCTGCGGGCGGACTTCCTGGCGGGCCTGGTGGGCGCCCTGCTGGTGCTGCCCCAGGGCGTGGCCTTCGCCACCCTGGCGGGCCTGCCGCCCCAGTACGGCCTCTACGCGGCCATGGTGCCCGCGGTGGTGGGCGCCCTGTGGGGTTCCAGCCGCCATTTGGTGACCGGGCCCACCAACGCCACCTCGCTGGTGGTGTTCGCCACCCTCTCGCCCCTGGCGGTCCCCGGCTCGGCTCCGTACGTGGAGCTGGCCCTGAGCCTGGCCTTCCTGGCCGGGGCCATCCGCCTCGCCATGGGGCTGGCGGGGCTGGGGGCGTTGGTCAATTTCGTTTCCCACACGGTGCTGGTGGGCTTTACCGCCGGGGCGGCCATGCTCATCGCCGGCAGCCAGTTGCCCAACTTCCTGGGGGTGGCGGTGCCGGCGGGGCAGGGCTTCTTCGGCGGGCTGGTGGCGCTGGCCGGGCAGCTGCACGCGGCGCACCCCTGGGTGGCGGTGGTGGGGGGGGCGACGCTGTTCGCCGGCGTGGCCTGCCGCGCCTGGCGCCCCCGCTGGCCTTACATGGTGGTGGCCCTGCTGGCGGGGAGCCTGGTGGCCGCCGTGATCGAGCTGCTGCCCGGGGCCGCGCCCACCGGCATCCGCACCCTGGGGGCGCTGCCCCGCAGCCTGCCGCCCCTGTCGGTGCCCGATCTGGCGCCCGAAACCCTGCAGCGCCTGCTCACGCCGGCCCTGGCGGTGGCCATCATCGGGCTCACCGAGGCCATGTCCATCGCCCGTTCCCTGGCGCTCAAGAGCGGCCAGCGGGTGGATGTGAATCAGGAGATCGTCGGCCAGGGCCTGGCCAATCTGGCCGGGGCTTTCTTTTCCGCGGGCCCGGCCTCCGGCTCGTTCAACCGCTCGGCCGCCAATCTGGAAGCCGGCGCCCGCACGCCCCTGGCGGCGGTGTTCGCCAGCCTCTTCCTGGTGCTGCTGCTGGCGCTGGTGGCGCCCCTGGCCGCCTTCCTGCCGGTGGCGGCCATGGCGGGGGTGTTGCTGCTGGTGGCCTGGGGCCTGGTGGACCGGGTGCAGATCCGCACCATCTTGACCGCCAGCCGGCCCGAGGCGGCGGTGATGCTGGCCACCTTTGCCGCCACCCTGGTGCTGCCGCTGGAATTCGCCATCCTGCTGGGCATCCTGCTGGCGCTGGTGCAGTTCCTGCACCGTACCGCCAAGCCGGCCCTCCGTGTGCTGATTCCGGACGCCGCCCACCCGGCCCGGCGCATGTCCGTCGTGCGTCCGGGGGAGGAGCGGGAATGCCCGCAGATGAAGCTGCTGCGGGTGGAAGGGGCGCTTTACTTTGGCGCCGTCAGCCATCTGGAAGACACCCTGCACCAGATTGCCGAGCAGGAGCCCGCCCGCCGCCACCTGTTGATCATGGCCAAGAGCATCAACTTCGTGGACGTGGCCGGGGCTGAGTTGCTGGCGCGGGAGGCCCGGCGGCGGCGGGCCCTGGGGGGCGGCCTGTATTTTTACAGCATGCGCGAGCCCACCGCCCGGCTGCTCCTCTCGCCGCCTTACCTGGAAGCCTTTGGCGCCGACGTGGCCTTCAGCTCCAAGCGCGAAGCCATCGCCGGTGTGGTGGCCCGGCTCGACCGCAGCACCTGCGCCCGCTGCCGGGCCCGGGTGTTCGAAGAATGCGCCGGATTCGCCGCCCCGCCACCGCCCTGAGGCCCTCGACCCCCGCCGCAGCTTTCCCCGCCACCCATTCCGGGATTGCAAATTTCTGAACGACGTATAAAAATATCCGTCGTTCAGAAATGAGGTGACCCATGGATGACCCGACAGGCGCAGACCCGGACAGTCCGCTCCCCGGCCGGCGGGAGCGCAAGCGGCAGCAGACGGCCGACCATCTGGCGGACACGGCCTGGGCCCTGTTCGTCGAGCAGGGCTTCGAGCAGGTGACCATGGAAGCCATCGCCGCCGCGGCGGATGTGGCCAAGGGCACGCTCTACAAGCACTTTCCGGTCAAGGAGGCCTTGCTCCGCCACCGCTTCCACCGGGAACTGGCGGACGAAATGCCCGCCCTGCACGTGGCGCTGGGCGGCCTCGCCAGCGCCGAGGCCGGGCTGCGGGCCTTCCTGGCCCGCTCCGCCGCGTGGTCGGAAAGCCGGCGGCCGTTTCTGCGCCACTACCTGCATTTCCGCCTCAACGAGGCGGGCACCGTCGGCGGCATGGCCCCGGAGCGGCGCAGCGGGCTGGATGGCATCTTCGCCCGGCTCATTGCCCTGGGCCAGGAGCGGGGCGAATTCAGTGCCGCCATCCCCGCGCAGCAACTGGGGGAGTATTTCCAGTTCCTCTACCTCGCCTGCCTGATGCGCTGGGTCTACATCCCCGGGCTGGATCTGGAGGCGGAGTTCAACACCATGCTGGCCCTGTTCATCAACGGGGTGCGCAGCGGCGCCGCTTCCGCGGCGGCGGGAGGGTAGGCGGATGGAGACGACCCCATTGCGCGTGGGCTGGCCCGCAATACTGGCAGCCGGGGTGGAAGGCGCCGGGGGCAAGGCCTGGGCGCTGGCCCGCCTGGCCGAACAGGCATTCCCGGTGCCGCCGGGGCTGGTGATCCCCACCGCCGAGGCTGCCGCCTGGCTGGAGGGCTCCGGCCTGCGGGCGGCCCTGGTGCGGGCCGCCGCCGCGCAGGACGACGCCCGGTTGGCGGAACTCCATGCCCGCCTGCTGCGCCACCCGCCCGCCCCCGGGCTGCTGGCGGCGCTGGCCGCCGCGCTGGCCGCGCCTCCCTGGCAGGGGGCGGGGCTGGCGGTGCGCTCCTCCGCCCCGCAGGAGGACGCGGCCACCGCTTCCTTTGCCGGTATCCACCGCTCCCACCTCAATGTGCGCGGCGCAGTGGCGCTGGCCCAGGCGGTGGTTTCGGTGTGGGCTTCCCCGTGGACGCCCGCGGCGGCGGCCTACCGCCAGCGTCTCGGGCTGGACCATGGGGAGGCGGGCATGGCGGTGCTGATCATGCCCATGGTGGCCGCCGTGGCCAGCGGCATCGGCTTCACCTGCGACCCCCGGGACGGCCGCGACGACCGGCTGGTCATCCACGCCAACTGGGGGTTGGGCGAATCCCTGGTGGCCGGCCAGGCCAGCGGCGATGAGATTCTGCTCGGCGAGCCCCCCACCGCCAGCGATCTGCGCCTGCTGGACTACCGCCCCGGCGCCAAGGCCGCCCACAGCCGCCCCCTGGCCACGGGCGGTGTCGAGCTGGCCGCCACGCCTGCCTCCCGGGCCAGCGCCCGGGTGCTGGACGACCGCCTGGCCCTGCAACTGGGCCGGCTACTGCGCCTGGCCGCCCTGGCGCTGGATTTCAGCCGCCCCGCCTGCGACGGAGAATGGGCCTGGGACGGGCAGCGCTTGTGGCTGCTGCAACTGCGCCCGATCACGGCCAGCGGCCGCTGCACCTATCCGGGGCTGGCGGAGCAGCCGGACATCTGGTCCCGCGGCAACACCATCGACGTGGTCCCCGACCCGCTCTCGCCCATGGACTGGAGCATCTCCCGCAAGCTGGTGAACCTGCTGCTGGAGGCCGGCTACCGCCTCGGCGGCTTCCCCCTGCACCCGGGGGCGCAGCGGGCCGGGCTGTTCCACGGCCGGCTCTACCTCAACCTTTCCCTGCTGCAGTGGGAGGCGTATCACGCGTTCGGCGTCGAGCCCGGGGCCATGAACCGGCTGGTGGGCGGCCATCAGCCGGAAATCCGCCTCCCGCCCCCGCGGGGCCGGGCCCGGCTGGCGCGGGGCGCGCACATGCTGCGCTACCTCGCCCGTGCCGGGGCCGCGCGCCGGCACGGCAAACAGCAGATCGAGGACGCCTACCGCCTCGCCGCCCACTGGCGGCAGGCGCCCCTGCCCCAGGGCGAGGCCGCCATGGCGCAGCGCATGCGGGAATTCGGCCTGCGCAGCAGCGAGCTCTCGGCCATGCACTACCTGCAGGGCTCCGGCGGCGCCAGCCTGAGCATGCTGGCGGACCTGATCGAAGCCCGCCTCCCCGGCGAAGGCCACGCCCTCACCTCGGCCCTGCTGGCGGGGGGACCGCCCAGCGTCACCGGCCGGCAGAGCCTGGAATTGATCCAGATCGCCCGCGCCGCCATGGCCGACCCGCCCACCCGCCGCTGGCTGGAAGCGGCCCGGGCAAGCGGTGGCGACTGGCGCGCGCTGCCGGCGGACAACGCCTTCCGCCGCGCCTTTGCCGATTTTCTCGAGCGCTACGGCCATCGGGCGATCTACGAAACCTATCTGCGCAGCCCCCGCTGGCGGGAGCGCCCCCAGTACCTGCTGGAAAGCTTGCCCGACCTCGCCGCCACCGATCTGGACGCCCTGGCCCACCGCCAGCGGCAGGCGGCAGCGGCGGCCCGGGCCCGGCTGCGGGCGCACACGCCCTTGTGGCTGCGGCCCGTGTTCGCCCTGCTGGCGCGCAACGCCACCACCGAGAGCAACGACCGGGAGGCCGCCCGCAGCGCGCTCATCGCCCTGTGCGAGGTCTCCCGCCTGGGCCTGCTGCACATCGGGCGGCACTGGCAGGCCAGCGGCTGGCTGCACGCGCCGGAAGACATCTTCCTGTTGCTGGACTGCGAAGTGCTGGCCGTGCTCGACGGCCAGCGTCCGGGCCCGGCGCTGGTGCCCCTGCTCGCCGCCCGCCGCCGGCAGTGGCAGGCCTGGTGGGCCGAGTCCGCCCCCGAGTGGTTTTACGCCGGGCAGGGCCAGCCCGGGGCCGTGGCGCAGGCTGGAGCCGCGCCCTCCCCCCTCCCCGGAGGCCGCCACTTTCAGGGCACCGCCGTGGGCAGCGGGGTGGCCCGGGGCGCCGCCCGCCTGCTGCGCACGCCGGAAGAAGGCCAGCGCCTGCGCCGGGGCGAGATCCTCGTGGTGCCCTCCACCGATCCGGCGTGGACGCCCCTCTTCCTCAAGGCCGGCGGGCTGGTCATGGAAACCGGCGGGTTCATGTCCCACGGCGCCATCGTCGCCCGGGAGTTCGGCATCCCGGCGGTGGTGAACCTGCCGGGCATCCTGGCGCGGATCGAAGAAGGCACCCCGCTGGAGGTGGACGGCGGGCGCGGCACCGTGCGCCTGCTGGAGCCAGCGGGGCGCCTGAACGCGGGGGGTTAGCGGGTTAGGGCGGGCGCGGCTCGGAGCTGGTAGCCCCGCGTCCGCATGCAACGATTCACCGCGCCGGAGCGGCCCCCGGTGAGGGATTCGTTCAGCGTGCCCGAGAAAAACCCCGACGCCGCATGGTCCCGCGTGCTGAGCTTGCGCTGCAAAGCCGGGTTCTGCCGGACCGCCTCCCGCTCGCGTGCGCGCTCCCGGTCCCGGGCGTCCTCCGCCTCCAGCGCCGCGTAGTGCTCGCATTCGCCCAGATCCTGCTGCAAGGCTTCCGCCGTCACGTTTGGCTTCGACCACTGGAGCGGGGGCCGCGCGGCGCACCCCGCCAGGAGCGCGGCTGCAACCAGCAGCGCCAGCCCCGCCCCGACGGCAGAGCCGCGCTGGGCAGGGGCAGTATGCGGGGCGTGTTCCATGAGGGGCTACCGGAGCAGAG
>DAITAZ010000047.1:0-7179 GCA_036824045.1 Rhodocyclaceae bacterium
CCCCGCGCCTGCTGCGCCCGGCGGCGGCAGGCGCCAGTCTGCTGGCCGTGGCCTGGAGCGCGGACGGCGGGCGCCTGTATGCGGCCGGCGAAGCCGCCCCCGGGCAAGGGAGCATCCAGCGCTGGACGGCGGACGGGACCCCCCTGGCGCCGGTGCCGCTGGCGGCGGGCACCGTCAACGATCTGGTGGCGCTGCCCCGGGGCGGGGTGGCCTGGGGCGCGCAGGACCCGGCCATCGGCCTGCTGGCGGCGGACGACCGGCCCAGCCCCCCGCGCGGGCCCGATTTCCTGGATTTCAGCATCAACCCCCATGCCCTGCTGGTATCGGCGGACGGCGCGGCGGTGCGCTTTGCCAGCACTTTGGGGGCGCGGGAGTTCCGCCTTGCCGAGGGGCCGGTGTCGCCCCTGCAGCCGCCCGTGCTGCGGGGGCCGGCGCTCGCCCTCAGCGGGCTGGAGGGGGGCTCGCCCCGGCTCAATGGCGTGCCGCTGGCGCTGGACGACTACGAGCGGGTCCGCGCCCATGCCCTGGCCGCCGACGGGGGGCATGTGCTGCTGGGGACCAGTTGGGCCCTGCGGCTTTTCGATCCCCAGGGCCGGGAGCGCTGGGTGGCGCGGCTGGCGGCGCAGGCGCGGGCGGTGAATCTGAGCCGCGATGGCCGGGTGGCGGTGGCCTCGCTCTCCGACGGCACCGTGCGCTGGTACCGGGTGCGGGACGGCCAGGAACTGCTGGCGTATCTGCCCCTGCGCAACGGGCAGGACTGGATCGCCTGGGTGCCGGCGGGCTACTACATGTGCTCGCCGGAGGGGGACAACTTTGTCGGCTGGCAGCTCAACCGGGGACTGGACCGGGCGCCGGACTTCTACCGCGCCGTGCAGTTCGAGCGCCTGCTCTACCGGCCCGATCTGGTGCGGCGCGCCTTGGCCGAGCCCGCGGGGCGCCCGGAGGCCGGCGGCTTCGACATCGCCCGCCTGGCCGACATTGCCCCGCCCCGGCTGGCGGTGACGGAGCTGGGCGTGCGTGGCGTGCCCGGCTATCGCCCCCGGGCGCGGCTGCGGCTGAAGGTGGAGGGCGCCCGCGCGGGCGAGGAGGTGACGGTGTTCGTCAACGGCTTGCCGGTCACGCCGGGCGCGGCCCGCCGGGGCTTGGCCCGGGGGGGCGAACTGGAGGTGGAGCTGCCGGCGCAGGAGAACCTGATCCGGGTGGAAGCCTTCAACGGCCAGTCCCTGGGTCTGGCGGAAACCCGTATTGCCTTGGCCCGGGCGCCGGACAAGCCGGGCGAGCCCGGGGATCTGTACGTGCTGGCCATCGGCGCCAACCAGTTCCCCCGGCTGGGGCCGGACGTACAGCTCGCCTTTGCGGTGCGGGACGCCACCGCCGTGGCTGGCCGTTTCGAGCAACTGGCCCTGGGCCAGTACCGGCAGGTGCTCACCCGGGTGCTGGCGGACGACGGCCCGGCCCCCCCGGGCCGGGCCCAGGTGCTGGAGGCCGTGCGCTTCGTGCAGGCGGCGCGGGCGGCGGATACGGTAGTGGTGTTTCTAGCCTCCCACGGCATTTCGGACCCGGCCGGCAACTATTACTTCGTGCCGCGGGATGGCGAAGCGGCGGATTTCCACGCCGTGAGCCGGGGCGAGGTGCCGGCGAGTTTCATCTCCTGGCAGGTGTTCTTCGACGCCTTGCGCGCCGCCGCGGGCAGGCGCATCCTCATTGTCGATACCTGCCAGGCCCGCAACATCCAGGGGCGGTTCGACGCCTTTGCCCTGCAAAAGCGCTCTGCCGCCTCCCGCTTCGCGCTGGTGGTGGCCGCCCAGGGGGACGAAGATTCCCAGGAGTACGCGCCGGCGGAGCACGGCCTGTTCACCCACGCCCTGCTCAGCGCCATGGGCCGTGGCGCTGACCGGGACGGGGACGGGCGGCTCAGCCTGCGGGAGATCTTCGACAGTGCCCGGCCGGTGGTGGATGCCCTGCGTGACCGCAGCATCGGCCCGCAGACGCCCCAGCTCCTGGCGCCGCCGGAACTGGAGCACGCGCCCCTGCTGCCGGCGCGATGAAAAAATTTGAACCTGGCGCGCGCGGGATGCGACCCATGACCAGCACGAGGACAAAACGCCATGGAACTGAGCAACAGTGACGCCCAGGCCCTGCTGGAACGGATGGCGCGGCGGGATCAGGCCGCCCTGCGCGAGTTGCACCGCCACTTTGGCCGCCGCATCTACGCCTTCGCCCTGAACCGCCTGCACGATGCGGACGAGGCCGAAACGGTGGTGAGCGACACCCTGTTCGAGCTGTGGAAACACCCGGAGCGGTTTCGGGGCGAATCCCGGTTCAGCACCTGGGTGCTGGGGATTGCCCGCCACAAGATGCTGGACCGCCTGCGGGCCCGGATGCCGGATTACGACGAACTGGACGAGCAGACGCCGTCCTGCGATCTGGGCAGCTTCGAACAACTGGCACAGCGGGAGCGGCGGGAGGGCATCCTGCGCTGCATGGAGAAGCTGTCGGACGTGCACCGGGAATGCCTGCACATGGTTTTTTATGAGGGCATGACCCTGGGAGAGGTGGCGCAAATGCAGCAGTGCCCGGAAAATACCGTGAAAACGCGGCTCTTCCATGCACGGCAGAAGATCAAGGGTTGTGTTGAGCGCTTGATGCGCAGCGAGTCGCCCTGAACACCGGGCGGCGGGAGAAAACCGCCGGATGCGGCGCCAGACCGCGGGGCGGGGGAACAGCATTGATGGATAGTGAGGCGGATCGTGAACACCCTGGATAGCGCAGCCAAACAACGGTTTTTCGAGCTGGTGCCCTGGTACGTCACCGGGCAGATCGGTGACGCGGATCGGGCCTGGGTGGACGAGATTGCCTCCACCCACCCGGAAGCCAGCGCCCAGCTTGCCTGGCATCGCCAGTTGCACGATGCGCTGCAGGCCAAGTACGCCGCCGTACCCGAGGACGTGGGGCTGGAGCGGCTGATGGCCCGGGTGCGGGAGGATGCGGGCCGTGCGCCCGTGGCGCCCCGGGTTGCCGCGCGGCCGGGCTGGGGCGCGCGGCTCGAGGACTTCCTGCGCAATTTTGCCGGCAAGCCGGCGCTGGCCTTCAGCCTGGCGGTGATCGTGGCCCAGGCCGGTGTGATCGGCGTGCTGCTCAACCGTGCGTCCCACGAGGAGGCGTCCCTGGTGCGGGGCGGCGGCGCCGTGCAGGGGGTGAGCGGGCCGCTGCTGCGGGTGACGTTCAAGGCCGAAACCACCGAGCGCGACTTGCGTCTGTTGCTGGTGGCCGTGGGCGCCCGGGTGGTGGATGGTCCGGGGCAGTTGGGCGGCTTTGTCCTGGCGGTGCCGGCGGGCAGTCTGGAAGCGGCGCGCCAGCAGCTTGCCGCCAGCGGCATGGTGGAATCCGTCGAGGTGCTGGCGGACAAGCCCGCCAGCGAGTAGGGGCGCGTCGTGGCCACCCTGCGCTGTGCCGCTCTGGGGCTCGCCGCCCTGCTGATGGCGGCGCCGGGCTGGAGCCAGAGCCCCGTCCCCCGGGGGGCCGACAAGGTAGCCCTGGTGATCGGCAACAACAGCTATCCGCAAGCGGGGCTGCGCAACGCCGTCAATGATGCCAAGGCCGTCGCCACCACCTTGCGCGACCTGGGCTTCGAGGTGAGCTACCGGGAAAACCTGGCCCTGGCGCCCATGCTCGATGCGATGCGGGAATTCCTGCTCCAGGCGGCGGGCAGTCAGGTGCGAGTGTTCTACTACGCCGGCCACGGCGCCCAGTGGAAGGGGCGCAACTACCTGGTGCCGGTGGATGCCTTTTTCCGCAACGAGGACGAGGTGGCGACCCGTGCCGCCAACGCCAGCGAGCTGGTGGAACGCCTGGGGCAGAGCCGCAGCGGCGTCAACGTGGTGATCCTGGATGCCTGCCGCAATTCGGCTTTTCCGGTCGGCACCCGCACCCGCGGCCCGGGGGGCAACGCCCGCAGCCTGGCGCCGGGCCTGGCGCAGGTGGTGGCGCCCCGGGGGACGCTGGTGTCCTTCTCCACGGCGCCGGGGGCGGTGGCCCTGGACGGCAGCGATGGCAACAGCGCCTTCACCCGCCACCTGGTCAGCAACATGCGGGTGCCGGGCCTGCCGGTGGAACAACTTTTCAAGCGGGTGCGCATTGGCGTGGCGGCGGACACGGCCCAGGCCCAGGTGCCCTGGGAGTCCTCCAGCCTGATGGGGGAATTCTGCTTCCGCCCGGGGCCGGATGGCCGCTGCGGGGGGGCGGAACTGCTGCCGGCGGCGGACCTGCCCGCCAAGGTGGCGGGCGGCCGGCGTTAGCGCCGGGGGGCTTCCCGCACCCCAGGAGGGCGCCTGTCAAAGCTGCCCGTGCGGCGTTGCCCGCCGCGAGCGGGGTGCGAGCCCCGGCGCTTATTGCCGGGCGAGCTTGGCCCGCTCGTAGAGGGGCATCACTTCGGGCAGGTGGCGCTCGATCTCCTTGATGCGGTCGTCCCCTGCCGGATGGGTGGACAGCCAGGACGGGGGCGCGCTCTTGCTGGCGGCGGACATCTTCTGCCACAGGGTGACGCCGGCGCTGGGGTTGTAGCCGGCGCGGGCCGCCAGTTCCAGACCGACCACGTCGGCTTCGCTTTCGTCGTCCCGGGAGAACTTGAGCGAGAGCAGGTTGCCTCCGGCATTGAAGAGGTCGGTGTACTTGCCGCCGCCAATCAACTGGCCCAGCACCGCCACACCAATCTGGGTGGCGGCGCCCTTGCCCATGCGCTCCCGGGCGTGCTCGCGCAGGGCGTGGGCGACTTCGTGCCCCATCACCACCGCCACTTCGTCGTCGGTCAGCTTGAGCTGGTCGAGGATGCCCGTGTAGAAGGCGATCTTGCCGCCGGGCATGCAGAAGGCGTTGATCTGCTTGGACCCGATCAGGTTCACCTCCCATTTCCAGCTTTGGGCCCGATTATTGAAACGGGCGGAGAAGGGGATGATCTTGTTGGCGATGGCGCGCAGGCGCTGCACCTGGGGGTGGCTCTCGGGTGCCAGGGCATTCTTGGCCGCCGCCTGGCGCTTCATGTCCGCGTACTGGGCGTTGGCCTGCTGCTCCACCTGCTCGGCGGGCACCAGCTTGGTGAAGGCGGAGGGCTTGTCCACCTTGACGCCCTCCTGGGGGGCTTCTTCCCGCGCCTGCGCGACGGGCAGGAGCAAGGCCAGCGCCAGGCCGCAGGCGGCCAGCCAGCGGGGGCGGGCGGGGTGTTCGTGCTTCATCGAATCCGGGGTATGCATGGCAGTCGTCTCGTCTCCTGGGCGGCGGGCCGGTGTCGGCACTTCCGTGCCCCATATGGGGGCGGGGGCAGAAAATCATAGCGCCGTTTTGGCGGTAAACTTGCGCGTTTAACGTATTTCCATCCTGGAGGTTACCTCCAGGCGAACACTCCCCGGACCCGAGAACCCATGGCCCAGTATGTAATGTCGATGCTCCGCGTGAGCAAGGTTGTGCCCCCGAAGCGTCAGATCATCAAGGATATTTCGCTCTCTTTCTTTCCCGGCGCCAAGATCGGTCTGCTGGGCCTCAACGGTGCCGGCAAGTCCACGGTGCTGCGCATCATGGCCGGGGTGGACAAGGAGTACGACGGCGAGGTGCAGCACCTGGCCGGTATCTCCATCGGTTACCTGCCCCAGGAGCCGCAGCTTGATGCGGAGAAGACCGTGCGCGAGGAGGTGGAGTCCGGCCTGGGCGAAGTGATGGAAGCCCGGCAGAAGCTGGAAGAGGTGTACGCCGCCTACGCCGAGCCGGACGCGGACTTCGACAAGCTGGCCGAACTCCAGGCCAAGTACGAGAACATCATCGCCAGCAGCGGCGCGGACATCGAGAACCAGCTCGAAATTGCTGCCGACGCCCTGCGCCTGCCCCCGTGGGATGCAAAGATCGGGCCTCTCTCCGGCGGCGAGAAGCGCCGCGTGGCCCTGTGCAAGCTGCTGCTCTCCCGGCCCGACATGCTGCTGCTGGACGAGCCCACCAACCACCTGGACGCGGAATCCGTGGAGTGGCTGGAACAGTTCCTGTGCCGCTTCCCGGGCACCGTGGTGGCGGTGACCCATGACCGTTACTTCCTGGACAACGCGGCGGAGTGGATTCTGGAGCTGGACCGTGGCCACGGCATTCCCTGGAAGGGCAACTACTCTTCCTGGCTGGAGCAGAAGGAAGCCCGGCTGGAGCAGGAGAACAAGCAGATCGACGCCCACATGAAGGCCATGAAGCAGGAACTGGAGTGGGTGCGCTCCAACCCCAAGGCCCGCCAGGCCAAGAGCAAGGCCCGCCTGGCCCGCTTCGAGGAAATGTCCAGCGTCGAGCACCAGAAGCGCAACGAGACCCAGGAAATCTTCATCCCCGTGGCCGAGCGCCTGGGCGACAAGGTGGTGGAGTTCAACAACGTCAGCAAGGCCTTTGGCGATCGCCTGCTGATGGACAAGGTCAGCTTCAGCATTCCGCCGGGAGCCATCGTCGGCATCATCGGTCCCAACGGCGCCGGCAAATCCACCCTGTTCAAGATGATCACCGGCCAGCAGCAGCCGGACTCCGGCGAGGTCGTGGTGGGACCGACGGTGAAGATGGCCTACGTGGACCAGTCCCGCGACTGTCTGGACGGGGGCAAGACCGTGTTCGAAGAGCTTTCCGGCGGCGCCGACGTGCTCACCATCGGCCGCTTCGAGATGCCCAGCCGTGCCTACATCGGCCGCTTCAACTTCAAGGGCGCCGACCAGCAGAAACAGGTGGGCAAACTCTCCGGCGGTGAGCGGGGGCGCCTGCATCTGGCCAAAACCCTGATGACCGGTGGCAACCTGCTGCTGCTGGACGAACCCTCCAACGACCTGGACGTGGAAACCCTGCGGGCACTGGAAGACGCACTGCTGGAGTTCGCCGGCTGCGCCATGATCATCAGCCACGACCGCTGGTTCCTGGACCGTATCTGCACCCACATCCTGGCGGCGGAAGGAGACTCGCAATGGAGCTTCTTCGCCGGCAACTATCAGGAATACGAGGAAGACAAGAAGAAGCGCCTGGGTGAGGAAGCCGCACGGCCCAAGCGCATCCGCTATCGACCCATCACCCGCTGAAAAGCATCGGGTCGAGCGTGCGCGAGCGCCCCTGCGGGGGCGTTTCTGTTTCCGGCAGGGGCGCGGTGGCCGCGCCCAAGGGTGCCCGGGAAGCGCG
>DAITAZ010000047.1:7279-22071 GCA_036824045.1 Rhodocyclaceae bacterium
GCCCGCCGCTGGCTGGGCGCAAGCCTCTGTGCCTTCACCCTCGCCAGTGGTGCGGCGTGGGCCGGGCCGGAGAAGATCACCACCCAGGTGCCCGGCTACTACCGGCACGCGGTGGGGGATTTCGTGGTCACCGCCTTGTACGACGGCTACGTGGACCTGGACAACAAGCTGCTCAAGGGCATCCGCGCCACCGAACTGCAAAGCCTGCTGGCGCGCATGTTCATTCAGAACACCAAGGGCGTGCAGACGGCGGTCAATGCCTATCTCGTCCACACCGGCGAGCGGCTGGTGCTGGTGGATGCGGGTTCCGCCCAGTGTTTCGGGCCGACCCTGGGCCAGGTGCAGGACAACATCCGCGCCGCGGGCTATGCCCCCGAAGCGGTGGATACGGTGCTGCTGACCCACCTCCACCCGGACCACCAGTGTGGCCTGCTGGACAAGGCGGGCCAGATGGCCTTCCCCAATGCCACGGTGTGGGCGGCCCAGGAGGATGCGGACTTCTGGCTGAGCCAGAAGGTGGCGGACGCGGCGCCCGAAGGCAACCGCCCCTTCTTCAAGATGGCGCGGGATGCGGCGGCCCCTTACCAGACCGCGGGCAAGTTCCGCACCTTCAAGGCGGGTGAGCCGGTCCTGCCGGGCGTCGCCAGCGTGGTGCCCACCCATGGGCATACGCCGGGGCATACGTCCTACCTGTTCAGCTCCAAGGGGCAGAACCTGCTGGTGTGGGGCGACATCGTGCATTCCCACTCGGTGCAGTTCCAGAAACCGGAAGTGGCGTTCGAGTACGACTCTGACCAGAAGGCGGCCGTCGCCACCCGCAAGGCCTTGTTTGCCCAGGCGACCCGCAACGGCTGGTGGGTCGCGGGGGCACATCTGCCTTTCCCCGGTCTGGGCCACGTGCGCAAGGACGCGAAGGGCTACGCCTGGGTGCCGGTGGAGTTCGGCCCCCTTCGCGCCGACCGGTAAGCCTCCGCCGGGGGCGGTTGCTGCGCCTTCCCCGGCGCGGCAACCCCGGTCTATTCCAGCACTTCGACTGCCATTCCCACTTCCAGCCTGCCCGCGCCTTCGCAGATCACGTTCTGGCCAAAGAGCACGCCCTCTGGCGCGCGGCGGTAGGTGGCGAGGGTGCGCAGGGGCTCCTGGTCCAGGCTTTTGCTGCCGGTTTCCGGATCAATCGTGGTGAACACGCAGCGCTCGCAGGCCTTGACCACGCGGAAGGGGAGGCCGCCGATGCGGATGCGGGTCCAGCCATCTTCCGCGTAGGCGGCGGCGCCGCTGACCACCAGATTGGGGCGAAAGCGCTCCATGGCCAGGGGGCGGCCCACCCGGACACACAGGTCGTCCAGCGAGGCCTGGCCGATGAGCAGCAACGGGTAACCGTCGGCGAACGCCACGGGTACCGTGGGGTCGCTCTTGACCCGTCGGGTGGCGTGCTCCCCGGCCCACAGCAGGCGCACCCGGGCGCCCAGGTAGCGGGAAAGCCAGGCGTCCGCCTCGTCGCAGCCATGCCAGGCGGCGAAGGTGCTGCTCCACACCGTGGCGCTGTGGGGCGTGGTGAACGAGGTGTTCGCCACCCACAGCGCCGGCTGGCCGGTCGCCCGCAGCCACACACCGCCTTCGGCCGGGGTGGCCGTCACCCGAACCAGTTCCGGGTAATCCCGTCCGGTCACCAGGCGGCCATTGGCGTCCGCCACCATCCAGGTGCGGTCCAGCCACACACCTTGCGGGCCGACCGGACTGGCGGCGAGGGATTCTCCGCGCAGGGATTTGACGGGGTAACGGTAGAGCGTCGAGAGGGTGGGGGGCATCGGGAGGTGCTCGTCAGGGAAGGGGCTGCCGCGCGGCGTGCGCGCAGGCGACCGATCTTACCGCCCCAAGCATGAAAGGAATACGCCCGATGGCCCGCGGCGCGGCGGATGCCTCCGGGCCGGTCGCCGTGGAGGGGCGCCGTTGCCCGGTCAGCGCAAGGGCTGGAGGATGTAGTACCCGCTCATGCAATCGAGCACGGCGGTATCGATCACGCCGTCCCGCCGCCGGCATTCGGCCGCGGAGCGGGGCGGCACCCATACCTGGGTCATGTTGGCGGGCTGGAGCGGGGCGCCGGGGCGGGCTTCCGCCGGCGGGGGCGTGACGGGTGTGGCCGCCTGGATGGCCGCTTCCCGCATGCGGGAAAGGTGCATGGCAAAAGCAATGAACCGGTTGGCAGGCGTGAGTGCGTACGTTGCCAGCGAGACTCCCGCGAGGGAGCACAAAATCATCCCGATCAAATAAACCCGCAATATCGGCCGCGACACGGCAGCTTCCCTTCTTGTTATGTTTCCTCGCGCGTCGCGCAGAACCGTTCTCTGCATTGCGGCCCCGGTTTGAACCCGGGAGCCGAATCCACTCTGGATAGGTGGCCGGAACGTGTCGTTACGACATGCGCGCATCTTGTCGCCAATGGGAGACAGCCGCCGTGACCCAGTTCCTCCGGAATCAGAAAAACAAAAGAGGAGGCCGCAGCCTCCTCTTCAAAATTGTTAAAACTGCAAAATCTACTGGATTTCCAGCCGCTTAGAGCCGTTCGCCACCTTCTTCGGCAGGGTCAGTTCCAATACGCCATCGGCAAACTTCGCCACGGCTTTGGATTCGTCCAGTTCGTGGCCTAGCTGGAAGCTGCGGGCGACTTTGCCAAAGGTGCGCTCGGAGCGGATCACCCGCTCGCCTTCCTTCACTTCCTTTTCCTGTTTGCGCTCGGCGCTCAGTTGCACGACCGGGCCGTCGATGGTGACGTGGATGTCTTCCTTGTTGATGCCGGGCAATTCGGCATGGACGGTGTATCCGTCAGCGTTCTCTTTCACATCCACGCGGATGGACGGCAACTCGGCCGGCGCGCCCATCTCCACCGGGCGGACGAAAAAGCCGCGGAACAAGTCGTCAATGGGGTCCCAGCGGGTCACATTAGCCATGGCTGCTCCTTTCAGTGGGTATCAGTGTTTGCCTCGCGGCGGAGTGCCGCTCTGCTACCAATGTGGGGAGAGCGGCGGAGGTTTCAAGCCCCTCTTTCTCGCCGCATTTTCAGTCTAGGCTCCTGGTTCCGGGTGCGTTCTGATCCAGTACAACAAAGTGCTTCGGGCATGGGCGCGGGGGCGCGAAATGCCGGAAAATCGCGAGCTTTCGTTTCCTGGTGAGTGTGTCCCATGTCCCGTCCGGAATCCGTCGTGGTCCCGCCCCAGCGCTGCGCCCGCTGTGGCGCGCCTTTCACCTGCGGTTTGCTGGCGGGGGCCGCGCGTTGCTGGTGTGCCGATCTGCCGCCCATTGCCGCGCCCTTGCCGGGGCTGGCGGGTGAGCATTCCGGTTGCCTGTGCCCGGCCTGTCTGCAGGCGGCGGTGGCCCGGGCGCAAGGGGCCGGCCATGGCGCCTGAGGCCGCTGCGTTGGGCGGGGGCGAGGCACCCGATCCGGAGCGCCGCTTTGGCGGTGTGGCGCGGCTCTACGGGGCCGAGGGGCTGGCCCGGCTGCAGGCGGCCCACGTGTGCGTGGTGGGGATCGGCGGGGTGGGGTCCTGGGTGGCGGAGGCGCTGGCCCGGTCCGCGGTGGGGGCGCTGACCCTGGTGGATCTGGACATGATTCACGAATCCAACATCAACCGGCAGATCCACGCCCTGGACGGGGATCTGGGTCTGGCCAAGGTCACCGCCATGGCCCGCCGCATCGCCCGCATCAACCCCGGCTGCCGGGTGACGGAAGTGGAGGATTTCCTGAGCGCGGAAAACCTGGGGGAAATCCTGGGCCCGGGCTGTGGCCAGGTGGTGGACGCCATTGACAACGTGCGGGTGAAGGCGGCCTTGATCGCCCACTGCCGCCGCCAGCGGATTCCGCTGATCGTGGCCGGGGCGGCGGGCGGGCAGCTGGACCCGACCCGCATCCGTGTGGACGACCTGGCCCGCACCGTGCAGGACCCGCTGCTGGCCAAGGTGCGCGCCCTGCTGCGCCGGGAGTATGGTTTCACCCGGGAGCCGGGCAAGAAGTTCGGCGTCGAGTGCGTGTATTCCACCGAGCCGCTCATCTACCCGAAGGAGGCCGCCTGCGCAGCCGAACCGGCGGCGCCGGCCGGGCTCAATTGCGCCGGGTTTGGTTCGTCGGTGTGCGTCACGGCGGGCTTTGGCCTGGCGGCGGCGGCCCGGGTGCTGGGGCGCATTGCCCGGGGCGGGTAGCGGCGGGCGGGGCTAGAGCCGGTCCGGGCGTACGCCATACTTCTTGAGCATGGCGTAGTGGAAGTTGGAGATGGCGGCCAGGCGGTCGTTGCCCGGGTCGATCAGGCGGGCGCGGGTGATGAAGCCGTGGGCCTGGGAGGCGAGGGATTCGCTCCAGCCCAGGGTGTCGATGTGCTTGAGGATGGCCAGGGCGGCGTTCATCATCATCCGCGGGTTGCCCGGCATGCGGCGCACCGCCTCCAGCATGAGGCCGACGGCGCCGGCCAGGTCGCCGCTGGCGGCCCGCTGGGCGCCTTCGCGCATGATCTCGTCGGTCTCGCTGCCCGCCTGCCGGGCCACGGTTTCCGCCAGTTGGGCCTTGCCCGCCTTGTCCAGCATCTGGCGTACCCGGGCCATGGTTTGCTCGTCGCTGGCGTTGCGCATCACGTCGGAGAGCACCACCACCGCCTGTTCGTCCATCTGGAAGTTGAGGCACTCCCGCACCAGATCGGTACGGATGCCGCTGGAGAGCCCCGGCACCGCCTGGCTGGCGCGCACCGCGTTGTCCAGCGCGTCCCGCGCCAGGTGCTTGTCCTTGCCGTTGCTGTGCAGGAAGGCGGTGGAGATGGCGCTGCAGGCGGGCGTCTTGGTGTGGCCGCGCATGGAGCGCTCCATGTCCCAGATCACCGTCTGGGCGCGGTCGGGTTCCCCCTTGCCCAGCACCACCTGCATCAGCCGCACGTGGTCCTCCGGGTCGCGGAAGTCCGAATACTTGCCCTTGTGCACCACCTTGGCGAGCATCTTCTCGGCGGTTTCCAGATCGCCGGATTCCAGGGTCAGCTCCCCCAGCTTGCGCAGGCGCCGCACGGTGTGGGGCGAGAGATCCACCGCTTCGCGCACGGTGACGGTGGCTTCCTCGGTCTTGCCGATGGCTTCCCGGGTCTTGGCCAGCCAGTCGTAGGCGTCCAGGTAGAGCTGGCTTTCCGCCACCAGCCCTTCCAGGATGGGTTCGGCCTCCAGGTACTGCTTCTGCAGGTAGAGACTCTTGGCCAGCCCCAGGCGGGCCCAGGGCACGGACTTGATGTCCAGCACCTGCTGGTAGATGCGCTGGGATTCGACCGGGTTGCCCACGGCCAGCTGGATCTCGGCCCGCAGGCGCATCAGGTCCAGGGCGTAGGGGCGGAACTTGGCCTCGGCGGCGGCCAGATAGTCCAGCGCGTCGAAGTAGTTGCCAATCTCCACCAGTTGGTAGGCGGGGCGGAAGGCATCCCGCTTGGCCATGGCGCGAACGATGCGTTCCAGCAGCAGATCGCCGGTGAAGGGCTTGAGAATGTAGTCGTTGGGGGCCAGCTCGGCCGCGCTCACCACCTTGTCGTAACCGGCCTCGCCGGTGACCATGATGAACACGGTGGACAGGGGCACCAGCCGATGCTGGCGGATGTCCTCCAGGAAGTGCTGGCCGTCCTGACCGTCCCCCAGGTGGTATTCGCACAGGATCAGGTCGTAGCGGGCGCCGCGCAGTTTGCGCATGGCTGCCGCCGCCGAGGGGGCGTTGGTGATGTTGTGGATCTCGCACATGGACAGCATGTTGCGCAGGCTGCCGCGCATGCCCAGGCTGCTGTCCACGATCAGGACCGAGATATCCGCCACCGACTTCATGATCCCCTTGCCACGATACGCCTGCATTGGCGGCAGGCCCGGGAAATGCAACGGAAATCGTGGAGCTTTCTTGAGCCTGTGCGGTGTGCGGGTGTCCGCCTGGCCGTCGGGCGGGGGCGTCAGGCAGGCTGCGCGGGGGCGGCGCCGTGGGCTTCCAGGGCCGCCACGGGCTCGAAGCCGCGCAGGCGGCGGGCGCTGCGGTAGGCGGCCAGCGCCGGTTGGGTCTGGCCCAGGGCCAGCAGGCACTGGGCCATGCGAACGCGAGGCAGGGCGCAGTCCGGGTGGCGGTGGGCGGCTTCGAGGCAGTGGCCCAGGGCGATGAGCGCCTCGCCCCGGGCGAGCTGCACGGCAGCTTCATCCAGCAGCCAGGCGAAAACCAGGTGGCTGGTGTCGGTGCGCAGGAAAAGCTTGCGGTCCATGGCCTTGCCCCTCAGGTGCGCACGCGCCGGTGGATCGGGCGGGGGGGCGCCAGGGGGGCCGGCTGCCGGGCGAGGTTGGGGCTGTCCTCGTCGGCCTCGTCCTCCTCGTCCGCCAGTTCCAGGCCCTGGGGGCGGCACAGCAGCGCGAATTCGAGCCGGGTGGGCAATTCGGCGTCGGCGGCACCGGTCTGGGGATGAGCGGGGCCTGGCTGGCTGGCACAGGCGTCCACCGGCGCCGGGATCCGCTCCCGGGCTTCCACCGCGCGCTGAATCTCGCCGACCCGCAGGGGGGCCGGGTGAGGCCAAAGGAAATGGGCGGCGACCAGAATCGCCGCACCCGCCAGGGCCAATGTGCCCGGCATGTCTGACTGCTTCCGCATGGCTGCCTCCCTTGTCAGGGCAGTGCGCAAGGCACCTCTTTTTTCTTTTGGAAGATGCTGCGCCCGGAGCGGATGCTCTTGCCATCCGGGCTATCCCTGATAGCGGGCGAAAGGGGCTTTGCGGGAGCGCCTAGCGGCGGGGGCTGTGGCGGCGGAGCCAGCCCTCCAGCCACGCCGGGTCGGGTTTGCCGCTGCGGGCTTCGCGGTGGTGGGCGGCGTCGTGGAAGTAGTGGCGGGGGAGTTCGCCCCGCCATCCCGGGTCGATGCTGTAGCGCAGCCGCTCGGGCATTTCGTCGTCAAAGGCCCAGCCCGCGGGCAGCCCCAGCCGGGCGAGGGCGGTGGTGGCGGCGGCGTGCTCGTCGGGAGCGTCGGTATTGACCAGCACCAGCGCTACGCGGGGGTAGCGCTGGCGCAGGCTGGCCCAGAGTTTCAGTTCGTCGTGGCAGGGCGCGCAGTGGAGCGACCACAGGGCCAGCACGAAGGGGCGGCCGGCATGCTCGGCGCGGATGCTGGCCAGGCTGTCGGCATGGAAAGGCCGGGGTGCGGTGGGCGGCGCGCTCCACGAGAGCGGCGCCCACAGGGCGAACGCGGCCAGCAGCAGCGCCTTCATGGCAGGGGCAGCAGGCGCAGGGGCGCTTCCTTGCTCGGCCACAGCACCCGGAAGCGGCCATCCTGCACCAACAGGCGCGGGTTGTCCGAGGGGGCGGTGGTACTGGCGATTTCCGCCTCAGCCCGCCAGGTGCCGCCGGCATCGTCCGAGCGAAGGGCCTTGAGGCGGGTGCGCTGGCCGTCGAATTCCTTCCACACCACGGCAACCTGCTCGCCGGACAGGGCCAGGTCCGCGTGCTCGGCCGCGGCGCCGCCGATGCGCCGGGTGACCTCCGTCCGCAACTCGGCGCCGCCCGCGGGCTGGGCGAGCCGGGCGTAGTGCACGCCTTCCTTGCCCGGGCCCTGGGTGAACCAGACGGCGTGGTAGCGGCCGTGCGCGTCCCGTGCCAGGGAGGGGCCGTGGTGCGGGCAGGCGTCGATGCGCCAGTTGTCGTGGCTGGCGCGCAGCAACGGGCCGGGCTGCCCGTCCGCGCTCAGGGTGGCGATGGCGTGGTCCCGGATGTTGGGCGGGAAGACGTGGCGCCAGATGACGCTGATGCTCCCGTCCGTGTGGGGCGCCAAGCCCAGGCGGCAGCATTCGCAGCTATGGTCGGCCAGGCGGATGTCGCCCCCGAAATGCGCACCCTGGTCGGAAGAGATGGCGAGGTAGATGGCGGCACCCCGGTATGCCCGCTTTGCCGCCTTGGCCGCTTCCTGGTCCCGCTTGTCGATCCAGGCCACGAACACCCGGCCGTCGTGGCCCACGGCCAGGGCGTCGAAACGGTGGGTGATTTCCTGCCGGTCCTGATGCACGGTGATGGGGGAGCTGAAGCTGGCGCCGCCGTCCACCGAGCGGGCGAAGCGGATTTCGCCGGTGTAGGGCCGGGGCAAGGGCTTGGTCCAGCTCACATACACCTCGCCTGCGGGGCCCAGGGCGATCTTGGGCCAGGCTTCGCCAGCGGCGGCGATGGGTTCCGGCGCGGCGTTCACCCGCACGGGCGGGCTCCAGCTCGCGCCCTCGTCCGCCGAATGGCGGACCACCACGTGCTCGCCCTGCTTCTGCGCCACCCACAGCCGGCCCCGGCTATCGGTGGCGGCGCCGGTGCCCAGCTCCAGCCGCCCCGGCGCGGGCGCCCTGGCGGCGCCGACATGGTGCTCGTGCGCTTCCTGGGCCGAAGCGGGCAAGGGGCCCAGCAGCGGCCCCAAGGCCAGGCAGATCCACCCCGCCGCCAGCAGGGCGCGGGTGGTGGCGGGCGGGCGCTGCATCAGTGCTGGTGCTTGTCTGCCGCCGGTTTGGCGTTCAGCGGCTTGGCGGGAGCTTTCAGCTCGATGGTGTCGGTCTTGCCGTCCTTGCCTTGCACGGTGAGGGTCAGGGGCACGATGTCGCCGGCGTTGATCTGGTGTTTCAGGTCGATCAGCATGACGTGGTAACCGCCGGGCTTGAGTTCCACCGCGGTGCCCGCCGGGAGGTCCAACCCCTTGGGCAGGGCGCGCATCTTCATGACGCTGTCGACCATGGTCATCTCGTGGATCTCCACCACGTTGGCCACCGGCGAGGCGGCGGAAACCAGCTTGGCATCCTTGGCGGCAGTCAGGACCATGAAGGCACCGGTGGCTTTCTGCTGCGGCACGGTGGCACGGACCCAGGGCGCGTCCACACTCACCTGGGCCAGGGCGGAACCGGCGGCGGCCAGGCTGATCAGGGCGGCGACGATGTGACGATGCATGCTTGCTTCTCCTCGAGTGGCGGTTAGGGTGTGCGGTGTTCAGGCGCCGGTGGACATCAGGGTGCGCAGATCGGTCACGATCTGCTCCGGCGTCAAGTGGTGGGCCAGGGCCAGCCGCAGCCGGCCCTGGGTGTCAAACAGGTAGGTGGTGGCTGTGTGGTCCAGGGTGTAGGACTGGCCGGTGGGGACCTTGCGGTAATAGACCTTGAACTCCGCCACCACCTTGTCGGTGCCCGCAGCGTCCGCCCGCAGGCCGAGGAAGCCCGGGTCGAAGGTGGTGGTGTACTGCTGGAGGACTTCGGGGGTGTCGCGCTCCGGGTCCAGGGTGACGAAGATCACCTGCAGCTTGTCCTTGTCCGCGCCCAGCAACTCGCGCACGCTCACCGCGCGCGAAAGTGCCGTGGGGCACACGTCCGGACACTGGGTGAAGCCGAAGAACAGCATCACGTAGCGACCCCGGAAATCCGCCAAGGTGCGCTCCCGGCCGTCCGGGTCGGCAAGGCGGAAGTCCTTGCCGTAGGGCGCACCGGTGAGGTCGGTACCGATGTAGGAGACCGGACTGGCGGGCTTGGAACAGCCTGCCAGCGGGGACAGGGCCAGCGCCAGGGGCGCGGCCAGCAAAGTGGCCAGGATGCGGCGGCGTAGCATGGGGTTTCTCTTTACAGGGGTTGGTACCCGCTCTTGCGCCGGGCATTCGGTCCAGCGCGAGAGCATGTTAACAGCGCGGGGGCGGCGCCCCCTGCGACCAATTGTCGCAGAGCCGGCCTGGCCCGGCATTGGCCGGCGCGGTGCGATTGGCCGATCAGCCCCGGAATCCCCCGGATAATCTCCGGCCTGTCCGGGTGCCGAATTGTTAAGAATCTGGGCTATCCTGAAACAGTCGCCGCCCCGGGAGCGTGAGCCATGGCCCTCTTCGATTTCATCCGCAAGCAGTTCATCGACGTCATCCACTGGACTGAGGAGGGCGACGGTGTCCTGGCCTGGCGCTATCCCATGCAGGACATGGAGATTCAGAACGGTGCCAGCCTGACAGTGCGCGAATCCCAGCTCGCCATGTTCGTCAATGAGGGCACGGTGGCGGATGTGTTCCAGGCCGGGCGCTACACCCTGACCACCCAGACCCTGCCGGTGCTGACCAACCTCAAGCACTGGGACAAGGCCTTCGAGTCCCCCTTCAAGTCGGACGTCTATTTCTTCAGCGCCCGCCAGCAACTGGACCGCAAATGGGGCACGCCCCAGCCGATCACCATCCGCGACAAGGAGTTCGGTATCGTCCGCCTGCGCGCCTTTGGCATCTATGCCTACCGGCTGGCGGACCCGCGCCTCTTCTACAGCCAGGTGAGCGGCACCCGGGAGTCCTATTCGGTGGATGAGCTGGACGGCCAGTTGCGCAGCACGGTGGTGGCGACGATGACGGATCTTTTCGCCAGCAGCGGCGTTTCCTTCCTGGACATGGCGGCCAACCAGGTGGCCTTTGCCGAGCGCATGAAGGAAAAACTGGCGGCGGCCTTCGGCGCCCTGGGCCTGGCGCTGGAGAGCTTCGTGGTGCAGAACGTTTCGCTGCCGGAAGAACTGCAGCAGGCCCTGGACCAGCGCATCTCGATGAACATGATCGGCGACCTGGGCCGCTACGCCCAGTACCAGACGGCCCAGTCCATCCCCATCGCCGCTGGCAACGAGGGCGGGCTGGCCGGCGTCGGGGCGGGCCTGGCGGCCGGCATGAGCGTGGGCCAGACCATGAGCCAGGCCATGGGGCAGATGCTCCAGCCCCCGGCCCCGGCAGCACCCGCAGCGGCGCCGGCACAGGCGGCCCCGGCGGCGGAGGACATCCCCGCCCTGCTGGAAAAACTCCACGGCCTGATGGAGAAGGGCATCCTCACCGCCGACGAGTTCGCCGCCAAGAAAGCGGAACTTCTCAAGCGCCTGATGTAAGGCTGCGCACCCCGCCAACCCTCGCTCGACTCGTTCGCTTGCTGCCTTGAAGCAGACTGTCTGCCCATCCTGCGGCGCGCCGGTAATCTTCCGCGCCGGCATCTCGGTGCTCGCCGTGTGCGGCTTTTGCCGCAGCACGCTGCTGCGCCAGGGCGCCGCCCTGGAAAACCTGGGCAAGATGGGCGAGCTCATGGAGGACGCCTCGCCCATCCAGCTTGGCACCGAGGGGCGGCTGGAAGGCAAGGGTTTCACCGTGGTGGGGCGCATCCAGCTCCGGCACGAGCAGGGGCTGTGGAACGAGTGGCACGTGCTGTTTGGCGACGGCCGCAGCGGCTGGCTCTCCGAATCCTCCGGCGCTCACGTCATCAGTTTTCCCGCCCGGCTGCCGGCCAACGTGCCGGCCTTCGATCAACTGGCGGTGGAAGCCACCCTCCCCATCGAGGGTGACACCTTCCAGGTGATGAACAAGGAGACCGCCACCTGCGTGGCGGGCGAGGGGGAACTGCCGTTCAAGGTGGGGAGCGGTTACCCCGCGCCGCTGGTGGATCTGGCCAGTGAGACCCGCTTCGCCACCCTGGACTACAGCGACGGCGCGCCCCTGCTCTTCGTGGGCCGGCCCGTGGAGCTGCCCCAGCTCAAACTCACCCACCTGCGGGACCGGGAGGCCACCGCGGCCAAGGTCAAGTCCCGTGCCTTTGCCTGCACCGGCTGTGGCGCGCCGCTGGAGTTGCGCACCGAGGGCGCGCTGGCCGTGGCCTGCGGTAGTTGCGGCGCGGTGGTGGACGCCAAGGACCCGAACCATGCCGTGCTCTCCCAATTCGCCCAGGCCACGCGGGTGGACACCCTGCTGCCCCTGGGCAGCCGTGGCCGCCTGCGGGGGGACGACTACGATGTGGTGGGCTACCTGCGCCGCAAGGTGACGGTGGATGGCATCGACTACGAGTGGGAGGAATACCTGCTCCATGGCGAGCGGCCGGGGTTCCGCTGGCTTTCCCAGTACCAGGGGCACTGGAGTCTGGCCAAGCCGCTGGCCGTATCGATCCCGGTCAAGCCGGGGGGCAAGCAACCCCAGGCCCGCTACCTGGGCAAGACCTTCCGCCACTTCCAGCGGGCGCGGGCAACGGTGACCCTGGCCTACGGGGAGTTCTACTGGCAGGTGGAGGCGGGGGAATGGGCGCAGGTGGACGACTACGTGGCACCGCCCCTGATGCTGACCCGGGAGAAGAACCCCAAGGAGCAGGTGTGGGCCCTGGGCGAGTACCTGGAGCCGGAGGCGGTGAGCGCCGGCTTCAAGCTCAAGAAGCCGCTGCCGGTGCCCCAGGGCGTGGCCCCCAACCAGCCGTCGCCCTTCGAGGGGCGGGTGTGGCGGGCCTGGGCCGTATTCGCGCTGGCGCTGGTGCTCTCCCTGGTGCTGCAGTCGGTGCTGGGCGGCACCCGGAGCCGGGGGGGCGATCTGCTCAACCAGTTCTATTCGGTGGCCCCGGACCAGTCCAGCGCCGAGTTCGAGACGCAGCCTTTCCGGGTGGACAAGGGGCCGACCCGGCTGGGGGTGCGCAACTGGACCAATGTGAACAATAGCTGGGCCCATATCGCGCTGACCCTGCGCAACGTGGAGACCGGCGAAGAGTGGCAGGCGGAGCGGGAAGTGGGCGCCTGGAGCGGCGTGGAGGACGGCGACCACTGGAGCGAGGGGTCTTCCGCCGACGAAGCCGTGCTCGCCGCCGTGCCCGCCGGCCAGTACGTCCTGCAGGTGGAGCTGGAACGGGACCCGGAACACCGGGGCCCCCTCACCACCCGGCTGACGGTGGTGCGCAGCGTGCCCGGCTGGGGCAACTGGGTGCTGGCGGCGCTGCTCATGCTGGCCTGGCCGGCGTGGCTCAGTTTCCGCCGGGGCAGCTTCGAGACCCGCCGCTGGGCCGAGAGCGACTACGCGCCGGAAGAAAAAGACGAGTAATCGAGCACGCACTCACCATCATGCCCCGCCATTACGCCATCTTTTGTGCCCTCGTCCTCAGCGTTTTCACCTGGGCCCAGTACACTGGCCATCACGCCTTCAGCGGCGCCTCCGACGGCCACCGGGTCAGCAGCGGCAGCGGCGGTGGCACCTATCGAACCTCCCACCACAAATAGCGGAGCGACTCATGGAACTGGCCAATCTGTCCCACGTCCTGCCCGCGCTGATCTATTCGCTGATCGGCGTCGTGTTCTTCTGGGTGTCTTTCATCGTCATCGACAAGCTCACCCCCTACGACCTGTGGAAAGAGATCGTCGAAGAGCGCAACCTGGCCCTGGCGGTGGTGGTGGGCGCCATGTGCCTGGGCATCGCCATCATCGTGGCGGCGTCGATACACGGGTAGGGCCGCTTGCAACTTCCGCTTCTTGCCTCCGTCTTTGTCATTGCCTCCTGCGGGCTCGTCTATGAGCTGATCGCGGGGGCCCTTTCCAGCTATCTGCTGGGGGATTCGGTCACCCAGTTCTCCACGGTGATCGGCACCTACCTCTTCGCCATGGGCATCGGCTCCTGGCTGTCGCGCTACGTGGTGCGGGGCGTGGTGCTGCGCTTCATCCAGGTCGAACTGCTGGTGGGGCTGATCGGCGGCTGCTCGGCGGTGGTGCTGTTCTTCGTCTTTTCGTGGATGCCGGCGCCCTTCAAGCTGGTGCTCTACGGCAACGTGCTCGCCATCGGCATCCTGGTGGGGTTGGAGATCCCGCTGGTGATGCGCATCCTCAAACAGCACTACGGCTTTCGCGATCTGGTGTCGCAGGTGCTCACCTTCGACTACCTGGGCGCCCTGGCCGTGTCGGTGGCTTTCCCGCTCATCCTCGCGCCGCAACTGGGGCTGGTGCGCACCGGCCTGCTCTTCGGCTTGCTCAACGCGCTGGTGGCGGCCTGGGCGCTGTGGCTGTTCCGCGCCGAGCTGCCCCCCGGCCGCGGGCTCCAGGCCCAGTGCGCGGCGGTGGTGCTGGTGCTGCTGGCGGGGCTGGCGGGGGCGGGGCAACTGACCCGGCTGGCGGAGGAGCACCTCTACAGCGACGAGATCATCCATTCCGAAAGCACGCCGTATCAGCGCATCGTGGTCACCCGGTGGAAGGACGACGTGCGGCTCTTCCTCAACCACAACCTGCAGTTTTCCTCCCGGGACGAATACCGCTACCACGAGGCCCTGGTGCATCCGGGGCTGGCCGCCGTGCCCGGCCCCGGGCTCAAGGTGCTGGTGCTGGGGGGTGGGGACGGGCTGGCGGTGCGCGAGATCCTCAAATATCCCCAAGTGGCGGCGGTGACCCTGGTGGACCTGGACCCGCGCATGACCCAGCTCTTCACCCAGCACCCGCTGCTGGCCCGGCTCAATGGCGGCGCCCTGAGCGATCCGCGGGTGCGGACGGTGAATGACGACGCGTTCCAGTGGCTGGACCGGGAGGCGGGCGTGTTCGACTTCATCGTCATCGACTTCCCCGACCCCACCGGCTACGGCCTGGGCAAGCTCTACACCGACATGTTCTACAAGCTGGTGGAGCGCCACCTCTCCCCCCGCGGGCTGGCGGTGGTGCAGGCCACCTCGCCCCTCTACGCCCGGCGCTCCTTCTGGTCCATCGTCCATACCATCGAGAGCGTGGGGCTCAAGACCGCGCCTTACCATGCCCTGGTCCCCTCGTTCGGCGAATGGGGCTACATCATCGCCAGCCGCCAGGGCTACGCGCCGCCCGACAGCTTCATGCCCGGCCTGCGCTTTGTGGAGCCCGGGCTGATGCCCGCGCTCTTCCAGTTCCCGCGGGACATGGCGCGGGTCGAAGCCGACGTGAACCGCCTCAACACCCAAGCCCTCGTCCATTACTACGAAGCGGAATGGAAACAGCACGCCCCCTAGGGTCCAGCGCCTCCGCCCGGCCGCCCGAAGGAGGCGCGTTCCCTCCCC
>DAITAZ010000047.1:22171-27502 GCA_036824045.1 Rhodocyclaceae bacterium
GGGGAGGGTGCCGCGTAGCGGCGGGAGGGCCAAAGGCCTCACCTCCGCCCGGCCGGCGCGGGGTGCCTGAGCCGTGCGCCGCCGCAGTTTTCTTGCCGGCATGGCCTCGCTGCCGGTGGCGCTGGCCGGGTGCGAGGCACCCGCCCCAGGCCTGCCTCCCGGGCAGGTGGTGGGTGCCAGCCAGGCCCTGGGCCACCGCTTGCGGGACGGCGGTTTCCCCGAGCCGGGAGAGACGCGGACGATCCCCGCCCTGATCGTGGGCGGCGGCGTGGCGGGGCTTTCCGCCGCCTGGTGGCTGGGCCGCCACGGCTTTGCCGAGTACGAACTGCTGGAACTGGAACCCGCCCTGGGCGGCAACTCCCGCTTTGGCGAGAGCGCGGTCAGCGCCTACCCCTGGGGCGCCCATTACCTGCCCCTGCCGGGGCCCGAGGCGCGGGAACTGCGCCTGCTGCTGGCTGACCTGGGCGTGCTGACGGGCGATCCGGCGGCCCCCCGGCCCGAGTACAACCCCCGCTACCTGTGCTTCGCGCCCCAGGAACGGCTCTACCGCAACGGCGCCTGGCAGGAGGGGTTGCACCCCCAGCACGGCCTCAGCCCGGCGGAGCGGGACCAGTTCGCGCGCTTCGGTGAGCGGATCGAAACCCTGCGCCAGCGGCGGGACAAGGCCGGGCGGCCCGCCTTCGCCATCCCCGTCGCCCGCTCCGCCACCGATGCGGATCTGCTGGCCCTGGATCGCCTCACCATGCGCGACTGGCTGCTCCGCGAGGGCCTGGACGCCCAGCCCCTGCACTGGCTGGTCAACTACGCCTGCCGGGACGACTACGGCACCGACTACAGCCAGACCTCCGCCTGGGCCGCGCTGCATTACTTCGCCGCCCGCGCAGGCCACGGCCTGGAGCACGGCCCCGTGCTCACCTGGCCCGAGGGCAATGGCTGGCTGGTGCGGCAGATGCAGGCCCGGATGGCCGGCCGCGTGCATACCGGCGCGCTGGTCTATCGCATCACCCCGGGCAGCCGGGGCGCGGTGGTGGATGCCTGGCTACCGGCGGAAAACCGCAGCCTCCGCTGGCAGGCGCGGCAGGTGGTGCTCGCCACGCCTGTGCACGTGGCGGCCCGCCTGCTCGCCGCCCCCGCGCCGGAACTGGTGGCCACCGCCCGGGCCGTGAGCCACGCCCCCTGGCTGGTGGCCAACCTGCACCTCTCCAGCCCGCCGGCAGAGCGCCACGGCCAGCCCCTGTGCTGGGACAACGTGCTCTACGACAGCGCCTCCGTCGGTTACGTGGTCGCCACCCACCAGCGGCTCGCCCGCCACACGGGCGCCACCGTGCTCACCTGGTACCGGCCCCTGTCCGAACTGCCGCCCGGGGAGGCCCGGCTGCGCCTGCAGAACACCCCGCGCGAGGCCTGGGCCCGGCAGATCCTGGCCGACCTTGCCCTGCCCCATCCGGATCTGGCCGAGCGCCTCACCGGGCTCGACATCATGCGCTGGGGCCACGCCATGGCCCGGCCCGAGCCGGGCTTCCTCACCCAGCCTGCCCGCCGCGCCCTGGCCCGGCCCGGCGGCCCGGTGCATCTGGCCCACAGCGATCTTTCCGGTTTCTCGATCTTTGAAGAAGCCCACTGGTGGGGCGTGCAGGCGGGGCAGCGGGTGCTGGCGGCGCTCGGCGCGGGCTACGCGAACAAGGCTTCCAGCTTTTCCAGGTAGGCCGCCGCCTCGGGGGCGTTTTCCAGGGGCGCCCAAGGTGCGCGCTCAGCCTCGGTGAGCGGCAGGTAGGGGCCCGCCTTGGCCTCCAGGAATACGGTGCCCGGCGCCAGTGCCACCAGGGCGTGGTACTGGCCGGTGGCGATGTCCACCCCGCACAGCGCCCCGCCAGCTTCCAGCCGCGCCACGGTGACGATGGCGCCGTGCTCGTCGAAACCCACGTAGCCCATGGCCCCGCGCAGCACCGCCATGGTCTCGGCCTTCAGCGGGTCCAGATGGCGGTGGGGCGGAATGTAGGTGCCGGGCTCGATGGCGTTGAGCAGCCGGTGGGCCGGATGGGTGTCGGCCGGGTGGAAATTGTGGTTCTTGCGCCGGCGCGGGCTGGCCTTGGCGGCAGCGCTCACCTGGTCCAGCAGGGTGCGGTCGATCAGGGTGCTCATGGGATGGAAAGGCCTCGGGTGACTGCCCCGGATATTCTGGCGCACTATTGACGTGCCACAAAAAAGCCGCGGCGGCCGGGTCTAGGATGAACGGTTAGCCGGACCGATGTTAAGACAAACAACGCACAGACGAACGAGGAGACAGTCATGACTGCAGCACGATTCATCTACGCCTTCGAGGAAGGCGACGGCAAGAACAAGATGTTGCTGGGCGGCAAGGGCGCCAATCTGGCGGAGATGACCCAGATCGGGCTCAACGTGCCGCCCGGCTTCACCGTCACCACCGAAGCCTGCCTCGCCTACCTGGAACGCAGCCGCCTGCCCGACGGGCTGATGGACGATCTGCGCGCCCACATGCAGGCGCTCGAAGCCAAGACCGGCAAGGGCTTCGGCTCGGCCGACAATCCGCTGCTGGTGTCGGTGCGCTCGGGTTCCGCCATGTCCATGCCGGGCATGATGGACACCATCCTCAACCTCGGCCTGAACGAAACCTCGCTGCAGGGGCTCATCAAGCAGACCGGCAACCCGCGCTTCGCCTGGGACGCCTACCGCCGCTTCATCCAGCTCTTCGGCAAGATCGCCCTGGGCATCGCCGACGAGCACTTCGACGCCACCATGGCGGACATCAAGAAGCGCCACGGCGCCCGCCAGGACGTGGACCTCAGCGCCGAGCACCTGGAAGAACTGGCCAAGGCCTTCCTCGCCATCGTCCTGGGCCATTCCGGCAAGCCCTTCCCCCAGGACCCGATGGAACAGCTCGAGATTGCCGTCAAGGCGGTGTTCCGCTCCTGGAACGGCAAGCGCGCGGTGGACTACCGCAAGCAGTTCCGCATCACCCCGCAGATGGCCAACGGCACGGCGGTCAACGTCTGCACCATGGTGTTCGGCAACATGGGCAGCGACTCGGGCACCGGCGTCGGCTTCACCCGCAACCCCGGCACCGGCGAGAACGAGATCTACGGCGAATACCTGGTCAATGCCCAGGGCGAGGACGTGGTGGCCGGCATCCGCACCCCCAAGGCCATTGCCGAGATGGCCGGCGAGATGCCCGAGATCTACGCTCAGCTCATCGAACTGCGCAACCGGCTCGAATCCCACTACCACGAGGTGCAGGACTTTGAATTCACCATCGAGAAAGGCCGCCTCTACTGCCTGCAGACCCGCAACGGCAAGATGAACGCCCGCGCCATGGTGCGCACCTCGGTGGAAATGGCCGACGAAGCGCTCATCACCCGCGAGCGGGCGCTCCTGCGCATCACCCCCTCCGACCTGGAACAGCTGCTGGTGCCCCAGCTCGCCCCCAACTTCAAGGGCAAGAGCCTCGCCCAGGGCCTGCCCGCCTCTCCCGGCGCCGCCTCCGGCAAGATCGTGTTCGACGCCGACACCGCCGAGAGCCGCGGCCGGGCAGGGGAGAAAATCATCCTGGTGCGGGAGGAAACCAAGCCCGAAGACATCCACGGCTTCTTCCAGGCCCAGGGCATCCTCACCAGCCGCGGCGGCAAAACCTCCCATGCCGCCGTGGTGGCCCGCGGCATGGGCAAGCCCTGCGTGTCCGGCTGCGAATCCATCCACATTGACGACGTGGCCCGCAAGGCACGCATCGGCGACATGATCCTGCACGAAGGCGACGTCATCACCATCGACGGCGGCACCGGCCACGTCTACGCCGGCGAAGTCCCCACCGTCGAACCCGAATTCTCCGCCGAACTCAACGTCCTCCTCGGCTGGGCCGACCAGGCCGCCCGGCTGGAAGTGCGCGCCAACGCCGACACCCCCTCCGACGCCGCCAAGGCCCGCGCCTTCGGCGCCAAGGGCATCGGCCTGTGCCGCACCGAGCGCATGTTCAACAGCACCGACCGCCTGCCCGTCGTGCAGGAAATGATCCTCGCCGAGAGCCAGGAAGAGCGCCAGGCCGCCCTCGACCGCCTGCTCCCCATCCAGCGCAACGACTTCAAGGGCATCTTCAAGGCCATGAAGGGCCTGCCCGTCACCGTGCGCCTGCTCGACCCGCCCATGCACGAATTCCTCCCCACCTCCGCCCAACTGGAGATGGAAATCACCCACCTGCGCCACCTCAAGGACACCATCAAGGGCATCGAAGAGCTGCCGGACACCCTCAAGCTCCTCAACCCCACCCTGCACCAGAAATACGCCGACGGGCTCGGCCGGCTCACCACCGCGCTCAACGTCTTCAAGGAATCCCACATGGAAGAAGACGTGATCGTCAAAAAGGAAAAAACCCTGCGCAAGGTCCGCGCCCTCGCCGAGGTCAACCCCATGCTCGGGCACCGGGGCGTGCGCCTGGGCATCACCTATCCCGAGATCTACTCCATGCAGATCCAGGCCATCCTCGAAGCCGCCGCCCTCTGCGCCAAGGAAGGCATCGAAGTGCATCCCGAGATCATGGTTCCCCAGGTCGCCACGGTGGAAGAACTCAAGCGCATCAAGAGCTACGTCGAGCGCATCCACAAGATCGTCGAACTCACCCACGGCATCGACGTGCAATACAAATTCGGCTCCATGCTCGAAGTCGTCCGCGCCTGCATGCGCGCCGGCCGGCTGGCCGAAATGGCCGAATTCTTCTCCTTCGGCACCAACGACCTCACCCAGGCCACCTTCTCCTTCAGCCGTGAAGACGCGGAGAACAAGTTCCTGCCCGCCTACAACGAAACCGGCATCCTCGAAGACAACCCCTTCGAAGTGCTCGACGTCAAAGGCGTCGGCGAAGTCATGAAGATCGCCGTCGAGCGCGGCCGCGCCACCCTGCCCGAACTCAAGATCGGCATCTGCGGCGAACACGGCGGCCACCCCGCCTCCATCGAGTTCTGCCACAGCCTCGGCCTCACCTACGTCTCCTGCTCCGGCCCCCGCGTCCCCATCGCCCGGCTCGCCGCCGCCCAAGCCAACCTCCGCTAACCCCCAGCCACGCCGCCCCACCCGGGGCGGCCACTCCTGCAGCAAAGCCCCCGGCACCTCCGGGGGCGGCCTCCCCCCCCCCCGCGCGAACCATCCCCCAACCGACCCCGCACGCATCGACCGCCTTCATGCCAATGAGGCCGCGGCTTTGATGCCGCGGAAAGCGTCGTCGGGCGTCGAGCGATCAGCGACGATTGCCGGGGAGCTTCAATGAGGCCGCGGCTTTGATGCCGCGGAAAGGATCTTGTCTCGGGGTCTGAAGAACGCTCGATG
>DAITAZ010000048.1:0-26774 GCA_036824045.1 Rhodocyclaceae bacterium
ATCACCACCCCCACCGAGGAATCCGTGCGTCGCGCCATGGCCATCCAGCTCATCATCAACCGGGAATGGGGGGTGGCCAAGAACGAGAACCCGAACCAGGGGGCTTTCGTCATCGACGAACTGACCGACCTGGTGGAAGAAGCGGTGCTCAAGGAATTCGAAGCCATCGCCTCGCGGGGCGGCGTTCTGGGCGCCATGGAAACCGGCTACCAGCGGGGCAAGATCCAGGAGGAGTCGCTCTACTACGAGCACAAGAAGCACGACGGCTCCTACCCGATCATCGGCGTGAATACCTTCCTCAACCCCAAGGGCATGGCCCAGCAGGAAATCGAACTGGCCCGCTCCACGGACGAGGAGAAACAGTCGCAGATCCAGCGCCTGCGCGACTTCCACGCCCGCAATGCCGAGCAGGCGCCGGCCATGGTGGCCAAGCTGAAGCAGACGGTGATCGACAACGGCAACGTGTTCGCGGTGCTGGTGGACGCCGTGCGCCACTGCTCGCTGGGGCAGATCAGCAGCGCGCTCTATGAGGTGGGCGGGCAGTACCGCCGGAGCATGTAAGCCTCCGCCGAGTGGGCGCCCTCCTTGTGGGGGTGCCCACTCGGCAGCGGAGCCCGGGCAAAGGCATCCGCCGGAGGGCAGAGCAGGAATGGCGCGGCGCCGGATCGCGGCGCCGGGAGTTTGTGCAACAGAAAAGAAATGAAGCCCGCGCTGCCCGAGGTCGCTGAAGGCGTCAGCGCAGGGCGCGCACCGCTCAAGCCACGGGCTGGGCGCTGAGTTCCTTGAGTTGGGCGTCGCAGTGACGGAGCCGGCGGGCCATGACGCGCATGACCTCAATGGCAAAATAGGGCATTTCCTCCACCAGGAAGCGGAAGCGAGCCTGGTCGATCTCCACGAATGTACAAGCGGTATGCGTGCGCACCGTGGCAGAACGGGGCGCGTCCTCGATCACCGCCAGTTCCCCCACCACATCGCCGGCACCGACGTCCTCCACCGGCAGGTTGCCCAACAGGATCTGGGCCTTGCCCGAGAGCAGCACGTACATCGCATGTCCGGCATCCCCCTCCCGGAACAGGTGGCCCCCGGCTGCCACGTTGATCAGATTCGGGTCATGCCGGAACAGGTCGAAGAAAAGCATGGTTCATCTCCCTCAATGCTTGGTGGACTCGCGGACGCAGGGAGTGTAACAAAACGGGGGAGACGAATTGTTACAGTGCAGGAGACAGACTGGGACGCTCCGTCGATTCAACAAGGGGAGAAGAATCACAATAATCTCGATATAATTTCACTAACTCGAGAACAATTACAGCCAACATGGGTGCGGAAGATATCTTCAGGGTGGTCAGGCGGCGGGCCAAGCCCGGCTGCGCAAAGGCTTACGAGGCTCTGGTGGCGGGCATGTTCGACGATGCCCGGCGATTTCACGGCTACCTCGCGGCGGAACTGATTCCGCCCGCCACGCCCGATGGGGAGTACCAGATCGTCCAGCGCTTTGCCACCCTCTCGGACATGGAGGCCTGGAACGCCTCCGCTGTCCGCGCCGAGTGGATGGAGCGGCTGAGCCATGTGGCCGACGGCCCGCCCGAATACCAGTTGCTGCACGGGCTGGACGCCTGGTTTGGCCCCGCGGCCCTGCCCGTGGCCAAGCCGCCGCCACGCTGGCGGATGACGGTCGTGAGCTGGCTGGGCATATTCCCCACTGTGGCGGCATTGCTCACCTTTGTGGCACCACGGCTGGACTTCCTGCCCTTTCTCCTGCGCACCGCTGTGATCACGGCGCTCGTGGCAGTGCTCATGGCTTATGTGATCATGCCCCGGCTCACCCGCTGGATGGGATGGTGGCTACGACGGTAGCGAAGCGGCTCAGCCCTGCGCGCCGGAGTCCGGGGAAGACGCCACATCCTCCTCGGGCGCCAAGTCCCAGTCGCCAAACAGATACCAATCCTCCCCGAGCAACTCTGCCGGATGCTGGGTCCGGCCCGAGCCGTTTCCACAACGCAGGTCGCCCACAGGGCAGTATTGGTCACAGCCCCAGCAAATCCGCTCCGGGTGCTTGGGGTGCAGAGGAAATTTCTTCGCCATCCTGAAGCCTCACCTCGTTCTCATCAGCCGTGGAGGCCGGGCCTGGAAACGCGCCACACCGGATACCTCCAACGGCGAGTCTGGACGCCACACGCCCCCTGCATTGGCACAGGGGAAAATGGCCCCGTGCCGCGCGCAATCGGCACGACAAGATCCCGCAATATTCCGGCAATACACTCGGCTCATGAAAGCCTTTCCCGCCCTGATTGCGCTCCTGACCAGCGCATGCCTGCCCCCCCTCGGCTGGGCCGCCCGCCCTTTTGTCACCGATGATGCGCGCCTGACCACCGCCAGAAGCTGTCAGCTTGAGAGTTGGGTACGCACCTATCGCAGCGGCAACGAGATATGGGCCCTGCCTGCGTGCAATCCGCAGGGCAACCTGGAATTCACACTGGGTACCGGCCGCGCCCATGCAGACAACCTGCCCGCCACCTACGACTATGTGTTCCAGGCCAAGACCTTGTTCCGGCCCCTGGAGCCCGACGGCTGGGGCTGGGGCCTCGCCGTCGGGACCGTCCGCCACCCGGAGGTCAACCCCGGGCCGAATCTGCTGGGCAACACCTATGCCTACGTACCCGTCTCCTTCGCCCTCAATGGCGAGCGACTTGTACTACACACCAACTTAGGCTGGCTGCGCGACCGCGCCAGCGGCACCTCCAAGTCCACCTGGGGCCTGGGCAGCGAGTACCGTGCCACAACGCGCATCCTCGCCATCGCCGAAGCCTTCGGTGACAACACCGCCAAACCCTATTGGCAGGTGGGTGCGCGATACGCGCTCATCCCGGATCGTGTGCAGATCGACGCGACCGTTGGTCAACAGTTCGCCGGCCCCCGGGACAGCCGGTGGATTTCTTTCGGACTGAGACTCACACCAGACGGATTGTTCTGAATCGGGATCGGTGCGCCACAGCGCCAACGTGATTCAGGGCCCCAGGGCTTGCGTCCGGTCGAGCGACGGCCAGAAGTCGAACACCCACCTGCCTGCCCCCGAAAGACGGAGGGCCGCATCGCGGCCCTCTGCTGACGGCTCAACAAACCAGGCTATTCCACCGTGACAGATTTGGCGAGGTTGCGGGGTTTGTCGACGTCAGTACCTTTGACCAGCGCTGCATGGTAGGAGAGGAGTTGCAGAGGGATGACGTGCAGCACGGGAGACAACAAACCGTAGTGCTCCGGCATGTGCAGGATGTGCACACCTTCCGACTCGGGGATCTCGCTGCCGGCGTCAGCAAACACGTAGAGCTCTCCCCCTCGGGCCTTGACCTCCTGCAGGTTGGATTTGAGCTTTTCCAGCAGGGCATCGGCGGGTGCAACCGCGATGACGGGCATTTCCGTGTCCACAAGCGCCAAGGGGCCATGCTTCAGTTCGCCCGCCGGGTAGGCCTCGGCATGGATGTAAGAGATTTCCTTGAGCTTGAGGGCGCCTTCGAGGGCAATGGGGTAGTGCATGCCCCGGCCGAGGAACAGAGCATGGTGCTTCATGGCAAAGCGCTGGGCCCACTCCTCGATTTCGGGCTCCAGGCAGAGAACGCGGGCAACGGCGACGGGCAAGTGGCGCAACGCTGCGAGTTGGGCAGTTTCCTCATCCGCAGGGAGGCGGCCCTGGCTCTTGGCGAGGGTGAGGGTGAGCAGTGCCAGGGCGGCAAGCTGAGTGGTGAATGCCTTGGTGGAGGCCACACCAATCTCGGGACCTGCACGGGTAATGAAACGAAGCTTGGATTCGCGGACGATGGCGGATTCCGGCACGTTGCAGATGGCCAGCGTACGGAACATGCCCAGGGCCTTGGCGTGCTTGAGCGCGGCGAGAGTGTCGGCCGTCTCGCCGGACTGGGAGATGACAACCACGAGGCTGTCGGCCTCCGGCACGGACGTGCGGTAGCGGTATTCGGAGGCAATCTCCACGCTGCACGGCAGACCCGCCATTTGCTCGATCCAGTAGCGGGCAACCAGACCGGCGTGGAAACTGGTGCCGCAGGCCAAGATGAGGACGCGCCCCACACCGTCAAGGACTTGGCGCGCTTCAGCGCCAAAGATCTCGGGCGTGATGGAACTAGCGCCACTGACCATTTCCAGCGTATCGCCCAAAGCGCGGGGCTGCTCGAAGATTTCCTTCTGCATGTAGTGACGGAACTTGCCCAGTTCCACCGCGTCGGCGGACAGCGACGAAAGCTGCTCGGGCCGCTCCACCGGAGTGCCGTCTATGCGCATGAGGCGGATGCCCGTGCGGGACAACTCTGCCACGTCGCCATCTTCGAGATAGATCATCCGGCGGGTGACCTGGAGCAGGGCCGAAGCATCGGATGCGGCGTAGTTGCCGCCCTCACCCGCGCCCAGCACCAGCGGCGACCCCTGACGGGCAACGATGACACGCTCCGGATCGTCCTGTGCGACCACGGCAATGGCGTAGGCACCCACCAGTTCGGCCAGGCAGGCGCGAACCGCGGCCACGAGATCCGGAGTCTCCTGCCGCTTGGCATGGATCAGGTGGGCGATGACCTCCGTATCGGTCTCCGATGTGAAGGCGTAGCCGGCTGCGATCAGCGTGGTCTTAAGCTCGGCGTAGTTTTCGATGATGCCGTTGTGCACCACTGCCAACCCCGCACTGATGTGGGGATGGGCATTGCGCTCGGACGGGACACCGTGGGTTGCCCAACGGGTATGGGCGATACCAACGGGTGCATCCAGCCCTTCGGACTGGGCCTCCAGCTCGGCCACCCGGCCGACGGCGCGGACCCGGGAAAGCGCGCCGTTGAGCACCGCCAGCCCGGCGGAATCGTACCCGCGGTATTCGAGCTTGCGCAGGCCCTCGAGCAGGATGGGGACCACATTGCCTTGATCAATGGCTGCAACGATTCCGCACATTCGGCATTACCTCGATTCTGGGAAAACGGATGTTTGCCCCTGCCACGCCCCATGAGCGCGGCCGGGATGTTCATTTCTTGATCTTGACCGGGCGCTTCCAGCCCGCCAACGAGAGCTGCTTGGCCCGGGAAACGGTGAGCTCTCCCGCCGGTGCGTCCCGAGTCAGCGTGGTGCCCGCACCCAGCGTAGCCCCCTTGCCCACCCGGACCGGTGCCACAAGCTGGGTATCGGAGCCGATGAAGACGTCGTCTTCGATCACGGTCTGGTGTTTGTTGGCGCCATCGTAGTTGCAGGTGATGGTGCCGGCGCCGATGTTTACCCTTTGCCCGACAACGGCGTCGCCCACATAGGCGAGATGGTTGGCCTTGGAATGCGCGGCGATGGTGGAATTCTTGACCTCCACGAAGTTGCCGATGTGCACATCTTCGGCCAGTACCGTTCCAGGACGCAGACGGGCATAGGGCCCGAGTTGCCCGCCCGCCCCAACCCGCGCGTCCTCCAGGTGACAGAAGGGCTGCAACCGGCTGCCAGCGCCAATGGAGACGTTCTTGAGCACGCAATGAGCGCTGATCCGAACACCGTCACCCAATTCAACCCGGCCCTCAAACACGCAGCCCACATCGATTTCCACATCCCGGCCACAGATCAACTCCCCCCGCACATCAATGCGGGCGGGGTCGATCAAGGTCACACCGGCCTCCAGCAGGTTCTGGGCGATGGCGCGCTGGTGCAAGCGCTCGAGTTCTGCCAGCTGCACCTTGCTATTCACACCCAAGGTCTCCCGATGGGCCGCAGGCTGGGTGGTGGCAATCTCCAGCCCTTCGCCCACGGCCAGGCCGACAATGTCGGTCAGGTAGTACTCCCCTTGGGCATTGTTGTTGCCGATCTGTCCCAGCCAGCGCCGAAGCGCGGCCAACGGAGCAGCCAGGATGCCCGTATTGACCTCACGAATGGTGCGTTGGCTTTCCGTGGCGTCCTTTTCCTCAACGATACAGCGCACCCGCCCCGCCTCGTCCCGCACAATGCGGCCGTAGCCATGGGGGTCATCGAGGAATTCGGTCAGCAGCGCGAAACCACTGTCCCCCGCAGCTGCCAGCAGTCGCCGGAGGGTGTCGGTGGCAATCAGCGGAACGTCCCCATAGAGCACAAGCGCCATCCCCTCGCCTTCCAGCTGGGGCAGCGCCTGCTGCACGGCGTGCCCGGTGCCAAGCTGCGGCTCCTGAAGCGCCCAGGCAAGGTCGGGCTGGGGAAACGCCTCACGCACCTTCTCCCCGCCATGGCCATAGACAACACAGATACGGCTGGGCTCCAAAGCCCGCGCCGTAGCCAGAACATGGCCCAAGAGCGGTTTACCCGCCAGCGGCTGCAGCACCTTGGGCAAGACAGACCGCATGCGTTTGCCCTGACCGGCTGCGAGAACGATGACTTTCATAGGGATCGGCATTATGCAAAAAGAATTTATCGGGAAATTTTAGCATGGGGGCTCGAACCACCTCCATGCACAATTTCGCTAGATCGGAAAAGTCCCCGCCAACGCCAGCCACGGGGCAAGACGGCACTCACACTCCTGCGACAAGCCGCAAACCCGGCAAGCAGCAAACTGAAAATGCCGGTTTCGACGGAACCCCCGGAAAAACATACCCGCGACCACCATATCGGCGGATTCAAGGAGGCGCTTGACCGTTAAACAAAAAGGGATGGCCACAGCCACCCCTTCTTTCAACCGATCCTCACGGCAAGAGTCAGCGCGGCAGGCTCGTCGCTCCCATCAGGAAAGCGTCCACTTCCCGGGCGCACTGCCGGCCTTCCCGGATGGCCCACACCACCAGCGATTGCCCGCGGCGCATGTCACCGGCGGCGAACACCTTCGGCACGTTGGTCGCATAGCAGCCGACACCGTCGGTGCTGGCGCGCGCATTGCCGCGGGGATCCTTGTCAACCCCGAACGCGCCCAGGACCGAAGACACCGGGTTGGTGAACCCCATGGCCAGAAACGCCCGCCCCGCAGGGAAGAACTCCTCCGATCCCGGAACCTCGACCATCTTGCCCCCTGCCCATTCCAGACGCACGGTCTTGACGCCGGTGAGCTTGCCGTTCTCACCCACAAACTCCTTGGTGGCGATGGCGTACTCGCGCCGTGTATCGCCTTCCTTGTGGGAGGACGAGGTACGCAGGCGGATCGGCCAGTACGGCCAGGTCAGCGGCTTGTCTTCCTGCTCCGGCGGCTGCGGCAACAATTCGAACTGGGTGACGGAGCGGGCGCCATGGCGATAGCTGGTGCCGACACAGTCTGAACCGGTATCTCCGCCACCGATCACCACCACATCCATGCCGTCGGCACGGATGGGGTTCCGTGCGTCCCCGGCCACCTCCTTGTTCTGGGGAATCAGGAACTCCAGCGCGAAATACACGCCTTCGAGATCGCGCCCGGGAACAGGCAGATCGCGGGGGGTTTCGGAACCGCCCGCCAGCACCACGGCATCGAAGCTTGCCAGCACATCCGCGGCGGCCAGCGTTTCGCCGCCGTAATTCTTGACACCCGCGGGCAAGTCACCCGAGCCAACGCACACGCCGGTCCGGAAGGTCACGCCCTCAGCCTGCATCTGCTCGGCCCGGCGATCGATCAACCACTTTTCCAGCTTGAAATCCGGAATGCCGTAACGGAGCAGCCCCCCGACCCGGTCGTTCTTTTCGAACACTGTCACGTCATGGCCAGCACGGGCCAACTGCTGCGCAGCAGCCAAACCCGCGGGGCCGGAGCCCACCACAGCGACGTTCTTCCCGCTTTTCACCTTCGGCGGCTGGGGCTGCACGTAGCCCAGCTCCCACGCCTTGTCGATGATGGCGTGCTCAATGGACTTGATGCCTACCGGCGCGCTGTTGATGTTGAGCGTGCATGCTTCCTCACAGGGCGCAGGGCAGATCCGTCCCGTGAACTCGGGGAAGTTGTTGGTCGAGTGCAGGACTTCGATCGCCTTCTTCCAGTCCTGGCGGTACACCAGGTCGTTGAAGTCGGGAATGATGTTGTTGACCGGGCAACCGTTGTTGCAGAACGGAATACCGCAGTCCATGCAGCGCGCACCCTGGACTTTCGCCTCGTCATCGGACAGATGGAGCACGAACTCCTTGTAGTTGCCCAGACGCTCCTCAACGGAGAGCGAAGCCTCCGACAGGCGCTCGAACTCCATGAAACCGGTTGGCTTTCCCATCTTCTATCCCTCAAGCAGCTTGCAGTTCGTTCTGCTGTTTGCCGGCCATCTCCCGCAGGGCCCGGCGATATTCGTTAGGCATCACCTTGACGAAGCGCGTACGGTATTTGACCCAGTTGTCGAGCATCATCTTCGCCCGGTCAGAACCGGTGTAGTGCAGATGCTTGCCGATCAGGGTCTTGAGAATCGCTTCGTCCGCCATGGTCAGGTGGTTGATGTCCACACGACCGCTGCTCTCCAGTTCGCCGGTTTCGCTGTGGACCTCTTCCTCGGGCAGGGCTTCCAGTTCCACCATGGCCATGTTGCAGCGCTTGGCGAAGGAGCCATCTTCGTCATAGACGTAAGCCACTCCGCCGGACATCCCGGCCGCAAAGTTGCGCCCTGTCTGCCCGAGCACTACGACGGTACCACCGGTCATGTATTCGCAGCCGTGGTCTCCCGTGCCTTCCACCACTGCCGTGGCACCGGAGTTGCGCACCGCGAAGCGCTCTCCACCTACACCGCGGAAGTAGCACTCACCCTCCACCGCACCATAGAGCACGGTGTTGCCAATGATGATGTTTTCCTCGGGACGGCCACGGAAGCCCGCGCCGGGCTTGACAATGATCTTGCCCCCCGACAGCCCCTTGCCCACATAGTCGTTGCCTTCTCCGGTCAGCTCCAGGGTGATGCCCCGGGCCAGGAAGGCACCGAAACTCTGCCCCGCCGTTCCGCGCAGCTTGACCTGGATGGTGTCGTCCGCCAAGCCAGCGTGGCCATAACGGGAAGCCACCTGATTGGCGAGCATGGTGCCGCAGGTGCGGTTCACGTTGCAGATGTCGCTTTCAATGATCACCCGCTCGCGCCGCTCCAGTGCAGGCTGGGCAGCAGCGATCAGCTTGTGGTCCAGGGACCTTGCCAGGCCGTGGTCCTGCTCCTCGGCGTGCAGCCGCTCCACCCCGTCGGGTACTGCCGGCATGTGGAAGATGCGGGAGAAATCCAAACCCTTGGCCTTCCAGTGCTCCACGCCCTGGCGCATGTCCAGCAGATCCGCCCGACCCACCAGTTCGTCGTAACGGCGAATGCCCATCTGAGCCATGTACTCGCGCAGTTCTTCGGCCACGAAGAAGAAGTAGTTCACCACATGTTCGGGCTGGCCGGTAAAGCGGCGGCGCAGCTCGGGGTCCTGGGTGGCCACCCCCACGGGGCAGGTGTTGAGGTGACACTTGCGCATCATGATGCAGCCCTCGACCACCAGCGGGGCCGTGGCGAAACCCACCTCGTCAGCACCCAGCAGCGCCGCAATGAGCACGTCCCGACCCGTCTTCATCTGGCCATCAGCCTGAACACGGATACGGCCCCGCAGCCGGTTAAGCACGAGAGTCTGCTGAGTCTCGGCCAGCCCCAGTTCCCACGGCGTGCCCGCGTGCTTGATGGAGGATATGGGCGATGCCCCGGTGCCGCCATCGTGACCGGCGATGACCAGATGGTCGGCCTTGGCCTTGGACACCCCGGCGGCCACCGTTCCCACCCCGATTTCCGACACCAGCTTGACGGAGATGGAGGAAGACGGGTTGGCGTTCTTCAGGTCATGAATGAGCTGGGCCAGGTCTTCAATGGAGTAGATGTCGTGATGGGGCGGCGGGGAGATCAGACCCACGCCCGGCACCGAGTGCCGCAGGAAGCCGATGTACTCGGACACCTTGTGCCCGGGCAACTGGCCTCCTTCGCCAGGCTTGGCGCCCTGTGCCATCTTGATCTGGATCTGGTCAGAATTGGCCAGATATTCGGCGGTCACACCGAAACGACCGGAGGCCACCTGCTTGATCTTGGAGCGCAGGGAATCACCCGCCTTCAGCGGAATGTCCGCCACCACGCGGGAGGTGCCGATCAGCCCGGAGAGGGTCGTATCCTCCTTGACCGGCTGGAAGCGCACCGGGTCCTCACCACCTTCCCCGGTGTTGGACTTCCCTCCGATCCGGTTCATGGCAATTGCCAGCGTGGTATGGGCCTCGGTGGAGATGGAGCCCAGCGACATGGCCCCGGTGGCAAAGCGCTTGACGATTTCCTTGGCCGGTTCGACCTCATCCAGCGACACGGGCGGCCCGGCCGGCTTGACTTCAAACAGGCCGCGCAAGGTCAGGTGACGCTTGCTCTGATCATTGATCAGGCGAGCGTACTCCTTGTAGGTGTCGAACTTGCCCGAGCGCGTGGCATGCTGGAGCTTGGCGATGGAATCCGGCGTCCACATATGGTCTTCGCCACGGATGCGGAAAGCGTACTCCCCGCCCGCATCCAGATCGCTCGCCAGCACCGGATCGTCCCCAAACGCGCCCAGATGGGTACGCAGGGCTTCAATCGCCACCTCGGCCAAGCCGATGCCCTCCACCTGGGTGGGCGTGCCGGTAAAGTAGCGCGCGACGAATTCGGAGTTGAGGCCGATCGCCTCGAAAATCTGGGCGCCGCAGTAGGACTGGTAGGTGGAAATGCCCATCTTGGACATCACCTTGTTCAGCCCCTTGCAAACAGCCTTGGTGAAACGCTTGTGGGCTTCCTTGGCGGAGACACCCGCGGGCAACATCGGCCCCATGGCACTGAGGGTATCGAAGGTCAGCCAGGGACAGACGGCCTCTGCGCCATAGCCGGCCAACAATGCGAAGTGATGAACCTCCCGGACCGAGCCGGAATCCACCACCAACCCGGTGGAGGTGCGCAGCCCCTTGGTCACCAGATGATGATGCACCGCCGAACAGGCCAGCAATGCCGGTACGGCTACCCGCTCCCGGCACACGCCGCGGTCGGAAAGGATGATCACATTGTAGCCATCGGCCACGGACTGCTCGGCAGCCTCCTGCAGACGGTCCAGCGCCAGCTTGCATCCCACTGCGCCTTCGGCCACCGGGTAGGTGATATCGAGCACCAAGGACTTGAACTTGCCTCCCGTCAGGCGGTCGATGTCGCGCAAACGCGCCATGTCTTCGGGCGCCAGCACCGGATTGGGCACTTCCAGCCGGGGGGTGATCGCCTCATCCGGATTGGAGATACCCAGGAGATTCGGCTTCGGCCCGATGAAGGACGTCAGCGACATCACGATCTCTTCCCGAATCGGGTCGATCGGGGGATTCGTCACCTGGGCGAAGAGCTGCTTGAAATAAACGTACAGCGGTTTGTTCTTGGCGGACAGCACGGGCAACGCACTATCGTTACCCATGGATCCCGTCGCCTCCTCGCCGGCAGCTGCCATGGGCTGGAGGATGAACTTCAGGTCCTCCTGGGTGTAGCCGAAGGCCTGCTGGGCATCCAGGAGAGAAGGCTCTCCAGCCGGCACCGCCGGGGCTTCCGGCAGGCTGTTCAGGAAGATGCGGGATTCCTCGATCCACTGGTGATAGGGCTCGGACGAAGAAATGGCCCGCTTCAATTCACCATCGTCGATGATGCGCCCCTGCTCCATGTCGATCAGGAACATCTTGCCCGGCTGCAGCCGCCACTTCTTGACGATGCGCTCCTCGGCAATGGGCAGCACCCCCATCTCCGAAGCCATCACCACCAGGTCATCGTCGGTGACCAGGAAGCGGGCCGGGCGCAGGCCGTTGCGATCGAGCGTTGCGCCAATCTGCCGACCATCGGTGAAAGCCACAGCGGCGGGGCCATCCCACGGCTCCATCACTGCCGCGTGAAACTCGTAGAACGCCCGGCGACCTTCGTCCATCAGCGGATTGCCCGCCCAGGCCTCGGGGATCAGCAGCATCATCGCGTGGGACAGGGAATAGCCCCCCATCACCAGCAACTCCAGAGCGTTGTCAAAGCATGCGGAATCAGACTGGCCTTCCGCGATGAGCGGCCACAGCTTGTCCAGATCGGCCCCCAGCAGCGAGGAATCCGTAGCCTTCTGCCGCGCCTTCATCCAGTTCACGTTGCCGCGAACGGTATTGATCTCGCCATTGTGGGCGATCATGCGGAAGGGGTGAGCCAGATCCCAGGTGGGGAAGGTATTGGTAGAAAAGCGCTGGTGCACCAAAGCCAGCGCAGATTCGATGCGCGGATCCTGGAGATCAAGGTAGTACTCGCCCACCTGATGGGCCAGTAGCATGCCCTTGTACAGCAGCGTACGGGACGACAGGGACGGAATGTAGAACTGGCGGCCATCCTCAAGCTTCAGCGCAGCCACCGCATGCTCGATGCGCTTGCGGATCACGAACAGCTTGCGCTCGAAGGCAGCCTGGTCCGCACAGGCAGATCCCTTGGCGATGAAGACGTGACGCGTCACCGGCTCGATGGCGCGTGCGGCGGCGGCCAGACCGGAACTGTCCCGAGGGACGTCCCGCCAGCCCAGAAACACTTGCCCCTCTTCGTGGATAACCCGGGCAACGATGGATTCACACGCCAGACGGCCATTGACGGACTGGGGCAGAAACACGCATCCGCACGCGTAGGCACCCACTTCCGGCAGTTCGATGCCGACCTGGGCGGCTTCGGCCCGGAGGAAGGTATCCGGCAACTGGATGAGAATACCCGCGCCATCGCCGAGCAGCGGGTCATAGCCGGTGGCGCCCCGATGGTCGAGATTCTTAAGAATCTGCAGCCCCTGCTCAATAATGGCGTGACTCTTCTTGTTCTTGATGTTCGCAACGAAACCAACGCCACAGGCGTCATGCTCGTTGGCCGGATCGTAGAGACCTTGTCTCAGGGGGAGCACCATCTCGCTCTTCCTCGCAGAACACAACAAAACCGGGAATTCCCGCGAATCCCAGCACACCCGGCCACCCCGGCTGGCAGGCTATGGCCGTCAAAAAGCCGGAGCCTTCAGGCACTCCGGCACCCGCCCGTCAAGGCGTCAGCAACCCGGCCATCTGGTCCGCACACGGCGGAAAACCGGACAACCCGGACTTTTGTCACAATTAGGCGAACGTGAAAATATACCTGCATCGCCCCTCTGACTCAAGTTGACCCGTCGGCCCCGAGCTGAATCACGGCGCCCCGTGACAGGCCCAGAGCAACAAAAGCAATATCGGTGCCAAGGCCCGGCAACCGAGCCCGGAACGACGCTAGATGTCCTCGACGGCGAACAGGCGACGGTGCTCACGCATGGCGTAGCGGTCAGTCATGCCGGCGATGTAGTCGGCGATGGCGCGGGGTTTGTCAGCCCCGGCGCGAGCGTGGTACTGGGGCGGCAGCAGGCGGGGCTCGGCCATGAAGGTCTCAAACAGTTCCTTGATGATCCGCTTGGCCTTTTCCATCATCCGCAGCACTTGATAGTGCCAGTAAAGGTTCTCGCGGAGGAACTCCTTGAGGACTTGCTGCTCGCTCCGCATCCCGGGGGAGAAGCCCACCAGGGGCCCGGCGGCGCGCACATCGTCCAGGGAGGCCGGGGCGGCCGCAGCAATACGGCGGCGAGTCTCCATGATGAGATCCGACACCTGGGCGTGAATCATGCGCCGAACGGTTTCGTGTATGAGCCGGCGCCCGGCAATGCCCGGAAACACGCGGCGCACCTCGGCCGCCGGCCGGGCGAAGGCATCCACCTGCTCCAGTTGTTCCAGCACTAACAGTCCGGAGCGCAACCCGTCATCCACGTCGTGGTTGTTGTAGGCAATTTCGTCGGCCAAGTTGCACACCTGAGCTTCCAGCGAAGGCTGCAGTCGCTTCAGAAAACGCTCACCGAGTTCCCCCAGCGAGCGGGCATCCCGAGGCGAACAGTGTTTGAGGATGCCCTCGCGGGTTTCGTACATCAGGTTGAGGCCGTCGAACTGGCCGTAGCGCTCTTCCAGCGCATCCACGATGCGCAGGGACTGGAGGTTGTGCTCGAACCCACCGTGTCCCTTCATGCACCCATTCAGTGCATCCTGCCCCGCATGCCCAAAAGGAGTGTGCCCGAGATCATGGGCAAGGGCGACTGCTTCGGCCAGATCCTCGTTGAGGTGAAGCGAGCGGGCGATGGCCCGGGCAATCTGCGCCACCTCGATGGAGTGGGTGAGGCGGGTCCGGAACAGATCACCCTCGTGGTTTACGAAGACCTGGGTCTTGTACTCGAGCCGACGAAAAGCGGTGGAGTGAACGATCCGGTCCCGGTCCCGCTGGAACTCGGAGCGCTCCTGCGGAGCGGGTTCCTGAAAGCGGCGCTTACGGGAGTTGTGCTCACTGACCGCATAGACGGCCAGCTCAGGCACCACAGCACCCGTCGATGGCTGCACGAATAGCCGATTCCGGGGCGTCGCCGAAAATCACCGCGCGACCGATCTTCTCCAGCAGGATGAGACGCATCTTGCCTGCTGCCACCTTCTTGTCGTGCCACATCAGTTCAACGTAACGCTCGCTGCCCAAGGCGGGGCCGACAACAGGCAATCCGGCGCGCCGGAACAAGTCACCTACGCGCCCCACGGCACACGCGTCCAGCCAGCCCATGCTGCGGGAAAGCGAGACAGCCATCATGGTGCCGGCGGCCACCGCCTCGCCATGCAACCATTCGCCGTAGCCCATGCCCGTCTCGATGGCGTGGCCAAAAGTGTGTCCCAGGTTGAGGGTGGCACGCTCCCCCTGCTCGGTCTCGTCGGCCGCCACCACGTCCGCCTTGTTCTGGCATGAGCGCTCGATGGCGTGGGCCAGTGCCTCCGGGTCCCGCGCGAGCAAGGCTTCGATGTTGGCTTCCAGCCACTCGAAGAAGGGCAGATCGCGGATCAGCCCATACTTGATCACCTCGGCCAGACCAGCCTTTAGCTCCCGGTCAGGCAGGGTGTTCAGCGTCGACGTATCGGCCAGCACTACCCTGGGTTGGTAGAAAGCACCAATCATGTTCTTGCCCAGCGGGTGATTGATGGCCGTCTTGCCCCCCACCGAGGAATCCACCTGGGAGAGCAAGGTCGTAGGCACCTGCACAAATGGGACCCCGCGTTGATAGCAGGCAGCGGCAAAGCCCGTCATGTCGCCCACCACCCCGCCGCCCAGGGCAATCAGGGGCGTACGCCGGTCGCAACGACTGGCCAGCAGCGCATCGAACACACGGTTGAGTGTCGGCCAGTCCTTGAACTGCTCGCCGTCGGGCAAGACCACCGGCACAGCTTCCACCCCGATCTGCTCGAGACTGCGGGTGAGCTGCCCCAGGTAGAGCGGCGCCACCACCTCGTTGGTCACGATCGCCGCACGGCGCGCACCCAGGTGGGGCTGCAGCAATTCCGGCCGGGCCAGCAGCCCCTGGCCGATGTGAATGGGGTAACTCCGCTCCCCGAGGGCGACGCTCAGGCTACGCATTGCTGTTTGATATCCCTTTCCAGTTGCCGGGCGAGGCCCAGCGCGGTGAAACGCCCGCCTTCCACGACCCAGTCGGCCACCGATCGATACAGGGGGTCGCGCAGGGTATAGAGTTCTGCGATCCGCGCACGGGGATCGGCCACCTGCAGCAGGGGCCGGTTCTTGTCGTGGCGGGTTCTGAGCCACAGTTGCTCGGGCTCCACATGCAGATAGATGACGAGCCCGTGCCGGGCAAGAAGGGCGCGGTTGTCCGGGTTGAGGATGGCGCCGCCGCCAGTGGCCAGCACGAGCCCGGATTCCGTCGTCAGCTCCTCCAGCGTCTGGGTTTCACGTTTGCGAAACCCGGCTTCCCCTTCGATCTCGAAGATGACGGGAATACGGACCCCGGCCCGCGCCTCGATTTCGTGGTCGCAATCGACAAAGCGCATCTTCAGCCGTTGCGCCAAACGCTTGCCAATGGTGGTCTTGCCAGCCCCCATCATGCCGACCAAGTAGATGTTGTTATGGGTTTTCACGGCGGCGATTGTAACAGGTCCGCCCAGCAAGCCTTTCCGCGCACGCATCGGGCCATTTCGTCCACGCAAAAAGGGCTGGCCCATGGCCAGCCCCTCGCGATGATGGCAACCCCGCCGACGCTTCAGCGCAGGTTGAGGGCCTCGGTGACGATCTTGGGCGTGACGAACACCAGCAGTTCTCCCTTGTTGTTCTTGCGCTCCGTCGTCTTGAACAGGAAGCCCACGTAGGGCAGATCGCCGAAGAACGGAATCTTCGTGGTGACGGAACGCTCATCCTGGGTGTAGATGCCGCCGATCACCACCGTGCCGCCGTTTTCGATAAGCACTTCGGTCTTGATGTGCTTGGTGTCGATGGCAACGCCGGAACCCGTCGAGATGGTGGTATTGGGCGAATCCTTGCTTACATCCAGCGCCATCAGGATGCGCCCGTCCGGCGTGATGTTGGGCTTGACCTTGAGCGACAGGTTGGCTTTGCGGAAGGACACGGCCGTGGCGCCCGAACTGGTTGCCTGCTGGTACGGGATCTCCACCCCCTGCTCGATCAGCGCCTCGACGCCGTCCGCCGTCACCACACGCGGGCTGGAGACGATCTTGCCGCGTCCGTCCGCTTCCAGGGCGGACAGTTCCAGATCCAGGAAGCGGGTGCCCTTGGCGTTGTAGAGGATGAAGGACATGGCCCCCGCCTGCTTGCCGGACAGGGACGAGGCCGGGAGGTTCGCGTTCATGCCGTCCTTGTACAGGTCAGGCTTGGTTTCCACCTGGCCGGCCTGATAGCTGGTGCTCCCCAGTCCTCCGCCCAGCACCCGGCGGGGCACGGTGGAGCCATCCACGGTCTGTCCGCTGAAGATGGAGCCGAGCCCGAGGCGCACACCGAGACTCTTGGCGAAGGTATCTTCAGCCTCGACGATACGGGCCTCGATCAGCACCTGGCGCACCGGCACGTCGATCTCGGCGATCAGGCGACGCACGTCGTCCAGCCGCAGGCCGATATCGCGCACGAAGATCTTGTTGGTGCGCTGATCCACCACCACGCTGCCGCGCTTGGAGAGCACCGACTGCTGGCCATCGGTCAGCAACTTCTGCACCGCATCGGCCCGCTGGTAGTTGAGCTGGAAGGCTTCGGTCTTGGTGGGCTCCAGGTCCGAAATCTGCTGGCGGGATTCCAGATCGGCCTTTTCCTTCACCGCCAGTTCTTCCCGCGGGGCAATCCAGATCACGTTGCCGTTCTTGCGCATGTCCAGCCCCTTGGCCTGGAGGATGATGTCCAGAGCCTGATCCCAGGGCACATCCTTGAGGCGCAGGGTAACGTTGCCCTGGACCGTATCGCTGGTGATGATGTTGAAGTTGGTGAAATCGGCAATCACCTGCAACACCGCCCGCACATCCACATTCTGGAAGTTGAGGGACAGCTTCTCGCCGCTGTAGCCGCCACGGCTACCCTGCACCAGCTTGTTGGGATTCTCCTGAACGGGCTTCACCTCCAGCACGAACTGGTTGTCGCTCTGGTAAGCGTTGTGCTCCCACAACCCCTTGGGCGTCAGGGTGATGCGCACATTGTTGCCACTGCGGGCGGTCTGGAAAGTGGTGACGGGGGTCCCGAAATCCGTCACGTCCATCCGCCGCAGCAGGTGTTCGGGTGCCGACGTTTGCAGCAAATCCACCACCAGGCCGCTACCCTGCTGGCGCACATCCACAGCGGTACCCGGGTCACCCAGGCTGACCACGATCCGACCATCGCCATCCTTGCCGCGGCGGAAGTCGATGCTGCGCACGGCATGCGTCACGTCCCCCAGCCGGGGCTCGGCGAAATGGCTGGCGGTGGGTGGCGCCTTGGCATTCTCCACACTGGGCGGCGTGCCAAAACTCACCAGAAGGAAGCGGTCCTGGATGCGCGTGCTGTAGGTCACCATGCGCCGCAGATTGAGCACCAGCCGGGTGCGTTCGCCCGCCTGGACGATGTTGGCACTGACAATGTCGCCGTCGTTGAACATCTTGGAGCCCGGCTTGGCCCCGTAACCCATGTTGGCAAAGTCAAAGGCAATGCGCGCCGGCTGGGCGATGGTGAACACCCCCGGGGCCTCGGCCAGCGGCTTGGCAAAGCGCACCTTCAACACCGGCCCGCCGTTCTGCGCTGTCATCTGGACGTCTTCGAGCACGTTCTGGCCCGCGGCGGTCTCCCCGGCCCCTTGCTGCGCCCAGGCAACCACAGCCAGCCCGAACCACAGGATGATCAGGGCCAACCAGTGGTGACCGTGTAACCGACTCTCCCGAGCCATGCCGAATGTCGTCACTTCTTGCCCTCCTGCTTTTCCTGGAGCATGAGTCGGGATACCCGCTCCGCCCACTCTCCGGCGCCGTCCTCCACCACTTCCTTGAGCACGATTTCGCCCTCGGTCACCGCTGTGACTACGCCGTAGTTTTGCCCCAGGTGATTGCCCACCCGCACCTGGAACACTGTTTTATCCACTTGCACCAGTCCCTGCCGCTCATTGCCCCGAATCAGGCTTCCCACCATGCGGATGCTCTCCAGGGGGTAGTTCTCCAGCGGCTCCTTGCGTCGATTCATGTCCGGCTTGGCGGCGCTGGAGGGTTTCTTCTCCGGTTCGATGCGGCTGGAGACGAACGGATCGGTCCGGCTTTCGCCCTCGTAGTGGCTGACAGGATCGAACTTGATCTCGGGCAGCGGCTGCACCCTTCCGCGCATGTCCCGCGCCTGAACCTCCATCCACGCCCGCAGGTCCTCCTGGGGCTCGTCGCCGCAACCCGCCAAACCGGCGCACAGTGCCAGGACGGGTACGATCAGGTGGTTATTTCGGTGCATTTTTCGCTGCCTTGTCCTTCTTCTGCCGGGCCAGCTCCTGGTCATCCAGGTAGCGGTAGATGGTGGCCACCGCATCGAGCTTGAGGCGTCCGTCCGCCAGGTTCTCCACCACCATGTCCCCGAGGGAGACGATCCGCGGCAGCTTCGCCAGATCCCCGGCAAAGAAGCCAAAGTCGTGGTACGAGCCGGTGACCCGCAGCGAAATGGGCAACTCGGCGTAGAACTCGCGCACGGCCTCCTGCCCGGGTTTGAACAGGTCAAACTGTAGCCCCCGCCCGAGTCCCGCCTGGTTGATGTCCACCAGCACCGCCTCCATCTCCGCCTTGTTGGGCAGTTGGCGCAGCACGGCGCCAAACTGGCGATCGATCTCGGCCAGTTGCTGCCGGTGCGCATCCAGGTTGGTCGCCTGCTTTTTCTTCTCCACCCACTCTTCGCGCAGCTTGGTTTCCTGGGCCCGCTTCTGCTCCAGTTCTTCCTGCTGGGCGCTCCAGTCAAACCACCAGCCGGCAGCCAGCAACGCGGCGAAAAGCCCCAGCAGGGTGATCACCCGCGGCAGCAAAGGCCAACGACCCGGATCCTTGGGATCCAGGTCGCGAAAATCCTCCTGGATCGCTGCCAGGTCGAACCTGGGCAGGCTACGCAGCTTGACCGCCTTCACGCCTTTTTGCCCTCCGGCTTGGGTTTGTCGCCTCCGCCCTTGCCCGCCGTTTCCGGCTTGACACGGTTCAGACCGACATTCAGGTTGAACTCGTTCAGACGCCGCCCGGCCATGGTCACCGCCTTGATCTCCACCAGTTCCGGCGTATTGAGGGCCGGCACCGCCTCCAGATTGCGCATCAGGGTGGAAACCCGGGCGTTGGACTGGGCGTATCCGACCATGGTCAGACGGCTACCTGCCTGCCTGATGGATTTGAGATACACCCCGTCCGGCATCTGCCGGGACAATTCGTTAAAGAGGTTTACGGCCTCGCCCCGGCTGCTTTGAAGGTTTTCGATGACCCTTTTGCGGGACAAAAGGGCGTCTGTTTGGTCCTTCAGCCGTTTGATTTCCTCGATGTCCTTGTCCAGGGCGGCGATCTCCCGCTTGAGGAAGGCGTTGTGCCGCTCCTGGGCCTCCACGTACCCATCAATCACCGTGTGCCCGACGAACACAATGGCGCCAGCCGCCACCAGGGTCAGGGTACAGAAGGCATAGAACTGGCTGCGCCGCTCCCGGCGCTTGGCTTCCCGGTGCGGGAGCAGATTGATCCGTATCATTCGTCAAACCTCCTGAGCGCAAGCCCGCATGCCACCATCAGGGCCGGGGCATCGGACTTGAGCGCCGTCTTCCTGACCGTGGAAGCCACTTCCATCCTTGCGAAAGGATCGGCAACGACCGTAGGCACCTGGGTCCGCCCCTGAACCACCTTGTCCACGCCCGGCATGGCAGCGCAGCCGCCCGCCAGCACAATCAGATCCACGTGGTTGTATTGGGTGGAGGAGTAGAAGAACTGGAGCGCCCGGGCCACCTCACCGCCCAGGTTTTCCATGAACGGGCGCAGCAACTCCTGCTCGTAGTTGTCCGGCAGGTCTCCGCTGCGCTTGGCCTGCTCCGCCTCGTCCAGGCCCATGCCGTAGCTGCGCATGACCTCGTCGGTCAGCAAGTTGCCGCCGAAGTTCTGCTCCCGGAAATAGATGGGCTGGCCGGCCTTGAGAATGGAGGCACTGGTGACCTGGGAGCCCACATCCACGTACGCCACCAGGGCGTTCTGGGGCTCCATTCCGTCCAAGGGCAGATCCAGCAGTTCGAATGCCGCCAGGGCAGCGTAAGACTCCACGTCCATGACCGTCGGCTTGAGCCCGGCGGATTCCGCCGCGGCCACCCGGTCCTCCACCTTGTCCTTGCGCGAGGCGGCGATCAGCACCTCCATCTCTTCCCCGCTCTCGCTCTCACCCACGACCTGGAAGTCCAGATTGACCTCGTCGAGCGCGAAGGGGATGTACTGGTTGGCCTCGGATTCCACCAGGGCCTCCAGCTCGTGCTCCCGCTGCCCTGCCGGTACGCTGATCTTCTTGGTGATCACCGCCGAAGCGGGTACGGCCATGGCCGCATTGCGGGTGGTGGTGCTCAGGCGCTTCCAGCACCGGCGAATCGCGTCGGCCACCGCGTCCAGGTTGGCCACATTGCCGTCGGAGACCGCATCCCGGGGCAAGGTATCCATGGCGTAGCGCTCCAGCCGGAAGCGACCACGCCCCGACTCCGCCAGCTCCACCAGCTTGACCCCGGAGGGCGAAACATCAACGCCGATCAGCGGCCGGCCTTTCGGATTGAAAACGGATAGATCGATACTGAAGCCCACAGCTGCTCCCTTCCCCTCTCAACAAACCGGCCCCGACGCTGCGGCCGCCCTCACCGAGCGGGTCGTGGAACTCCCCCGCTCCTGCGCATATAATTCGCGGCTGCCCTTTAACTGACTGACTGCCTTGACCAAATCTTCCCGCTGGGTGGTCATCCCGATCGCCCTCCTCACCGGCATCATCGTGCTGGCCGTCACCCTGGTCGGGCTCGTCGCCGTCTTCGCCTATCCCAACCTGCCCTCGCTGGAGGCGCTCACCGACTACCAGCCGCGCATGCCCCTGCGGGTACTCACCGCCGACGGCGTGCTCATCGGCGAGTTCGGCGAAGAGCGGCGCATGTTCGTGCGCGTGCGCGACCTGCCGGTACCGATGAAGCAAGCCATCCTGGCCGCCGAGGACGAACGCTTCTACGAGCACGGCGGCGTGGATACCGTCGGCGTGCTGCGCGCCGCGGCCGCCAACGTCTTTTCCGGCGGCAAGCGCCAGGGCGCCAGCACCATCACCATGCAGGTGGCCCGCAACTTCTTCCTGTCCAGCGAGAAAACGCTGACCCGGAAGGTTTATGAGGTCCTGCTGGCCTTCAAGATCGAGAACAACCTGACCAAGGACGAGATCCTTGAGCTCTATGTGAACCAGATCTATCTGGGCCAGCGTGCCTACGGCTTCGGCACGGCGGCGCAAATTTATTTCGGCAAAACCTTGCAGGACTTGAGCATCGCCGAAGTCGCCATGCTCGCCGGCCTGCCCAAGGCACCCTCGGCCTACAACCCCGTGGCCAATCCCAAGCGGGCCCGTCTGCGCCAGCTCTACGTGCTGCGGCGGATGCGGGAACTGGGGTTCATCAACCAGGCCGTGCACGATGAAGCGGTGGAAGCCTCGCTGCGCATCAAGCAGGACACCCGGGAATTCGGCCTGCGGGCCGATTACGTGGCGGAGATGGCGCGCCAGATTGCGGTGGAAAAGTTCAAGGAAGACGCCTACACCCGCGGCTACACGGTGGTCACCACCATCCAGAGCAAAGATCAGAAGGCGGCCAACGCTGCCCTGCGCAAGGGCGTCATGGAGTACGACCGCCGCCACGGCTACCGGGGGGCGGAAGGCTATGTGGATCTGGGCGACATCCGCTCGGAGCAGGACGAACGGCTCGATGAGCTGCTGAGCGACTTCCCGGATTCCGAGGAACTGCAGGCCGCCATCGTGCTGGAGGTCAAGACCGGGCAGATCGTGGCCTACCGCCGCGGGGAAGCCATCCGCGTCAGCGGCGACGGGCTCCGGCTGGCCACGCGGATGATGGACGCCAAGGCGCCGGTCAACCGCCAGATCCGCCGGGGTGCGATCATTCGGGTGGTCCAGACCGACAAGGGCTGGGAAATTTCACAGATGCCGGATGTAGAAGCCGCGCTGATCTCGGTGAACACCAGCGACGGCCAGGTCAAGGCACTGGTAGGGGGCTTCGACTACTACCGCAACAAGTTCAACCACGTCACCCAGGCCTGGCGCCAGCCTGGCTCCAGCTTCAAGCCCTTCATCTACTCCGCTGCCCTGGAGCGGGGCTTCACGCCTGCGAGCGTGATCGACGATTCCCCCATCAGCTTCCCCGCGGACGAGACCGGCAGCCAGAGCTGGGAGCCCAAGAACTACGACGGCAAGTACGACGGGCCGATCACCATGCGCACGGCGCTCACCAAGTCCAAGAACATGGTGTCGATCCGTCTGCTCAAGTCCATCGGCACCAAGTTCGCCCAGGACTACGCCACCCGCTTCGGGTTCGACGCGGCCAAGCACCCGCCCTATCTGACCATGGCCTTGGGCGCCGGCGCCGCCACTCCCTGGCAGATGGCAGGGGCCTATGCGGTGTTCGCCAACGGCGGCTACCGCATCCAGCCCCATGTGGTGAAGGAGATCATCGACAACCGGGGCGCGACGGTCGCCAAGGTGGATCCGCCCGTGGCACCGGATGATTCACTGCGCGTCATCGACGCCCGCAATGCCTACCTGATGGACAGCATGATGCGCGACGTGGTACGCAAGGGCACCGCCACCAAGGCCCTCAGCCTCAAGCGCAATGATCTGGCGGGCAAGACCGGCACCACCAATGATTACCAGGATGCCTGGTTCTGCGGCTATCAGCCCGGGCTGGTGGCCATCTCCTGGATCGGCTTCGACCAGCCGCGCAAACTGGGCGACGGTGAAACCGGGGGCCAGGCGGCACTCCCCATCTGGATCCAGTACATGGCCAAGGCCCTGCAAGGCGTGCCAGAGGTCCAGTTGGCCGTTCCCGAGGGGCTGTCCTCGGTGACCGTGACGACCGAAAAAGGCGCCACGTCCGAGATGATCTACCAGGAGGCCGTGCCGCCTCCGCCCCCACCGCCGCCGGCTCCGCCCAAGCAGGAAGTCTATCCGCCGGTGGACCCGGCCCTGCGGGTCGAACCGCCGCCCGCCACGCCCGCGCCTGCCCGCGTGCCCGCCCCGGCGCCTGCACCGGCCCCGGCCCCGGCCCCGCAAACCCCTGCCCCGGTCCGGGACTCGATGCCGGCCCCGGTGAAGGAGTCTGCCCCCAAGCCCATCCGCAACTGATGGGCCGGGCAGCCACTTCAACCCAGGGTGATGGGCTCTCCGGCCTGCTGGCTGGCAAGGCGGGAGAGCGCCGCGAACAACTCTTCCCCGTCCCGGGTGTTGACCCAGCGCAGCGCCTCGCCGCTGCCCTCCGGCCGGTAGTGGAAACCACCGGAGCGCGCCGCCACCCAGATTTCCCGGGCGCTGCCATGGCGGTTGACGATGATCTTGCTGCCATCGGCAAATTCCAGCTCCAGCACCCCGCCGGGCTGAACTTCGTAGTCCAGGTCGGCATCACAGCTATCCAGTGCCTGTTCCAGCCGCTGCAAGGTGGTGCCGGCAAGGGCGTCGAATTCCGCGTCCGTCATGATCAGCCTCTCTCTGGGTTCAATCCATGGTGAAAGCAATTAAAGGTCGATTCCGTGCGTTACCCCCGGCGCTGCTGGCAGCCGCCCTCTTGGCCAGTGGCTGCGGCACCAAGGGCAGCCTTGTCCTGCCCAAAAAGCCGGTCGTACCCGTCCGGACCGAAGCGCCTTCCACCCCCACCCCGGCGGCGGGCGCGCCCCGCACGACTGTCGGGGATGATAACAAACCCGCCTCCCAGGACCGTTCGCAATGACCCCCACCCAATTCTTCCCCTACCGTCACGGCCAGCTTTGCGCGGAAGGCGTCCCCCTGACGCAGATCGCCGAGCGGTTCGGCACCCCCACCTACGTCTATTCCCGCGCGGCGCTGACCCATGCCTTTGCTGCCTACCAGGAGGCCCTGGCGGGGCGTCGCGCCCTGGTGTGCTACGCGGTCAAAGCCAATTCCAATCTGGCCATTCTCAACGTCTTCGCCCGTCTGGGCGCCGGCTTTGACATCGTCTCCGGCGGCGAACTGGCGCGGGTGCTGGCCGCTGGCGGCTCCGCCGACAAGGTGGTGTTTTCCGGCGTCGGCAAGACCGAAGCCGAAATCCGCCAGGCACTCGCGGCCGGCATCCGCTGCTTCAATCTCGAATCCGCGCCCGAACTGGACCGCATCAACCGCATCGCCGGCGAGATGGGCCTGCGCGCACCGATCGCCTTCCGGGTCAATCCGGACGTGGACCCCAAGACTCATCCCTATATTTCCACCGGCCTCAAAAGCAACAAATTCGGCGTCGCCTTTGACGAGGCGCTCGCCCTGTATCGCCGTGCGGCGGGCATGGCCCACGTGGCTGTGCGGGGCATCGGCTGCCACATCGGCTCACAGTTGCTGGACCCCGCCCCCATTGCCGAGGCGGCGGACAAGGTGCTGGGCCTGGTGGACCGACTCGCCGCCGAAGGCATCCGCCTGCAGCACGTGGATTTCGGGGGTGGGCTGGGCGTGCGGTACCGGGACGAGGAACCGCTGCCACCGCGTCAATACCTGGCACCGCTGCTGGCCCGGATGGAGGGCCGCGGCGAAGAGGTGATGTTCGAACCCGGGCGGTCGCTGGTCGGCAATGCGGGCCTGCTGCTCACCCGCATCGAATACCTCAAGCACGGCGAGGAAAAAAATTTCTGCATCGTTGACGCAGCCATGAATGACCTGGCCCGCCCGGCCCTCTACGACGCCTTCCACGACATGCTGCCCGCGCGTCAGGTCAGCGTGCCCGGCAGCGTATACAACGTCGTGGGCCCCATCTGCGAGTCCGGCGATTTCCTGGGCCACGACCGTGAACTGGCGGTGGAGCCGGGCGACCTGCTGGCCATCCTCTCCGCCGGGGCCTACGGGATGACCATGGCCTCCAACTACAACACCCGGCCCCGCGCCGCCGAGGTCATGGTGGACGGCGAAGCGGTGCACCTGATCCGCGAACGCGAGCAGGTGGCCAACCTCTTCGCACTCGAGCACCTGCTCGGCTGACGACCTGCGCAGCCAATAGCGCGCACGGCGCATTGATTCCTACGCATCGAAAGCCGCACCCGGACCGCACTCATGTACACGCCCGCCCGAATCGCCCCGCTTGCCGCCGCGCTGCTCCTCCTTGTTGCCTGTGGCAAAGCCGAGGAGCAGAAAAAACCCGCCGGCCCGCCGGCTACGCTGATCACCACGGTCCAGGCGCAGCGGGCAGCGCTGGAGGTGACCGAGGAGACGGTGGGCGCGCTGGAAGCGCTGATCGACCCCAAGATTGGCGCCGAGGTGGCTGGCCGCGTGACGCGGGTGCTCGCGCGCACGGGTGACCGGGTGAAACGGGGGCAGTTGCTGGCGGAGCTGGACAACACGGATTTCACCGCCCAGACCCGCAGCGACGAGGCGGAAGTACGCCGCCTGGAAGCCCTGCTTGCCCAGCAGGAACGCCTGGTGGAACGGCAGCAGAACCTGCTTGCCAAGGGGTTCATCTCCCAGAACGGGCTGGACGACGTGCGCGCCCAGCGGGACGCCCTGCAGGCCCAGCTCGCGGCGGCCAAGGCGCGGGGCGACGCCGGCCGCCACAATCTGGCCCGCACCCGGGCGCTGGCGCCGGTGGACGGCGTCATCGAGACTCAGGTGGTTTCGGTGGGCGACTACGTCAAAGTGGGCGATCCGCTTTTCCGGCTGGTGTCCAACCAGGTGTTGCGCGCCCATCTGCCCTACCCGGAATCCGCCGCCCCCCGCATTCGCCCCGGCCAGCCCGTACGCCTGAGCTCGCCGCTGGCGCCCGGCAAGGTGACCGAGGGCGTGGTGGAGGACGTGAAGCCGGTGTTGGCCGAATCGAGCCGTGCGCTCGATGTGCTGGTCCGGATAAAGAACGATGGCTCGCTGCTCTCCGGCGGCACGGTCAACGCCGCCGTGGTCACCGGCCAGAAGCCGGAAGCGGTGCTGGTCCCGGAACAAAGCGTGGTGCTGCGCCCCGCAGGCAAGGTGGTGTACGTGATCCACGAAGGCAAGGCCAAACAGACGGTGGTGCAGGCGGGCAGCAAGAAGGATGGCAGGGTGGAGATCGTCAAGGGCCTGGCGGGAGGCGAAACGGTGGCTCTTGACGGCGCCGGGTTCCTCACCGATGGCGCGGCGGTGAGCATCAAACCCCCGCCGGCCAACCAGGCCAAGTAGGCTCCGGCCCCGCCCACGCAAAGGACCCGCCGGCCATGACGCTCCCCGAACTCTCGATCAAACGCCACGTACTGGCCTGGATGCTCAGCGGCGTGCTGGTGCTGTTCGGCATCATCAGCTACCAGCGCATCG
>DAITAZ010000049.1:0-25961 GCA_036824045.1 Rhodocyclaceae bacterium
TGGGAACCACTCTAGCCGGCATCGCATTCAAACCCACCCGCCCGGTGGATGATTTCCGCGCTCTTGTGTCCAAGTTGTGCGGGGAAGAGGCTGTTGCTGTGGAGCAACCTGTTGCCGGTGGGTTCGATATCAGGGACCACGCTGATGTGATGGTGCTGGTGTTTGGTGAGGTTTGCTTTATCTGCAACAACGATATTGCGTGGGGTCTGCTGGAGAAGCCGGCTTCCGATGTGGCATTCACGCACCAGGCGCTTGGATGCCCTGATTCTTTCATGGTCTTTTGCCGCTATGACTCGGGCGGTAGTTACGGCTACGCCTTGGTGGAGAAGGGTGAAAGAGTCCGATCGAGGCTGCAGACGACGGATGTTCCGGGGTTGCCGCCGTTGATTGAATTCGGCGAGCCACTGGATAGCGAAAAGCGTTGGTTGGCGGCGCCCTATTATTTCGAGGATGAGGATGGTCCGGAGGACGAGCGGGAGAAGATCTTCTATCAGGGCGAGCCGGCGATTGAGGTGCTGGAGTATTTCCTCACCAGCCGGATGCTTGATGAAGCGCTTGTGAGCCGATTCGGGGTTTGTCCGTGGAATACGGACGTCAAGCCCGTCTGCCATATGTTCAGGCTCACCGGCGCCAGGAAGCCTTGGTGGCGGCTGTGGTAGCGGGGGGAGCGGCCCTCTGCGGCCGGGGAGCGTGCTTGGCTGGGGGGAGGGCTCCACGCAAGTTCCACAGGCTGCTGGCCTTGGGTGCCACAGCCATCTGATCGGGAGGCTTTTATGCCCTTTCAAGCCGAACCTGGCGTCATCCGTTGGCGCATGCACTTTGCCTCTCCTCCGGCGCGGGTCTACGCCGCCTTGGCCACGGACCCTGGTCGCGCGGCCTATTGGGCCGAGGCGGCGCCGGAGGTGGATGGTGTTGTCACCTTTCACATCCTCAATTACGCGCCCTGGGCGGGGCGTATCCTGAAGCGCGTGGTGCCCTCGCTGTTCGCGGTTGAGTACTTCGGAACGGTGGTGGAATTCTCCCTCGCCAGCGACGGGGCAGGGGGGACCGATCTGTCGCTCGTGGCCAGCCAAGTGGATGCGTCCATACACTGGGAGATGGTTGCGGGCTGGGTGTCGGTCCTCATGGCGATGAAGGCGGCGGTGGACCATGGCGTCGATCTGCGCAATCACGATCCCGCCCGCTCCTGGAGCGATGGCTATGCCGACAACTGAGCGCCGCCGAGGCGAATGCAGTGTCAGAAACGAGAACCAAGGAAGACACAATGAGCGAGCACGCGACCCCGGGCTTTCTGCGGTCGGAGATCACCCTTGATCTGCTGAACCGGCGGGGGGTGGGGCATTTTCCCGGCTTGATCGGGGTGGAGATTCTGGCGTTGGAGGAGGGGCGGCTGACGAGCCGGCTGCGGGTGCGGCCGGACCTGATGGCGCCGAATGGTTTTCTCCATGCGGCCACGGTGGTCGGGCTGGCGGATACCACCTGTGGTTATGGCACGGTGGCGCACCTGCCGGCGGGCGCCCGCTCCTTCACCACCATCGAGCTGAAGAGCAACTTCCTGGGTACGGCGCGGGAGGGCTACATCCTGTGCGAGGCGCGGGCGGAGCACCTGGGGCGCACCACCCAGGTGTGGGATGCCCGGGTAAGCAGCGAGAGCGGGGCGGGCATGGCGCTGTTCCGCTGCTCCCAGATGATCCTCTGGCCGCGTTAGGCCCGCTGTCCGGCGTTGCCGCCGGGTGTGCCCTCAGGCGAGGATTTCCTGCAGCGCGGACACCAGGGCCTGGCACTCCTCGCGGGTGCCGATGGAGATGCGCAGGTGCTGGTCGATGCGGGGCAGGCGGAAGTGGCGGACGATGATGCCGCGGCTGCGCAGGGCTGCCGCCAGCTCGGCGGCGTCCCGCCCCGGGTGGCGGACGAAGACGAAGTTGGCGGCGGAGGGCAGCACGGCGAAGCCCAGCGCCGAGAGTTCGGCGCCGAGCCATTCGCGGCTGGCCACGACCCGGGCGCAGGTGTCGCGGAAATACCCGTCGGCCTCGAAGGAGGCGGCGGCGCCGACGATGGCGAGGCGGTCGAGGGGGTAGGAGTTGAAGCTGTTCTTGACCCGTTCCAGTGCCTCGATCAGATCCGCCTGCCCGACCGCGAAGCCCACCCGCAGCCCGGCCAGGGAGCGGGACTTGGAGAGCGTTTGCACCACCAGCAGGTTGGGGTGGCGGGCGACCAGGGGGATGGCGGATTCGCCGCCGAAGTCCACATAGGCTTCGTCCAGCACCAGCAGGCAGTCCGGCCGGCTGGCGAGCAGGCGCTCGATTTCGGCCAGGGGCAGGAGCCGCCCGGTGGGAGCGTTGGGGTTGGGGAAGATGATGGCGCCGGGGCCCTCGCCGGGGGCGAGGTAGTCATCGACACGGATGGAGAAATCCTCGGCCAGCGGCACCAGCGCGTAGTCCACCCCGTAGAGGCCGCAGTACACCGGGTAGAAACTGTAGGTGATGTCGGGGAACCACAGGGGGCGCGGCTGCTTGAGCAGCCCCATGAAGGCGTGGGCCAGCACTTCGTCCGAACCGTTGCCCACGAACACCTGGCCCGGCGGGATGCCGTGGTAGGCGGCGATGGCGGCTTTGAGGCGGTCCGCGTTCGGGTCCGGGTAGAGGCGCAGGCTGTCGGCGGCTTCGCCCCGGATGGCGGTGAGCACCTCGGGGGCGGGGCCGTAGGGGTTTTCGTTGGTGTTGAGCTTGACCAGATTGGCCAGCTTGGGTTGCTCGCCCGGCACATAGGGGGTCAGCGTGTGGACCAGCGGGCTCCAGAATCGGCTCATGGGTGTCGGCTTGGGCGCAATGGGGAGCACGCGATGTTATCATGGCCCCTGTTTTCACCCGGCCTTGCCCCCAATCCCGCGGGTGATGGCCCACATCCCTAGCCCCATGCGTCAGATCGAGATCGTCCGCAACACCCTGGAGACCCAGATCCGCGTCAAGCTGGATCTGGATGGCAGCGGCAAGTCCGTGCTCGCCACCGGCATCCCCTTTTTCGACCACATGCTGGACCAGATCGCCCGGCATGGCATGGTGGATCTGGAGGTGGACGCCAAAGGGGATCTGCACATCGACGGCCACCACACGGTGGAGGATGTGGGCATCACCCTGGGGCAGGCATTTGCCAAGGCGGTGGGCGACAAGAAAGGGCTGACCCGCTATGGGCACGCCTATGTGCCGCTGGACGAGGCGCTCTCCCGGGTGGTGATCGATCTTTCCGGCCGGCCGGGGCTGACGCTGGAGGCGGAGTTCGCCCGGGCGATGATCGGCAGCTTCGATACCGAGCTGGTATTCGAGTTCTTCCAGGGCTTCGTCAACCATGCGCTGGTCACACTGCACATCGACAATCTGCGCGGCCGCAACGCCCACCATCAGGTGGAAACGATTTTCAAGGCATTCGGGCGTGCGCTGCGCATGGCCGCTGCGCCCGATGCGCGGGCCGCGGGCACTGTGCCCTCCACCAAGGGCAGCCTGTAGCGCCGCACCTGTTTTCTTACTCCGGTTACCGTTTTCGGAATCTTCCACATGACGACCCTCGCAATCGTCGACTACGGCATGGGCAATCTGCGCTCCGTTGCCAAGGCCATCGAACACGTTGCCCCCGCCGGGACCCGGGTGCTGGTCACCCACGATCCGGCGGTGGTGCTGGCGGCGGACCGGGTGGTGGTGCCCGGCCAGGGGGCCATGCCCGACTGCATGCGCGAGCTGGGTGCGCGGGGGCTGCAGCAGGCGGTGGTGGAGGCCGCGGCGACCAAGCCTTTCCTTGGCATCTGCATTGGCCTGCAGATGCTGTTCGCCCACAGCGAAGAAGGCGATGTGCCCGGACTGGGCATCTTCGCCGGCGAGGTGAAGCGTTTCCCGCGTGCGCGCATGGAGGCGCCGGATGGCAGCCGCCTGAAGGTGCCGCACATGGGGTGGAACCGGGTCAGCCAGTCAGGCGCCCATCCGCTCTGGGCGGGGATTGCCGAGGGCGAGCGCTTCTACTTCGTGCACAGTTACTACGTCTGCCCCGCCGAACCGGGCCTGGTGGCCGCGACGACCGAATATGGGCTGGCCTTTACCTGCGCCATAGCCCGAGCTAATATCTTTGCCGTTCAGTTTCATCCTGAAAAGAGCGCCCACGCTGGCTTGACGCTGCTTTCCAACTTCACCCGCTGGAATCCCTGACGCAGTGTCCGGTCCCCTTTCCCCACCCGTTTTTCCCTTGATCCTGCTCGTATGCTGCTGATACCCGCGATCGACCTCAAGGACGGCTCTTGTGTTCGTCTAAAACAAGGCGACATGGACGACGCCACTGTGTTTTCCGAAGACCCGGTGGCCATGGCCCAGCACTGGCTCGCCCAGGGCGCGCGCCGCCTGCACCTGGTGGACCTCAATGGTGCGGTGGCCGGCAAGCCCAAGAACGAGCCAGTCATCAAACGCATCGTTGCCGCCGTGGGCGAGGATGTGCCCATCCAGCTCGGTGGCGGCATCCGTGACCTGGATACCATCGAGCGCTATCTGGACGATGGCATCAGCTACGTGATCATCGGCACCGCCGCGGTCAAGAATCCGGGCTTCCTGCACGATGCCTGCGGCGCCTTCCCGGGCCACATCATGGTCGGGCTGGACGCGCGGGACGGCAAGGTGGCGACGGACGGCTGGTCCAAGATGACCGGGCACGACGTGGTGGACCTGGCCAAGAAGTTCGAGGACTACGGTGTCGAGGGCGTGATCTACACCGATATCGGCCGGGACGGCATGTTGTCGGGCGTGAATATCGAAGCCACGGTGCGTCTGGCCCGCGCCCTGCGCATTCCCGTGATCGCCAGTGGTGGCATTGCCACCCTGGAAGATGTGCGGGCCTTGTGCGCGGTGGAGGACGAGGGCATCACCGGGGCCATCACCGGGCGCGCCATCTACGAGGGCACCCTGGACTTCAAGGCCGGCCAGGCGCTGGCCGATGAGCTGGAGGGCCAAGGCGAGGCCTGAATGCTTGCGGGGCGGGCCGTGCTGCCCGCCTGCGCTTCGGCCCCTACCTGACGATCATGCTTGCCAAACGGATAATTCCCTGCCTGGATGTGAAGGCGGGGCGTGTGGTCAAGGGCATCAACTTTGTCGGCCTGCGCGATGCGGGCGATCCGGTGGAGATTGCCCGCCGGTACGACGAACAAGGTGCCGACGAGCTTACCTTTCTCGACATCACCGCCAGTTCCGACGACCGGGACATCATCCTCCACGTGGTGGAGCAAGTGGCGGAGCAGGTCTTCATTCCCCTGACGGTCGGCGGCGGCATCCGCACTGTGGAGGATGTGCGCCGGCTGCTCAACGCCGGGGCGGACAAGGTCAGCATCAATACCGCCGCGGTCCATAATCCGCAACTGGTGGCGGACGCCACCGGCAAAGTGGGCTCCCAGTGCATCGTGGTGGCCATCGACGCCAAGCAGGTGGCGGATGGCCGCTGGGAGGTGTTCACCCACGGCGGGCGCAACCCCACCGGGCTGGATGCCATCGAGTGGGCGCGCAGGATGCAGTCCCTGGGGGCGGGGGAGATCCTGCTCACCAGCATGGACCGGGACGGCACGCGCAATGGTTTCGATTTGGCCCTGACGCGCGCGGTGGCCGAGGCGGTGGAGATTCCGGTCATTGCCAGCGGCGGGGTGGGCAATCTGGCCCATCTGGCCGACGGCGTTCAGCAGGGCAGAGCCGATGCGGTGCTGGCCGCCAGCATCTTTCATTTCGGCGAGCATACGGTGCGGGAGGCCAAGGAGTTCATGCGGGCCCGGGGTATCGAGGTGCGGCTCTGAGGCAGGCGCCGACAGGCAAGGGAAGAGTGATGAAATCCGCCAAATGGCTCAACGAAGTGGTGTGGGACGAACACGGCCTGGTGCCGGTCATCGCCCGCGAAGCGGCCACCGGGGATGTACTGATGTTCGCGTGGATGAACCGGGAAGCCCTGGAGATCACGGCCCGCGACGGGCGCGCGGTGTATTGGTCGCGTTCGCGTCGGAAGCTGTGGTTCAAGGGCGAGGAATCGGGCCATGTGCAGCGGGTGGTGGACATCCGCACCGACTGCGACAAGGACGTGATCCTGCTGACCGTCGAGCAGCTTGGCGGCATCGCCTGCCACACCGGCCGTCACAGTTGCTTCTTCCACACGCTGGACGACGGGCATTGGCAGGAAAGCGAACCTGTTTTGAAAGACCCTAAGGAAATCTACAAATGATCGATCTGGAAGTAATGCATCGGGTTAACGCCACCCTTGTCGAGCGCAAGAAGGCCGATCCGGATTCGTCCTACGTTTCCGGGCTGTACGCCAAGGGAACGGACGCCATTTGCAAGAAAGTGGCGGAAGAGGCGGCGGAAGCCATCATGGCGGCCAAGGACGGGGATCGTCTGCATCTGGTGTGGGAAGTGACGGATGTGTGGTTCCACACCCTGGTGCTGCTGAACCATTTCGGCCTGGGCGTGGACGACGTGGTGGCCGAGTTCCGCCGGAGGGAAGGTGTCTCCGGCGTCGATGAGAAGAAGTCCCGCCAGTCCTGATCCGGCCTGCGCGACCCCCGCGGCCGCGCCCCTGCGAGTGTCCCTGATGCTCGCGGGGGCGCGGCCGCGGTTACAATTTCGCCCGCATCCAGGCGTTCAACGTCGGCGTATTTCGAGGTAAAAGCATGGACGACTGCATTTTCTGCAAGATCGTGAGGGGTGAAATCCCCGCCCGGAAGGTGTATGAAGACGATCTGGTGCTGGCCTTCAATGACATCCATCCGGCGCGCCCCGTGCATGTGCTGGTGATCCCGAAGAAGCACATCACCTCGCTGGCGCATGTGACGGCGGAAGACGAAGTGGTGCTCGGGCGCCTGCTGGCGGTGGCCAACCGTATTGCCTGCGAGGCGGGCAGCCCGGACGGTTTCCGTTCCATCATCAATACCGGGCGGGTGGGGCAACAGGAAGTTATGCACCTGCACATGCATGTGGTGGGCGGCCCTGATCCGGTCGGCCCGATGCTCAAACGGCTGCAATAAGGAGACGGCGATGGGTTCTTTCAGCATCTGGCACTGGTTGATCGTGCTGGTGATCATTCTGCTGGTGTTCGGCACCAAGAAACTGCGCAACATCGGGTCGGACCTGGGGGGCGCGGTCAAGGGTTTCAAGGAAGGCATGCGCGAGGGGGGCGACGCTGCCTCGTCCGGCAGCGCCCAGCAGTTGGGCACTGGCCAGACCGTGGATGCCGAGGTCAAGGACAAGACCCGCACCTGAGCCTTCTGCACGCCGCGGCGGCCCTCCGCCCCGCGGTCTTCCCGAGTTGATTCAGCGGTGCCCCGGGGCACCGGTACTTGATCGCGCGCATGTTCGATATCGGTTTTTCCGAGCTGATGGTGATTGGCCTGGTGGCCCTGGTGGTACTGGGGCCCGAGCGCCTGCCCAAGGTGGCGCGGACGGTCGGCCATTTGCTGGGCCGTGTCCAACGCTATGTGAACGACGTGAAGTCGGACATCAACCGGGAAATGCAGCTGGACGAGTTGCGCAAGCTCCAGTCGCAAGTCCAGGAGCAGGCGCGCACGGTGGAAAACTCCATCCGCCAGGGCGTGGGCGAAGTGGAGTCCAATCTCAACAAGGCCGCCTCCGAGTTCGAGCAGTCGTTCCAGCCCGCAGCGGACGCGGCGTCTGCTGCGGACCCGGTGCCGGCAGCGGCCGAGCCGGTACTGCCCCTTGAGCCGGCCCCGCCCAAACGCCGCGCATTCGTGGCCAAAGCGTCGGCGCCGTGCGACGGCGAAGGAGGCCAGTGAGCGTGGATGCGCAGGAAACTTTCATCTCCCATCTGGTGGAGTTGCGTGACCGGCTGATCCGTGGGGCCGGGGCGGTGTTGCTGGTGTTTGTCTGCCTGATGCCCTGGGCAGGGGATATCTACGACCTGCTGGCCCAGCCCATGATCGGGACCCTGCCGGAAGGCACGCGCATGATCGCCACCGGCGTGGTCACGCCCTTCTTTGTCCCGGTCAAGGTGACGCTGCTGGTGGCCTTCGTCATCGCGCTGCCGGTGGTGCTCTACCAGGCCTGGGCCTTTGTCGCCCCCGGGCTGTATACCCATGAAAAGCGCCTGGCGTTGCCGCTGATCGTGGCCAGCACCCTGCTGTTCATGGTGGGCATGGCCTTCTGTTATTTCTTCGTTTTCGGCACGGTGTTCCGCTTTATTGCCGAATTTTCCCCCAAGAGCATCACGCCGGCGCCGGATATCGAGCAGTACCTGGGATTCGTGATGACCATGTTCGTGGCCTTTGGTGTCACGTTCGAAGTGCCGGTGGTGGTGATCGTGCTGGTGCGCCTGGGCCTGGTCACCGTGGCTCAGCTCAAGGAGGCGCGTCCGTACATGATCGTGGGCGCCTTTGTGATCGCGGCGGTGGTCACGCCGCCTGATGTCATGTCGCAACTGCTGCTGGCGGTCCCCCTCTGTCTGCTCTACGAGCTGGGGATCTTCCTGGCCCGCTTCATCTCCGTGTCTGCAGACAAGCAGGCGGACAACCTGCCCGCCGTGGCGGAAGAACGGCGGGACTGAACCGGCTCCGGTTCCAGCTCCCGCCCGGGCTTACTCGTTGCCGTTCTCCGCGTCGCGCCGGGCGGCCGGGCGTTTGCCGATGGCCACTTCCACGTCCGCCTCGTCCTTGCCCCGGCGCACCCGCAGCTTGGCGGCCTTGCCCGGCGGCAGGGCGGCAATCAGGTCCAGCATCATGTGCCGGTCCTTGACGGTCCGGTTTTCCACCGCCATCAGCACATCACCCGGGCGGATGCCCGCGCGGTCGGCGGGGCCCCCGCGCATGACGCCGGCGATGAGTGCGCCCTCCGTGCCCGGCAGCCCGAACGATTCCGCCAGATCGGCCGTGATCTCCTGAACCTCGACGCCGATCCAGCCCCGGGTGACCGCGCCGGTGCGGATGATCTGCTCCATCACCGAGCGGGCCAGGGAGATGGGGATGGCGAAACCGATGCCCAGCGAGCCGCCGGTGCGGGAGTAGATGGCGGTGTTGATGCCCACCAGGTTGCCCTGGGAGTCCACCAGCGCGCCGCCCGAGTTGCCCGGATTGATGGCCGCGTCGGTCTGGATGAAGTCCTCGAAGGTGTTGATGCCCAACTGGGTGCGGCCCAGGGCGGAGATGATGCCCATGGTCACGGTCTGGCCCACGCCGAAGGGATTGCCGATGGCCAGGGCCACGTCACCCACCCGCAGGCTTTCCGGGTCGGCAAAGGTAATGGCCTGCAGGGGCGCGCCGGCGCTGACCTGCAGCACGGCGAGATCGGATTCCGGATCGGTGCCCACCGTCCGCGCCTTGAGCTTGCGCCCGTCGTTGAACGCCACTTCGATCTCGTCGGCTGCTTCCACCACGTGGTTGTTGGTCAGGATGTAACCTTCCGGGCTCACCACCACGCCGCTGCCCAGGCCGGCGGCGCGCTGGGGCCCCTTGTCGCGGCGGTCCCCGAAAAAGCGCTTGAACAGCGGATCGTCGCTGAAGGGGTGGCGCTGGGCCTTCACCTCCTTGCTGGTGAAGATATGAACCACCGTCGGGAGCGAGCGGCGGGCCGCCTCGGCAAAGCTGGTGACGTTGCGCGGGTTGCCATCGTTGGCCAGCTGGCGGGAGACGGTGGTGGTGGTCACCGTCGTACCCTTGTCCTGCGCCGGCAGCCATTCCGGTTTCAGGGTTTGCAGAACAAAAAGGGCGGCCACCGCCACGGTGACGGCCTGCGCAAAAGTGAGCCACAAGCGGCGCATAATTCGTCAGGTCAGGAAATTAAAGGGCGGGTGCGTCTTCAGCTCCGGCTGGCCGGCCCGCTGCCGGCTGTTGATCCATACTGCGCAAGCGCAGAAGAGCAAGACACATGCAAAGACAGGAACTGCAGGGCTATCTGGACCGGATGCTGGATGTCGCACGGTTCAAGGATTATTGCCCAAACGGGTTGCAAGTGGAAGGACGGGCGGAGATCTGCCGCGTGGTCACGGGGGTGACGGCCAGTCAGGCTTTGCTGGAGGCGGCGGTCGCCCGGGGGGCTGACTGCGTGCTGGTACATCACGGCTACTTCTGGCGGGGGGAAGACAGCCGCGTCGTCGGGCTGCGCCGGCAGCGGCTGGCCACCCTGATCCGGCACGACATCAACCTCTTCGCCTATCACCTGCCCCTGGATGCGCACCCGGAAGTCGGCAACAACGCCCGCCTGGCGGCCCTGCTCGGGTGGCAGCCCACGGGGCGCTTTGGCGAGCAGGAAATGGGCTGGCTTGGCGAGTTGCCGGAACCCGTGCCTGCGGCCGAGATTGCCCGCCTGGTGGGCGCTGTGTTGGGGCGGGCGCCGCAGCTGCTGGGCCCCGGCAGTGCCCGTGTGCAGCGCCTGGCCTGGTGTTCCGGTGGTGCCCAGGGGTATTTCGAGCAGGCGATCGCCGCGGGCGCCGAGTTGTATCTGAGCGGCGAGGCCTCCGAGCCCACCTGGCATCTGGCCCAGGAGAGCGGTGTGCCCTACCTGGCCGCCGGCCACCACGCCACGGAGCGCTACGGCGTGCAGGCGCTGGGGGCGCATCTGGCCCAGGCGTTTGGGCTGGAGGTGGACTTCGTCGACTTGCCCAACCCGGTATAGAGGAGCGTTGCCATGACTGCCGAGCTCTCTCCCCGGCCCGCCACGGCCCCGGTTCCGCTCCGCCTGCGCCTGCTGGGCTGGTTCTGGATCATGGTGGGCGGCTTTCTGCTGCTGGCGGCGCTGATGGAAGCCGTCGCCCATTTTGCCTACCACCGCTGGTCGGCGGACTGGATGGCCGCCGCGGGACTGACGGCGGCCGACATGCAGGGCGGGGGCAATCTGCTGGTGGGGCTGATCGATGCGCTGCCCTGGCTTGCGCTCGGGCACGGCGGCGTGGCCCTGCTGGCGCTGCTGGCAGCCAGCCAGTTGTTGCGCCGGCGCGCCTGGGCCCGGCCGATGCTGGCTTTCCTGTCCTGGCTGGTGCTGATCCACGTGGTGCTCCTGGGCGGGTTCTGGCTCTATCTTTGGATCACCCTGATGGGCGAAATTCCCCAGGCGGGGTTGCCGTTTCACCTGCTGTCCTTCCGCCTCCTGGGGGCCGGCATCACCCTCTTTGCCCTGGCGCTGGCCGTCGTGCCCTTGCTCACCGCCGCCTGGTATCTCGGTTCCCGCGGTGTGCGCCAGGCGCTGGAGCCCCTGCGGCCGATGGACCCGGAGCAGCGGGCGCGCATGGAGGCCGTGGCCCGTTTGCCCACGCCGCCGGGGGTGTAACCGGGCGCGCCCCGCGGGTTCGTCTGCGGCGGTTGCGGTGCACCGTGATGGTGCCGATGGCGAACGGGGGGCGCGACGGCCAGCGGGTTGTCGGCGGGTCATTTGCGGGGAACAGGGCCCGGAGTGACCAAGATGGGGTGGTATTGCGCCAGCACGGTGCAGTAAAGAGTCTTCTGTCTTTGATCCATGCAAAAAAGAGCCATCGGGCTTTTCATTCTGGGGCGCGAATTATGTGGTGCGCCCAAATACGGGGCTGTTTTTGTGTGAGTCGCACTAATCAGGAGCGTCGTGCGGGGGCGGTAGCCGACCGGGATGCCGCGGGTGTCCAACCCGGTGCGCGGGTGCCACCGGGAGAAACCTTGTTCGTTCGCCGAAAAATCATGGAGTTGGAAGAAAATTTCGGGCGCTGACGCACCGCCCGTGCGCATCAGGCTCATTCCTTGCTGTTGCCCGCGCTCATCGACGGATTCACTCTTTTGGAGCGCTCATGAGCAAAGGCTTCCTCAAGGCGGGGCATACACCGACCCTGCTGGCCGCTTTCCTGTACTTCGATCTGGCGTTCATGGTCTGGGTGATCCTGGGCCCCCTGGGCGTGCAGATCGCCAAGGATCTCAATCTTTCCCACGCCGAGAAGGGCCTGATGGTGGCCACGCCGGTGCTGGCCGGCGCGCTGCTGCGGATCGTCATGGGCGTGCTGGTGGATCACCTCAAACCCAAGAAAGCCGGTGCCATCGGGCAGGTGATCGTGATCGCCGCCCTGGCCTATGCCTGGCAGTTCGGCGTTCACTCCTTCCAGGACACGCTGATACTCGGGGTGTTCCTGGGAGTTGCGGGTGCCGCTTTCGCGGTGGCGCTGCCCCTGGCTTCCCGCTGGTATCCGCCCGAGCACCAGGGCACGGCCCTGGGGATCGCCGGGGCCGGCAACTCCGGCACGGCCCTGGCCGCACTCTTCGCGCCGGGGCTGGCGGCGGCCTTCGGCTGGGTCAACGTCTTTGGGCTGGCGCTGATTCCCCTGGCGCTGGTGTTCGTGCTCTATCTGGTCATGGCCAAGGACGCCCCCGAGTGTCCGCCGCCCAAGCCCCTGTCCGATTACTTCAAGATCCTCAAGGACAAGGACGCCTGGTGGTTCATGTTCTTCTACAGCGTCACCTTCGGCGGTTTCGTAGGCCTGGCTTCCTCGCTCACCATCTACTTCAACACCCAGTACGGGCTCGATGCCAAGACCGCCGGTTTCTACACCGCCGCCTGTGTGTTCGCCGGTTCCCTGGTGCGGCCCATCGGCGGCAACGTGGCGGACCGGATCGGTGGCATCAAGAGCCTGTCGGTGATGTACATCGTTGCGGCGATCTTCCTTTCCATCGTGAGCTTCAACCTCCCCACCTCCTGGATGGCCCTGGCGGCCTTCGTGGGCGCCATGCTCGCCCTGGGCATGGGGAACGGCGCGGTGTTCCAGCTCGTGCCCCAGCGCTTCCGCAAGGAAATCGGCGTGATGACCGGGCTGGTGGGCATGGCCGGCGGGGTGGGGGGCTTCTATCTGGCGTCCAGCCTTGGTTACAGCCGGCAGATGACCGGCTCCTACCAGGCGGGTTTCCTCATCTTCGCGGCGCTGGCCCTGCTCGCCTTTGCCGGGCTGTCCGGCGTCAAGGGGCGCTGGCGCACCACCTGGGGCGCGCCGCATCTCACCTCGGCCCGCATCTGACGCCGCCCTCCGGGTTGTGGCCTAATTTCCCTTCCATTCACAACCCGGAGCTGCCCATGTCTGCTTATCTGATCGGCCACATCACCGTGCTCGACCCCGACCGCTGGCAGGCATACCGCGCCGCCGTGCCCGCCACCCTGGCCCCCTGGGGGGGCGAACTGATGTTTCGCGGGCGGCTCACAACCGTGCTGGCGGGCCGCCACGACGGCCAGGACACGGTGGTGATCCGCTTTCCCGACCCCGGCGCGCTGGCCGCCTGGCACGCAAGCCCCGCCTACCAGGCGCTGGTGCCCCTGCGCGAGTCCGCCGCCCGGGTCACGCTGCTCGCCTTCGATCCTGCCTGATCCGCCGTTCCCATGCCCAAGCCCCAGCTTCAGGCCCGTATCGGCCACGCCTCCCTCACCGGGCCGCGGCCCCGCAACGAGGACTTCTGCGGCGCCACCACGCCGTCGGTGGCGGAACTGGAGGCCAAGGGCCTGCTGGCCGCGGTGGCCGACGGGGTGGGGGGGCACGCCAATGGCCGCGAGGCGTCGGAATACACCGTGCGCGGCCTGCTGGCGGATTACTACGCCACCCCCGACACCTGGAGCGTGCCCCACTCCCTGGAGCGGGTGATCCGTGCCCTCAACCGCTGGCTGGTCACCCACGCCGCCCGCCGCCGGGAAGCCGCCGGCATGGCCACCACCCTGTCCGCCATCGTCATGCGCGGGCGCCGCTACGTCATTGCCCACGTGGGCGACACCCGCATCTACCTGCTGCGGGGCGGGGTGCTGACCCGGCTCACCACCGATCACGTGTGGGAGCACCCGGAGCTGCAGAACGTGCTCTCCCGCGCCATCGGGCTGGACACCCAGCTCACCGTGGATTTCAGCGATGGCGACCTGCAGCAGGGGGACGTGTTCGCCCTGCTCACCGACGGGGTCTGGAACGTGCTGGGCGATGCCCGCATCCAGCACCTGTTGACGGCTACGTCCGAGCCGCAGGAGGCGGCCTCGGCCCTGGCCATGCAGGCCACCGCCAGCGGCGCCCAGGACAACTGCACCGCACTGGTGGTGCGGGTGGACAGCCTGCCCGCCGATGCCTTGCGCGATTCCCTGGACCGGGCCCGGCGCCAGCCCCTGCCGCCACGGCTGAAGGTGGGCCAGATGCTCGATGGCCTGCGGGTGGAAGAAGTGCTGCACGAATCCCGGGTGACGCTGCTCTACCGGGTACAGGCACCCGCCAGTGGCCAGCAGTGGGTGCTCAAGACCCTGCGCCCCGAAGCCAACGACACCGAATCCACCGCCGCCCTGGCCCACGAGGAGTGGATTGCCCGCCGGGTGGTGGCCGGCGCCTTTCCCCAGGTGATCACCCGGGAGCGCTCCTGCCTTTACTACCTCATGAGCTGGCACGAGGGGGCCACCCTCAAGCAGCGGCTGGCGGCGGACCACCGCTTCAGCCCGGCCCAGGTCACCGATCTGGGCCTGAGCCTGCTGCGGGGCATTGCTGCCCTGCACCGGCTCTCCATCGTCCATCGGGACATCAAGCCCGACAACCTGCACCTGGGGGCGGACGGCAAGCTGCGCATCCTGGATCTGGGCGTGGCCGCTTCCGACGGGCAGGACGACGGCCTGACCTTCGCCGAGATCAACAACCCGGGCACGCCCAGCTACATGGCCCCCGAGCTGTTCGGCGGCGACCAGCCAGCGGAGCGGGCCTGCGAGGCCTCGGACCTCTACGCCGCCGGCGTCACCCTCTACGAACTGCTCACCCGCCACTACCCCTACGGCGAGATCGAGCCCTTCCAGAAACCCCGCTTTGGCGATCCGGTCCCACCCACCCGCTACCGGCCGGACATTCCGGGCTGGCTCGAAGCCGTGATCCTCAAGGCCGTGGCCCGGGACAGGAAGGACCGCTTCGAGACCGCAGAGGAATTCCTGCTGGCGCTGGAGCATGGCGCCCACAAGCCCCTGCGCATGCCGCGGCGGATGCCCCTGGCCCAGCGCGACCCGCACCTGCCGCTCAAACTGCTGGCGGTGGCCTCGCTGGCGCTGAACCTGATCCTGCTCTACCTGCTGCTGTTGCGATGAGGGGGCGCTCAGACAAACCGGACCGCCAGGGCGCCCACCCCTTCCACCTCGCCTTCCAGCAGGTCGCCCCGCTGCACCGGGCCGACGCCGGCCGGCGTGCCGGTGAAGATCAGGTCTCCCGGGGCCAGTTCCACGTAGCGGGAGAGCTCGGCGATCACCTCGGCCACCGGCAGGATCATCTGCGCCAGGTTGCCCTCCTGTTTGAGCGCGCCGTTGATCCGCAGGCGGATCGCCGCCGAAGCCGGGTGGCCGATTTCGGCCGCGGCGCGGATCGCCCCCACCGGCGCCGACTGATCCGCCCCCTTGGCCATGTCCCAGGGCCAGCCCTTGGCGCGCAGCCCGGCCTGGATGTCCCGCCGGGTCATGTCCAGCCCCACGGCGTAGCCGAACACGCAGGCCAGCGCCTGTTCGGCGGGGATGTCGCGGCCGCCGGCGTGCAGGGCGGCCACCAGTTCCACCTCGTGGTGGTAGTCCCGGGTCAGGCTCGGGTACCGGGCTTCGCCGCCCGCCACCAGGGCGTCCGCCGGCTTGGCGAAGAAGAAGGGCGGTTCCTTCTGCGGGTCGGCGCCCATCTCCCGGGCGTGGTCCGCGTAGTTGCGCCCGACGCAGTAGATGCGGCGGACGGGAAAGCGCTCCGCCCGGCCGATCACCGGCAGGCTGGGGCAGGGGGCGGGCTGGAAGACGTAGCTCATGGTGGTTCCTCGCGCGGATGGAGTGGGCCGGGCTGCGGCCCGGCCAGGGGAAAAGGCCGCCAGTTTAACGCCCGGCTGACCGGCACGAAACGTGCTTTGGCTGCTGGGCAAATTGGAGAATCGCTGTCATGACTGAAACCCGTTCGACCTGTTGTTACTGCGGCGTTGGCTGCGGCGTCGTCATCGAATCCGAGGCCGGGCGCATCACCGGCGTGCGCGGGGACCGGGAGCACCCGCCAACTTCCGGCCGCTTGCCCACCATTGGGCCCCCCCTTTATTACCCCCCCCCGCCTAAAACCCGGCCCCTGGGTCCGCCTCTCCCCTTCCTGCGGCTCCCCCCCACGGCGCCCCGCGCTCCCGTGGGCTGGGATGCCGCCCTCGACCACGCCGCCGAGAAGTTCGCCGCCATCATCCGCACGCACGGGCCCGACGCCGTGGCCTTTTACGGTGCCGGCCAGTTGCTGACCGAGGACTACTACGTCTTCAACAAGCTCGCCAAGGGCCTGGTGGGCACCAACAACCTGGACACCAATTCCCGCCTGTGCATGTCCAGCGCCGTGGTGGGCTACAAGATGACCCTGGGGGCGGATTCGCCCCCCGCCAGTTACGAGGACATCGCCCTCACCGACTGCCTGTTCATCGCCGGCTCCAACACCGCCTTTGCCCATCCCATCGCCTTTCGCCGGGTGGAAGACGCCCGCGCCGCCCGGCCCGGCATGAAACTGGTGGTGGTGGACCCCCGCCGCACCGATACCGCCGAGGCGGCGGACCTGCACCTGGCCCTGCTGCCGGGCACCGACATCGCCCTCTACAACAGCATGCTGCACGTGATGCTGTGGGAAGGCTGGCTGGACCGGGAATACATCGAAGCGCACACCGAAGGCTTCGACGCCCTCAAGAAGATCGTCCGGGAGTACTCCCCGGCCATGGCCGCTTCCATCTGCGGGCTCAAGGCCAAGGACATCGAACTCGCCGCCCAGTGGTTCGCCACTTCCCCCGCCACCCTTTCCATGTACTGCCAGGGGCTCAACCAGTTTTCCTTCGGCAGCCACAACAACGCGGCGCTGATCAACCTGCATCTGGCCACCGGCCAGATCGGCCGCCCCGGTGCCGGGCCGTTTTCCCTCACCGGCCAGCCCAATGCCATGGGCGGGCGCGAGGTGGGGGGGCTGGCCAACCTGCTCTCCGCCCATCGGGACATGGCCAATGCCGAGCACCGGGCCGAGGTCGCCGCCCTGTGGGGCGTGGACAGCGTGCCCGCCCAGCCGGGCAAGAGCGCGGTGGAACTCTTCGAGGCCCTGCGTACGGGCGTGGTCAAGGCCGTGTGGATCTTGTGCACCAACCCGGCCCAGTCCATGCCGGACCAGACGCTGGTGCATGAGGCGCTGCGCAACGCGGAGTTCGTGGTGGTGCAGGAGGCCTTCGCCCACACCGAAACCTGCGCCTATGCCGACCTGCTGCTGCCGGCCAGCACCTGGGGCGAGAAGGAGGGCACGGTGACCAACTCCGAGCGCTGCATCAGCCGTGTGCGCGGTGCCGTGCCGCCCCCGGGGGAAGCCCGCCACGACTGGCAGATCGGCGTGGCGCTCGCTCACCGGCTGGGGCAGAAGCTGGGCAAGGGCGAACTGGCGCAGCGGCTCTTCCCCTACACCACGCCGGAAGAGGTGTGGAACGAGCATCGGGAGAGCACCCGCGGGCGCGACCTGGACATCACCGGTCTTTCCTACCGCATCCTGGAAGAGCAGGGGCCGCAGCAGTGGCCCTTCCCCGAGGGGGCGGCCCGCGGCAAGACGCGGCTCTATGAGGACGGGGTGTACCCCACCGCCAGTGGCCGCGCCCGCTTTGTCGCCACCGAATACAAGGTCACGGCCGATACCCCCAGCGCCCGCTACCCCCTGCATCTCAACACCGGCCGCCTGCGCGACCAGTGGCACGGCATGAGCCGCACCGGGCTCGTCGCCCGGCTCTACAACCACGAGCCCGAGCCGTTGCTGCACATGCATCCGGACGATCTGGGGCGTCGCCACCTCCAGGATGGCGACATCGTGCGCGTGAAGTCCAAGCGGGGCGAGATCCTGGTCAAGGTGTTCGCCACCGACACGGTGCGGCCCGGGCAATGCTTCCTGCCCATGCACTGGGGGGGCAACGCCATGAGCGGGCTGGGGGTGAATACCCTCTTGCCGGCAGCCTTCGACCCTCATTCCAAGCAACCGGAACTCAAGCACGCCAACGTGCAGGTGGAAAAGGTGAAGGAGGGCAAGGCCCTGGTAGCCCTGCGCCGCCTGCCGCCGGAGCCGGCCCCGGGCGAGCCCGGGCCCCTGGCCCTGATGGAGCGGCTGCGCGCCTGGCTGCCCCGCTTTCCCTACGCCAGCCTGACCCTGGCCGGGCGGGACCATCCGGTGGTGGTGCTCAAGGCCCGGGCCACCGAAGTCAGCCCCGACATGCTGGCGGCGCTGGACCAGGATCTCGCCCTGGATGACCCCAGCCGCGCGCTCTCCTACCGCGACGCCAAGCGGGATGTGGCCAAGCGCGCCCTGGTGGAGGACGACCGGCTCACCGCCGTGCGCCTGGCCGGGGAGATCGCCGCCACCGAATGGCTCACCGACCTCATGGTGCGGGGCGATTCCGCCGCGCCCCTGCGCCCCTGGCTGCTCGCGCCCCTCACCCAGCCGCCTGCCGGCCAGGTGGCGCGGGGCAAGGTGGTGTGCAACTGCTTCGACGTGGCCGAGGACACCATCCTCGGCGCCTTCCGCGCCGGCGAAAGCCTGGAATTGCTGCAAAGCCGCACCCGCTGCGGCACCAACTGCGGATCCTGCCTGCCGGAGCTCAAACGCCTGCAGTCGGCAGCCAAGGGCTGAGGCGGGATGTTGGCCCGAAAGGGTGCGCCATCCCGGTGCGCCCGCACTGCTGCAGTGCAAAACCTTCTGTCTTGAAGGGGTATTTCCAGCCCTAAAGCCCGGAAATTACTGCGCTGCAGCGCGAACGCCCTGGTGGCACATGTATTGCTTTGTGTCCGGCCATGGAAGCCTCGCCCGACCACGGATGGTCAAGCGCGAGGCGGGCTGGAAGTCTTCGCTTCAGCGTCCTGATGGTGAGCAACGGCGTTCATCATCGAGGGTCAGCGCCGATCCCTGATGCGAGCAACCGAATTGATTGACGGTGGTCCGTGGGCCGCCACATTCGCTGCAAAGGGATACACATGGAAAAGCTGAAACTCGTGATGGTCGGCAACGGCATGGCTGGGGTCCGCACGATCGAAGAACTGCTCAAGATTGCGCCCGACCTTTACGACATCACCGTCTTCGGCGCCGAGCCGCACCCCAACTACAACCGCATCATGCTCTCGCCGGTCCTGGCGGGGGAAATGACGGTGAGCGACATCATCCTCAACGAGCTGGACTGGTACCGGGACAACGGCATCACCCTGCACGTGGGGCGCAAGGTGGTCGGCATCGACCGGGTCAAGCGCCAGGTGCGCGCCGACGACGGCACCGTGGCCGGCTACGATCGCCTGCTGCTGGCCACCGGCTCCAACCCCTTCATCCTGCCCATTCCGGGCAACACCCTCCCGGGCGTGATCGGCTACCGGGACATCAAGGACACGGACGAGATGATCTCCGCCGCCGCCAACCACAAGCACGCGGTGGTGATCGGCGCCGGCCTGCTCGGGCTGGAGGCCGCCAACGGCCTGGCGCTGCGGGGCATGGACGTGACCGTGGTGCACATCTCCGACTGGATCATGGAGCGGCAGCTCGACCGGACCGCGGCCGACATGCTCCAGAAATCCCTCGAAGCCAAGGGGCTCAAGTTCCGCCTGCGTGCTCAGACCGCCGAGCTCGTGGCAGGCGAATCCGGACGGGTGGCGGCGGTCCGCTTCAAGGACGGGGACGCCATTCCCGCCGACCTTGTGGTCATGGCCGCCGGCATCCGCCCCAACGTGGAACTCGCCCAGCAGGCCGGCCTGCATTGCGATCGCGGCGTGGTGGTCAACGACACCATGCAGACCTTCGATCCGCGCATCTACGCCGTGGGCGAGTGCGCCAACCATCGCGGCATCGCCTACGGGCTGGTGGCGCCGCTCTTCGAGCAGGCCAAGGTGGCCGCCAACCATCTGGCCATGTACGGCATCGGCCGCTACCAGGGCTCCGTCACCAGCACCAAGCTCAAGGTGACCGGCATCGACGTCTTCTCCGCCGGCAACTTCACGGGTGGCGAAGGCATGGACGACATCACCCTCCACGACCCGGCGGGCGGCGTCTACAAGCGGGTGGTGGTGAAGGACGACAAGATCGTCGGCGCCGTGATGTACGGCGACACCAGCGATGGCCCCTGGTACTTCCAGATGCTCAAGGACGGGCAGGACATCCACGAGATCCGCGATCACCTGCTGTTCGGCAAGAACCACCTGGGCGACACCGGCCACAAGGGCGCCAACCAGGCCGCGCTGCTGCCCGATACCGCCGAGGTGTGCGGCTGCAACGGCGTGTGCAAGGGCACCATCGTCAAGGCCATCAAGGAACAGGGCCTGTTCACCCTCGACGACGTGCGCAAGCACACCAAGGCCTCCAGCTCCTGCGGCTCCTGCACCGGGCTGGTGGAGCAGATCCTCGCCTCCTGCATCGGCGGCGCCTACGAGCCGGCGGATTCCCACAGCAAGCCCGTCTGCGGCTGCACCGATCTCTCCCACGGGGAACTGCGCAAGGCCATCCGCGACCTGCACCTGACCAGCATCCCCGTGGCCATGGCCTCGCTGGAGTGGAAGACCCCCAACGGCTGCTCCACCTGCCGCCCCGCCCTCAACTACTACCTCATCTCCACCTGGCCCCACGAAGCCAAGGATGACCCGCAAAGCCGCTTCATCAACGAGCGCGCCCACGCCAACATCCAGAAGGACGGCACCTATTCCGTGGTGCCCCGCATGTGGGGCGGGCTGACCACCCCGGCGGAACTGCGCGCCATCGCCGACGTGGCCGAGAAGTACGCCATTCCCACCGTCAAATGCACCGGCGGCGCCCGCATCGACCTCCTGGGCGCCAAGCGCGAAGACCTGCCCGCCATCTGGGCCGACCTGGGCAAGGCCGGCATGGTCTCCGGCCACGCCTACGGCAAGAGCCTGCGCACCGTCAAAACCTGCGTCGGCGCCGAGCACTGCCGCTTCGGCACCCAACGCTCCATGGACATGGGCGTGAAGCTGGAAAAAATGCTCTTCGGCATGTGGAGCCCGCACAAGGTCAAGCTGGCCGTCTCCGGCTGCCCGCGCAACTGCGCCGAAGCCGGCATCAAGGACGTGGGCGTGATCGGCGTCGATTCCGGCTACGAGCTCTACGTCGCCGGCAACGGCGGCATCAAGACCGAGGTCGCCCAATACCTGTGCAAGGTCAAGACCGACGAGGAGGTCATGGAATACTCCGGCGCCTTCCTCCAGCTCTACCGGGAAGAGGGCTTCTACCTGGAGCGCACCTGCCACTACGTGGAGCGCGTCGGGCTCGACCACATCAAGAAGCGGGTGGTGGACGACGCACCCAACCGCGCCGCCCTCTACGAGCGGCTCCTGTTCGCCCTGCAAGGCTACGTGGACCCCTGGCTGGAGCGCGCCACCCAGCCCGAACTGAAGCGGGATTTCGAGGCCCTGTCCATCTGACGGCACCCGCAACCAACAAGGAACAGAAGATGAGCGAATGGAAAAAGCTGTGCGCCGTGACCGACATCCCCCTCCTGGGCTCGCGGGTGGTGCGCTCGGCGGCGGGCGATATCGCGGTATTCCGCACCGGCGACGACGAAGTCTTCGCCATGCACGACAAGTGCCCCCACAAGGGTGGCCCCCTCTCCCAGGGCATCGTCCACGGCCGGCAGGTCACCTGCCCGCTGCATGGCTGGAAGATCCAGCTTGAAAACGGCGAAGCCGTCGCCCCCGACGTGGGCTGCACCAAGCCCTTCGCCGTCAAGGTCGAAGCCGGGGAGGTGTTCCTGGCGGTGTAACCCGCCTCGCAGCGGTCGGGTGCGCCATGCACCGCGCCCGACCGCCTTTGAAGTGGCCGCCTCGCGTCGGCCCGCAAGCCCGGTCTCGGATGCGAGCCGGGCTGTTTTTTTGCTTTGGCGCCTCTGGCGAGGCTCCAGGGCCTGGCGGTTACTTCAGGTCGAACCGGTCCAGTTCCATCACCTTGACCCAGGCGGCGACGAAGTCGCGCACGAATTTGGCGCGGGCGTCGTCCTGGGCGTAGACCTCGGCCAGGGCGCGGAGCTGGGAGTTGGAGCCGAACACGAGGTCCACTCGGGTGGCGGTCCATTTGAGCGCGCCGCTGTGACGGTCCCGGCCCTCGAAGTGGTGGGCGGCGGCGGAGGTGGGTGTCCACACGGTGCCCATGTCCAGGAGGTTCACGAAGAAGTCGTTGCCAAGGCGGCCGGCGCGATCGGTGAAGACGCCTTGGGGCGAGCCGCCGGCGTTGGCGCCCAGCACCCGCAGGCCGCCGACCAGCACGGTCATTTCCGGCGCGCTGAGGGTGAGCAACTGGGCCTTGTCCAGGAGCATCTGCTCGGCGGGCACGGCGTAGGCCTGCTTCTGGTAGTTGCGGAAGCCGTCGGCTTCCGGCTCCAGCACGGCGAAGGCTTCCACGTCGGTTTGGGCCGGGGTGGCATCGGTGCGGCCAGGGCGGAAGGGGACGCTGACCGGGTGACCGGCGGCGGCCGCGGCGGCTTCGACCGCGGCACAGCCGCCGAGCACGATGAGGTCGGCAAGCGAGATGGCCTTGCCGTCGGGCTGGGCGGCGTTGAAGCTGTGCCGGACGCACTCCAGCACGTCCAGCACCCGGGCCAGTTGCGCGGGCTGGTTGGCTTCCCAGTCCTTTTGCGGGGCGAGGCGGATGCGGGCGCCATTGGCGCCGCCGCGCTTGTCGGAGCCGCGGAAGGTGGAGGCGGAGGCCCAGGCGGTGGCGACCAGTTCGGCGATGGTGAGGCCGGACGCCAGCACCTTGGCCTTCAGGTCGGCGATGTCGGCGGCGTCGATGAGCGGGTGCTCCACGGCGGGCAGCGGGTCTTGCCAGAGGAGGTCTTCGGCGGGCACTTCCGGGCCGAGGTAGCGGGCCTTGGGCCCCATGTCCCGGTGGGTGAGCTTGAACCAGGCGCGGGCAAAGGCGTCGGCGAAGGCGGCCGGGTCCTGGTGGAAGCGGCGGGCGATGGGCGCGTAGATGGGGTCGAAGCGCAGCGAGAGGTCGGCCGTGGTCATCATCGGCGGGTGTTTCCGGGTCGGGTCGTGGGCGTCCGGGATCAGGTGCTCGGGCTTGACGTCCTTGGCCACCCACTGGTGAGCGCCGGCGGGGCTCTTGGTGAGCGCCCATTCGTAGCCGAAAAGCATGTCGAAGTAGCCGTTGTCCCAGCGCGTGGGGTGGGGCTTCCAGGCGCCTTCGATGCCGCTGGTGGTGGTGTGCGCGCCCTTGCCGCTGCCGTAGGCGTTGATCCAGCCCAAGCCCTGGGCTTCGATGGGGGCGCCTTCGGGCTCGGGGCCGACGAGCTTGGGGTCGCCGGCGCCATGGGCCTTGCCGAAGGTGTGGCCGCCAGCCACCAGGGCGACGGTTTCCTCGTCGTTCATGCCCATGCGGCCGAAGGTTTCGCGTACGTCCCGGCCGGAGGCCACCGGGTCCGGGTTGCCGTTGGGGCCTTCCGGATTGACGTAGATGAGGCCCATCTGCACGGCGGCCAGGGGGGTTTCCAGTTGGCGCTCGCCGCTGTAGCGTGCTTCGCCCAGCCAGGTGGCTTCCTGGCCCCAGTAGATGTCTTCTTCCGGCTGCCAGATGTCGGCGCGGCCGCCGCCGAAGCCGAAGGTCTTGAAGCCCATGGATTCCAGCGCCACGTTGCCGGCCAGGATCATGAGGTCGGCCCAGGAGATGTGGTTGCCGTACTTTTGCTTGATGGGCCAGAGCAGGCGCCGGGCCTTGTCCAGGTTGCCGTTGTCCGGCCAGCTATTGACCGGGGCGAAGCGCTGGTTGCCGGTGCCGCCACCGCCCCGGCCGTCGGCGGTGCGGTAGGTGCCGGCGCTGTGCCAGGCCATGCGGATGAAGAGGCCGCCGTAATGGCCCCAGTCCGCCGGCCACCAGTCTTGCGAGGTGGTCATCAGGGCCGCCAGATCCTGCTTGAGCGCGGCCAGGTCGAGTTGCTGGAAGGCGGCCCGGTAGTCGAAGTCCGGGTCCATGGGGTTCGAGGCGGGGGCGTGCTGGTGCAGGATGCCCAGGTTCAACTGCTGGGGCCACCAGTCGCGATTGGCGCGGACGCCGGCGGTCGTGCGGGCTCCCCGGGCGCCACTGAAGGGGCATTTGCTTTCGTTGCTCATGATGACTCCTCCTGTTCAACGTGTTTGGGGGATCAGTCATTCAAAGCTTAGAAGCTGTGGATTGAGAAATCCAATTGATTGTTTGGATTGTTTTGATAGCCAATGACTATCAATCGGCGCGGGCCACGGTCGGCTCCGCGCATTGCACTGCCGCCGCAAAGGACAGGTTTGGCGCGGCGGGATGCGAAATCCCTCAATAACCGCCTGGGCGCGGCCGTACATTGAACGCCACTGGGTATCCCATACCGATCCGGTTGCGATCCCCGGCGCACGACATGTTCCGCACACCCCGCCCACAAGGAGAACACGGCCTATGACCCCTTCCCGATCCGCGCTTGCCCGGGCTCTGCCCCTGGTGGTGGTGCTACTTGCCGGCCTTCCGGCCGCAGCCGGCGCCCAGCAACTGGAATTCCAGGGCGAGCCCAAGCTGGCCTTCACCGACAGCGACAACAGCAAGATCGCGCAAACCCGGCGGGTGGCCATCACCAGCGTGGTTCTGGAGTTCCAGACCAAGGTGTCGGCCGAAGAAATCACCGGCCTGCTCAGCAAGCGGGTGCTGAACCGGCACAACACCTTTTCGCGCAATACGCTGGCCGGCTTCGACCCGGCGATGCTGCAGCAGGCGGCGGACAAGGTGCACGAGAAACTGGTGGCGGACCTGACGGCCGCGGGTTTCGAAGTGGTGCCCCAGGCTGAGGTGGAGGCGCAGGCCGCCTACCAGAAACTGGTGCAGGAGATGGGCTGGCCCCAGGGCTACCACTGGGGCAACCAGGACGGCAACAGCATCCTGGTGGCGCCCTCGAAGCTCAAGCTGTATGTGCCGCCGGTGGCCGAGCAGGGCAGCTTCAGCAATGTGCGCAAGGAAAGCTCCCCCTACCAGGGGCCCACCGTGGGCTTTGGCGACCGCATGAAGCTCGGCGGTGCCAGTTCCTATTCCGCCGGGCGCGAGGTGGAGATCGCCAAGGCGCTCAACGCCCACGTGCTCAAGGCCTGGTATCTGGTGGGGTTCGGGCAGGCAACCGCTGAAACCGATTGGGACTCGAAAACCACCACCATCACCGGGGGCGGCTTCAAGAGCACGACCACCACCGGCGCCACCCAGCGCACGGGCGCCACCGCGCAGATGTACCTGCGCGACGAGCAGACGCGCATCGCCTTGCGCACGCCGGACGGCAACACCGGCTACAACCGCGAATCCTCCCGCAAGAACGCCATCACCGGCGGCTACCGCCCCTGGGATGGCGACGTGGTGGTCCGCCTGGACGAAACCGTATTCGGCGTGGCGGACTTCCTGAAAGACGGCGGGGTACAGAAGGAAAGCAAGCAGGATGGCGCGCTGGCCACGGGCCTGAACGTCGCGGCGGGGCTGCTCAGCGCCCTGGGTGGCCGTTCCGGCGGGCTGGGGGACAGTTCCCAAAGCTACACCACCCAAGTGGACCCGGCAGCCTTTGCCCAGTACAGCACCGAGCTCATCGGCTGGGTCCAGCCCAGGCTCATCCAGAAGCTCAAACCCTGAGGGGATTGCCGGCCGCCCCTGCACACCGCTGGCCGGCAAGGCGGGCATCGCGCCCGCCAGAAAAGCAAAAGGGGTTGCATCGCTGCAACCCCCTGGAACTGCGGGTGGTACGTCGTTGTGACTTCAGCACGCCACGCCACGTGACCAGTGAGCACTGCTGCGGCGATCGACGCACTCTTGGTCGTCAAGCTCCAAGAAGGCGCGCCAGAAGTGAGCGCCTAGCCCGCCGACCGTCGGCGATCCCATCGATGGTGGCGCGTTGCTCACCTGGAGGCTGCGGTGTCGAGACGCAGAAAAGACAAAGGGCCTAGCTCGTTGAGCTAAGCCCTTGAAGTCTTGGTGGTGATGAGTGGACTTGAACCACCGACCTACGGATTATGAATCCG
>DAITAZ010000078.1:0-4849 GCA_036824045.1 Rhodocyclaceae bacterium
GCACCGGCGAAGGCGCAGCGCGCCCCCCCGCGGCCAGCTTGCGCCGAACCGCTCAACGCACTCTCCATGAGGCGCTCCGGACCACGCTCAGCGGTCAACAGCGGTTGCCAGGTTCATGTGGCCGGACTGCCCAGCATACCCGGCGCCCGGGTGGGGCGGCGCGGTCCGCGCTGGGGCGCGCTGGGCGGGGGCTCGGCCTGCCCGGCCTGGGGGTCGGCGACATTCGGTGGCGGCGCGGGCTGGCCGTCCGCCGGCGGCTCGGCAGCGGCGGGGCCCTGTTGCAATTCGGGGGGCGGCGCCGGCGGGGCCTGGGGCGGCATGGGCACGCCCTGCATCGCCGCCATGGCCGCGCTGCCAGCGGCGCCGGCGCCCTTGTCTTCCAGCGGCACCTTCACCTCCCGTCCCTGGTGCCGCACCAGGGCATGATCCGGCCCCAGACCGACCAGGGAGGCGCCGGGCTTGATCTCCCGCCCCAGCACCACGGCTTCGTTCTGGCGGCCATCCACGTTGAACACGGCGAACCCGGGGCCGCTGCCGGTCGGGGCAAACACGCCGATCAGCTTGAGATCCGGCAGCGATGCAGCAACCGGCCCGCCTTCGGGAGCGCGCCCGAACACGCCTGCGCTGCGCACCGTGGCCACGGCACTGGCGGCATCCACCCGCTCCTGGGTGAGTACATCCACGGGCCGGGGGGCGAAAAACTGCCAGAACCACCAGGCAATGGAACCCCCCAGGAGGGCGACCACCAGGATCAACAGCAGGCGGGAAAACAGGAGAGTCTGACGTTCGCTCAAGGGACGGCGGGCTCGGAAAAGGGCTGGAGGGAAACGAAACGGTCACGGGGCGGCTCGCAGGCTGCACCGCCCGGAAGCCAACCCGGCATGACGGCGCAGTCTAACATGGGGGCCCGAAGCGCCGACGTGGAATAGCGCCTGAGCGGCCCGCCAACCCTGGGTTAAGCTGGGTGCCGGCCCGCGTGGGACACGCACAAAGATCCTGATTCCGGTAATCTAGCGCGGTTAACCTGATGCCTATCATGCAATTTTGTTCAGATCGGCCATCTCACCGCCGTAATCCGTAGGCGTGACGGCATGAGCCGGCCGGCCCCCTGCCGGGCGCCCCCAAGACCAACAGCGACCTGATCATCTTGAAAGCTGCAACCACCCGACACTCCGGCTTCCTCCTCCGCCCGCTGGCGGTGCTCGCCCTGGCGCTGTTCGCCGGTCTGGGCCAGGCCCGGGAAGAGCTGGTGACCCTCAACTTCGTCAACGCGGACATCGAGTCGGTGATCAAGGCCATGGGCCAGATCACCGGCCGCAATTTCATCATCGACCCGCGGGTGAAGGGCACCATCAACATCGTTTCCGCCCAGCCCGTTTCGCGGGCGCTGACCTATCAGATCTTCCTCTCGGCATTGCGGCTGCAGGGCTTCACCGCCGTGGAGGATGCGGGCATGACCAAGATCGTGCCCGAGGCGGATGCCAAGCTCCACGGCATCCCCACCCGGGGCGTCAAGCAGGGTGGCTCGGGCAGCCAGTTGGTGACCCAGGTGTTCGCGCTCAAACACGAATCGGCCAACATGCTGGTGCCCATCCTGCGGCCGCTGGTGGCGCCCAACAACACCATCGCCGCCTATCCGGGCAACAACACGCTGGTGGTGACGGACTACGCCGACAACGTCCAGCGCATCGCCCGGATCATCGCTTCCATCGACGTGGCTGGCGCCGGCGATCCGCAGATCATCAAACTCAACAATGCTTCCGCGGCGGAAGTGGCCAACCTGGTGGCCAAGCTCAGCACCGACACCGGCGGCGCCCCCCAGGGCGGCGTGGCGGAACCCACCCAGCGGGTTTCCATCGTGGCCGACCCGCGCACCAACAGCATCATCCTGCGCGGCGACAACCCCTCCAAGGTGGGGCGCCTGCGCAAGCTGGTGGAAGAACTGGACAGCCCCACCTACCGGCCGGGCAATCTGCACGTGGTGTACCTGAAGTACGCCGAGGCGCAGAAAGTGGCGGACACCCTGCGCGGTCTGCTCAACGCCGGGGGCGGGGGAAGCGGAGGCGCCAGCAGCGCCGCCAGCATGGCTGGGAGCACGCCGCCCGGCGGCACCCAGAGCGGCAGCGGCGCCAGTGCCACGCCCGGAGGCAGCAGTTTCACCACCGCCAGCAGCGGTGCCACCAACAGCAGCATCCAGGCGGACCCGGCCACCAACTCGCTGATCATCAACGCGCCGGACCCGGTCTTCGAAAGCCTGAAGACCGTCATCGACCGCATCGATACCCGCCGCGCACAGGTGTACCTGGAGGCGCTGATTGTCGAGGTCTCCGCCGACAAGGCGGCCGAGTTTGGCATCCAGTGGATGGGCGCGAACAATCTGGCCAACGCCAGTTCCACCAGCAACCGCACCTTTGGCGCCACCGCCTTTGGCGGCACCGGGCAGAACATCCTCTCGATCTCGCAGAACCCGGGCACCATCGGCAACGGGCTCTCCATCGGCATCGTCAAAGGCCAGATCACCCTGCCCGGCCTGGGCACCATCGCCAACATCGGCGCCCTGGCCCGGGCGCTGGAAAGCACCAACAAGGCCAACATCCTCTCCACGCCCAACCTGCTGACGCTCGACAACGAAGAGGCCAAGATCGTCATCGGCCAGAACGTGCCCTTCATCACCGGCCAGTACAACCTGAACAACAACAACACGGGCACCACCACCAACCCGTTCCAGACCATCGAGCGCAAGGACGTGGGCCTGACCCTCAAGGTCAAGCCGCAGATCTCCGAGGGCGGCGCCATCAAGGTACGCATCTTCCAGGAGGTGTCCTCGGTCAAGGACACCACCAACGCCGCCGGCATCATCACCAACAAGCGCTCCATCGAATCCATGGTCGAGATCGAGGATGGCGCCATCATCGCCCTGGGCGGGCTGGTGGAAGACCAGCTGACCAATGGCGTGGACCAGGTGCCGGTGCTGGGCGACATCCCGGTCCTGGGCGGCCTGTTCCGCTATGAAAGCCGCAAGAAGGTCAAGACCAACCTGATGGTCTTCCTGCGCCCGGTGATCCTGCGCGACACCCGCGCCGCCGAGTACAACAGCGTGGACCGCTACCAGAACCTGATGCGCGACCAGCAGACCACCCAGCCCGAGCGCAGCCTGATCCTGCCCGACCTGCAAAGCCCCACGCTCCCCGGCTTTCAGCTCAAGGACCGCGCCCAGCCCGGCCCCGCCAGCCAGTGGGAAACCCCCGGCCTGCGCGATGGCGGCGGGCGCCCCGGCGGCGGCCCGGCCCGGCGCATGAGCTGGGACGAACTGCAACTGGAAGAAGCCGGCAACCGCCTGCGCTGACCCCGCCCCTCCGCCCTACCGACCATGCGCTTCAACCCGGCCCGCCACGTGCCTTTCTCCTACGCCCAGTCCGCCGGGCTGTTGCTCACCGGCCTCGAGGACCAGGAGGCCCAGGTGGCGGTGCGCCCCGACGCCCGGCCCGAGGCGCTGGCCGAGCTGCGCCGGGTGCTGGGCGTGCCGCTCAAGGCGCGCATCATCTCCGCCGAACAGTTCGCCGCCCTGCTCAGCGAAACCTATGCCCAGCGGGAAGGCAACGACGACCTCAACCTGGAACTGGGGCAGGACATCGACCTTTCCCGCCTGGCGCAGGAAATGCCCAAGGTGGAAGACCTGCTGGACGCCCAGGACGACGCGCCCATCATCCGCATCATCAACGCCGTGCTGATGCGGGCGCTCAAGGAAGGCGCCTCCGACATCCACATCGAACCGTTCGAGGCCCGCTCCGTCACCCGCCTGCGCATCGACGGCATGCTGCGCGACGTGTTCGAGACCAACCGCGCCCTGCACGGCGCCATGGTCTCCCGCATCAAGATCATGGCCAGCCTCGACATCGCCGAAAAGCGCCTGCCCCAGGACGGCCGCATCACCCTGCGCCTGGCCGGCAAGCCGGTGGACGTGCGTGTGTCCACCCTGCCCACCGGCCACGGCGAGCGGGTCGTGCTGCGCTTGCTGGACAAGGAAGCCGGCCGCCTCGACCTGGCCCGCCTGGGCATGAGCCCCCAGGCCCTGGCCCAGTTCCGCCACCTGGTGGAGCAGCCCCACGGCATCATCCTTGTCACCGGCCCCACCGGCTCGGGCAAGACCACCACCCTCTACGCCGCCCTGTCGGAGGTGGACACCGCCGTCCTCAACGTGATGACGGTGGAAGACCCCATCGAGTACTACCTGGAAGGCATCGGCCAGACCCAGGTCAACGCCCGCATCGACATGACCTTCGCCAAGGCCCTGCGCGCCATCCTGCGGCAGGACCCGGACGTGGTCATGATCGGCGAAATCCGCGACCTGGAAACCGCCCAGATCGCCATCCAGAGCTCGCTCACCGGCCATCTGGTGCTCGCCACCCTGCACACCAACGACGCCGCCAGCTCCGTCACCCGCCTCATCGACATGGGCATCGAGCCCTTCCTGGCCGCCTCCAGCCTGCTCGGCGTCGTCGCCCAGCGCCTGGTGCGCCGCCTGTGTCCGGACTGCAAGCGCCCCGCCACGCCCGACGCCGCCGAGCTGGAACTGATCGCCATCACCCCGCCCCCCACCCAGATCTACCACCCGGTCGGCTGCCCCGCCTGCAACCAGACCGGCTACCGCGGCCGCACCGGCATCTACGAAATGCTGCTCGTGGACGAAGGCCTGCGCGCCCTCATCCACGCCAACGCCAGCGAGCAGGACATCCGCAACCGCGCCCTCGCCCACGGCATGCAACCCCTGCGCCAGGACGGCATGCGCTGGGTCGCCGCCGGCGAAACATCCCTCGAAGAAGTGCTGAGGGTGACGCGGGAGGGGTAG
>DAITAZ010000050.1:0-4455 GCA_036824045.1 Rhodocyclaceae bacterium
CCAGGAGGCGGAGAGCAGGCGGCGGCCGTCCGGGGAGAAGGCGCAGCCCGAGACCAGGCCCGCATGCCCGGCGAGGGCGGCGAGGGCCGCGGGGGCGGGCGGGTAGGTGGCCCGGGTTTCGCCGTCCGCGGCCCGGGCGAAAAAGCCGGCGGGGGCGGCCGCTGGCAAGCCCCGGGCGCCGCCCAGGCGGCAGCCGATCCACTGGGTGCGGTGGCAGTCGGCGCCGGTGAAGTCGCTGTCCGTGAGGCTGCTGGAACGGAAGCACGTGCCCCCCAGCGGGGCGTCGACGAAGCGGGCGCCCTCCGCCCGGCAGTGGTGGAACTCGGCCCGGTCCAGGGCGGCGGCGGTGAAATCGGCGCCGTCCAGGTGGCCGTGGCGGAACACCGCGCCCTCCAGCCGGGCCTGGCTGAAATCGCACTGGGCCAGGTTGAGGGGGCGCTCGGGCGTGCCCTCCATGCGCCAGCCCCGCAGGTCGGCGCCCGCCAGTTGGAAGCCCGCCGGCGCCGGCGCCGGGTAGCCCCGGGCCAGGGCGTGCAGGGTATAGGCAAAGGCCTGCTCGCTGGCCCGGGGGCGGCGCACGTCCCGCAGGGCGCGCAGGGTGGCAAGCTGGGTAGCGTGGCGGGGGGCGTCGGCGGCATCCGCCGCCAGGAGCTGGCCCAGGAAATCCAGCGTCTCGGCGCTCACCGGGGGGAGCTGCCAGTCCTCGGGCCGGGCCTCCGCCAGCGCCCGGTGCAGGTGGCAGGCCAGAAAGTATTCCTGCAACGAGGTGTGGGCGAAGCGGAAGCCGTCTTCCCCCTCCCGCGCCAGGAAGGTGGCGGTGCGCAGGTCCTCCTTGAACAGGGCGATGAGCTGGGGGTGGCTCTGGCCATAGTGGCGGGCCATGTCCGGCCGGCCGTCCAGGAAGTCCACCAGCCATTGCTCCAGGTCGTCCACCGACCAGGACCGCCGCCCCCGCCGCCACAGCTCGGCGGCCAGATGCTCCATGAGCAAAGTCTTGTGCGCGGTGATGAAGGTGTGCTTGCCGTCGTCCCGCGTGAGCCATTCGCGGGTGACGGCGCCGTAGAGGGTGACGCCGGTGACGGCCCGGCCTTCCATCTTCCAGCGCTCGATCTCCGCCACCCGGTCCGCCAGCAGGCTGAGGGTGTAGGGCCGCTCCGCCAGCTCCGACAGATTGTGGATGGAGCGGAAGAGCTCCAGGATGCGGTCCGGGTCTTCGCCGGGCAGGGCCTGGCGCAGGTACTGGGCGCTCTGCGCTTCGGTGAAGGGGAGCAGCAGCAGCGCCCGGTAGTCCTGGCGGCGGATGCCTTCCCGGTCTTCCGCCAGGAAGTGCTTGGCCTGATCGGTGAGGGTGCGGAAATACTGGGTGCGGCAAGTGATGAGCAGCCGCCCCGGCTGGCCCGGCCCGCGCCCCCCGGCCAGGAGGCCCGGCGGCAGGACGCGGTAGAGCTCCCGGGTGAAGGCCTGGCCGTCCGCTTCCGACAGATGCACCAGCACTTCGTCCAGCCCGTCGAAAATGATCAGGGCGCCTTCCTGCTGCACGAGCCGCAGGATTTCCGCCGCGCTGAGGGGGGCGCCGAACTGGCCGGTCTGCCAGGTGGCGGCGACGATGGTCTCCAGGATGGTGGCCAGATCCAGCCCTGCCGGCAGGGCGCTGGCATCGCCCCGCCCGGGGGTGAGGCGGCTGCGCAGCTTGCGCAGGTCCAGGTAGATGGGCACGGGCAGGCGGCGGTCCTCCTGACGGCGCGCCAGGAGCGCCTGAACAAGGGCGAGGCAGGTGGTGGTCTTGCCCATGCCGTACTCGCCCAGCAGGGCACAGTAGGGTGTGCCCCGCGGCTGGGCGGGCTCGGCGAGCCATTCCAGCAGGAGATCCAGCGCCGGTCGGCGCTCGGCCTGCCGGGGCGCGGGGGCGCCACGCTGGCTCCAGGCGTGGATGTCGCCCAGCTCGGCTTCCGTGGGGGTGTGGCAACGGAGGGCGCCGCCCTGCTCCTCCATTTGCAGCCGGGCCAGGCGCGTGGCCTTGTCGTGGCGCAGGCGCTGTTCGTCCCGCCCTTCCCCCGGGTAAAGCTCCCGGCTGATGCGAGCCAGGATCTGCTCGGCCAGCCCCGTGGCGAAGGCGTCCGCCTCCGCACTCCGGGATTTCAGCTCGGAGTAGGGCTTGCCGTCCTTGCCCCGAAAGATGGTGCGGGGGTCCAGGCCCCGCCATTCCACCGGCGCGTCTGGCGCCGGCAGCCCGGCCAGCGCCACCGGGAGCTGCAGCGGGGTGCGGCCCTCATGGGCAGGGCTGCGGTACAGGCGCTCTTTCTCCGCCTCCGGAACTTGCCTGCCCTCCAGCCAGGACACCGACACCATCAAGACGGCCAGCTCTGACTGGTCGAGCCTTTCGGCGACGGTCTGCTCCCGGCGCTCGCCCGCCAGGATGCCGCTACTGCGGTCCCAGATGCGTACCTCGTAGCGGGTATCCAGGTCCAGGCGGGGGCGGAGCCGGGTGAGCAAGTCGTCCTTCAGATTCTGGTCCGCGTCGGCAAAGCTGAGGTAGCAGCGGACGATGTGCTTGCCTTCCGGCGTGGTTTCCACTGCGCCCTGGGCCACGGGCGGGGCGTGGTCCAGGATGGCCGTCTGACTGCGGGAGAACTCCGCCGCCCCGGCCGCTGCACCGTCCTCCCCCTCGAAGTGGCACCAGCGGTCCGCCGGCTCGGCGCGGGTCTGGCCATCCGCCTCCAGCGAGAGTGAGAGATTGGCGCCCTTGGCGGCCCCGGCCAACCGGCTGCGGAACTGGCGGAACAAGGTCAGCGCGGTTTTCCGGTCGTTGTCCGGGAACAGGGCGTCCAGGGCCCGGTCGAGGCGGATGCGGTGCTCCGCCTGCGGATCGACGAGGGGGAGCAGCTTTTCGAGGCGCTTGGCGTCGGCATTGGTCAGGGATTCATCCAGACGGGGCAGGACGCGGCGGAGGGCTTCGGCAGAGAGACGGATTCCGGGCATGGTGGCTCAGGGCAGGGAGCGTCAGGGGACGGGCGGGAAGCCCGCGCGGGCGATCTGGACGATCTGCGCGAACAAGTCGTCCGCGAATTTGTCCTGCGCAGCGCTGGAACGCAGCGTGGAAAAGGCCTTGCCCAAGGGCCCGGGGAATATCTGCAAGCGATCCAGCCCGGCCATGTCCATGGAGCCATCGAACCGCAGGGGCTTGAGTTCCACGGGCACCAGGCGCTTGCCCGATACCAGCGCCGGCAATTCAACGCCCCGGATGTAAGGACTGGCGAGGAACTCGGGGCTCAGCAGCAGCAAGCCGAAATCGCACGCGCCAATGGCCGCCAGGATGCCGGCAGACCACTCCTGCCCCACCAGCAGCCGCTGGTCATCCCAGGGCTGAAAGCTGAAGCCCGTGGCGATGCTGAGCCGGGTGTGCAGACGCTCCAGCAGCGCCCGCTTGAGGCGATCGTCCTTGTGGGCGTAGGACACAAAGTACCTGACCACTGCGCGGCTGGGACTCATCGCGCACCTCGCGTCGTCATAGGAAGTGCTGACCAGTCTAGAGCCCGCCAATGACTCCGTCAACTACGCACACTACGTTACAACTACGCATCAAATGTCGCCCATTGGTACGCAGACACCCCCAGCACACCGACACGCGACCGCGCCCGTCCCTTGCGCCCCACTGGCACCAAGCTTGCGGAGAGTTTTCATACGAATGAGGGACTTAGGAAAGCGCCGCCAAGAAAGTCACGCCTTGAAGCTCAAAGACGACTAGCGCGGAGCGAGCGTGATGTGGCGCACACAAGTTAGTGCGCGCAAACGCAAATACTGCGAAAAGCGCAAAGCCCCAGGATGGGAAGCGCGTCCAACTTACCGACTCTCCGGGGGATACCGTCCGGACAGTGGCAACGAAAAGAGGCTAGACATGGGTACCCGGCTGCTAAGAAAACTGAGCAATCTCTTCGCGCCAATTGAGCTACTGCCGCCGTTTCCTTACGACGACGGCTCGGGAACAGCTCCGGCAATCCGCGCAACGTGCACCCCGCACAGGAAAATGGCGGTCGAAATCGCGCCGAGCACCCACGATTTGTTCTACGGCCTGAGCACGCTCCTCGGGCGCAAACCCAGCCCCCGCGCCTGACACCCCCGCCAGCGCGGTCAGCCTGGCCTCGCGGCTCGACCGGGTTTGAAGAAGCAGAACTGCGCTCCGCTGCCACAAGAATCGCCTTCCGGCCTGCGGCGCCAGGCGGCTTCACCCAAAGGGGCGGCTAAAGATCGAATTTCGAAGCCCCCATTTTGTCCAGCCACAGCAGCAGCTGCGAGGCCGCGACCAGGATCGCCAACACGGCAGTTCCCAGCAGGATCTTGAGCCAGAGGGGGAGAGGTTTCATGGGCGCGCCCGTCGGGGAATGAGTTCGGAGTGAAGCGTCAGGGGTCAGCCCCACACCGGCCAGCCATCCGGCAACCTGCGCTCGCTGACGACGC
>DAITAZ010000050.1:4555-24515 GCA_036824045.1 Rhodocyclaceae bacterium
AGGGGTCAGCCCCACACCGGCCAGCCATCCGGCAACCTGCGCTCGCTGACGACGCGCAAGCGCCTGGAGCCACAGGCCACCGCGCAGCAAGCATTGCAGTCGCACCGACGCCAGAAAGCAAGAGGCCCAGCCTTGCGGGCTGGGCCTCTTGCTTGATTCTCTGGTGGGTCGTGCAAGATTCGAACTTGCGACCAACGGATTAAAAGTCCGCTGCTCTACCGGCTGAGCTAACGACCCGAAGCCCAAAATTATAGTCAACCAACTGATGGGTGTCAAAAGGCAAATAAGGGAATCTGGCTCACCCTGCCCGCTCCAGCCGCCAGTACTCGTATTTCATCTGAACGAAGCAGCCGGCCACGATCCCCACCCAGGTAAGGAAGGCGCCCACCGCGAGGGTGGAGACGCCGCTGATCCCCTGCCCTACCGTGCACCCCATGGCGGTGACACCACCAAAGCCCATGAGTACACCTCCGGCGATGTGGCGGAGCAAATCCGCACCGTCCCGGAAAGACTCCACCCTGAAGCTGCGCGTAGCCAGCGCGTTGCCCCACGCCCCCGCCAGCATGCCCAACATGGTGGCGATACCAAAACTGAGGCCCCGGCTCTTGTCGGTCCATAGCATGAGCAGGTCCAGCAGGTAGGCAAAAGGAGCCACCATGGACAGGGATTCAGCCCGCCCGCTGTTGGTGGCGATAAAAGCTTCTTCCAGCGTATCCGGATGCTCCGGGACATAACCCAGGTAACCCGTGACAAACCAGCCGGCGGCGACCAGCAGCCCGACCCCGGCCCCGCCCAGGATGACATGGGCGGTACGCGCCTGGCGGGGCCCGACCGCCAGCAGCAGAAGCAACACACCGAGCAGGAAGGGCAAGCCCTGCGCGGCAAACGGAGCCGGGACCCCGAGCCGGCCAAGGAGATGCGGCAGATCCTGGGGCCCGGCCATCTGATAGCTGACGGATTCCAGCACGCCCACGCGCAGGGGTGCCAGCACGCCACGAAGGGTGGCATAGGCGGCAACCCCGAGGAACACGGCCACCACCAGAGACTTGAGATTGCCGGCCCCCAGTCGAAGAACGAGGCGGCTGCCACAGCCTGAGGCGAGAGTCATGCCCACGCCAAACAGGGCTCCGCCCACCAGATGGGAAAGCCAGAGCAAGCGCGGCCCCGTGTAGATGGACTTGCCCAGATCAACCCAACCGGCAAGCTGCAGACCTTGGGCGCCGAGAATGGCAACAGCCATGGCGAGCCACCACATGCGCATCCGGTTCCAGTTGCCCATGGCAACCACATCGGCCACGGCGCCCATGGTGCAGAAATTGGCGCGACTGGCAACAACCCCGAACACAGTGCCGAGAAGAAAACCCAGACCGGTGATCAGGCCGGGAGAAGGAAGGGGCGTATCCATGGGCGGCGCCGGTGCAAACGATGTGGGGCGATGATAGCAAAGCCCCCGCCGGGGCCGGGCGATCCGCCTCAGGACCGATACGGTGTCGGGTCCGGCAGCCCCGCTGCGGCGAAGCCCTCCCGGCGCAAGCGGCAGGAGTCGCACACGCCGCAGGCGCGCCCCTCGCCATCGGCCTGGTAGCACGACACGGTGAGTCCGTAATCCACCCCCAACCCGCTACCAAGCAGGATGATCTGGGCTTTGGAAAGGTGAATGAGGGGCGCCTCGATGCGCAGGGGCGCGCCCTCCACCCCCGACTTGGTGGCGAGATTGGCCAGGCGCTCGAAGGCTTCCACAAACTCCGGCCGGCAGTCCGGGTAGCCTGAGTAATCCACCGCGTTGACACCGACGAAGATCGCCTGGGCACCCAGGACCTCGGCCCAGGCCAATGCCAGCGAGAGCATGACGGTGTTGCGCGCCGGCACATAGGTGACCGGTATGCCAGGCTGCACCCCGGCCGTGGGCACATCGATGGCGGTATCGGTCAGCGCCGAGCCGCCGAACTGCCCGATGTCCACATGGGCCACCCGGTGAGCCGCCGCGCCCTGGGCGGCAGCCACCTTGGCGGCGGCCGCCAGTTCCGCCGCATGCCGCTGGCCGTAGGCGACCGACAGCGCATGGCACTCGTACCCCTGGCTGCGGGCCACCGCCAGCGCGGTCGCGGAATCAAGTCCGCCGGAGAGCAGGATGACGGCCCGTTTGGGCGCGGACGCGAGACTGGACATATGGATCACCGTCCGGAGACGTTTCCCCAGAGAATCTTGTGCAACTGCACCTGCAAGCGGACAGGCAGGCCGTCCTGGAGGATCCATTCGGCCAGATTCGCCCCCGCCAGCACCCCTGCCACCGGCGAAAACAAGACTGCGCACACGCGATCGAGCGCGTGCTCGCGCACCACTCCGCGGGCCCACTCGTAGTCGGCGCGGTCTGCCAGAACGAACTTCACCTCGTCCGCCGCGTTCAGGACCGCGAGGTTTGCCCAGCAGTTCCGATCCACCTCGCCGGAACCCGGCGCCTTGAGGTCAAGGATGCGCGAGACGCGGGCATCGACCGCGGAGATATCCAGCGCGCCGCTGGTTTCCAGCGACACCGAATGGCCCGCGTCGCACAGGGCGGACAGCAAGGCCAGACAGCCCCGTTGCGCCAGGGGCTCGCCTCCGGTCACGCAGACGTGGCGGGCACCCAGCCGGGCCACTTCGGCAAGGACGTCGGGCAAGGCCCGGTACTGACCGCCGCTGAAAGCGTAGGCGGTGTCACACCAAGCGCAGCGCAGGGGGCAGCCGGTCAGACGAACGAACGTCGTGGGCAGCCCGACGCGGGTGGATTCGCCCTGAATGGAAAGGAAAATCTCGGTGAGGCGCACCCCGCCGACGTGCTCGACTGCCACCACCGGGCTCACTTCTTCGTCTTCGCCAGCTTCTGCTTGGCCATTTGCGCGGCGTTGCTACCCGGGTACTTGGCGAGGAGGGCTTCGAGGGTCTTGCGCTGCCCCGGGGCGTCACCCAGTTCCTGCTGGCAGTTGGATGTGCCCAGCATCGCCTCGGGCGCCTTGGCATCATCCGGCCACTGGGCGGCGACCTTGGCGTAGTTCTCCATGGCACGCTTGTAGTCCCGGGCCTGGAAATAACCCGTTGCGGCCCAGTAGTGGGCGCTGGGCACAAAGGCACTGCCGGGATAGTTGCGGGTGAAGGCGAGAAATGCCGCCGCCGCCTCCGGGTAACGCCCGCCCTTCAACTGATTGAGGGCAGCTTCGTACTCCCGGGTTTCGTTGGCGGGATCGACCGCGGGCTTGGCCGGGGCCGCTGCTGCGCCCTCGGCCCCGGCGACCGCGCCGGCTTCCAGCTTGCGCAGCCGGTTGTCCAGATCAACGTAGAAATCCTTCTGCCGCTTCTGGGCGGCCTCCAGCTCGTAGGTGAGCACCTCGACCTGGCCCCGGACCTTGGCCAGTTCCTCGCGCAGGGTCTCGATCTGGTTGATCAGATCCAGTTGCGTACGGGAGGTGGTCTCAAGCCGGGTGTTGGTTTGCTGGCGCAACTGCTCGATGCGCTGTCGGGCTTCGTCATCGTCAAACAGCCCTGCCCGGGCGGGCAGGGCAAACTGGAGGAGGATCGTGGCCAGGCACGCCCCAACGGCCAGCCTGCCCCGGCCTCCACGAGGAAGGGCTTCAGCCATCAGAACTCACCCGAGTAGAGCATGTCGCCCCGGCGGTTTTCGGCCCAGGAGGCTTCGTCGTGCCCGCTGCCCTTGGGCTTTTCCTCGCCCAGGCTGACGGATTCGACCTGGCTTTCCTTGGCGCCCAGCGCGGTGAGCGCCCGCTTGACCGCGTCCGCGCGCTTCTGACCCAGGGCCAGGTTGTACTCGCGGCTGCCGCGCTCGTCGGTGTTGCCCTGGATCAGCATTTTCATGTCCTGATGCTGGGTCAGGAACTTGGCGTGGGCCTCCACCAAGGACTGGTAGTCGCTCTTGACCACGTACTGGTCGAAGTCGAAATACACGCTGCGCTTGGACAGGATGTTCTTCGGATCGCGCAGCTCGGGGTAAGCAGCGGCATTGCCAGACCGGCCAGCCTCGCGGGTCGCCACGGAACTGGGATCCACGGCCATGCTGTCGGAACTGGGGCGGCGGTCCTCCACGCGGGCACCGCTTTGCTCGGGTCCGGGAGGGGTGGAACTACAAGCGGCGAGCACCAGCAACGCCAGCACGGGAACTACGGATCTACGCATGACAACTCCTATTTACTCGGATCATCTCACTGCCGGTGCCGGGTGCCTCCCTGGGGCTGACCTCTACCGACCCTTCCTGCCTACTTCTGCTTATTTTCCCAGCGGCCCCCAGGCCGGCTCGCGTATGTCCGCCGCCTGAACGGTCAAGCGCTGCTTGACCTTGCCATCCACCGAAACCGCCGCCAGGACTCCTCGGCCCCCGATCTCTGAAGCATACATAATCATCCGGCCATTCGGTGAAAAGCTCGGCGACTCGTCCTTGACGCTCTCGCTCAGCACCTGCACCTGCCGGCTCGACAGGTCCATGACCGACAATTGAAAACGGCCGCTGTTACGCGCAATGAAGGCCATGGTCCGACCGTCCGGCGACAAGCGGGGGGTAACGTTGTAGCTGCCGTCGATGGTGATCCGCTGCGCGGCGCCGCCCCCCACGGGGATGCGGTAGATCTGGGGGCTGCCCCCGCGGTCGGAGGTGAAGTAGATCCACTGACCATCGGCGGAGTACTGGGGCTCGGTGTCGATCCCCGATGATGTAGCCAGCCGCTGCACCCCGCTCCCGTCGGCATTGAGCGTATACATCTGCGAGCCGCCATCCTTGGTGAGGACTACCGCCAGGCGCTTGCCGTCCGGAGACCAGGCAGGCGCCGAATTGCTGCCCCGGAAATTGGCCACTACCTGCTTCTGGCCCGTGGCCAGATTCTGCACGTACACCACCGGCTTCTTGGACTCGAAGGACACGTAGGCAAGCTTGGTTCCATCCGGCGACCAGGCGGGCGAGATGATGGGCTCGGGAGAGCGCAGGGCCACCCGCTCACCGGAACCGTCGGCGTCGGACACGCGCAGTTCAAACACCCGGCCGACCTTGGCCACGTAGGAGACGCGGGTGGAGAACACACCCGGTTCCCCGATCAGCTTTTCGTACACGTAATCGGCAATCCGATGGCCCGTGGGGCGATGTTGGGCGGCCGTCATCACCAGGGCCTGCCCACCCAGGTCCGCCTGTTTCACCGAGTCGTAGAGGCGGAAACGAACCTCGTAGCGACCGCCCTGAACGGGAATGACCGTGCCGACCACCAGCGCATCGGCCCCGCGGGACTTCCAGTCGCCAAAATTCACCGCGGTCTTCTCGCCCAGCGGCGTGCGCCCGGCATCCACCACCCGGAACATCCCGCTGCGCTCCAGATCCGCCCGCACCACATCCGTCACCGCCTGAGGCAACTGATTCTCGTCCTGGAAGATGGCCACCGCCACGGGCAACCGGTTGGCACCCGCGCCGGTGATCTCGATGGACAACTGTGCCTGGGCCAACGCCCCGAGGCACAGCAACACCGTGGCAAACAGCCCGCGAACGAACAGGAGAAAAGCTCTTTCACGCATACCTTCTATCCCTAACTGATTCCGCTGGCGCGCGGGCAGCCCACGCGCCCTTATTCCTCAAATGGCCGGTAGGTCAGCGCCAGCACCCGTTCGAACACCTCCGGCTTGTCCGGTTTGGGCAAGGGGCTGGACTTCATCACCGCACGTTCGATTGCCGCATCCAGTTGCGGGTTGCCGCTGGATTTGCGGATCTTCACCGACAGCACCTCGGCGCTGGGCAACAGGGTGACCTCCAGAATCGTGGAAGGGTTCCCCTTGATCTCGCCTGGCAGCACGATGTTGCCGCGGATCTTGGCCCGGATTTTCTCCGCCCAGGCAGCCTTGGCACGATTGAACGCTGCCGAGGCCTCGGCATCCCGCACCCGGGCAATTTCCTGGTCCAGCCGGCTCTGACGCAGCCGCTCGGCATCCTTCTTCATCGAGTCCTCGAGCATCTTGCGCTCGCGGACCCGCTCTTTCTCCCGCTCCAGTTTCTCGGCCTCGGCCTTGGCCTGTTCGGCTTTTTCCCGCTCCGCCTTCTCCTTGCGGGCCTTTTCTGCCTTTTCCGCCTGCTCGTTCTTCTCCGGCTTCTTCTCTTCCGGCTTTTTCTCCGGTTTCTTGTCTTTGTCCTTGGTTGCGATGTCCGGCTTGGCGGGCTGGGGCTTGGGTTCAGGCTTGGGCTCGACCTTCGACGCCGGCTTTGGCTCGGCTTTGGGCTCCGGTTTCGGCAGCACCTTCGGTTCGGGCTTGGGATCGGGTTTTGGAAGCGGTTTCGGCTCGGGTTTGGGCTCCGGCCGGGGCTGGGCCAGCTCTTCGGGCGGCGCCGGCTCGGCCTTGGGCGGCGGCATACCCCGCACCAGTTCCACCTCCACCACATCCTCGGGCATCCTGGTCTGCCAGTCGATCCCCCAGATGAGGAACTGGATCAGGGCCAGATGCATCAGCGCCGCAAGGCTGATGGAAATCCATTTGTCGCGAGTGTTCTCGCGAGGCTGGAACTTCATTTCGACGGTTGTACCAGTAGCCCGATGCGCTGAACCTGCTGACGCTGCAGCTCGTCCATCACCTTCATCACCACCTCGTAGCGGACACTCTTGTCCGCTGCGATCAACACCCCTTGCTGCGGGTTACGGCCCTGAGCCTCGCGGATCTGCGCCGGCAAGGCATCCCGCGGGATGGATCGCTCCACGCCACCCTGGGCACGGTCACGCAGGGAGATGGTCTGATCCGCCTTGATGATCACTTCCAGCGGTTCCACCGGAGGCTGGGCAGACTTGCCCACGCTGGGCAGATCCACCGAGCCGGGCTGGATCATGGGCGCCGTAACCATGAAGATGACCAGCAGCACCAGCATCACGTCGATATAGGGGACGACGTTGATCTGGTTCATCAACTTGCGCTGTCGCATCAGGCTTCTCCGACCGGGTTACTTCAATTGCCGCTGGAGGATGTTGGAGAACTCCTCCATGAAGCTCTCGAAGCGGATCGCGATCCGGTCGATGTCATGGGCAAAGCGGTTGTAGGCCACGACCGCGGGGATGGCGGCAAACAGGCCGATGGCGGTGGCCACCAGTGCCTCCGCAATGCCCGGCGCCACATGCGCCAAGGTAGCCTGGCTGACATTGGAAAGACCGCGGAAGGCATTCATGATCCCCCACACGGTGCCAAACAGCCCCACGTAGGGACTGACCGAACCCGCCGACGCCAGAAAGGCGGTATGGGCTTCCAGATCATCCACTTCCCGCTGATACGTGGCGCGCATGGCGCGGCGGGCACCATCCACGATACCGGCCGGGTCCAGCGTCCGCTGCTGGCGAAGCTTGGCGAACTCCCGGAACCCCGCCTCGAAGATGCGCTCCAGCCCCCCGGAGTCACGACGATTGTTGGAGGCACGCTGGAACAGGGTGTTCAGGTCCCCGCCGCTCCAGAAATCATGCTCGAACTCCTCCGTCTGCCGGCGCGCGGCGCGGATGGCCAGCCATTTGCGGAAGATCCAGTACCAGGAGTAGAAGGACACCAGGCCCAGCAACAACATGACGATCTTGACGATCAGGCTGGCATTGGCGATCAGGGAAATGATCGACAGGTCCTGACTTACATTCATTACTTGGCCTCGAACTGCTGGCGGATATCCGCCGGGATGGGGGTGGGGCGCCGCTCGTTCCAGTCCACGCAGGCCACGTTGATCTGGGCATCGAACAGGATCAACCCGTCGCGCTGGATCACCTGACCGAAGGTCACGCTGGCGCGGCTCAGTTTGTCGATCCGGGTCACCACCTCGAGTTGGTCGTCGAGCAGTGCAGGCTTCAGGTAGTCAGCCTGGACCGAGCGCACCACGAACACCAGGCCCCGGTCCGCGAGCAAACGGCTCTGGTCGAAACCCATGCCGCGCAACCACTCGGTACGCCCCCGTTCGCAATACTTGAGGTAGTTCGCGTAATAGACGACACCTGCCGCATCCGTGTCTTCGTAATAGACACGGACCGGCAGCACGATCGGCCGACGGTCGGCCATTTCCGTAGTGTGATGAACGACGTGCATAGCTTTTCATTGTAACCCAGTGTGCACAGCCTTCACCTGTGGAATACCGGCAAAGCTCAGGGCATCCATCGCCTTGCGCCGTGCCAGCCTCCCGGATTCGGCCGCTGCAAGCGCGCCCCCGCCACACCCGCAGGGGCTGGCAGATTGGCAAGCAGCCACCCACGCACCACCCGCCACGGCGGCATCCGCACACAAATCGAATCGTGAAAATAAGCAAAGCCCGTCCCGCGCGAGCGGAAACGGGCTACCCGGAACGCCCTGCGCGCGTCGCAGAACTCAGGTGTTCTGCACCACGATCGAGGGCAGCTTGTGGCTCAGATCCTTTACCTTCTCCGCCACACGCACCGCCACCTGGCGAGCGATTTCCCTGTAGATGGCGGTGATGCGACTTTCGGGGTCAGACACCACCGTGGGCCGGCCCTCATCGGTGAGCCGGCGGATGGACAGATCCAGCGGCAGCTTGCCCAGCAGGCGTACGCCATAGTCCTCGGCCATGCGCTCGCCTCCGCCCTCGCCGAAAATGGCTTCTTCATGGCCGCACTTGGAGCAGATGTGGATGCTCATGTTCTCGACGATGCCGATGATGGGAACCCCCACCTTTTCGAACATCTTGAGGCCCTTGCGGGCGTCGAGCAGGGCGATGTCCTGGGGCGTGGTGACGATCACGGCGCCGGTTACCGGCACCCCCTGGGCCAGGGTGAGCTGGATATCGCCCGTGCCCGGGGGCATGTCCACCACCAGATAGTCCAGATCCCGCCAGCGGGTGTCGTTGAGCAGTTGCTTCAGGGCCTGGGTGGCCATGGGGCCGCGCCACACCATGGGCGTTTCCACGTCCACCAGGAAGCCGATGGACATGGCCTGGATGCCGTAGGCCTCCATCGGCTCCAGGGACTTGCCGTCCGTCGAATCCGGCTGGCCGGAAAGGCCCAGCATTTGCGGCAGGGACGGGCCATAGATGTCGGCGTCGAGAATGCCCACCCGCGCCCCCTCCGCCGCCAGCGCCAAGGCAAGATTGACTGCCGTGGTGCTCTTGCCCACGCCACCTTTGCCGGACGACACGGCAATGATGTTCTTCACTCCGGGCAGGAGCTTGACGCCATGCTGCACCGCGTGAGCCACAATGCGGCTATAGACATTGGCACTCACGTTGCCCACGCCGGGCACGGCCTTCAGGGCGGCAATCACCTGGCGGCGGATGCCATCGATCTGACTGGCGGCCGGATAGCCCAGTTCGATATCCACGGCCACGTCAGCACCATCAACCCGGATGTTCTTGGCCGCGCGGCCCGAGACGAAATCCTTGCCCGTGTTGGGGTCGACCACCTGCTGCAACGCTGCCTTGACTTGCTGCTCGCTCACACTCACGCCTGTTCTCCTGAAACGGCCTCTGCCGGATTTCCGACTATTTTAGTCTGCTTTTACCCATCCGTGGGTGGCTGCAGGCACTCGGCAACAATCCTGCCACAGGCGGCGGCGGCCCGCCTCAGGAAGGCGGGGGAGCTTCAGCGCGACTCCTTGATGGTGCGGCCCTGGACCGCCTGAATCGGTCGCGCGTTGTTGCGGTAGAAGCGGGCGAAGATGTTGATCTGCTCGGGCGAAACCTGGGCGGGGGTCTTCATCACCAGCCACAGCACGCCTTCGGTACAGGGCGGCGTGGTCAGCGAGCCCATGTAGGTGTAGTAGCCGCGCTGCTCGGGCAACAGCTGGGTCACGTCGATGGCCACCTCTGGCGCCAGTTCGTCATGTTTTTCCAGGGGCAGGTTCGCCCACAGGGTCTGAATCAGGGGGTGTTCCCGCCCCCGGTCCAGCAACACCGCCACCACCGCCAGGCGGCCCTCCGGGTCCCGATGCACCAGATGGGCCACCATGTCGAACGCCCGCCCCTGCACCCGCTCCTCGGACGGGCGGTGGAAGTGGAACTGCACCAGTTCATAGGTACGCCCGCCCACGCTCATGGTGCTGCCCGGGCCGTAGTTGACCTGGATGGTGTGGCCGTTGTCCACAATCCGGAAGTAGGAAGGACGGTAGTCAAAACGGATGTCCTCCAGCCCGACCCGGATGCCATCCCGGATATCGATGGGCGACTGCCGGGAGCCGGAGGCACACTTCGCGAACTCCGGTTTCAAGGCACCCCAGTTGGTTGGGCCCGCTTCGCCCTCATAGCTCCAGTGGATGTGCTTGTGCTGGGCAGCGGCGGCGCTCGGGGCACCGTGGCCCGCCCCCTGATGGGCGTTGTGGGCCAACACCATCGGCCTGGGAGCCGCCGCCTCGAGGCGAGGCTTGGCTTTGGGCCGCGGCTCGGGCATTTCCGAGCGTGTCACCCTGGAGCGCTCCACATGGTGTGGCGGCTGCTCCGGATCCGCGGCGGGTGTCGCCCGCCGCTCCAGCTTCGGGGCGGGCGGTGGAGCATCGTCGGAAACCCTGCGCACGTCGCCCCGGGCAGGCAGGCGCTCGGGTTTGAAGTCTGCCCGTTGCAAGGCGGCAATGGGGTCCGCCGTCTTGGCCTCCCCCCGCCTGGCCTGCGCCCCGGGCTTGCCGAGTTGTTCGAGTCCCCGGGCAGCGGCAGCAGCTTCCTCGGCGATCTTCTGGATTTCCCGGGCCCCTGGCGGCTTGCACACCTCGGCCAGCAACTTGTCGTCCACCGAGCCCCCAGTGATGGATTGCTCGCCTTCAGTCGCCTTTTCCTCCCGGAGCTGGCTCATGTCCTCGCGCAGGTACACCCGCTTCACCGTCACCACGCTCTTGGCCTTGCAGTCGTAGCGGTTCAGCGTTTTGACCATGTAGTAGCCCTTCTGCGCCGCATCATCGGGGAGCAGTACCGAGCGCACCCAAGCCACCTTGCGGCCCTGCTCCGCGGCCACCACCGTCGCCCGATCCACCTCCACCCGCTTGCCCCGGTCGCTGGCCACCCGCACCCATTCAGCGGCGTGGGCAACCCCCGCTGTCAGGCACAGGCAGGCGAGTGCGATGCGTATCTTCTGGCTCATGGCGTTCGGCTCCAATCCGGGTCAAGCGGCCGCGCACGAGGCCGGCACGGCAGATGCCCGTTGTTTCGGCAAACGGCCTCACAACTTGAGTACGCCCTGCCCGGCCCGCGGCGTTCCAGCCGGCAGGCAAGGCCCTTGCGCGACAAGGCCGATTCCGCTACTTTGGCCCGCACGTTAGGGGTGCGTCCGCCCAAGCTTGGGGCGGAGCCGCTGAGAAAGACCCTCCACACCTGATCCGGATAACGCCGGCGTAGGGAAACGTAGCCGCCAGCGCCCGGGCCCCGCGCCCTCTCCTCCCGGCTTCGCCCCCTGCCCCGCGAGGAGATTCCATGAACGCCCACGAACAATTCATCGCCGCCTCCGCCCATGTGGACGAGGCCGCCGTCGCCCCCCTGCCCAATTCCCGCAAGATCTACGTGGAAGGTTCCCGGCCTGACATCCGCGTGCCCATGCGCGAGATCACCCAGGCGGACACCCCCACCGGCATGGGCGGGGAAAAGAACCCGCCCATCTTCGTGTACGACTGCTCCGGCCCCTACACCGACCCCCAGGCCCGGATCGACATCCGCTCCGGCCTGCCGGCGCTGCGCAGCCGCTGGATCGAGGAGCGGGGCGACACGGAGGCGCTGCCCGACCTCTCCTCCGAGTACGGCCGCGCCCGTGCCGCCGATCCGAAGCTGGACGAACTGCGCTTCCCCGGTCTGCACCGCAAGCCACGCCGCGCCAAGGCCGGCGCCAACGTCAGCCAGATGCACTATGCCCGCCGCGGCATCATCACCCCCGAGATGGAGTTCGTGGCGATCCGCGAGAACCTGAACCGCCAGGCCTACCTGGAAAGCCTCAAGGCCACCGGTCCCGGCGGCGAGCGCATGGCTCGCATGCTCACCCGGCAGCACAAGGGTCAGGATTTCGGCGCCAGCATCCCGGCGGAGATCACCCCGGAATTCGTGCGCAGCGAAGTGGCCCGTGGCCGCGCCATCATCCCCAATAACATCAATCACCCGGAAAGCGAGCCCATGATCATCGGCCGCAACTTCCTGGTGAAGATCAACGCCAATATCGGCAACTCCGCCCTGGGCTCCTCCATCAACGAGGAAGTGGACAAGATGACCTGGTCCACCCGCTGGGGCGGCGACACGGTGATGGACCTTTCCACCGGCAAGAACATCCACGAAACCCGCGAGTGGATCATCCGCAACTCGCCCGTGCCCATCGGCACCGTACCCATCTACCAGGCCCTGGAAAAGGTGAACGGCAAGGCCGAGGACCTCACCTGGGAGATCTTCCGCGACACCCTGATCGAGCAGGCCGAGCAAGGGGTGGATTACTTCACCATCCACGCCGGGGTGCTGCTGCGTTACATCCCCATGACAGCCAACCGCATGACGGGCATCGTTTCGCGCGGCGGCTCCATCATGGCCAAGTGGTGCCTGGCCCACCACAAGGAAAGCTTCCTCTACACCCACTTCGAGGACATCTGCGACATCATGAAGGCCTACGACGTGGCCTTCAGCCTCGGTGACGGACTGCGCCCCGGCTCCATCTACGACGCCAATGACGACGCGCAACTGGGCGAGCTGGAAACCCTGGGCGAGCTGACAGACATCGCCTGGAAGCACGACGTGCAGACCATCATCGAAGGCCCGGGCCATGTGCCCATGCACATGATCAAGGAGAACATGGACCTGCAGCTCAAGCACTGCAAGGAAGCCCCGTTCTACACCCTGGGCCCGCTCACCACGGACATTGCCCCCGGCTACGACCACATCACCAGCGGCATCGGCGCCGCGATGATCGGCTGGTACGGCACGGCCATGCTCTGCTACGTCACGCCGAAGGAACACCTGGGCCTGCCGGACAAGAACGACGTGAAGGAAGGCATCATCACCTACAAACTGGCCGCCCACGCCGCCGACCTGGCCAAGGGCCACCCGGGCGCGCAGGTCCGCGACAACGCCCTCTCCAAGGCCCGCTACGAATTCCGCTGGGAGGACCAGTTCAACCTGGGCCTGGACCCGGACAAGGCCAAGAGCTTCCACGACGAGACCCTGCCCAAGGAATCCGCCAAGGTGGCCCACTTCTGTTCCATGTGCGGTCCCCACTTCTGCTCCATGAAGATCACCCAGGACGTGCGCGACTTCGCCGCCGCCCAGGGCATCGCCGAGGCCGAGGCGCTGGAAAAGGGCATGGAAACCAAGGCGGTAGAATTCGTGAAAAGCGGGGCGGAGATTTACCGGAAGGTGTGATCTCCCCGGAGCCTCCCCCGACAACAGGCCACCCATGTGGCCTGTTGTCGTTTACGGGCACGCACAACGGGCCGAGACAGATCGGATCATTTGCGCTAAGCTAAAAGCTCAAACGATCCGACAATCATCGCCATCATGGTCAAGCAAGCCTCCCAACGTGTGCCCGGCACGCCCCTGAAAGTCGAACAGGGCATGGCTGCCTACGCCGTGCCGCCCCCCTCCGGGGGTGCCGCCAAGGCCTGGGTGGTGTATCGCAACCAGTTCCTGAACGCGCCGGCCGAGGCGCAGATCAGCGAGATCCGCAAAGGCGCGCCGGCCAGCAATCTGGCGGGGGCGGCGGAGGCGCTGCGCCTGCCCCGGGAGCGGATCTACGAGCTGGTGGGCCTGTCCGCCGCAACGGCCAAGCGCAAGCTGGCCCGCAACGACACCCTGGACCCGCTGGTCACCGAGCGGCTGACGCGACTGGGCGCCATCGAAAAGCTGGCCGAAGACACCTTCGGCGACCCGGCCATGGCCGCCCAGTGGCTGCAGGCCGCCAACGCCGGGCTGGGCAATGCGGCGCCCCTGTCGATGCTGGACACGGAAATCGGCTGCCGCGAAGTGGCCCGCATCCTCAACGCCATCGCCTACGGCGGCGCCGCCTGATGCAGGCCTGGCGCATCGCCCGCGCCCCCCACGCCCTGGACCGCAGCGGCGCCGGGGGAATCGCGGCGGGCGGGCGCTGGCACGGGTTGGGCATTCCGGTCATCTACGCCGGACTGAGCGTGGAAATCTGTGCCCTGGAAAAGCTGGTGCACACCGGCTCGTTCCTGCCGGCGGATCTGCAACTGGTCGCCCTCGATCTGCCCGACGATCCCGCCCTGTTTGAACCAGCCCCCGTGCCCGACATCCCTGACTGGGCGGCCATGCCCCCCGGCCAGGCGTCGGTGGCCTTCGGCACCGCCTTTCTGCGCAGCGGCCGGGGGCTGGGCCTCGTGGTTCCATCCGCCGTGGTGCCCGAAGCCCGCAATGTGGTGCTGAACCCGCTCCACCCACGATTTGCCGAAGTGAGGATGGCGTTGATCCGCCCCTTCACCTTCGACCCCCGGTTGCGCCGCTGAGTCCTCCTGCCGCACCAGCGGCCCCGTTCATCGCCGCTCTTTCAAGGAATTCCGTCACACCTCCGTAAAGCCGCCCAGATGCGTCAGGCCCGGCCATTCATTTGCCATGCCCGCAAGGCCCGGCGCGATAAAGAACAGCTTTCCGGAGAAAACGATGAGCGTTTCAGCCAACATCAATGGTTTTACCGTTAGCCCCGTCGAAACGCTCACTGGGAGCACCGACGTCGATACCGTCACCATCCTCACTTCGGGCACGCTCAGCGTCTCCGACGTGGAAAGCGTGGTGGGCACCACCGGCACCGAAACGCTGACCCTGCTCAACGGCACCAGCGTCGAACTCTCCTCCATCGACAGCATCCTCGGCTCCACCGACACGGACACGGTCACTCTGCTGGATGCCGGTTCCATCGCCATTTCCGGGGTGGAAAGCCTGCTCGCCACCGGCGGCACCGACACCGTTACCCTGCTGGCCAGCGGCGACCTGACGGTGAGCGGCGTCGATAGCCTGATCGGCTCCGCCGGCACCGACACCGTGACGATCCTCGGTGGCGGCAGCAGCATCACCACCTCGGCGGTGGAATCCCTGATCGGCACGACAGACACGGAAACCCTCACCCTGCTCGACGGCGGCGACGTGGCCCTCTCGGCCATCGACGAAGTCACCGGCTCGGCCGACACCGACGTGGTGACCCTGCTCGACGCCGTGGATATCCAGATTTCGGATGTGGAAACGGTGATCGGCGCCAACGCTGGCGACACCCTCACCGTCACCCTCACCAACAGCGGCAGCCTGAGCGTTTCCGCCGTGGATTCGGTGATCGGTACCGGTGGCACCGATACCCTGACCCTGCTGGATGCGGACACGGTGTCCGTCTCCGACATCGACTCCATCCTCGGTTCGGCCGGTACCGACACCATCACCCTGCTGGCTTCGGGGGACGTGGCGGTCTCCGGCGTGGAAAGCCTCACCGGCAGCACCGATACCGACACCGTCACCCTGCTCACGGGGGGCAGCATCACGCTGAGCGACGTGGACAGCCTCACCGGCTCCACGGGCACCGACACCGTCACCCTCGCCGCAGGCGGCACCACCCTGAGCGCCTCCCGGGTGGAAACCCTGGTGGGCACCACCGACGTGGAGACCATCACCCTGCTCGGGGCGGGCAGCGTCAGCATCTCGGCCATCGACAGCGTCACCGGTTCCGGCGGCACCGATACGCTGACCCTGCTGGATGCCGGCGACCTCGCCATCTCGGCGGTGGAAAGCGTGATCGGCTCGACCGATACCGACACCGTCACCCTGCTGGCCGCCGGGCATCTGCGCGTTTCCGACGTCGAAAGCATTGTCGCCACCACCGACACGGACACCGTCACGCTCCTGGCCGGGGGCAGCGTCACCATCAGCGACGTGGACAGCCTGATCGGCTCCACCGGCACCGACACCGTCACCCTGGCCGACGGCGGTGGCAGCATCGCCATCTCCCTGGTGGAAAGCCTGCTCGGCAGCACCGACACCGAAACCGTCACCCTGCTTTCCTCCGGAAGCTTCGCGGTTTCGGACATCGACAGTCTGATCGGCGGCACCGGTGTCGATACGGTCACCCTGCTCGGGGCCAGCACCGTCAGCGTCTCGTCCATCGACACGCTCATTTCCAGCGCCGGCGGCGACACGGTCACCCTGCTCAATGCCGGCACCATCACCATGTCCGGCAGCGTGGCCAGCGTCACCGGCTCCGGCGGCACCGACGTGCTGCGCTTCATCGATCAGGCGGACACCGCCATTTCGTCCGTCGAGACCGTAATTGGCTCCGCCAGCAGCGACACCGTCACCATGCTCGCCGGCGGCACCCTGCACGTCTCCAGCATTGAGAGCCTGACCGGCTCCACGGACACCGACACCGTCACCTTGCTTGCCGGCGGCAACATCACCATCAGCGACGTGGACAGCCTGATCGGCTCCACTGCCACTGATACCGTCACCCTCGCCGCAGGCGGCATCAGCATCAGCCTGTCCCGGGTCGACAGCCTGATCGGCACCACCGATACCGAAACCGTGACCCTGCTCGCCGGCGGCAGCATCGGCATCTCGGCCATCGATTCGCTGCTGGGCTCCGCCGGCACCGACACGGTCACGCTGCTGGCCGCCTCCGACCTGGAGGTCTCCGCGGTCGAAAGCGTGCTGGGTTCCACCGGCACCGACACGGTCACCCTGCTGGCCGCCGGGCACATCCGGCTCTCCGACGTGGAAAGCCTGGTCGCCACCACCGACACCGACACCGTCACCCTGCTGGCCGGCGGCAGCATCACGCTGAGCAATGTGGACAGCGTGATCGGTTCCACCGACGTGGACACCGTCACCCTGGCCGATGGCGGCGGCAGCGTCTCCATCTCGCGGGTGGACAGCCTGATCGGCTCCACCGACACCGAGACCGTCTCCCTGCTGGCCGCCAGCGACCTGGCCGTCTCCGGCATCGAGAGCGTCACCGGGTCCGGCGACACCGACACCCTCACCTTGCTCGACGCGGCGGACATCGCCGTGGGCGCGGTGGAAAGCATCATCGGCGCCAACGCTGGCGATACCATCACCGTCACCCTCCTCTCCGGCGGCAACGTCAGCGTGAGCGACGTGGACTCGGTGGTGGGCAGCACCGATACCGACACCCTGACCCTGCTCACCGACAGCGACATCAGCATCTCTGCAGTCGAAGCGGTCTATGGCTCGGCCGGCACCGACACCGTCACCCTGCTGGCGGGCGGCAGCCTCGCGGTATCGGCCGTGGAATCGGTGGTCGGCACCACCGACACGGAAACCCTCACGCTCCTGGCGGGCGGCGAAGTGTCAATCACCGACATCGAGTCCGTCATCGGCTCCGCCGACGTGGACACCGTCACGCTGCTGGGCAGCGGCGCGGTTGCCGTCCAGCAGGTGGAAACGCTGATCGGCGGCGGCGGCACCGACACCCTGACCCTGTTGTCCGGGGGCGCCATCGCCATCTCGGCCGTGGAAAGCGTGCTCGGCTCCGCCAGCACCGACACCGTGACCATGCTCGAAGCCGGCACCCTGGCGGTCTCCGCAGTTGAAACCGTGGTCGGCACCACCGGCACCGACACGGTAAACATGCTCGTGGGCGGCAGCCTCAGCCTCTCCGGGGTGGAGTCCATCGTTGGCACCACCGGCACCGATGCGGTCACCCTGCTGGCCTCCGGCGCCATCAGCGCCAGCGACGTGGAAACCATCCTCGGCTCCAGCGGGCAGGACCGCCTCACCCTGCTCACCGGCGGCGCGGTCAAGGTCTCTTCCATCGAAACCCTGCTCGGCACCACCGACACCGACACCATCACCCTGCTCTCCGGCGGCACCCTGCGCATCTCCGACATCGAGACGCTGCTCGGCACCTCCGGCACCGAAACCGTCACCCTGCTGGCCGCCGCCGACGTGGCGGTATCCAGCATTGATCTGGTGGTTGGCTCCGCCGGCACCGACACGGTGACCATGCTCGCGTCCGGCAGCCTGCGGGTGAGCGGCGTGGAATCGGTGCTCGGCTCCGCCGGCGATGACACCCTGACGCTGGTCAAGGCCCCCGCCTCCGCCATTGACGTCTCGGCGGTGGAAACCATCATCGGCTCCACCGGCACCGATACGGTGAACCTCCTGGCCGCTGACACAGTGGCGGTTTCGGCGGTGGATTCGCTCATCGGCACCACCGACGTGGAAACCATCACCCTGCTGGCCGGTTCCACCCTCAGCCTGTCGGCCATCGACAGCGTGGTCGGTTCCACCGACGTGGATACGGTGACCCTGCTGGACGCAGCGCAAACGAGCATCGCCCATGTGGACAGCCTGATCGGCTCCACCGACGTGGAAACCATCACCCTGCTGGCGGCGGGCAACCTCAGCGTTTCCGCCATCGACAGCGTGATCGGCTCCACCGGCACCGACACCGTCGCCTTGCTGGCGGCGGGCAGCATCGCCATCTCCGATGTGGAGGCGGTGCACGGCACCACCGGCACCGACACCGTCACCCTGCTGGCGGGCGGCACGGTGGAAGTCTCCCGGGTGGAAAGCATCCTCGGCAGCACCGACACCGACACCATCGCCATGACCGCCGCCGAGCACATCCGGGTATCGGACGTGGATTCAGTGCTCGGCACCACCGGCACCGACACCGTCACCCTGCTGGCGGCGGGCAGCCTGGCTGTTTCGTCCGTGGAATCGGTGCTCGGCACCACCGACACCGAAACCCTCACCCTGCTGGTGGATGGCCTGGTCAAGGTCTCCGACATCGAGTCGGTGATCGGCAGCGTCGATACCCAGACCCTCGCCCTGCTCGCCGCGGACGACGTGAGCATCTCCGGCATCGAGAGCGTGCTGGGCTCCACCGGCACCGACACCCTGACCCTGCTCCAGGCCGATACCGTGAGCGTGTCCGACGTGGAAAGCCTCATCGGCACCACCGGCACGGATATTGTCAATCTGCTGGTCGCGGGCCAGGTCTCCGTTTCCGCCATCGACACCCTGGTGGGAACCACCGGCACCGAAACCGTCACCCTCCTGGCAGGCACGGCGCTGGCCGTCTCGGCCGTGGAATCGCTCATCGGCTCCACCGACAGCGACACCGTGACCATGCTGGAGGCGGGCAACCTGCGCACCTCGGCCGTGGAAAGCGTGCTCGGCACCACCGGCACCGACACCCTCACCCTGCTGGCCGCCGGCAGCGTCAGCGTGAGCGACGTGGACTCCGTGCTCGGCACCACCGACACGGAAACGCTGACCCTGCTCAACGGCGCCACCGTCCGCGTCAGCGACGTGGAATCGGTGCTGGGCTCCAGCGACACGGACACGCTGGCTTTGCTGGCCGCTGACGCCGTCGCGGTCTCGTCCGTGGAAAGCGTGCTCGGCACCACCGGCACCGATACCCTCACCCTGCTCGCCGCCGGCACCATCACCGTCTCGGCGGTCGAAAGCGTGATCGGCACCACCGGCAGCGACAGCGTCACCATGCTCGACGCCGTCACCCTGGGCATCTCGGCGGTGGACCGCGTCCAGGGCTCCACCGGCACCGACACCCTCACCCTGCTGGCCGCTTCGGCGGTTAGCGTGTCCGGCGTCGAGAACGTCGTCGGCAGCACCGACGTCGATACCATCACCCTGCTCGCCGCCGGCACCCTGCGGGTTTCGGCGGTGGATTCGGTGGTGGGCACCACCGGCACCGACGTGGTCACCCTGCTCGCCGCTGGCGCCCTCACCACCCGCAACGTGGAAAGCGTGCTCGGCTCCACTGGCACGGACACCCTGACCCTGGCCAACGCCGCCCACGTGCGCCTGTCCGCCATCGAAAGCGTGCTGGGCACCACCGGCACGGATACCCTCACCCTGCTGGCCGCCGGCAGCCTCCAGGTTTCGGCGGTGGAGAGCCTGATCGGCACCAGCGGCGTCGAAACGGTCACCCTGCTGGCCGCCGCCAACCTGCGCACCTCCGCCATCGACAGCCTGATCGGCTCCACCGACACCGACACCCTCACCCTGCTCGCCGCCGGCAGCATGCGCATCTCCGGCATCGAG
>DAITAZ010000051.1:0-24441 GCA_036824045.1 Rhodocyclaceae bacterium
CGCCGCCGGCGAAACATCCCTCGAAGAAGTGCTGAGGGTGACGCGGGAGGGGTAGGCGTCGAAGGCATCGCGCCGCGCTGAAAAGCAGAAAGCCGTCGGCTGTGCGACGGCTTTCTGCTTTTCAGGAACCATAACGGATCACACGGTGGTCGCTTCCACCGGGCCACTCACCTCCGACCACTCCCCGTCCGCGTGCCTGCGAATGAAATCCCGCAGCCGGGGGTAGATGGTTTCGCGCCAGCGGCGGCCGCTGAAGATGCCGTAGTGGCCGACGCCGGGCATGACGAAATGCTCGCGCTTGCTGTGGGGCAGGGTGAAGCACATGCGGTGGGCGGCTTCGGTCTGGCCGGGGGCGGAGATGTCGTCCAGGGCGCCTTCGACGGTCATGAGGGCGGTCTGATGCACGGCGGCGGGCTGGACACGGCGGCCAAAGACGCGCAGTTCGCCCCGGGGCAGATCATGGTCCTGGAACACGGCGCGGATGGTTTCCAGGTAGAACTCGGCGGGCAGGTCCATCACCGCGTTGTATTCGTCGTAGAACGTGCGGTGGGCTTCGGCGGAGTCGCCATCGCCTTCCACCAGGTGGTTGTAGAAATCCACATGGGCCTGAAGGTGGCGGTCGGCGTTCATGGAGACGAAGCCCGCATGCTGGAGGAAGCCGGGGTACACCCGCCGCATGTAGCCGGCGTACTTGGTGGGGACGCGGGTCACCACGTGGGTTTCGAACCAGCGCAGGGAGCGGGTCTTGGCGTAGCGGTTGACCTCGGTGGGGTTGACGCGGGTGTCGAGGGGGCCGCCCATGAGCACCATGCTGGCGGGGGTGTCCGGGTCGTCCACCTCGGCCATGAGCGAGACGGCGGCGAGCACCGGTACGGTGGGCTGGCAGACGGCCACCACGTGGGTGCCGGGGCCGAGCCGGCGGAGGAAGTCCCGGACGTAGGCGACGTAGTGGTCGAGGTGGAAATCGCCCCGGGAGAGGGGCACCAGCCGGGCGTCGATCCAGTCGGTGACATAGACCTCGTGGTCGCGGATGAGGGAGCGGACGGTGTCGCGCAGGAGCGTGGCATGGTGGCCGGACATGGGGGCCACGAGCAGGACGGCGGGGTCCTTGCGCCGACAGGCGCGCCGGAAATGCACCAGGCGGCAGAAGGGCTGCTCCATGACCAGGTCCACCCGCACGGGCACGCGCTTGCCGTCCAGGTGGACGGCATCGATCTGCCATTCAGGCTTTTCGTAGCGGCGCACCAAACGGCCCATCAGTTCGGACGAGGCGGCCACCTTTTCGCTGCCCGGGAGGTAGCTCAGCGGGCTGAAAGGGTTGGAGAACAGCATGCGGTTTGTTTCTGCCCACACTCGCAGCGGCTCAGACGCGGCGGCGTTCAACTCATGCATCCGGTAGATCACGGGCACACCTCGTTTTGTAGGAAATTGCCTGACAGCAGTCAGGGCAATATTGAGACAACCCAGAGGCCGCTACTGTAAATTATTGTGCGGCGCAGCGCAGCACGCCTTTTTGCGTGGCGTGCCGCCGGCCTGGTTTGATGCGGGTCAAAGCCATTCCGGTCCTCGCCCTTGAGAGTGATCACTCTCGCGCCTGGCGCACACCGTTGAAGGCCATCATGCCCAACCAGCCCGCCCCGGAATTTCACCCGGTCAGTATCGACAACGCCCTTTCCATCGACCGCCCGGAGCTGGGGGCGGACATTCCCGTCGCCCTGTTCCGCCTGCTGCGGTTGGTGGTCATGGAAGACCTCTTCGGCCGGGGTGCCGGCGCTCCGGCCTACCTGGCGGGCAAACAACTGGGGGGCGCACTCAAGCTGCAGAACCTGGATCAGTTCCTGGAACTGTGCGAAGGCCTCAAGATCGGCCGGGTGTCGGTGAAACACACCGAGGGTGGCGGCGTGCATGTGGACGTGCATGAATGCGTCACCTGCGCCGGCATGACACCGGTGGGCCGTCCCCTGTGCGCCTTCGAGGGTGGGCTGATGGCCGGCGTGCTGGAGAGCATCCATGGCCGCCACGTGCGCGCCCGGGAGGTGACCTGCATCGGTGGCCTGGGCGACGAAACCTGCGGGTTCGACATCACCTTCGATTAGGCGCTGCGCCCCCGGCTGCGCGGCCGCGCAGCGGCGCCCCATCTTCCGCACCGGTTTATTCCGCCCCCGGCGCAGGAGTACGCACGCCCGTTCCGCCGGCCCCGGCTACAATCCCGGCATGACTGCCTTCCGCTACAAAGCCATCGACGCCAAGGGCAAGACCCAGACCGGCGTGCTCGAATCCGATTCTCCCAAGCAGGTGCGGGCCCAGTTGCGGGAACGCAACCTGCTGCCCGTGGCGGTGGAGGCCGTGCACGGCGGCCCCCCCGGCGCGGCGGGCGGCAGCCGGATGGGGAGCGGGCGGGGCAGCATCGGCACCCAGGAACTGGCGCTCATCACCCGCCAGTTCGCGACGCTGCTGCAGGCGGGCCTGACCATCGAGCAGGGGCTCAATGCGCTGATCGAGCAAAGTGAGTCGCCCCGGGCGCGGGAGGTCCTGGCCGGGGTGCGCTCCGAGGTGCTGGGCGGGCACAACCTGGCGGGCGCCTTCCGCCGCTACGGACGGGTGTTTCCCGAGCTCTATCACACCATCGTGCACGCGGGGGAGCAGTCCGGCCAGCTCTCGGCGGTGATGCTCAAGCTGGCGGATTACCTGGAGGCCCGGCAGGCATTGCGCGCCAAGGTGATGCAGGCGCTGATCTACCCGGCCATCGTCACCCTGGTGGCGCTGGCCGTGGTGTTCGGGCTGATGACCTATGTGGTGCCCCAGGTGGTGGAAGTGTTCCAGCAAACGCGCCAGGGCCTGCCGCTGCTCACCCGGGTGCTGATCTCGGTGTCGGACTTCATGCGCGCCACCTGGTGGCTGTGGCTGGCTGTGGCGGTGGCGGGGGGTTGGAGCTTCGCCCTGGCCCTGCGCAAGGAAGCCTTCCGCCTGCGCTGGCACGCCACCCTGCTGCGCATGCCGCTGGTGGGGCGGCTGACGCGCACGCTCAACACCGCCCGCTTCGCCAGCACCCTCTCGATCCTGGCCGGCAGTGGCGTGCCGGTGCTGCAGGCGCTGGAGACGGGCGCCCAGATCGTGAGCATCCTGCCCATGCGCCGGGCCGTGCAGGAAGCCGCCTCGCAGGTGCGCGAGGGCGCCAGCCTGTCGGCGGCCCTCAAGCGGGCCGGGCAGTTCCCGCCGGTGCTGGTGCACCTCATCGCCAGCGGCGAAGCCACCGGGCAGATGGAAAAGACCCTGGACACCGCCGCCCGTCAGCAGGAACTGGAGGTCACCACCCGCCTGGGGGTGCTTACCTCCTTCATCGAGCCGGCGCTCATCGTCGGCATGGGCGGCATCGTGCTCATGATCGTGCTGGCCGTGCTCATGCCGATCATCGAGATGAATCAGCTGGTCAAGTAGGGTGGGCGCGGCCCCGCGCCCTGCCATTGCCCCATCGTTGCGGCCCGCCGTATAGTCGGGCGTTTGGCCCGTCTGCCGGGCCGCCCCCGTCTGCCCCAGGAACACCATGCCCATCGCCCCCCTGCCCGCCTCCGCCCTGCACACCCCCTGCGATCTCGACGCCCTCGAATTCGTCACCACCGCCGATCTGCAACCGCCCCCCGACGGCCTGCCCCAGCCCCGCGCCGAGGAAGCCGTGGAACTGGCCATGGGCCTGCGCCACAGCGGCTACAACCTGTTTGTGATGGGGGAGCCGGGCTCGGGCCGGCACGCCACCGTGCGGCGGATGCTGGAGGCGCGCGCCGCCCGCGCGCCCGGGCCGGACGACTGGTGCTACGTCTACAACTTCACCGAGCCCGGCCAGCCCCGGGCGCTGCGCCTGCCGGCGGGCCGGGGCGAGCGCCTGCGGCGGGACATGCAGCAGTTCATCACCGAGTTGGGCCAGGCCATCGGGGCCGCGTTCGACAGCGACGACTACCGCGCGCGCATCGAATCCATCCAGGAAGCCCACAAACAGCGGGAGGAGCAGGCGCTGCGGGATCTGGGCCAGGCCTCCGGCGAAGAAGGCGTAGCCCTGATCCGCACCCCCCAGGGCTTCGTCTTCGCGCCCATGAAGGGCGAAGAAACCATGGACCCGGAGGCGTTCAAGCAACTGCCGGAGGCGGAAATCGAACGCCTGCGGGAAGCCATGGCCCGCTTCGGCGAGCGTCTGCAGAAGCTGCTGCGCCAGTTTCCCCGGTGGCGGCGGGAGATGCAGGGCGAAATCCGCACCGCCAGCCGGGAAACCATGGCGCTGGTGGTGGATCACCTGGTGGACGAACTGCGCGAGCGCTATGCCGATCTGCCCCAGGTCTGCGAATTCCTCGACCAGGTGCAGCAGGACGCCATCGAGGCCGGGGAATCCCTGCGCGAGCAGGAGCGCACCGAGGGCGACACCAACATCATCGCCATCAGCGGCAATCTCTCCCTCGCCCGCTACCAGGTGAACGTGCTGGTGGACAACAGCGCCTGCCCCGCCGCCCCGGTGGTCTGGGAAGACCACCCCACCTACCCCAATCTGGCCGGGCGGGTGGATCAGCTCGCCCACATGGGCACCCTGATCACCAACTTCACCATGATCCGCAACGGTGCCCTGCACCGGGCCAATGGCGGCTACCTGCTGCTGGACGCCCAGCGGGTGCTCAGCCAGCCCTACGCCTGGGATGGTCTCAAGCGGGCGCTGAAGAACCGGCAGGTACGCATCGAAAGCCTGGGCCAGGTCTTCGGCTATTCCGCCGGGCAGTCCCTGGAGCCGCAGCCCATTCCCCTGGACGTGAAAATCGTGCTCTTTGGCGAACGCGGCATCTACTACCTGCTGCAGGAATACGACCCGGAGTTTGCCGAGCTGTTCAAGGTGGCGGCCGATTTCGACGATGACCTGCCCCGCGGCGGCGACAGCATCCTTGCCTACAGCCGGCTCATTGCCGGGCTGGTGCGTGGCAACGCGCTGCGGCCGCTGGACCGGGCCGCCGTGGGCCGGGTGGTGGAATTCGCCGCCCGCCAGGCGGAAGACGCGGGGCGGCTGTCCACCCGCACCCGTCCCATCGCCGACCTGCTGCGGGAAGCGGATTTCCATGCCGCCCAGGCGGGCCTTGCCCAGACCGGGCGGGAGCAGGTGCAGGCGGCACTGGCCGCGCGGGAGCGCCGAGGCGAACGGGTGAGCCGTGCCTTCCGCCAGGAAATCCTGGACGGCACCCTGCTCATCAGCACCGACGGCGGCCACGTGGGCCAGATCAACGGCCTGGCGGTCACCGAGCTGGGCGACCACAGCTTCGGCCATCCGGTGCGCATCACCGCCACGGCCCGCTTCGGCGAGGGCGAGCTGGTGGACATCGAGCGGGAGACCGAGCTGGGGGGTCCCATCCACGCCAAGGGCGTGATGATTCTTTCCGCCTTCCTTGCCGCCCGCTTTGCCCAGAACCGCCCCCTGTCGCTGGCGGCGAGCATCGTCTTCGAGCAGTCCTACGGCCCGGTGGAAGGGGATTCGGCCTCCCTGGCCGAGTTGTGCGCCCTCATTTCCGCCCTGGCGGACGTCCCCATCCACCAGCATCTGGCGGTCACCGGGTCGGTGAACCAGCATGGGGTGGTGCAAGCCATCGGCGGGGTGAACGAAAAGATCGAGGGCTTTTTCGACCTCTGCCTCGCGCGCGGGCTGGACGGTAGTCAGGGCGTGGTGATCCCCCGCGCCAATGTCCGCCACCTCATGCTGCGGGAAGACGTGGTCGCCGCGGCGGCAGCCGGAAAATTCCGGGTATGGGCGGTGGACACGGTGGACGAGGCGCTGGAAATCCTCACCGGCCTGCCCGCGGGCAAACCCGACAGCAAGGGCCTGGTGGAACCCGGCACGGTGCACGAGCGGGTGAGCACCCGCCTGACCGACCTTTCGTACGCCCGGCAGTCCTTCAACGCCGGCAGCGGCCGTCGCAAGAAGAAGCGGCACGATGAGCTCTGACCCCCCGCAGACAGTGCCCTGCCCCCGGCCGTAGAATCCCGCAATCACTTGCCTGGAATACCCGATGCCCCGCCACGCCACCCTTGCCGCCCTGCTCTCCTGCCTCGCCCTCACCGCCTGCGGGGGCGGCGGCGGAGGGAGCCCGTCCACGTCCGCCAGCACCTCCAGCAGTGGCTCCACCGTGACCGCCACGGGGCTCTACACCCGCCAGCCGGACATCGCCGCCTGCGACCCGGGCCAGCTCGCGGACAGCGAACGCACCAACCTGCTCAACGCCCTCAACAGCCTGCGCGCGCTGCATCGCCTGCCGGCGCTCACCTATGACGCCCTGAGCAACGACGACGTGGCCCGCTCGGCCCTGATCGGCGTCGCCAACGCCACCCTCACCCACACCCCCGCCAAGTCCCTGCTCTGCTACTCCGATGCGGGCTACCGGGGCAGCAGCCAGAGCGATCTCTACCTGTTCGTGGGGAGCGGCGTGGCCGCGCCCGGCACGGTGGACGCCCTGGCCAGCCTGATCCGGGACGAAGGACAGGACAGCCTGGGCCACCGCCGCACCCTGCTCGACCCCTTCCTCAGCCAGACGGCGCTGGGCCGGGTGGATGGCAAGCCGCTCACCGGCAGTAACGCCGAGCTCGCCGCGGCGGTGTCGATCAAGGTGATCGGCTACCCGGACGCCAACCTCAGCCAGACCAGCATCGACTACGTGGCCGTGCCCGAGGGGGACTACCCGGCCCGCTACTTCAACCGCAACAGCCAGCTTTCCTTCACCGTGCTCGCGGACCGGAGTTCGCCCTACAACAACGGCGCCAGCCAGGTGAACCTCTCCGCCGCCACCGTCAGCGTGAGCGACGCCAACGGCAACCCGGTGGCAATCAGCGGCCTGAGCGCGGAATACAGCAACTACGGCGTGCCCAACGTCCTGCGCTGGCGGCTCCCCACGCTGGCCACCGGCACCCGCTACACGGTGCAGATCAGCGGCATCAAGGTCGGCGGCGTCAGCCGGAACACCCAGTACAGCTTCCGGGTGCAATGAACCCGATCACCGCTGTTGACCGCTGATGGCACGCGGGAACGCCCCACGGGCGCTGAACCTTGCCCCGTTGGCCACCGTTGTGGCCGCCAGGCTGGCCGCGATTCCCGGGTTGAAGCACGGCGTGCGCCGGGCCTTGGCCGGCGTGCTGCTGGGCGGCCTGCTCGCCCAGCCTGGCAGCGCTCAGGACGCACGCCTGCCGGACACGGTCGCCCGCGCCCTGCAGCAGGCTCAGGTGCCGCACGCCGCCGTGGCTGTGCTGGTGCAGGAGGCAGACGGCAACCGGCCCGCGCTGCAGCTCAACGCCCGCCAGGCGTTCAACCCGGCCTCGGTGATGAAACTGCTCACCACCTTCGCCGGCCTGGAGATCCTAGGCCCCGCCCATACCTGGAAGACCGAGGCCTACGTGGCGGGCCCGATGGCAGGCGGCACGCTTGCGGGCGATCTGCACCTCAAGGGCAGTGGCGATCCGCGCCTCACCCAGGAGCAGGTGTGGATGCTGCTGCGCCAGTTGCGGGGACGCGGCCTGCGCGAAATCCAGGGCGATCTGGTGCTGGACCGCAGCCGCTTCGACACCCGCGGCCAGGATGACTTCCGCTTCGACGGCCAGGGCCTGCGCCCCTACAACGTGGGGCCGGATGCCCTGCTCACCGCCTTCAAGAGCCTGCGCCTCACCCTCACCCCCGACCCGGCCGGCGGCCGCGTGGCGGTGATCAGCGATCCCCTGCCCAGCAATCTGACCCTGGAAAACCGCCTCACCCTGGGCGACGGCCCCTGCCGGGACCTGCGCCAGATGGTGCGTCCCCAGTTCCACCCGGAGGGCGACGGCGGCCGCCTCGTGCTGGCGGGCTACCTGGCCACCGCCTGTGGCGAACAGAACTGGCAGGTGGCGCCCATGCAGGCCGCCCCATTCACCTACGGGCTGGTGCGCCAGTTGTGGCAGGAGCTGGGCGGCACCCTGGCCGGCACCTGGCGCGACGGGCCGACGCCGGACGGGATGACACCCCTGGCCAGCGTGGAATCCCCGCCGCTGGCGGAACTGATCCGGGACATCAACAAGTGGTCGAACAACGCCATGGCCCGCCAGCTCTTTTTGAGCCTGGGCGCGCGCAACGGGCAACCCGCCGGGGCGCCGGAGGCCGACCGGGCCATCCGCGAGTGGCTGGCCCGGCGCGGCATGAACATGCCGGAACTGGTGCTGGAAAACGGCGCCGGCCTCTCCCGCCTGGAGCGCATCAGCGCCGACAGTCTGGCCCGGCTGCTGGCGGCCGCCTGGCGCAGCCCGCTCATGCCCGAGTACCTGGCCTCGCTCCCCCTGGCGGGGGTCGATGGCACGGCGCGCAAGCGCCTGGCCGCCAGTCCGGTGGCGGGCCGGGCGCGCATCAAGACCGGCACGCTGGACGGCGTGCGCGCGCTGGGCGGCTATGTCCACGACCGGACCGGCAAGGCCTGGATCGTGGTGTTCATGGCCAACCACCCCAACGCCCCCGCCGCTCAGGCCGCCCAGGACGCCCTGCTGGAATGGGTGTTCGAAGGCCCGCGCTGAACCGGCGCCGGGCCGCGACTCAGGGGCAGACCACCGGCAGCGCGGTATCGAGCGCGATGCCCTCGGGGCTTACCCGCGCCCGCCAGGCCATGGCCTCGACCCCGGCGGCCAGCGCCCGCCGCAGTGCCCGGCCGTAGGCGGGGTCGATCTGGTCCGCCGGGCGCACCTCGCGCACGTCTTCCCGCTGCACGCAGAAACACATCACCGCCCGGTTGCCCCGCCCGACCTCGGCCTCCAGTTCCGCCAGATGCCTGGCCCCCCGCGCAGTCACTGCGTCCGGAAACAGGGCCACGCCACCGCGCACCGCAGCGGTCACGTTCTTCACTTCCACATAGCAGGGCGGGCGGGTGTCCGCCTCCAACAGCAGATCGATGCGGCTGCCTTCTCCGTACCGCACCTCGTGCCGGATGCGGGTGTAGCCGGAGAGCGATGGGATGACGCCCCGCTCGATGGCTTCCCGCACCAGGTGATTGCTGCGGCCGGTGTGCAGCCCCACCCGCACGCCGGGTGCGGGCTCCACCAGCTCCCAGGTCCAGGCGCAGCGGCGCCCCGGCCGGACGGCGGGCGAAAGCCACACCGGGCTGCCGGGCTCGGCGCAGCCCAGCATGGAGCCGGTGTTGGGGCAGTGAGCGGTAACGGTGCGGCCGTCCGCCAAGGTTACATCCGCCAGAAAGCGCTGGTAGCGGCGCACCAGCGTGCCCGCCACCAGGGGCGGATCAAAGCGCATGGTCCTGCGTCTCAGGGCGCGATGCCGCGCTGGTCCTTGAGCGCCAGCCAGCCGCGGATCACCCGGTAGGCGATCCACACGCCCACCACGGCAAAGGGTAGCCAGTAGATGACGATGCCGAGGATGGAGACGATAAGCAGCCCGGTCATCAGCAGCGCCACCACGCCCCAGAACACCGCCCACCAGAAGGTGCGGATCTGCCAGGAGAAATGGCTGTCCAGATAGGTGCCGCGCACGTCGCCACGCTTGATGTAGTTGAGGATGACCGCCAGCACCGAGGGCAGGCTGAAGACAAAGCTCCCTACCACGGTGCTGGAGCCCAGGATGCCCATTACGGCGCTGGCCGCGTGCAGGGCATAGATCAGGTGGGTCAGGCGCACCAGCCCTTCGCTGGGCAGGGTGACCACGCTTCCGGTCGAAGCGTTCTGGGACGGGGTCAGATCCATCGGGCGTTCCTTTCTGCGGGCGCCGGCAGGAAGCCGGGCGCGTTCAAGACCAATATGGGGACGCCCCACTATAGCCCAAGGGACGTCCACATCTCATCCACCCGCTGCTTGACCGTCGCGTCCATGACGATGGGTCGCCCCCATTCCCGGTCGGTTTCGCCCGGCCATTTGTTGGTGGCATCGATCCCCATCTTGCTCCCGAGCCCGGCCACGGGCGAAGCGAAGTCCAGGTAGTCGATGGGGGTCTTGTCGGCGATCAGCACGTCCCGGATGGCGTCCACCCGGGTCGTCATGGCCCAGATCACGTCCTTCCAGTCCCGGATGTTCACATCTTCGTCGGTGACGATGATGAACTTGGTGTACATGAACTGGCGCAGGAAGGACCAGATCCCGAACATCACCCGCTTGGCGTGGCCCGGGTACTGCTTGCGGATCGCTACCACGGCCAGCCGGTAGGAGCAGCCTTCCGGCGGCAGGTAGAAATCCACGATTTCCGGATACTGCTTCTGCAGCAGGGGCACGAACACCTCGTTGAGCGCCACGCCCAGCACCGCCGGCTCATCCGGCGGCTTGCCCGTGTAGGTGGAGTGATAAATGGCGTCCCGCCGGCGGGTGATGCGCTCCACGGTGAACACGGGAAAATCCGCCACTTCGTTGTAGTAGCCCGTGTGATCGCCAAAGGGCCCTTCCGGCGCCATGTCCCCCGGGTGGATCACCCCTTCGAGGACGATTTCGGCCGAAGCGGGCACTTGCAGATCAGAGCCCAGGCATTTCACCAACTCGGTCTTGCGCCCCCGCAGCAGCCCCGCGAACTGGTACTCTGAAAGTGTATCGGGCACCGGCGTCACCGCGCCCAGGATGGTAGCCGGATCGGCGCCGATCACCACCGCCACCGGAAACGGCTCGCCCGGATGCGCCTGCTGGTGGTCACGAAAGTCCAGTGCCCCCCCCCGGTGGGCCAGCCAGCGCATGATCAAGCGGTTGCGGCCAATGCGCTGCTGGCGGTAAATGCCCAGGTTCTGCCGCGTCTTTGCCGGCCCCCGGGTCACCACCAGCCCCCAGGTGAGCAGCGGCGCGGCATCCCCGGGCCAGCAGGTCTGGATGGGCAGTTCCGCCAGATCCACGTGGACGCCCTCCTTCACCACCTCCTGGCAGGGGGCGGACGACATCACCTTGGGCGACATGTTGAGCACCTGCTTGAGCACCGGCAGTTTCTCCCAGGCATCCTTCAGGCCCTTGGGCGGCTCCGGTTCCTTCAGGTAGGCCAGCAGGCGTCCCACTTCCCGCAACGCCTGCTGCCAGTCACCGCTCTCGCCCATCCCCAGGGCCACCCGCCGCGGCGTGCCGAAGAGATTGGCCAGCACTGGCATGGCATGGCCGCGGGGGCGCTCGAACAACACCGCCGGCCCCTCCGCCCGCAGCACCCGGTCGCAGATTTCGGTCATTTCCAGACGCGGGTCCACCTCCACGGTCACCCGTTTCAGCTCTCCCATGGATTCCAGTTGGCGGATGAAATCGCGCAGATCGTCGTAGCGCATGGCGGGCGGCGAGGTTGTTGAAGAGGCGCAAAGATGCCCGCGGCGCAGGGAATTTGCAATGTCCGCGGGAAAAAACACCCCCGGCAGGGGGAGGACCACCACCGGGGGGAGAATATGGAATGGGCATCCAGCCCGCTGTCGACCGTGACAGCCACCAAGCACCCATTCACACGGGAGAACAAACCGGGGAGGGCGAGCCCCGCCCCACAAATCAGGGCGTAGTACCCGACCTGGGACTAGACCCGTTCCACGTCGGCTCGCCGCGAGCGGGCGGCCATGCTTCCGGGCACCACCGTCTGCGCCATGTCCCCGGGAAGATGCGGGTTATCGGCCACCACCGCACGCACCTCGACCCGTGCCCGGGGAATGCCCAGGGCCACCAGTTGCTCCGCCACTGCCGCCGCCCGCCGCTGGGCCAGGGCCTGGTTGAGCGCCAGCGACCCCACGGGATCCGCCCGCCCGGTCACCCTCAGGCGCTGGCCAGGCTGGAGGTAGGGCAGCAGCCCACGGAGGGCATCCAGGTCTTTTTCCGCCAGCCGGGCAGCGCCTTGCCCGAAGAACACCACCGTCGCGGACGGAATATCATCGGCCACGGGCCGCGGGGCCGCCGTGCCCCCTCCCGTTGCCGAAGCGCCAACACCAGCGCCCGCGCGCGTCTTCGCCAGCCCGGCAGCCAGGGAAACGGGAGCCGAAGCCATCAGGCCAGACTCCATCCGCCTCGGCGTGACCGCAGGCCCGAGCAAGGTGACCGGCCGCACACCTGCCAGCGTACTGCCCGGCGCCACCGAGGCAGTCCTCTGGGCCCGCTGGGGAACACCCGAGGGCGCCATGGCATGGGCGGGAGCGGTCGCGTGCTGGGCGACCGGCAGACCTGGGCCGGCCTGGGGGTGAAGGGCCGCGTGCCCGCTCAACGCCCCACCAGCGAGCGTGACGCCAGCCCCCACTGTGGCCGCGTGCCGCCAGCGCCCCCGGCGGAAGCGGACCTCCTCGGTCACCACGGGGAACACTTCCTGCGCCGGCATGGTGAGCGGGCGCAGCCCCAGGAAGGTGTGAAGGGTTTCCCGCTTGAGCGGCTGACGGGGACGGGAACACAGGTACTGGGCTGCGCTCTGCGGCGTCAGGTGCAGGGTGGAGGGCACCCGCTCGGTGATGAAGTACAGCTTGCCGTCCAGCGCATCCGAACCCAGGAGGCGGTTGATCAGCAAGGAGGCATCCAGATCCCCCCGGGCACGGGCGATGGACATCCCCGTGTCGTCGAAGATGAGCGGCAGGTAGCCGCCCTCCCGGCGGATGGACTCGATCACCACCACCAGATTGCCGCCCGGCTCCGGGCTGTCCGGCTCACGCCGGGAACCCGCCAGCAACACCCGGTAAACGTTTGGCTCTTCGGCAAGCGTCAGGATGGCGTTTGCCAAAGACGCCGCTCTCGGCATGCCGAGATGACGAAGCGCGTTCATGTTCTGACCCCCACGGAACGCAATAACTGAAAAATTTCGCCACTTCCCTCATCATTTTCGGTCTGGATGCCGTTAGGGGATTGGTGGAAAAGCGCCAGAGATTCCCGTGTCCGACTGTCGCCATTTGGCAACACTCCGGCCGCTCGTCGCAAGTATTTCACAGACGGACGGCGAAAAGCCAGTGCCAAGAAGTTAAAGAAATCCTCACCGGGAGAATCAATCACGGCGGCCCTTGCCAGACCACCTAACTGCTTGAACCAAAAAGAAGGAAATCAGGCCGGAAAAAGTGATCAGTAACTGCCAGGAATGGCAATGTTCTCGTGCAAAACCAGCATGGCTTCGTGGCGGGCCAGTTCGCGGGCCAGGCGTTTGTTCCGCTCCATCAGTTCCCCTTTGCGGGGCTCCGTGGAATCGGGCTTTTCCAGCAGTTTCGCGTTAGCCCGCATTTCGGCGCGGACTTCGTCGATGCGGATGCGGGTCTCGAATATCCGCCGCCCGACACGATAGCCCTTCAGAAACCCGGCCTCCTGCGCGGGTGGGCAAACCTGGTCGTAGCCGCCCCCCGAGCGGCCGACCTCAAGGCCCCGGGCTGGCGTGCAGAAAGCGTTGAGCCCTTCAGCCCGACCCCGGGCATAGGCGGCGCCGTCCGGCTGCGAGCCCCGCTCCGCGCACGCAGCCTTCCCCCCCGACAACGGCCGTGGCGCCCGCCCGGCCAGGCCATCCGCGCGCCCCAGTTCCAGCCAGTCGGTCCGGGGGCATTCCGGATCCAGGGGCGTGGCGCAGCCGGCCGCGATCGTCAGCACAGCGCCGAGGAGGCAGCAGACGGCGACCGGCACTCGCCGGCTCATGGATGGAGCCAGTAGTCCGCCACCAGGCCGGCAAAGACGGTGGCGCCAAACCAGTTGTTGTGGAGGAAAGCGCGGAAACAGCGATCCCGCTGCCGGCCCCGGATCAGGGTGTAGTGGTAGATCGCAATCCCCGCCGCTCCCGCCAGCCCCAGGTTGAACCACAGCCCGCGGCCAGCCTGGGCCCCCACCACTGCCAGCAGGAGCAGTGTGGCGGCGTAGCACAGCATCACCGCCAGCACGTCGTAGCGCCCGAAGGTGAGCGCCGAGGTCCGGATGCCGATCTTGATGTCGTCATCCCGGTCCACCATGGCGTACTCGGTATCGTAGGCCACCGCCCAGAAAATGTTGGCCAGCAGCAGCAACCAGGCCATGGGCGGGACGTGGAACTGCACGGCGGCAAAGGCCATCGGGATGCCAAAGCCGAAGGCCACGCCCAGATAGGCCTGGGGAATGGCCAGAAAACGCTTGGTGAACGGATAGGAAGCGGCCAGAAACAAGGCCACCACGGAGAGCTGCAATACCAGCCGGTGCAGGGGCAGGATCAGCAGCAAAGCCACCAGCGACAGCACCGCCGCCAGCAGCAGGGCTTCCTTCCCGCTGATCTCCCGGGCCGCCAGGGGGCGGTTGCGGGTGCGCTCCACATGGGGGTCGAAGTCCCGGTCGGCGTAGTCGTTGATCACGCAGCCAGCGGAGCGCATCAGGACCGTGCCCAGCGCGAAGATCCACAGGAGGAAGAAGCTGGGCTGGCCGGCGGACGCCAGCCACAATGCCCAAAGGGTGGGCCAGAGCAGCAGCAGGATGCCGATGGGCTTGTCGAGCCGCATCAGCCGTTCGTAGACATTGAGTCTTTCAACCAGGGTCATGGCAGGGAAAGTATCGAAGGCAAGAAGGCTTCCGTCACCAGCAGGCGGCCGCCCCGGCGACAGAACAAGGAGCGCCGGGCCCACAGTTCGTCGGGCACCTGGTCCAGCCCCGCCCGGGCGGCCGCCCAAAGGGGTGAGGCTGATGCGATGCGCTGGTAACGGAAAGGCAGCCGGCGGATGCCCGGGTCGGTAAAGAGCAGTTCCCCCAGGGGGCGCGCACCCAGGCCGGCGAACATGGGCCAGGCACCCCGCACGTCGTCCCGGGGCAATACGGTGTGGGCGAATACCACGGGCTCACCGCCACACAGCAACAGCACCTGGCGCACCCAGGCCAATTCCCCCCGCCGCAGCCCAAGCACACGGCGCTCGTCCGGCATGGGCAACGCCAGCCGCTGCCCGAGCAAGCGCACGCCAAACCGGGGGCAACGGGCGCGCAGCCGCGCCGTCAGCGAGCCGGTGTGTACCAGCCAGTCCAGGTAGGGCACGACGGAACCCGTCCGCGGCAGGCGGGCCATCCACGGATCGCGGGACAAGACAGTGTTCATGGGAAGAAGACGGGTCACAACCGGGGCCCGGGCAGCGATGATCGTCCACAGGACTCAGCAGCCATGGGGCTCTCCAGCCACCGACAAGCGGCCTGCTGCGGGTTCCGGGATCATACCTTGAGATAGTCCTGCCGGGCACCCAGCCACCGTGCCACGTGCCGGGCCGCCGCCTCCGGGTAGTCCTTCAGCATCCACTCTGCCGCCTCTCGTGCGGGGGCCAGCAGTGCCGCATCGTCCACCAGATCGGCCAGCCGCAGCATGGCCACGCCGCTCTGGCGGGCGCCGAGGAATTCGCCGGGACCGCGCAGTTCCAGATCCTGGCGGGCGATCTCGAAACCATCGCTGCTGGCGTGGATGATGCGCAACCGGGCCCGGGCCGTGTGCGACAGGGGCTGGGCGTAGAGCAGCACGCAGGCGGACTGGGCCGCCCCCCGCCCTACCCGGCCCCGCAACTGGTGCAGTTGCGACAGGCCAAAGCGCTCCGCATGCTCGATCACCATCAGTGAAGCATTGGGCACATCCACGCCCACCTCGATCACCGTGGTCGCCACCAGCAGGTGGATTTCCCCCCGGGCGAACGCCGCCATCGCCGCCGATTTCTCATCCGGCTTCATGCGTCCGTGCACCAGCCCCACGGACAGATCCGCCAGTTCCCCCTGCAGTCGGGCATGGGTGTCGATGGCCGTCTGCAACTGCAAAGCCTCGGATTCCTCGATCAACGGGCACACCCAGTAGGCCTGACGGCCGGCGGCACAGGCGTCGCGCACCCGGGCAATGACTTCGTCCCGCCGCCGGTCCGACACCACCTTGGTGACCACCGGCGTCCGCCCCGGGGGCAGTTCATCCAGCACCGACACATCGAGATCCGCGTAATAGCTCATGGCCAGGGTGCGCGGGATGGGCGTGGCAGACATCATCAACTGGTGCGGACTGCCCCCCTTGCAGCGCAAGGCCAGGCGCTGACGCACGCCGAAGCGGTGTTGCTCATCCACCACCGCCACACCCAGGCGGGCGAACTCCACCGTCTCCTCGATCAAGGCATGGGTGCCCACCACCACCTGCGCTTCGCCGCTGGCCACCCGGGCGGCCATGGCCACCTTGTCGGATTTCTTCAGGCTGCCGGAGAGCCAGGCGGGCACCAGCCCCAGCGGCGCCAGCCAGAGCTGCAGCTTGCGGTAATGCTGCTCGGCCAGGATTTCAGTGGGTGCCATCAAGGCGGCCTGAAACCCGTTTTCCACCGCCTGCAACATGGCCAGGGCGGCCACGATGGTCTTGCCGCTGCCCACGTCCCCCTGCAACAGCCGTTGCATGGGGTAAGGCTGGGCCACGTCGCCGGCAATGTCGGCCCAGGCCCGCTGTTGGGCCCCGGTCAGGGCGAAGGGAAGCTGCGACAGCAGCCGGGCGGTCAGATCCTGCCGGGGCGGCAGCGCCGGGGCGGAACGTTCCCGGCGGGCGGCATGGGCTTGGCGGAGCGAAATCTGCTGCGCCAGCAGTTCGTCGAACTTCACCCGCTGCCAGGCGGGGTGGGTGCGGTCGCACAAGCTGGCGACAGGACTGCCCGGCGGCGGGTGGTGCAGCAGACGCAAGCTGGGGGCGAACTCGGGCAGGCGGTAACGGGAACGGACCGGCTCAGGCAGGGTGTCCGCCAGGGGGTGGCGGGCCAGAGCCCGGTCCACCAGCTTGCGCAGCGCGCTCTGAGCCAGGCCCGCGGTGGTGGGGTAAACGGGCAGGAGGCTCTCCGGCAGGGGCTCGCCCGCCTCCACCAAGCGGTAACGGGGGTGCACCATCTCCAGCCCGAAGAAACCGCCGCGGGCTTCGCCAAACACCCGCAGGCGTGCCCCCGCCGCCAGTTGCGCGGACTGGCCCGGATAGAACGTAAGAAAACGCAGGGTGAGCGCGCCGGAATCGTCCCGCACCTGACACACCAACTGCCGCCGGGGGCGGAGGGTGACCTCGCTGGCCACCACCTCCACCTCGATCTGGGCGGGTTCGCCCGGGCGCAGCGCCGCAATCGGGGAGATCCGCGTTTCGTCCTCGTAGCGCAGGGGCAGGTGCAGCAGCAGATCGGCGTCGTTGCGCAGACCAAGCTTTTCCAGCTTGGCCGCCAGATCCTTGCGCGGCGCGGTGGCAGGCTTGCCGCCGCGCCTGGCCTCGCCGGGCAAGGGCTCAGACCACCAGGATGGCGTCCGCCTCCACCAGGGCGCCCCGGGGCAACGCCGACACCTCCACCGTCGCCCGGGCCGGGTAGGGCTCTTGCAGGTACTGGGCCATCACCTCGTTCACCTTGGGGAAATTGGCCAGATCGGTGACGTAGATGTTCAGCTTCACCGCATCCGCCAAGCTGGCGCCGGCGGCTTCGGCCACGGCCTTGAGGTTTTCGAACACGCGAACGATCTGGGCGTCGATGCCTTCCACCAGTTGCATGGTGGCCGGGTCCAGGCCGATCTGGCCGGAAAGATAGACGGTGTTGCCGGCGGCAACCGCCTGGGAATAGGGACCGATGGCGCCAGGCGCCAGGTCGGTGGCAATGATTCTGCGGGTCATGGACGGGGCTCCGAAAAAGAAAACGGGCGCCGGCCAGCGGCGCCCGCACAGGCGGATTCTAGCAAGCCGGGCGCCCATGGCGCCGGGCGGAGTCAGGGTGCGACCTGGCGCGTGGCCACGAGCTTGGCCGTGCTCAGGTAATTGGCGCTGCTCACCGCAGCGCTGAGCGAGCTGTTCAGGTTGGTGGGCTTGTAGTACGAAGACGTGGTCTTGCCTCCGTCGCCGTACTGCACTTCCATGGGCCGGTGATAGAGGGATACCCGCGCCAGACTCTTGCCGACAGGGGCCGGAATGTTCACCGCCCAGTAGGTGAAGCTGCCGCCGCCGAGCTTGTCTCCGCCCCGGGCGGTGGCCTTGACCAGCGCATGCTGGAACGTGCCGTCCGAGAACTCTGCCTTGGCCACCAGATCCGCCCCCCACCAGAAGCCGTCGCCGCTGATGAACTTCTTCATCTCGGCGAAATCGGTGGCGCTGGTCGGGTCCCACACCCGCTTCAGATTGCCCAGGTATTTGAGCGGTGGCTGGATGGTGGTGGCCGTGGGTGTGGTGTTGCTGAACGAGCCCCAGAGGGTGTAGACGGGCACGTTCCACTGCAGCGGGTAGCGCTCGCCGAAGACCCGGGCATCGCTGCTGACCTTGGCGGGGGTAAGCGGCTCGTAGGCCCCGGCGGCGGCGTTCCAGGTCTGGATCACCGGCGCGGGGCCGCCCAGTACCAGATTCGGGCGACCGCTCTTGGTCGGAAACGAGAACGGCGGGTTGGTGTTGTTGTTCAGGTCGCGGGGCGACCCGACCTTGCCGGCGTAAACACTCGCCGCGCCCACGAAGTAGCGGTGGATGGCCAGCGCCGAGTAATCGCCAAAGTGGTCGAAGACTCGGCCGGTGGCCACGCAGGCATCCTTGTAGCGCTGCATGGGCTCTTGCCGCTCCTTGGCTGTCGTGGCGCAGACAGGGTTGATGAATCCCCCCACGGTCAGCGGGTCATAGGCCCAGCTGTTACCAAACCCGCCCCCCACCGGCTTGCCGCCGTCCAGGTAAGCGCCGGTGTACGGATGGATGGCCGTTGCGCCTTCCGCCACCCGGTCGTAGAGAATGCCACCCAGGTGAGGCAGATCGAAGGTGTGGCCGAACTCGTGGTTGAAAGTCCGGCTGTAGTCATCCCCCGAGGCCACCACGCCGCCGCCCAGGCCGCCGCCCACCTGGCGGTTCTTGCTGAGCGCCCCGTACCAGTGGGAGACGCCGTCCAGGCCATTGGCCACCTGCAGGCGATAGGTCAGGCTGCGTACCGCATCGAGCACGCCAAACCCGCTCCATGGGGTGCACGTGCCCCGGGTTTTGTCGGTGCTGGTGCAGTGGGGCGTACTGGTGGCGACCACTGCGGGTTGCGCGCCCACCACGCCCGTGGGCGTATAGCCATCGCTTCGCGGCCCGACCGGCAATTCGGCAATCTTCAACGGCAGGGGAAAAACGCTGTGCTGGATCTTGGTCAGCGGCAGCTTGGACGAGAACTCGGCGCCAAAGCCCGCCGGGATCGGCGTGGCCGCCGTATCACCGAACAGTAGCCAGTCCGCGGTGACGAAGGTCAGCACGGGTGCGGCGCCGATCTTGAGTTCGGCCACGGAGAGGGTCTTCGAAGACGCCCCCGCCGCCACCGTGAGCTGCAGTCCCTTGCGCAACCAGGCGGCAGGCAGGGCCCCCACGTAGCTGGTGGTCAGGGACGGCGTTTCCGGCGCGGCGGCCGGCAGCGTCGCCGGCCCCTTCAGGCACAGAGAGCCCAACACCGTGCCATTGGCACTGGCGGTCACCTTCACCGCCGGCGCATTCCCGGTGCCCGTCACCACCGCGCGAATCACGGCCGCGCGATTGGCGCTCAGATGAAAAAAGGGATGGGATGTCTCGAGCAAGTGGGTCTGCCCCACCTGCACGGCGCCAACCTTGGCCGAATAGTTCGAGGCATTGCGACAGGCGGCGCTTCCGGTGTTCTCCGGCGCCACATGGTCAGCAAAGGCGAATCCGGGCAGGGTTTGCGCCCGAACGGGGCTGGCCAAGGCCAGCATCAAGGCGGCGGACAAAACAGACAGGGCGGTGTGGCGGTGCATGGCGATCTCTGGATGAACCCCTCCCAGCGAGGGACGAAGCATTTTAGTGCAGACGATCGGCAATGCGTGCGCACACTCCCTTGTCAAACAAGGTGTCAGAAAAGCTTCGTGAAATCTGCCACGCAATTGGCGTGCCCTGCCGGGATCGGCAAGGCGCCCCAGAGGTGTCAGGGCGAGGGGGGCGACACCGGAACCACCCGCGCCCCGTTGATCCCGACGGACTGCAGACGGGCCAAGGCTTGCTCGGCCTCGGCCAGCGTGGCGAACCCGCCGCTACGCACCTGGATCTCCAGTTCGCCGCTCAAACCGTGCAGGGTCAACAAGGCCCGCAGTTCCTCCGCCTGGGAGCGGCTACGCTGGACGGGGAAACGCAGTTCGTATCCGGCGGCCGGGGCCGCTGACGCGGGGGCCGCCGCCACCGGCGCCGGTGGCGGCACCGGATTGACCGCGGGCGGGCGGGAGCTTTCGCCCGCCGCCACGGCCCGACCGGTGAGGGTGTTGAGCGCCTTGCCCCGCTGCCGCCACATGTCCGAAACGCCCAGGGCAACGATCACGCAGATGACCGCCGCAGCGGCCCACACCAGTCGCTTGCGCAGATCTTCCTGCGCCAGTTGCTTGCCTTTGGGCGGGTTGCTCGTCATGGTGGCCCCCTCAGCGTGCGGCTTCGCTACGGCCGGTGTCCAGGCCCAGCGCGCCCAGCCGCCCGCGCATGGCCTCGGCTTCGGCCTCTGTGGCGAAGGGGCCGGCGACCACCCGGGCCTGCATGCGGGTCTGCACCCCCATGGTGGCGAGGGTGTCCTGAAGTTCCCGCGCCAGTTCGGGCTGACCGAAGCCGGACACGGGCAGCAGCAGGCGTCCCTCCCCGGCTTTTTCCACGGCGCCGCTGGGCGCCGGCAGCCGCTCGGGAATGCGGCCCTTGGCCATATTGGGTTCGTCCGCCGGCACGGGCGCCGCACGGCGATCCGGCGCACGGGCGGCGCCACTGGCCGCGGCGACGGTGCCCGTGCCCAGCCCCTCCGCCCCGCCACCCAGGGTGCGCAGGAAGGAAGAGCCGGCCGAGGCTGCGAATACGCTCGCCAGCAAGGTCGCCGCCAACATCAGGGGGATGGCCCCCGAACTGATCTCACCCGTTTGCTTGCTTCTTCCCGCGACCATTTGTTATCTCCCGTGGTTATCGTAAATGGACAGCATGAGTTGCACCTCGCCCACCGACATGCCCAGGTGCTCGGCAATCTGTTCCTGGCTGTAGCCTTCTCCCGCCATGCGCAGGGCGTCCTGCACCTGGCCCGTGGCCGCCGCGCCGCGCCGGAATGCGGCCAGTTCGCCATCCAGCCGCTGCACCTCGCGCACCGCGTGCTCCAGATCGTGCTGCAACTGGCGGATGTCGCCCTGCATCGCCCGCACCACCTTGGAGAGCCGGGCGGTCTTGTACTCCATCTTGGTGGACGCGGCCTCCGCCTCGCCCGCCACTTCCAGGGCCGACTCGGCACGCATCTGGCTCAGACGGTACAGGGTATAGCCCATGTAGCCCGCCAGAATCACCAGCACCAGTATCGCGCCTTCCCGCCAGCCCAGACCCAGTTCCGCCATGGCCCCCTACCCCGCCCCACGGCCGGCGCGGGCCAAGGCCTGGTCCAGATCCCAGAGAATGTCCTCCACCGTCTCGATTCCCACCGAAAGGCGGATCATGTCCGGCGGCACCCCTGCGGCCACCTGCTCCGCCTCCGATAACTGGCGATGGGTGGTGGACGCCGGATGAATCACCAGGGAGCGGGCATCGCCCACGTTGGCCAGATGGCTGATGAACTGCACCGACTGGATGAAGCGCTCGCCCACCGCCTGCCCGCCACGGATGCCGAAACTCAGGATCGCGCCCGCGCCCCGGGGCAGGTAGCGCTCCGTCAGGGAGCGCTCGGGGCTGCTGGCCAGCCCGGGGTAATTGACCCAGTCCACCAGGGGATGGGCCGCCAGATATTCGGCTACCGTCCGTGCGTTTTCCACGTGGCGGGGCATGCGCACATGCAGGGTTTCCAACCCCTGCAGGAGCATGAAGGCGTTGAAGGGCGAGAGCGCAGGCCCGAAGGTGCGCAGGGTCTCCATCCGCGCCTTCATGGTGAAGCCGAAATCGCCAAAGGTCTCGTAGAAGCGCACCCCGTGGTAACCAGGCGACGGCTCGGTCATGGCCGGGAAGCGCCCGTTGTCCCAGGGGAACTTGCCGGACTCGACGATCACCCCGCCCATGGTGGTGCCGTGACCGCCGATGTACTTGGTGGCCGAATGCACCACGATATCGGCACCGTGCTCGAAGGGCCGGCACAGCCAGGGCGACGCCAGCGTGTTGTCCACCACCAAGGGCACCCCGTGCTCATGGGCGATGGCGGCGATGGGCGCCACATCCAGCACGTTCAGGCGGGGGTTGCCAATGATCTCGCCGTAGATGCAGCGGGTGCGCCCGGTGATGGCACGGCGGAAATTCTCCGGCGCCTCCGGGTCCACGAACACCGTGCGGATGCCCAGCTTGCGCAGGCTTACATCCAGCTGCGAATAGCTGCCGCCATAAAGGGTCCGGGCAGCAACGATCTCATCGCCCGCCTCGCACAGGGTGAGCAAGGCCGTCATCTGCGCCGCCAGCCCCGAAGCCGTCGCCAGCGCAGCGCGCCCGCCCTCCAGCGCCGCCATGCGCTCCTCGAACACCGCGGTGGTGGGGTTGGAGAGCCGGGTGTAGACGTTGCCGAAAGTCTGCAGATTGAAGAGGGAGGCCGCGTGTTCCGGCGAATCAAACACGTAGGAAGTGGTCTGATAAATGGGCACGGCGCGCGCGCCCGTGGCAGGGTCCGGCTGCTGGCCGGCATGCAGACACAGGGTGCCGAACCCGAATTTGCGATCAGACATGAAATAGGGCCTACAAAGCCATTGAATCAGCAAGGGATCATACTGGCCTGGACCACGCAGGTAAACGCAGCCCCGGAGACACCGAAGTTTCCCGGCCTGCGTGCTGACCGCTGGGTAGAATGGCCCAACCTTCTGTGTTGCGACGGGTTAACGGATGAATGAGTTGTTCTGGCTGAAGAAACTGATCAGCATTGTGGCCTTGCCACCCGCCGGGCCGCTGTTGCTGGCCCTGCTGGCCGTGCTCTTCCTGGGCAGAACGCGCCGCCTGCCCCGGGCCGTGGCGCTGCTGAGCATCGTGGCACTCCTGGCCTTGGGCATGCCCGCGGTTTCCTCCCATCTCACCCGGCCCCTGGAGGACTTCCCGGTTTTTGACCCGGCCAGCGCCAGCGAAGCCGGCGCCATCGTCGTGCTCGGAGCCGGCGCCCGGCGCAACGCGCCCGAATACGGCGGCGAAACCGTCAACTATTTCAATCTGGAACGCCTGCGCTACGGTGCCCAACTGGCGCGCATCACCAAGCTGCCGGTGCTGGTGACAGGCGGCGCGCCTGCCCCCGGCCTGGCCGCCGAAGCCACGCTGATGCGCCGCACCCTGGAAGAGGACTTCAACGTGCCGGTGCGCTGGGTGGAAGACCTGGCGCTGGACACCCGCGACAACGCGCGCCTCAGCGCCGAGATCCTGGGGCGGGAAGGCATTCGCAAGGTCGTGCTGGTGACCCACGCCTTCCACATGCGGCGAGCCGTGGGCGAGTTCGCCGATGCCGGACTGGAAGCCATCCCCGCCGTCACCGGCCACCTCACCCTCCCACCTGAAGAGCGGCGCGAGGCACCGGTATTCTTCGACTACCTGCCCCAAGGCGACGCCCTGGGCAAGAGCCTCCACGTCCTGCGGGAACAACTTGGAGACCTGGTGCGCCGGCTGCGGCCAAGCTGAAGGCTGGCGCAAGCCGCCCGGCGCGGCGCCAGACCACGACGGGCCGCGCGCCCGCGTTACACTCGGGGCATTGCCGACCTGACTGCCCCCCATGAACTACGCCCCCTACATCAAGGAAATCGGTCGCGGACCGAAAGGCTCCCGCCCCCTCACCGCCGCACAAGCCGAGGCCCTCTTCGGCGACATGATGGACGGCAAGGTGCCCGATCTGGAGCTGGGCGCCATCATCCTGTCCATGCGCATCAAGGCCGAATCGGCGGACGAACTCCTGGGCTTCCAGCGCGCGATGGACGCCCGCACCGCCACCCTGGCCGTGCCCGCCGGCCCCCGCACCGTTGTGCTCCCCACCTACAACGGCGCCCGCCGTCAGGCGAACCTGATGCCGCTGCTCGCCCTGCTGCTGGCGCGGGAGGGCATTCCCGTCCTCATCCAGGGCCGGCACGATTTCGAATCCCGCATCAGCCCCTTCGCGTTACTGGCCGCCCTCGACATCCATCCCGCCGAAACCCTGGAAGCCGCCTCCGCCCAACTCGCCGAGCGGCGACTGGCCTGCCTGCCCCTGGAGCAGCTCACCCCCGCCCTGGCGCCCCTGCTCGCCACCCGGGTCCGGCTCGGCGTGCGCAACAGCGCCCACACCCTGGCCAAGATGATCGACCCGGCACCCGGCCGCACCGTGCGGGTGGTATCCATGACCCATCCGGAGTACCTGGAGCGCATCCACGCCCACCTGGTCACCCTCGGCGCCACCGCCATGCTGCTGCGCGGCACCGAAGGCGAAGCTTTCGCCAACCCCCGCCGCCGCCCGCAACTGGAGGTGTTCCAAGCGGGTCAGGCACGCATCGCCCTCCCCGCGGAGGCCGGTGGAGCCCCGCCCGTACCGGGCCTGGAAGACGACCCGGCAGTGGACGCCAACGCCCGGCTCATCCGCGCCATGCTGGCCGGCGAAACCCCTGTGCCCCAACCCCTGCTGGAGCAGGTGGACACACTGAAGCAGTTGGCGGACTGAA
>DAITAZ010000079.1:0-4740 GCA_036824045.1 Rhodocyclaceae bacterium
TCCTCCCCCTAAAACATCTCCCGCCCGTAGATCACCGGGCTGCGGCTGCTGACGATGCCGAACACGGCGCGGGCGGTGGGGTTTTGGGTGTAGCTGGTGGTGGTCCAGCGGCCTTGCAGCCAGGGTTGGGCGGCGGCGGTGGCGGCGCTTTGGGTGGCGGGCAGGGGGGCGAGGCAGGTTTGGCCGCTGGCGGTGTTGCCCAGGTTGGGGCTGACTTCGACGGCGCCGGTGCGGCTGCTGCCGGGGGCGGTGAGCTGTACCGTGCCGCGCCCGCTGGCGAGCCGGCCGCTGGTGCTGAGCCCGCTTTGGCAGGCGGTGAGGCTGCCGCGGTAGTTGCCCAGGCTGAATTGGCTGGCGCTGAGGGTGGTGCAGTGGTCGGCGGTGTTGAGGGTGAAGCCGGCGGTGTTCCAGTACTGGGCTTCCACGGGCAGGAGCAGGGGGCGGCCGCCGGTGCCGGTGGCGGATTGCAGTGCCAGCCGGCCGTAGCGGAACTCCGCCCCGGCGTCGAAGGCGATGCCGCTGCCGGTGCCGTTGAAGGTGAGGGTGTTGCTGCTGATGCTGCCGTTGCCGGTGACGGCGCTTTCGCTGCTGTCGGTGAGGCTGAGGGCGAGGCTGAGGGCGGCGGTGAAGGGGGCGCGCGGGGTGCTGGTGTCCCGCGCCAGGGCGAGCACGTCGCTGCCCACCGCGAGGGTGCCGACGCCGTTGCCGCTGCTGGCGAGGGTGACCGCGCCGGGGGCGAACTGGGCGGTGTCCCACCCCGGGGCGCCGCCGCTGCTGGCGCTGTGGCTGTAGGTGGCGCCGTAGCTGCCGCTGCTGGCGGTGCAGGTGGCGCCGCTGCAGGCGGCGGCGGGAGTGCCGGCGCTGAGCTTCCAGAGGCTGCCGGCGTAGCCGGTGGTGATGTTGCCGTCCGCGTCCAGGGCGGTGACGGTGACGCTGGGGGCGGTCTTCCAGCCGAAGGGCTGGCCCAGGTAGGTGAAGCTGCGGCTGGCGCAGCCGCTGTTGCCGAAGGTGGTGAGCTGGGGCGTGTTGCCGCTGAGGCTGAAGCGGTCGGGCACGAAGCGGCCCACCACGACGGCGGCGGAGCTGATGGTGCGCTCGGCGGCGGAGGAGTCCGCCGCGTCCACGGCGGCAAAGCTGCTGTCCTCCAGTTGCAGGGTGAAGGCGCCGACGCCGCTGTACTTGGCGGTGCTGCTGCTGAGGGCGCCGCTGCTGTTGGCCAGGTTGGGGGTGAGGCTGCCCAGGCTGGCGGGGCAGCCGGCGGCGGCGCAGGCGCTGAGGGTGGCCACGGGGGTGAGGCTGTAGCCGGTGGTGACGGTGCCCAGCGCGTTGACCGCGCTGCTGCTCAGGCTGAAGGGCCGCCCGGCTTTGTGCACCACGCCGCCGCTGGCGCCGCTGTTGCCGAGGCTGCGGCTGTTGCCGGCGATGAGGGCGTCGCCGTCGGTGGCCACGGGGGTGCTGAAGGCGCTGGGGCGGATGGCGAAGGCATCGGTGCTGCAGCCCACGCTGGTGGCGGTGCCGGTGGCGGGGTAGCTGATGCGCAGGCGCACCTCCCGCCAGGCGTTGTTCTCGGTGACGCTTACCGTTTTGCGCCCGAGCTCGGTGAGCAGAAAGGTGGGGCTGGTGGCCAGCGTCTGGATCGTGCTCCAGCTTGAGCGGCAGTTGTTGGCGTCCAGCGCGCCGGAGTTGTCGGCGGCGTTGAGCAGTTCCACCTTCACCGCGCCGCTGAAGGTGGTGAGCAGGGCGGTCTTGAGGGTGTTGAGGGCGGCGATGTCGATGCTGAAGGCGCTGCCCGCCACCTTGGTTTTGACCACACCGCTGAGCAGGCCGGCGGCGGTGCTGGTTTCAAAGGCGTTGAAGCCCCCGGGGGTGCTGGCGCTGGGGCAGGTGACGGCGCTGCGGGTGCTGCCGTCCGCATTGCGACCGGCGGCCTGGTTGGCGTAGAGGGTGGCGATCTCGCCGACGGTGAGCGCCCCGGTGTAGAGCCGCATTTCGTCGATGGGGGCGTTGAAGCCCTGGGCAGCGGCGGTGTTCACGTCGTCGTAGGAGGTGCCCAGGTAGGTCACCGTGCCGCTGGCCTTGCGGGCGATGGCGTCCCGGTAAGTGCCATCCACGTACAGGTTGGTCGTGCTGCCCGAGCCCACCAGCACCACATGGTGCCAGCCGGCCGAGAGGGTGCTGAAGCGGAAGAGGCCGTCGGTGCTGCGCCGGTCCGCCGAGGTGTACACCCCCCAGGTGAAGCGCCCGCTGGTGCTGTCCAGGTACATGAAATCGCTGCCCCCCGAGGCCGCGGCCAGGATGTGGTAGGGCGAGCCACTGTGGGCGCTGATGGGGGTTTTGATCCAGGCGCTGATGGTCCAGGTGCCGCCCAGGGGGACGGAGACCGAGGCCCAGCGGTCGTAGCTGGAAAAGTCGCCCATGCGCTGGATCTTGCCGCTGGCGCCGGTGGTCAGGCTGTTCTGCGCCGTGCCGTGGCGGCCCTTGCCGCTGGCGTCCACGATCTCGCCCGCGCTGCGGCTGTAGGCGCATTCGTCAAAGCGGTATTCCGCCTCCAGGGTGGCGGCCCGGGCCGGGCTGGCGAGCAGGCAAAGCAGGGCCGCTGCCAGCAGGCAGCGCAGGCGGGCAAGGTGGGGCAGGGCCATGGAAGGGGTTCCCAAAGGGGCGGCGCACGGCCGCTCAACCCCGGGTATTACGGCAAGATCGCCGGGTTTCCGGAGGTCGGGGGCCGCTTCGGGTAAAATCCCCCGTTCGAAAAATTCGACTGCCGACCGTGTCTTCCATCACCCTCGCCCTTTCCAAGGGCCGCATCTTTGAAGAAACCCTGCCCCTGCTGGCCGCCGCGGGCATCGTCCCCGCCGAGAATCCGGAAAAATCCCGCAAGCTCATCATCGGCACTAACCGGCCGGATGTGCGGCTGGTGATCGTGCGTGCCACCGACACCCCCACCTACGTCCAGTTCGGCGCGGCGGATCTGGGCATCGCCGGCAAGGATGTGCTGCTGGAGCACGGCGGTTTCGGCCTCTACCAGCCGGTGGATCTCAAGATCGCCCGCTGCCGCCTGTGCGTGGCCGCCCCGGTGGGCTTCGACTACCCCAGCGCCGTGCGCCAGGGCTCCCGCCTGCGGGTGGCCACCAAGTACCTCAAGACCGCGCGGGAGCACTTTGCCGCCAAGGGCGTGCACGTGGACCTCATCAAGCTCTACGGCTCCATGGAGCTGGCGCCCCTGGTGGGCCTGGCCGACGCCATCGTCGATCTGGTGAGCACCGGCAGCACCCTCAAAGCCAACAACCTCACCGAGGTGGAAGAGATCATGCCCATCAGCTCCCGGCTGGTGGTCAACCAGGCCTCGCTCAAGCTCAAACACGCCCTGCTGCAGCCGGTGATCGAAGCCTTTGCCGGCGCGGTGAAGGAGGATTGAAGATGGTTGCCGTCCGCCGCCTGTCCACCCGCCAGCCGGAATTCCTCTCCACCCTCGACGCCCTGCTGGCCTTTGAATCCGGCACCGATCAGGCCATCGAAAGCGCCGTGGCCGAGATCGTGGCCAACGTGCGCACCGTGGGCGATGCCGCTGTGCTCGGCTACACCCGCCGCTTCGACCACCTCAAGGTCACCGCCATGGCGGAGCTGGAACTCCCCCGGCGGGAACTCGAGGCCGCGCTCTCCAGCCTGCCCTTCGAGCAGCGGGAAGCCCTGGAGCAGGCGGCCCAGCGGGTGGCCCTCTACCACCAGCGGCAACTGGTCGAATCCTGGGAATACACCGAAGCCGACGGCACCCGCCTGGGCCAGAAGGTCACGCCCCTGGACCGGGTCGGCCTCTACGTGCCCGGCGGCAAGGCCTCCTACCCGTCTTCCGTGCTCATGAACGCCGTGCCCGCCAAGGTGGCCGGCGTGGGCGAGCTGATCATGGTCGTCCCCACCCCGCGGGGCGAGCGCAGCCAGTTGGTGCTGGCCGCGGCCGCCATCACCGGCGTGGACCGGGTGTTCACCATCGGCGGCGCCCAGGCGGTGGCCGCCCTGGCCTACGGCACCCAGACCATCCCCCAGGTGGACAAGATCGTCGGCCCCGGCAACGCCTACGTGGCCGCCGCCAAGCGGCGCGTGTTCGGCACCGTCGGTATCGACATGGTGGCCGGCCCCTCCGAAGTGCTGGTCATCTCCGACGGTAGCGGCAACCCGGACTGGGTGGCCATGGACCTCTTCGCCCAGGCCGAGCACGACGAACTCGCCCAGTCCATCCTGCTGTGCACCGACGTCGCCTTCATCGACGCCGTGGCCGCCAGCATCGCCCGGCTACTCCCCGAAATGCCCCGTCAGGCCACCATCCGCGCCTCGCTTCAAAACCGCGGCGCCCTCATTCACGTCAGCAGCCTGGCCGAAGCCTGCGCCATCGCCAACCGCATCGCCCCCGAGCACCTGGAACTCTCGGTGGAAGACCCGGAACCCCTGGTGGACCAGATCCGCCACGCCGGTGCCATCTTCATCGGCCACCACTCCGTTGAAGCCCTGGGCGACTACTGCGCCGGCCCCAACCACGTGCTCCCCACCATGCGCAGCGCCCGCTTCTCCAGCCCGCTCGGCGTCTACGACTTCCAGAAGCGCACCAGCCTCATCCGCGTTTCCGAAGCCGGTGCCCAGACCCTCGGCCGCATCGCCTCCGTCCTCGCCCACGGCGAAGGCCTCCAAGCCCACGCCCGTTCAGCCGAGTTCCGGCTCAAGGGCTGATCGCCCCGTCCCCCGGCGGGC
>DAITAZ010000052.1:0-23427 GCA_036824045.1 Rhodocyclaceae bacterium
GCACCCGCTGCCCGGCAGGCGCCCCCGCTGGTCCCCGTGCCCCCCCGGGCCCAGCAGCCGCAACCCGACCCGCCGGCGCCCGCCGCGGCCGTGCCGGAATCGGCTCCGGTCGAGCACCCTGCGTTTGTCCTGCCCACCGCCGAGGACATCGAGCGCATCCACGCCGAGGCCCAGCGGGAAGGCCATGAAGCTGGCTACGCCGAGGGGCTCGCCAAGGGCCGGGAAGTCGGGCTGGCCGAAGCCCGCGCCCAGGGCGAACGGTTTGTGCACATGGTGGCGGAGCTGGACACCGCGCTCAAGGAGATGGACCGCCAGGTAGGCGACGAGCTGCTCGCGCTGGCCCTGGAGCTTGCCCGGCAGGTGGTGCGGGAAGAGCTCGCCCTGCGGCCCGAGCATGTGGCCGGCGTGGTACGCGAGGCCTTGGGACAATTCCCCCAGCAGCACGCCCTGGTCTGCGTGCATCCGGAAGACGCAACCTGGGTGCGGCAGCACCTGGGTGATCTGCTCCACCACGGCGGCCACCGCATTGCCGAAGATCCGGGCATCGCCCGGGGCGGCTGCCGGCTGGAATCCTCCGGCAGTCAGCTCGACGCAACGCTGCCCACCCGCTGGCGGCGGGTCGTGGAATCCCTGGGCATGAGCGATGCCTGGCAGAGCGAGCCGGACGCATGAGCGCCGCCCGCCCGGCTCGTTCCGAAGCACGTGCGCTGCCGCCTTGGGCGGTGAGATCGCCTGGCGCAGGAGGTTGGCTCCCGTGAACGCCCATACCGACGCCTGGTGCCAGTTCCTCAAGGGTTGCCGGCGCCTGCTGCCGGGCACCCTGCCCTACCAGCGTAGCGGCCGCCTCACCCGCATCAACGGTCTGGTGATGGAGGCTTCCGGCCTCAAGCTGCCCGTGGGCAGCGGCGCCCGGGTCAGTGTGCCGGGCGGCGGAACGGTGGAAGCGGAAGTCGTGGGCTTTCATGGCGAACGCCTGTTCATGATGCCCACCGACGATGTGTACGGACTGGCCCCCAGCGCCGAAGTGATGCCACTGGAAAACCCGCCCCCCCGCCCGGCGGTGGGTGAGCGCATCGAACCCCGCCGTCGCGCCAGCGACCGGGCCAAGCACTTGCCGGTGGGCATCGAGCTGCTGGGCCGGGTTGTCGATGGCGCCGGCCGCCCCCTCGATGGCCTGGGCCCGCTCAAGACCAAACAGAGCCGATCCCTGCAAAGCCGCCCCTTCAATCCGCTTACCCGCGCCCCCATCAGTCGCACCATGGACGTGGGCATCCGCACCATCAACGCCATGCTCACCGTGGGTCGTGGCCAGCGGCTGGGCCTGTTCGCCGGCTCCGGCGTGGGCAAGAGCACGCTGCTGGGCATGATGGCCCGCTTTACCGAAGCGGAGGTCATCGTGGTGGGCCTGATCGGCGAACGGGGCCGGGAAGTCAAGGAATTCATCGAGCAAATCCTCGGCGAGGAAGGACGGCGCCGCTCGGTGGTGGTCGCCGCGCCCGCCGACACCAGCCCCCTCATGCGCATGCAGGGCGCCGCCTACACCCATACGGTGGCGGAACACTTCCGGGACCAGGGCAAGCAGGTGCTGCTGATCATGGATTCGCTCACCCGGTACGCCATGGCCCAGCGGGAAATCGCCCTGGCCATTGGCGAGCCCCCTGTCACCAAGGGCTACCCGCCCTCAGTTTTCGCCCGGCTGCCGGCGCTGGTGGAGCGGGCCGGCAACGGGCCGGAGGGTGGCGGCTCGATCACCGCCTTCTATACCGTGCTCACCGAGGGGGACGACCAGCAGGACCCCATCGCCGACTCCGCCCGCGCCATTCTCGACGGGCACATCGTGCTCTCCCGGGCCCTGGCCGAGCAGGGTCACTACCCGCCCATCGACGTGGAACAGAGTGTCTCCCGGGCCATGCACGGGCTGGTGGACCACGCCCATTTCGAAAAGGTGCGCCAGTTCAAGCAGAACTTCTCCCGCTACCAGCGTTCCCGCGACCTGATCGCCGTAGGCGCCTACGCCCCCGGGTCCGACCCCATGCTGGACCGGGCCGTTGCCATGTACCCCAAGCTGGAAGCCTTCCTCCAGCAACCCATCCAGGAACAGCAGGACTACGCCACCAGCGTCGCCCGTCTGCACCAGCTTTTTCCCTGATCGTGCCCCCGGACAACGGGGGTGATCTCCATCCTTTTCTCCCTCAACCCCTAACGGCCACCGCCGTAGTTGCCTGAAGGAGGTAAAGGATGAAGAACTCGTTCGCCCTGCAGGCGCTCATCGATCTGGCGCAGACCCGCACTGATGACGCGGCCAAGCGGCTCGCCACCTTGCTCAGCACCGAGCAGGAAGGCCATAACAAGCTCGCCCTGCTCGCCCAGTACCGGGACGAATACCAGCAGCGCTTCATGGACGCGGCCCGTACCGGCATCAGCCGGGAGGAATGGCACAACTACAACCTGTTCCTGGACCGCCTCGACCAGGCGGTGGAACACCAGCAGAAGGTGGTGGACGTGTCCCGCCAGCGCACCGCTGCCGGCCAGGAAGACTGGCGGCACCAGCGTAACCGGCTCAAGGCCTTCGATACCCTTTCCCAGCGTCAGGCACAGGCTGCCCAGGCGCAGGAAGCCAAGCGCGAGCAAAAACAGCTCGACGAACATTCCGCCAAACTCTTCGCCTCCCAGGGCGGCGAAGGCAACTGACCCCACCCGCACCCGGAGCCCGCCGTGCCAGACATCTCCCTCACCCAGGCCCTGACCGCGCCGGCAGAGTCCGCCAGCGCCGGGCCGGCCAGACGCAACGCCGCCACGGCAGGCGCACTCGACGGAGCGGCCAGCACGTTCTCGCAAGCCCTCGACGCCCGCATGAGCCAGCCCCGGCAGGCGGCACCACCACCCGCCCCGGCCAAGTCGAGCGCGACGAAAGCGCCGTCGCCCCCGGAAAAACCCGTGGAGCAGCAAGCCCCGGGCAAAACACCGGCCGCCGAGCGCGATGCAGCCCCCGCCTCGGGCCCGGAACACGGGGACGAAGCCAAGGCGGCAACCAGCACGGAAGCGGCCAGCAATCAGGATGCCACCGCCGAAGAAGAAACGGCGCCCCAGGCTGGGTCCGCCGATCCGGCCCTGCTCCTGGGCCTGCTCGGACAATCCCTGCACAGCCAGGCTACCGCCCAGGAGACTCCACCCCTGGAGACCCTTGCCAACGCCCTCGCGCAAAGCCAGATCGGGATCGACGGTGCCGGTCAGCCCACGGGAGGAAGCACCGATCTGCGGGGCTCGGGGGAGCGCGGTCCGGCCAGCGAGCGGATGGAGGGATTGCTGGCCGAACTCACCACGCAACAGGACCCCGCTGCGGACACAACCCTGTTGCCGATGACCGAGGCGCTGACGCGGACCACGGCCGAGCACCAGCAGGCGGGAACCCCGGGGGAATCGGCCCCGCAGATGGACCTGGCCGGCCTGGCCAGCCATGGTGGCGCCGCCGCAGGCCACGCCTCCGCCCCGGCGCGGGCAGCGGAACTCCAGCAGGTGCAGGTCGCCACGCCGCTTAACCAACCTGGCTGGACCGAGGAGGTGGCGCAGAAGCTCACCTTCATCGCCAAGGGTGACGACCAGAAGGCCGAACTGGTGTTGACGCCTCCCAACCTGGGCAAGGTGGAAATCAGCCTGACACTGAACGGTGACCAGGCCAGCGCCCAATTCATCGCCCCCAGCCCGAACGTGCGCGACGCCCTCGAGCAGGCCCTCCCCCGGCTGCGGGAAATGCTGGCCGGCGCCGGCATTCAGTTGGGCGACGCCAACGTGTCGGCGCGGGACCCGGGCGGCCGGAACCCGTCGGGCGACACCCCCCGCGATGGCGGCGCCAACGGCCGGAACGGCATCGAAGCGCTCGGCTCGATGACCGGCCTGGCTCCCACCGCCCTGAGGGGTTTGGTGGACACCTTTGCCTGAATAACACCCTTCGCCCCGTTGCTTTTCGCCGCATCAGGCCCGCCGGGGCTTTTTGATAATGAGCTTTCTCGATAGGAGCCACTATGTCCAAAGCTGCCGCTGCCGCTGCACCCGCCCCGGCCGAGGGGGCTGCCCCGAACAAGAAGGGCAAGCTGATCATCATCCTGCTTGTCGCCATCATCGTCCTGCTCATTGCCGGCGGTGGCGCTGCATTCTTCCTGATGTCCAAGAAACACGCCGCCGAGGATGAAGAAGGCGGCGAACACCCGGCCAAGCACGCCAAGGCGGACGAAAAGGAACACGCCAAGCCGGACTACAAGCCCAAGGCAGGCACCCCGCCGGTCTTCGTCAGCCTCGACCCCTTCACCGTCAACCTGGCGCCGGACAACGGCTCGGAGCAATACCTGCAGGTGGTATCCGTGCTCAAGGTGGCCGAGGCCCCCATTGCCGATCAGATCAAGCAGGTGATGCCTGAACTGCGCCACCGTACCCTGATGCTGCTCTCCAGCAAGAAAGCCGCAGAGATCACCAGCACCGAGGGACGGGAGGAACTGGCCGAGGCCATCCGTACCGACGCCAACGACCTCCTGGGGTATGCCCCCAAGCTCGGGCGCAACGGCAAGCCCAAGCCCGTGGAAGGCCCGATCCTGGCGGTGTTGTTTACCTCCTTCATCGTCCAGTAACACTGCTACGCAGCGACGACCATGGCGCAGGATTTCCTCTCCCAGGAAGAGGTGGACGCCCTTCTCAAGGGCGTCACCGGCGAAACGGACGAAGCTGCGTCGGACGAGGCCGAGAGCGGGGGCGTACGCCCCTACAACCTGGCCACCCAGGAGCGCATCGTCCGCGGGCGCATGCCCACGCTGGAGCTGATCCACGAGCGCTTTGCCCGCTACATGCGGATCGGCCTGTTCAACTACATGCACCGCAACGCCGAGATTTCGATCGGCCCGATCCGGGTGCAGAAGTACAGCGAATTCATCCGCAACCTGGTGGTCCCCACCAATCTGAACCTGGTCCAGGCCAAACCCCTGCGGGGCACGGCCCTGATCGTGTTCGACCCGAACCTGGTGTTCCTGGTGGTAGACAACATGTTCGGCGGCGACGGACGTTTCCACACCCGGGTGGAAGGGCGGGACTTCACGCCCACCGAGCAGCGCATCATCCGCGGCATGCTGGAAGTGGTGTTCGCCGAATACGAACGAGCCTGGCAACCCGTATTCGAGATGAAGTTCGAGTACTTGCGTTCGGAGATGAACTCCCAGTTCGCCAACATCGCCACCCCGGCCGAAATCGTGGTGGCCAGCTCCTTCGCCATCGAATTCTCCGGCGCCTCGGCGGACATGCACGTGTGCTTTCCCTACTCCATGGTGGAACCGATTCGTGACTTGCTCTACAGCAGCATGCAGAGCGACCACATCACCACCGACAACCGCTGGATCACGACCCTGACCCAGCAGCTGCAGTGCGCCGACGTGGAACTGGTCGCCAATCTCGGCCAGGCCCGGCTGCGCCTGCGGGACATCCTGCACCTGAAAGCCGGCGACGTGATTCCGGTCAACATCCCGGACACGGTGGAGGCCAGCGTCAATGGCGTGCCGGTACTCAACTGCCGCTATGGCACCCAGAACGGCCAATACGCCCTGCGGGTGGAGAGCTTCATCGAACCGGCGCGGGATCTGGACCCCCCTGCCCAGCCGCACTGAACAAGTAGTAACGGGAGATCCTAAATGGCCGAAACCGACGCCGCCGAAGAACTGGACCAGATCAGCGAGGATGACTGGGCCGCAGCCATGCAGGAGCAGGCCACTGCAGAAGCGGAGCCGCCCCGCAGCGCCGCCGGGCAGCTCTTTCCCAACTTCGCCGACAGTGCCCCGAAACCGGACAGCCTGCAGGACCTGGAACTGATCCTGGACATCCCGGTACAGCTCACCGTGGAGATGGGGCGCACGCGCATTTCCATCCGCAACCTGCTGCAACTGGCCCACGGCTCGGTGGTGGAGCTGGACGGCATGGCCGGCGAACCCATGGACGTCCTGGTCAACGGCACCCTCATCGCCCAGGGCGAAGTCGTGGTGGTAAACGACAAGTTCGGCATCCGCCTCACCGACATCATCACGCCGTCGGAACGGGTGCGGAAGCTGCAACGATGACCCGCAGCCCGAGCCTCGTCCCGGTGACTTCGGTGCTGGCCGCCCTGGCGGCTCCCGCCGCCCGCGCCCAGAGCGCGGCCCCCGCCCTGCCCGACACCACCGCGTCCCTGATGCAGATGGCCGGCGGGCTGCTGATCGTGCTGCTCGCCCTTTTTGGCGTGCTCATGCTGCTACGTCGCATCGGTACGGTGCGCAGCCCCCTTGGCGGCAAGCTGCGGGTGCTGGGCGGCGTCGCTGTCGGGCCGCGGGAGCGTGTGGTGCTGGTGGAAGTCGCCGACACCTGGCTGGTGCTGGGCGTGGCCCCCGGTCAGGTGGAGGCCCTGCATACCCTGCCCCGCCAGGACGGACTCCCTGGCAACGAAAAGCAGGCGACGACACCCACCGACGCACCGAGTTTTTCTGCCTTGTTACGCAAGGTCACGCGTGACCGCAGCGGGAGCCCCCAGTGAAGCGCCTGCCCAAGACCGCACTACGCGCCCTGGGTGGAATTGCCGCCCTAGGCCTGTTGCCCGCCCTGGCGCTGGCCCAGGCCATGCCGGCGGTCACCGCCACACCGGGCCCGGGCGGCGGACAGACCTACAGCCTCAGCGTGCAGACGCTGCTGCTGATGACTTCGCTCACCTTCCTGCCGGCGGTGGTGCTGATGATGACGGGCTTCACCCGCATCGTCATTGTGCTTTCCCTGCTGCGTCAGGCCATCGGCACCCAGACAGCGCCGCCCAACCAGGTGCTGGTGGGTCTGGCGCTGTTTCTCACCTTTTTCGTCATGGCCCCGGTGACCGAGCGGGTGTACACCGAGGCCTACCTGCCCCTGTCCGAAAACCGCATCAGCTTTGAAGTTGCCCTGGAGCGGGCGGCAGTGCCGGTCAAGGGCTTCATGCTCAAACAGGCGCGGGAGCCGGACCTGGCACTGTTCAGCCGCATCGCAAAAGCGCCCAAGGTGGAGCGGGCCGAAGATCTGCCCATGCGCGTGGTGGTGCCCGCCTTCATCACCTCGGAGCTGAAAACCGCCTTCCAGATCGGCTTCATCATCTTCATCCCCTTCCTCATCATCGACATGGTGGTGGCCAGCGTGCTCATGTCCATGGGGATGATGATGATGTCGCCCATGATGGTCTCGCTGCCCTTCAAGATCATGCTGTTCGTGCTGGTGGACGGCTGGAACCTGATCATCGGTTCGCTGCTGGCGAGCTTTGGCTAACAGAACGGACCCTTCGCTATGAGCCCCGGCACCGTCATCGACATCGGCCGTCAGGCACTGGAGCTGACCCTGCTCATCTCCGCGCCGCTCTTCCTCGCCGCCCTGGTCACCGGGCTGGTCATCAGCATTTTTCAGGCGGCCACCCAGATCAACGAAGCCACCCTTTCCTTCGTACCCAAGCTGGTGGTGATCTTCGTCACCCTGGTGCTGGCCGGGCCGTGGATGCTGACCATGATGACGGACTACATCCGGCGCCTGTTCGAAGCCATTCCCAGCCTGATCGGCTGAGCACGACGAACGCCGTGATCTCCTTCAGCTCCGCCCAGCTTGACGCCTGGATGGCCGCCTACCTGTTCCCGCTGGCGCGCATCCTGGCCCTGCTCGCGGTTGCCCCGCCCTTCAACCACACGGCCCTGCCTGCCCGGGTCAAAGCCGCGCTCGGTATTGCCATCTGTGTCGCGCTGGTGCCCACCCTGCCGCCCCAAGCCGTGATCGCACCCGGTTCGTGGACGGGCCTGCTGGTCCTGGCCCAACAGATGCTGATCGGCATCGCCCTGGGTTTCGTGCTCAGGATCACCTTCGCCGCGGTGGAACTGGCTGGCGAGGTGGTGAGCATGCAGATGGGCCTGGGATTCGCGGTGATGTACGACCCCGCCCAAGCCAGCCAGAGCAGCGTGCTTACCCAGTTTCTGGGCCTGATCGCCCTGCTCCTGTTCCTGGCCATGAACGGCCACCTGCTCATGCTTCACGCACTGGCCCAGGGTTTCACCCTGCTACCGGTGAGCGGCCTTCCGGTCAGCGCCAAGGGGTGGCAAAGCCTGGTACGCTTTGCCACCACCCTGTTTGCTACGGGAGTCTTGCTATCGCTGCCGCTCATCGCGGCCCTGCTGCTCACCAACGTGGCGCTCGCCGTACTCACCCGCGCCGCCCCGACACTCAACCTGTTTTCCCTTGGTTTTCCGATTACCCTGGCCACCGGGTTTGGCGTCCTCGCCCTCTCGCTCAGCTACATGGCGCCACTGCTGGAACGCGCCTTCGACAACGCCCTGGACACCCTCGGCCGCTGGCACAGCCTTGCCGCGCCCCTCAATACGGGCCTCACCGGACCGTAATTCTCCTTATCGGGCGTCCCTGCCCGGCTTCACGGAAAGAGGAAAGAATGGGCAGTATTCACATCGCCTTCGAACAACGACTGGCGGAGCTGGAGCAGGAAATCGGCAAACTCAAGGCTTTATGCGGGCTCGCCGGGGACGACAGCCAGGTGTTTGAACAAGCACGGAACCTGGCAAGCCAAGCCAGCACAGCTCGTCACCTGCACCGGGAACTCCAGGCCCTGCTGTATCTGAAAACGGCTGTGCGCTTCGAGCGCTACCAGGACGCCCAGGCCCGTGCCGGCTGGCGGCCGGAGGTGGAGACCTCAGACACCTGAGGCAGCGGCATCGGCCAGCCAGATGCACTTGCCCTTGCTGTCCTTGTGGATAGCAGCCAGGATTGCTTCGTGGGCGGCAAGTTCCTCCTCCGTAGCCCGCAGCACCCGCAATGCGGTCCGGGGCAATTCGGGTAGCGCACCGTCCTCCTCGCGGCCCGGTCTGGCAGCCGGTTCGGGCTCCAGATCGATGATCAGGCTCTCCTGGCCACGGGTCATGGCCAGGTACACATCGGCCAGCAACTGGGCGTCCAGCAAGGCGCCGTGGAATTCACGGCCGGAGTTGTCCACCTCGTAGCGATCGCACAGCGCATCCAGGGAGTTGCGCTTGCCCGGGTGCATCTCCTTGGCGAGCTTCAGGGTGTCCAGCACCCCGCCACACAGGCTGCCCACCGTACCCGCGCCCAGGCGGGCAAACTCGGCATTGAGAAAGCCCACGTCAAACGGCGCGTTATGGATGACCAGTTCCGCTCCCTGGATGAAATCCATGAACTCGGCGGCGACTTGGGCGAACAAGGGCTTGTCCGCCAGGAAATCATTGGTGAGCCCGTGTACCGCAATGGCACCCGCGTCGATTTCCTTTTCCGGGTTGAGATATACGTGATAGGTCCGACCGCTGGGCTTGCGACTCAACAGTTCGACGCAGCCGATCTCGATCACCCGTTCCGCGCGCGGATCAAGGCCCGTCGTTTCCGTATCCAGCACGATCTGGCGCATCTCAGGCTCCCCGCACGCTGGCGATACCCTGGCGAGCCAGTTGGTCGGCCCGCTCGTTCTCCGCGTGACCGGCATGCCCCTTCACCCAGTGCCACTGCACCTGGTGCAGACCCGACAGCCGATCCAGCTCCTTCCACAAATCCACGTTCTTCACCGGCTTTTTGTCGGCCGTCAGCCAGTTCCGCCGCTTCCAGCCATGTATCCATTCCGAAATCCCTTTCTGGACGTACTGGGAATCGGTATAGAGCTGCACCCGCACCGGGCGCTTGAGCGCGGTCAGCGCCTGGATCACCGCCATCATTTCCATCCGGTTGTTGGTGGTCTCCCTTTCACCGCCGAACAACTCTTTCTCGTGGCCGCCGGCGCGCAAAATGGCGCCCCAGCCCCCGGGGCCCGGATTACCGCTGCAGGCCCCGTCTGTGTAAATCTCGACTTCTTCCATTGTTTCCCTGCCTGAAGACTGCCGCGCTTACCGTTGCGCCGGCCCCTGACGATTCTGCTGCCACACCACCGGCGACAGCCGCGGCCGTGCCGCCAGCCGCGCCCGCCATGCAGGCGGTGTAATGATGCGCATGCCCTTCACCCGTTTGACCGCCTGGAGCACATAGACGCCCCCGCCAATGCCCCACCAGCGGTCCCCCGCCGCTTCCATGAACTGCAGGCGACGCAACCACTTCTCGTCCCGCACCGCCGGCACGTAGCAGCCGAAACAGCCTCCCTGGGGCTCCAAACCCAGGAGCTTGCACCAGTCCTTGAGCCGGCCCACACTGAGATAGTCCCCATTCCAGGGGAACGCCCCTGTCCGCCGCGCCCGCCGCTGCCGCAGTCCCCACAGGCTCAGCGGATTGAAGCCGGTGATGACCAGATGCCCCTCCGGCATCAGCACCCGTTCCACCTCCCGCAGCACCTGGTGGGGATCGGGGGAAAACTCCAGCACATGGGGCAAGACCACCAGGTCGAAGCACTGACTGGCAAAAGGCAATTGCACGGAATCGGCCACCACCTGGGCAGCTCCGCCACCGTTGCACCGGGCCCGGAAGGGAATGCGATTGGCGCGCAGATAGTCGCAATCGGCCAGCCCCAGCTGCAGCGCGTTGAAACCGAAGAGATCGGTCACAATACGGTCAACACGCCCCATCTCCCAATCGATCACATAGCGCCCCTGGGCGCTGAGGATCCACTCGGCCAGACCGGGAATGGTCACGCTTCACCCCGGCAGGGCCAATACAGGCAGACGACCATGAACATTACCCCCATCCCCGCATTCGACGACAACTATATCTGGGCCCTGCACCAGGACGGCCACGCCATCGTCGTGGACCCGGGCGACGCCACTCCCGTCGCCGCCTGGCTCCAAACCAACCAGCACCACCTGACCGCCATCCTCGTCACCCACCATCACGGCGACCACGTGGGCGGACTGGCTGCACTCACCCGGGAGTGGACTGTACCGGTTTTCGGTCCGGCCAATGAAGCCATCGCCGGCATCACGCATCCGGTACGGGAGGGCGATACGATCCGCGCCCCGGGGCTGGACACCGCCTTCACCGTCTTCGATGTGCCAGGCCACACTGCCGGCCATGTGGCTTATTACGGCGCAGGTGCGCTTTTTTGTGGCGACACCCTGTTCGCGGCGGGCTGCGGGCGTCTCTTCGAGGGGACAGCGGCGCAGATGCACGCTTCCCTCGGCAAGCTGGCTCGCCTGCCCCCAGATACCCGCGTGTATTGCGCCCATGAGTACACCCAATCCAACCTGCGCTTTGCGCTGGCGGTGGAACCGGAGAATCAGGCACTACACCGCCGCGCGGAGGCTGTCGCCGCACAGCGGGCGCACGCCCAGCCCTCGCTCCCGACCACCCTTGCCAACGAGCTGGCCACCAACCCGTTCCTGCGGGCTGACCAGCCCCCCGTGCAGCGGGCCGCCGCCGCGCACGCCGGGCAACCGCTGCCTGATCCGGAATCCGTCTTCGCCGCCTTGCGCCAGTGGAAGGATCACTTCCGGGGCTGACTGCGATGGGCCGCTCAGGCCTCCTGCATCCTGATCCGTGAGGAGAGGACGATGCGGTTGCGCCCGCCCCGCTTGGCTGCGTAGAGCGCTTCATCCGCGATGCTCACCAGACGGGCTGGATCATCCTCCGCCGCCTGGGGCACCAGGGAGGCAACCCCTCCGCTGATGGTCACCACACGGGCACAACCGGAGCCCTCGTGTGGCTGGGCCAGCCCGAGAATGCCGCGCCGCGCTTCTTCCGCCACCAGAAGCGCGCCTTCCAGATCAGTTTCAGGCAACAGCAGGGCGAATTCCTCGCCCCCCACCCGCGCGGCCATATCGGCGGGGCGCCGACAGTTTTCCCGCAGGATCTCGGCCACGCGCATCAGGCAGCGATCGCCCGCCTGATGGCCATAGCGGTCGTTGAACTGCTTGAAGAAATCCACATCCACCATCAGCAGTGACAACGGCTGCTGGTTGCGGGCCGCCCGCCGCCACTCCTGGTCCAGCATCCGGTCGAACCCGCGGCGGTTTGCAATCCCGGTCAGGCTATCGACGATGGAAAGCTGTTCGAGCTCCCGGTTTGCAACCTCCAGCCGCTGGGTCAGCACCACCAGCGACTGGCGCATGGCCACGAGCCGCTGCAGCACCCGCACCTTGGCTTCCAGCACGGTCGGGCTGACCGGCTTGCTCAGGTAGTCATCTCCCCCGGCGGCCACTGCCTCCACCAATGCCTGATCGTCGCTGCGGCCGGAAACGAACACGATGGGCGTCCATTCCCCCTCCCGCTCCCGGGCACGCAACCGGCGGGCCACCTCGTAGCCATCCATCCCCGGCAAGATCAGGTCCAGCAGCACCATATCCGGCCGTTCAGTGGCAAACGCCTCGATCGCGCCGGGCCCGTCGTGGGCCACCACCACAGAGAAACCCAAAGCCTGCAGATGCCCCGCGAGGGTCAAGGCACTGCTTGGTACATCCTCGACTACAAGCGCCTTCATGAGCATGGGTTTGCTGGGGGCAATTTAATTTGTATTGGTTGGGCGGGACAGGCACGCCATGCAGTGACGGATCAGGCCCGGGAATTGCTAATTGAACTCCAAAGCGAAATTGACGCTCATATAGGGGCCCGATACCATACGTAATTTACCAGAAGCGCGCCGATACATGCTTTCCTTCCGCTCCGCGCTGCTCACCCGCCTGCTCTGCGCATTCTGTTTCACGAGCCTAGCATTCCACTCGCAGTCTGCCCTTGCTCTGGAAGAGAGCTTCTTTGGCGGCGCAGCAACCCGACATAGCGAACCGGCCCGCCCCCCTGCGCCTGTTCCACCGGTCGCCGAGCCGGAGACGCCACCCCCCGCCACCAACCCGCGGGAAGGCCTGGTGCTCGAAATCGCCGACGACTTTGCCAAGTTCTCCACCATCGACCTCACAGTCAAGCCCAACGACGTCTGGGATCGCATGCGTCGCGGCTTTGCCATGCCGGACCTGGGCACCGACCTGGTTACCGAGCGGCAGCTCTACTTCCTGAACCGCCCGGCCTACCTCAAGCGCGTGTTCGAACGCGGCCGCCTGTACCTCTTCCACATCGTGGAAGAGCTGGAAAAGCGCGGCATGCCTACCGAGCTGGCCCTGCTCCCCATGGTGGAAAGCGCCTACAACCCGACCGCGGTTTCGCCTGCCGGCGCTGTGGGTCTGTGGCAGTTCATCCCCTCCACGGGCCGGAACTTCCAGCTTGGTCAGAATTGGTGGATGGATGAGCGGCGCGACATTGTGGCCTCCACCACCGCGGCCCTGGATTACCTGCAGACCATCTACGAGATGCACGGGGACTGGCACCTGGCGCTGGCGTCCTACAATTGGGGCGAGGGCGCAGTGGCCCGCGCGATTGCCAAGAACCAGTCGGCGGGCCTGCCCACGGACTACTCCAGTCTGTCGATGCCCAACGAGACGCGCCAGTACGTCCCCAAACTGCAGGCGCTCAAGAACATCGTGATGCAGCCCCACCTCTTTGGGTTGCAACTTCCTCCCGTAGCCAACCAGCCTTACTTCGGCACGGTCACCGCGCCGGCCGACATTGACCTCGAAGTCGCCGCGCAACTGGCCGAAACACCGCTGGAGGAGATCATTGCGCTCAATCCCAGCTACAGCCGCAAGCGCGCCGCCAAGGACCAGCAGCTTGTCATCCCCCTGGAAAAGCTGAAAGTGTTCCAGCGCAACGTGGCCAAGCACGACAAGCCCTTCATCCGCTGGCAGCTCTACACCCTCGGTCGCGGCGAAACGGTGGAAACGGCCGCCTCCCGTTTCGGTGTCACCGCCGCAGCCATCCGTCAGGCCAACAATATCGGGCCGCGCAGCCGTCTGACCCCGGGCCGTTCGCTGGTGATTCCCTCTGGCGAACCTCCGGGTGAGATCGAACTGCCGCCAGAGCCTCCGCCCAGCCGCGAACCTGCAGCGCTGGGTCACGGTCTGCGCCCCGTACCCCTTGGCATGTCGGCCCAGACGGTGAGCCGGGAAAAAGCGACTGGCAAGAACAGCAAAGCCGAAAGCCCCAAGGACAAGCGCGGCAACGCCAAGGAAAGCAACCGCCCCGCCACCAAGGAAAAGGCCAGCGCAAAGGCCCCGGCCAAGGAACACAAGCCCGCCGCTCCCGCCAAGAAAGGCAAGTAAGCTTTCCGACAAGCCGCGGAAGGATCGGAACGGGCCCGTTGCCATAGGCAAAGGCCACGGCCCGCACATGGCGGCAAATCCCGCTTACGCCCTCACTCGGCCACCAGATGGCAGTGGACGATGCGGGAGGGCGAAAGCGCAGCCCCTTGGGGGTAGTGCTCACGGCAGCGGGCCTCGGCCATGGGGCAGCGGGGATGGAAATGGCAACCCGGTGGAGGGGCCAGAGGCGAGGGCAGATCCGCCATGCGCAAGGCAGGCCCCGGCGCCGGCCCGCCCGCATCCACCCGGGGCACGGCCGCCAGAAGCGCGCGGGTGTAGGGGTGCCGGGGATCACGCATCACCTCCTCCACCGTCCCTCGTTCCACCAGACGGCCCAGGTACATGACGCATACCTCGTGAGCCAGGTAATCCACCACCGCCAGGTTGTGGGTGATGAACAAGTAGCCCAGACCGTATTCCACCTGGAGCGAGCGCAGCAGATTGAGGATCTGGGCCTGCACCGATACGTCCAGCGCACTGGTGGGTTCATCGCACAAAAGAAAATCCGGCCGTACTGCCAGCGCCCGGGCAATGGCGAGCCGCTGCCGCTGCCCGCCGGAAAATTCGTGGGGATAGCGCTGGATTGCACCCGCTTCCAGCCCCACCCGCTCCAGCAGGGCTGCGGCATCGAAGTCCGCCACCCGGGCACCACCCAGGGCGCGCACGCCTTCCTCCAATATTTCCCCGACCCGCATGCGCGGGTTGAGGGACGCAAACGGGTCCTGAAAGACCATCTGCACGCGACCGCGAGCCGCCCGTCTGTGCTCACCGGAGGCAGCCACCAGATCAAGCTCACCCAGGCTGATCCTTCCGCCTGTCGGCCGGACAAGCCCCAGCACCGCTTTTCCCACCGTCGTCTTGCCGCAGCCGGACTCGCCCACCAGCGCCACCGTCCGCCCCGGTCGCAAGCACAGATCCAGGCCGTCCACCGCCTTCACGTGCCCCACCACTCGTTTGAGCACGCCCTTTCGCACCGGGAAATGAACCTGGAGGCTTTCCACGCGCAAGGTGTCGGCAGGCCCCGCGGATACGCTAATGGGCGCGCCGCCGCCGCTTCCAGGCGCCGCCCCCGGTGACGCGGGGGCGGCAGTGCCGGTCGGGTCGAACACATGGCACCGCACCCATTGACCATCCCCGCCTTGGTGCCAGGCCGGCGCATCCTCGCGGCAGCGAGCCCAGGCGTGCTCGCAACGGGGCGCGAAGCGGCACCCCTGGGGCAAGGCCGCCAGACTGGGTACCTGCCCGGGAATGGTGGCCAACCGGCCTTCCCGGCGGCGCGGATCGGGCAGCGCCTCGAACAGCTTGCGCGAATAAGGATGCAACGGCTGGCGGAAGAACGTATCGCGCGGGGCACTTTCCACCAGATGGCCGGCGTACATGACGCCCACCCGATGGGCCATGCCGGCGACCACCCCCAAATCATGGGTGATGAGCAACATGCCCATGCCCCGTTCCCGCTGCAGATCGCGCAGCAGGTCCAGCACCTGGGCCTGGATCGTCACGTCCAGCGCAGTAGTGGGTTCGTCGGCAATCAGCAAGCGCGGCTCGCCCGCCAGAGCCATGGCGATCATCACCCGCTGTTTCATGCCGCCCGAGAGCTGAAACGGGAAATCCGCCAGGCGCCGCACCGGGTCCGGAATGCCCACCGCCTCCAGCAGCGCCGCGGCACGCGCCTGAGCCGCCCCCCCGTGCAAGCCCCGGTGCTGGGCCAGCACCTCGCCAATCTGGCGCCCGACGGTGAGCACCGGATTGAGACTGGTACCGGGCTCCTGAAAAATCATCGCCAGTTCGCCACCGCGCACGCTGCGCATGGCGGCCTCGGGCAAGCCGCACAGATCCCGCCCCCCGATCTCCACCGCACCGCCGACCACCTTCCCCCCCGGCGGGAGCAAGCGCATGATGCCGGCAGCAGTCATGGATTTTCCGCACCCGGATTCACCGAGCAAAGCGAAGGTTTCCCCCTCCCGGATATCCAGGCTGACACCGTCCACCACCTGCAGTGCGCCCCTGGGCGTGCTGAGGCTCACGTTCAAAGCGTCCACCCGCAGCAGGGGAGCGCCCTCCGGCATCGACGGGTTCATCGTGCCCCCTCCCTGTGCAGGCGACGGCTGGGGCCGGCGCCCTGATAGCGGGGATCAAAGGCATCCCGCACCCGGTCGGCCAGCAAGTTGGCGGCCAGTACCATCACGAACATGAAGACGAAGGCCGACGCCAGGGACCACCACACCATGGGCTCGCGGGCCAGTTCCAGCCGTGCGGCGTTGATCATGGTGCCAAAGCTGGTGGTGTTGGGATCAACCCCGATGCCCACGTAGGAAAGCACCGCCTCCGCCAGGACAAGGCCACTGAAGTCCATCACCAGCGCGATCATCACGATGTGCATGAGGTTGGGCAGGATGTGGCGCACCATGATGCGCCCGCCCGATACCCCAAAAGCCTGGGCTGCCTGGACATATTCCAGTTCCCGAAGCTTGAGGGTCTCCCCCCGCAACAGGCGGCACAGTCCCGTCCAGCTGGTGAGGCCAAGGATGAAGCACAGAGCGGTCAGGCGGGCGTCCGCCCGCTCTGCCGCCGTGGCAAACCAGTCCGGATGGGTATCAATCACCACCTGCATCATCAGCACCGCCGCGGCGATCAGCAGCACACCAGGGATCGAGTTGAGAACGGTGTAAACATACTGGATCACGTCATCCACCCAGCCGCCAAAGTAGCCCGCCAGCAAGCCCAGCGCGATGGCCAGCGGCAGGGTCACCAGCGTCGTGATGGTGCCGATCACCAGTGCCGTACGCACACTTTTCAAGGTCAGGAAGAGAACATCCTGCCCCACCTTGTCGGTACCCAGCACGTGGTAGGCTCCCGCCAACCCCCACGCCACCCCGCCAAAGGCGCACACCAGCGCCAGCACCGCCAGCACACCTTCCCATGCGAGCGGCCAGCGACCCTGCCAGATCTGCCCCACGACCTGCGCCACCCCCATGCGCGCCCTGCGGGCCACAGCGGTGATCACGCCCACGGACACGAACAGCCACAGGACGGCCCCCGCCACCAGCCCGGCCGCCCCCCGCGTGGCCACATCCGTCGCCCAATCCCGGGCGGGCTCCGCCAGGCCGGCACCGCCAAACTTGAGTCGGGGAAAGTCCCGCTGCTGGGTGCCGTCCGGCATCTCCAGCGTTTCCTTGGCGAAAAGCTGATAGTCCAGCGGCGCGGAGTAGGTCTTCTCCATCCGGTTCCGCAGGGGGGCACACACCGCATCCAGCACGCTCAATACCTCCACCCCGTAGCGTGCTTCCGTCTGCCCGGGGGCATCCGGCAGGCGCGGGCGATAGTGAAGGCTATCGAGCACGCCCACCACCAGGAACACACCGAGGATGGTGGCGGCCGCCATGGCAGAACGGCTTTCTCCCACCTTCTGCCAGCTTGCCAGCAAGTGAGGCTGCCGCCGTGCCCACCAGGCACCGGCCACGCCGAGCACGATGAGCCCCAGGAACAGGACATCCGTCACCAGCAAAACGGGTTTGAAACCTGCATCCATGCCCGTCATCACTCCAGTCGGATACGCGGATCCACGAGGGTGTAGGAAATGTCGGTCAGGATCAGTCCGACGATGTAGAGCAGCGAACCCATGAACACCATGGCCCGCACCACGGCGAAATCCTGCGCATTGATGGCGTCGATGGTATAGCTGCCCAAGCCCGGTATGCCGAAAAAGGACTCGGTAAGCAGGCTGCCCATGAACAGCAGCGGGATGACCACCACCACCCCGGTCAGGATGGGGATCATGGCATTGCGCAGCACATGCCGGAACAACACGAGGGATTCGGAAAGCCCCTTGGCCCGGGCCGTGCGCACATAATCCTTGCCGATTTCCTCAAGGAAAATGGTGCGGTACCAGCGGGTGCTGCTGCCCAGGCCGGCAATCACGCTGATGATCACCGGCAGCACCAGAAACCGCGCGGCATCCGGGCCGCTGCCATAACCCGAGATGGGCACCAGATTCCACACCTTGCTCACCAGATACTGCCCGCCAATGATGTAGAAGAGGCTGGAAACCGACATCATCCCGACGCAGATGATCACCCCCCAGGTATCGAGGTAGCTGGCCCGAAAAAACACCAGCAGCAAAGCCAGCGCGACCGTGGCCACCAGACTCAGCATGAACACCGGAACCGCGATGGCAAGGGACGGCCCCATGCGGGTGCGAATCTCGTGAGCGATGTCCCGCCCGTCGTCCGAAGCGCCGAAATCGAAGGCAAACATCCGCACCGACTTGCGGTAGAACACCGTGTCCGTCACCTTGTCCAGGCCCTGCGCCGCCTCGTTGACGAAGAGTGGCTTGTCGTAGCCCCGCTCCACCTTCCAGCGTGCAATGGCCTCGGGGGTCACCCGTTTCACGCCCAGTTGCATCCGAGCCATGTCATCAGGGGTGTTGACCACGAAGAAGAGCGCGAAGGTGAGCAGATTCACACCGATCAGGATCGGGATGGCGTAGAGCACCCGGCGCAAAATGTAAGCAATCATGGGTTCTCCGGCACGCTGTTCCCAGGGGTTGGCCGACGTCGGGCCGAAAGCAGCAGGTTGCGCGGTGTGAGCCGGCGGTCGCAGAAGGTGCCAACCTCGACGCTGTAGCCCGCGCGCTCCAGGTAAGCCGCCATGTCCGCCACCAGCCACAGTTCAAGCGCACGGCGGAACGCGTGGCGCACCAAACCCAGCCGCAGCACCGCATGCCGGCGGGCCCAGCCCTGCGCTTTCCAGCCCGTCCAGTCAGCGGGCAGGGGGATCGGGACGCCCTCCCGCATGGCCATCGCGGTCACGAAATCCTCGAAACTGCCGCCAAACCAGCCCCGTGGAACGGGCTTGAAGGGACGGTACTCGGCCATGCCGGCGGCCCGGCGCATGGCGTCGAAACCCAGCCGCCAAGCCATTTGCCGCGCCACCTCACGCTGCTCGCGGGCAGGCGCGGTGACAGTCTCGGTCACGGCCAGACGCAAATCGGCCTCGGTCAAACGCAGCGCCAAACCCGGGTTGAAGGATCGGTACTCGCCCCCCGCCAGCAGCTTGTGGTAACAGCAAGGCGCAAGATCGAGCGCCACGAGGCGGGAAGCTGAACCACGGCGAACCAGTTCCCGGTGCAGATCGCCGCAGGCGTGCAGCGCAAGCACGTGCCCGCGGGGCTCGGCCTGCGCAGCCCTGCTCAGCACATCAACGCAGGCAAAATCCTGGGGCTGGCGCGCCCGGCTTGCCAAGGCTCTCCCCTCGGCGCACAGCGTGGCATCGATTTCCAGGCTCATCACCGGGCGCCCCCACCGGTGCGCCATCACCCGTCCCAGGTGCCCCTTGCCCGCGCACCACTCCAGGAGCTCGGCCTCGGGTTTCCCCACCGCGGCGGCAAACGCCTCAATCTGCGCCTGCTTGCGGCCCGGCACCCCCCACTCGATACGGGAATCCCGCTCCCAGCCCGCGCCGCCGGGACTGCACGGCCCCACCTGCGCCAATTCAGTCAGCTCCGCCAGCTCCGGACAGGCTTCGGCGAGCCACTGCTGAACGGGAGCCGGGTCATCGCTCAGGGCACTTACCTCTTTGTCGTCCAGCGCCAGAAGCCGCCTGGCGAGGCCGGGCAAGCGAGCACTCCACGCGGGTTCCGGCTCTTTGAACGGCTGCGGGCGCCACAGCCAGGAGGCGCCGTCGAGCAATCGGTCCAGGCTGACGAGCCGCGCCAGCCAACTCATCGCCCCACCCCCGCCGCGGTCGCCCGTTCGCGCCGCCGGTAATGCCCCACGGCCGGAAGCACGGAGAGACCCAGCACCACCAGCACAATCGCCAGCGGCCACAGTTTGGGGGTGTTCCATGCCGCCCGCTGGCGCTCTCGCAAAGCGGTATCGATGCGCTGATACTTCATGGTGTTGCGGATGATCTTCCCGGTCTTGCGGTTCTGCATCCAGCCATGCTGGAGGGTGTAGGCCTTCTCGTAGAACCCCCACACCCAGGGCGCGTCAGCCTGCAGGATCGCCACCATGCGATCGATGATGGCCTGCCGTTCCGGGCCGTTATCCATGGCTTTCATCCGTTCGAACAGCCGGTCGAACTCGGGGTTGGCATAGTTGGCGGCATTCTCACCTTGGGCACTCACCTTGCTCTGAGGGCCATAGAGCAGGAACAGCATGTTCTCCGGGTCGGGATAATCCGCGTTCCAGCCCCAGAAGAAGAGCTGGGCATTCCCCTTGCGGATCTTGTCCTGGAAGCGGTTGTAGTCGGTGGAGCGCACCACGAGCTGCACATTGAGTTTCTGGAACTGCTTGTTGAGCCAGTCGATGCGGGATTTGTCGCCCAGTCCTCCTCCAGTGGTGTCGAGGTTGATCACCAGTGGATGCCCGGTCCGGGCATCCCGCCCGTCCGGATACCCGGCTTCCGCCAGCAGTTTGCGCGCCTCCTCCACCGGGCGTCGCCTGGCCTGGCCGTTCTCCCAGACATGGGTGACGGGATTGACCCCCGCCTCGCCTTCCCGGTATCCCCAGATGCCTGGCGCCAGCGGACTGTTGGCCACCATGCCCCGGCCATTCAGGAAAACCGAGATGAACTCCTCCTGATCAATGGCAATGGAGATGGCTTGACGCAGTTTGCGCGTGGCCTCGCTGTTGCCGCCGACCACCGGGTCCAGCATGTTGAAGCCCATGTACATCACGCTGGGTGCCACTGCAGTCAGCAGGCGGATACCGCGCGCTTGCATTTCGTCCGTGAGCGTGACTTCTCCGGTGCCCCCCATCTGCACCGCCTGGTCGAAATTGTCGGAGGCGACGCCGGAAATGTCGTAGTACCCCTGCAGGAACTTGTTCCAGTAGGGAATGCTTTCCTTCTCCCGGGTGAATACCACCTTGTCCACAAAGGGCAGGCGCTGGCCGGCGTCACGCAACAAGCCGGCTTCCGCGTCTCCTGGCTCGCCTTCGGCGGGATAGAACTCCTCATGGAAATTGGGGTTGCGGCTCAGCACCATGCGGCTGTTGGGATCGTTCTCCGTCAGCATGTAAGGACCCGTCCCCACCGGCCACCAGTCCAGCGTCAGGTTTTTCTCGGCCATGCCCGGCTGGGCGAAGAAACGGTCGGCCTCCACCGGCATCGGCGCAAAGAACGGCATCGCGAGCCAATAGAGGAACTGGGGATACTTGCCTTTCAGGCGCACCCGGTAGGTACGCTCGTCCACCACTTCGACACCCGGGAAATCATGCTGCCGGAAGTCGATCCACTCCGCCTTGCCCTTGTAGCGGGTGCGCAGTTCCGCGTGATACTCCTTGAGTCCAAGGATGTAGTCGGACATCAGCTCGAGCACCGGCGAATGCAGGCGCGGGTGGGCCAGCCGCTTGATCTGGTAAACATAGTCGGCTGCCGTCAGCGTTCGCGTGCCGGTTTCAGGAAAATCCGCCAGACTGCGTTTGTCCGACAGAAACGCCCGACTCAACCCGAAATACCGGGGCTCACCCTCCGCGTTCCGCGCAAAGGCGGGGTGAGGCTGAAACCGTATATCCGGCCGGATTCTGATTTCGTATTCCGACACTGCCACTCGCTGCGCATCCACATCCGCAGGCAACGCCTTGCCGGCTGCGTCCAGATAGCGCACGGTCGGCATCGCTTCGGCAGCACCGGGGATCAGCGTATAGGGGCGTTTCAGGTAGTGGAACTGCAGTGGCGGCTCATAGATCTGGTACAGGAAGGTCGCCTCGTCCTCACTATAGGACTGCACCGGATCCAGATGCTTGGGTCGCTGGGAGAACGAGGAATAGAGAATGTTTCCCCCCGACTCCTGCGCCGGATGGGGGTTGTTCCACAAGTCGGCACACCCCCCCAGAACGAAGAGGACGCCGCACATCAGGATCTGCCTCAGTGCGTATCGCATCCGGCAAGTGTAGCGGAAGCCCGCGCCATCCGGACCTCCGGAGATGGGCGGATCGGTGAGGGTGCATTTCTCCGCTATAATCGGCGCCAATTTTTCCATAGAGACATAAACATGGGTTTTCTCACCGGGAAACGCATCCTGATCACCGGCTTGCTCAGCAACCGCTCCATTTCCTACGGCATCGCCAAGGCGATGCACCGGGAAGGCGCCGAGTTGGCGTTCACTTATCAGACCGACCGGTTCCGTCAGCGGGTTGCGGACATGGCCGCCGAATTCGACAGCCAGATGATTTTCGAATGCGATGTTGCCAGCGATGAAGCCATCGACCGGCTGTTCGCCGAGATTCGCGAGCAGTGGGACGGCATGGACAGCATGGTCCATTCCATCGCCTTCGCACCCCGCGAGGCATTGGACGGCGATTTCTTTGAGGGGCTGTCCCGTGAGGCGTTCCGTGTCGCTCACGACATCAGTTCCTACAGCTTCGCTGGCATGGCCAAAGCCGCCCTGCCCCTGCTGGAAGGCCGCAAGGGCTCCCTCCTGACCATGTCTTATCTGGGTGCGGAACGCACCATGCCGCACTACAACGTAATGGGCTTGGCCAAGGCCAGCCTGGAATCCGCCGTGCGTTACATGGCTGCGAGCCTCGGCCCCCGCGGCATCCGCGTCAATGGCATCTCCGCAGGTCCGATCAAGACCTTGGCCGCCTCGGGGATCGGAAGCTTCGGCAAGCTGCTCGCCTACAACGAAAAACACTCGCCGCTGCGCCGCAACGTCACGATCGAGGAAGTCGGGAACACCGCGGCATTCATGTGCAGTGACTTGGCCAGCGGGATCACGGGCGAGATTCTCTACGTGGACGGCGGTTTTCATTCGGTAGCGCTGGGCAATCCGGACTGACCGCAATTTGCTCCGCACAAAACAAAAGGCCGCAAATGCGGCCTTTTGTTTTGTGCGGAATAGACGATCAGAGCTGCGGAAAAAGAAAAAGCCAGCCGTTTCCGGCTGGCTTTCAGTATGGCGGAGTGGACGGGACTCGAACCCGCGACCCCCGGCGTGACAGGCCGGTATTCTAACCGACTGAACTACCACTCCTGATCGTCCCGGAAACCCGCAAGAACCAAGCCTCGCAAATTCCCGCAAACTGGCGTCCCCTAGGGGATTCGAACCCCTGTTACCGCCGTGAAAGGGCGGTGTCCTAGGCCTCTAGACGAAGGGGACCTGGACCTCTTGGTGGAGGTAAGCGGGATCGAACCGCTGACCTCTTGCATGCCATGCAAGCGCTCTCCCAGCTGAGCTATACCCCCACTGCTTGCTACTGGGTATTACCGAGCAGAAGTGTCACCCTTCTGCTCAAAAACCTGGCGGAGTGGACGGGACTCGAACCCGCGACCCCCGGCGTGACAGGCCGGTATT
>DAITAZ010000053.1:0-23401 GCA_036824045.1 Rhodocyclaceae bacterium
GGGGGGGTGGGGTGGGGGGGGGGGGCGGGTCTTGGGGTCCCGGGGGGGCCGCGGGCGGTTCTGTGGGTGGGGCGCGGGGGGGCGCGGCGGGGGGGGGGGGGGCGCGGGTGCCCGTGGCCGGGCTGGCTTCCGGCTTGCGCCGCCCATTGCCGCCGCCGGCGAACTCGGCAAAATCCCAGCGCTGCAGGGCTTGCCCTTCCTCACGGGAGAGGATGCGGGTTTCGGGGAGCGACCGGGCTTCCTGGGTCATGGCTTACACCTGGAAACCGTGGCCGGATGTACCCGTTGGCGCTTGCGGACGGGGGCGCGGCGCGAAGCGAGGGCGCGCGGGGCGAGCAGGTGCCACGCCACAGTATTCAGTTCCATGAGGCGCTCCACGGGGCAGGCAGCGATCAGCCATGGTTTCCGGGTCAAACGAACGCATCGTCGCCGCCCTTGGCCGAGAGCGCGATCTGACCATCGTCTGCGAGACGGCGGGCGATCTTGAGGATTTCCTTTTGCTGGGTCTCCACTTCCGACAGGCGCACCGGGCCCCGGGATTCCAGATCCTCGCGCAGGGTTTCGGCTGCCCGTTGCGACATGTTGCGCAGGATCTTCTCCCGCATGGCATCGTTGGCGCCCTTGAGCGCGACCACCAGAGCGTCGCTCTGCACCTCGCGCAGGATGGTCTGGATGCCCCGGTCGTCCACTTCCAGCAGGTTCTCGAACACGAACATCTCGTCGGTGACCTTTTGTGCCAGCTCCGGGTCGTATTCGCGCATGTTCTCGATGATGGTCTGCTCGGCGGCGGAGCCGACGTAGTTGAGCATCTCCGCCGCGGTGCGGATGCCGCCGAGGGAAGATTTCTTCATGGAAGAGGCCCCCGCCAGCAGACGGGTGAGGGCTTCGTTCAGTTCGTACAGGGCCTGGGGCTGGATGCCGTCCAGGGTGGCCACCCGCAGCACCACATCGTTGCGCAGGCGATCGGTGAAATGCTTGAGGATCTCGCCGGCCTGGTCGAACTCCAGGTGCACCATGATGGTGGCGATGATCTGGGGGTGTTCGTTCTTGATCAGGTCGGCCACCGTGGCGGCGTCCATCCACTTCAGGCTCTCGATGCCCGCGGTATCGCCCCCCTGCAGGATGCGGGAGATGAGGTTGGCAGCCCGGTCATCGCCCAGCGCCTTGGTGAGCATGGACTTGATCACCGCCTCGTCGGCGGAGAAGGGGGCGCCTTTTTCCGCCTCGGCGTTGAGTTCGTCCAGCAGGGCCTCGATGCGCTCCCGGGGCACGCCGCCGATCTTGGTCATGGCGGTGCCCAGCTTCTGCACTTCCTTCGGGCCCAGATGCTTGAGCACTTCCGCCGCTTCGTCCTCGCCGAGGGTCAGCAGCAGCAAGGCGCTTTTCTCCAGCCCATCATCGCTGTTGTTCTTGTCCGCCATTCATCCAGTCCTTGATCAGGTTGGCCACCAGCTTGGGCTCGTTCTTGGCCAGGGCACGGGCGGCGGCCAGCTTGTCCTCGAAGGTGGGTCCGCGGGGCCCGTCCTCGATGGCCAGGGGTTCGCCGTTCTCGTCCCGGGTGATGACTTCGCCTTCCCGCGCTTCGTCCTTGTCTTCGTCTTCCGGCTTGGGGGGTTCCAGGCTCTTGATGAGCGGCTTGATGATGCCCAGCACGATGTAGGCAGCCAGCCCGGCCACCAGCAGGTACTTGGCCAACTCCTTGCCCATGGCCACCATCTCCGGGTCTTTCCAGATCGGGATGTCGGCCTGGTCGGTCTTGTCCACGGCGGTGAAGGCGCTGCTGGCCACGTTGAGGGTGTCGCCCCGGTCCTTGTTCAGCCCCACCGCCTCGCGGACCAGATCGGAGATCTGCTTGATCTCGTTTTCCGACAGGGCGCCGGTCTTGGTTTTGCCGTCCGGCAGCTTTTCCACCTTGTGGTTCACCACCACCGCCACCGACAGGCGCTTGACCGCGCCAATGGCGGTCTTGACGTGGCGCACGGTCTTGTCCACCTCGTAATTGACGGTGGATTCCTTCTTGCTCGTGATCGGTTGCCCGTTGCTGCCCGTCTGCGTGCCGTTGGGCGTATTGGGCGCCGGCGGCTGGGTGATGGGCGCGGTGGCGGGCGCCGGCGGCTGGTTGGTGAGCGAACCTGGAACCCCGGCCGCGTTGGGCTGGTTGGTGAGGGATTCGGCGTTCTGCTGGCTGCGGATGGCGGCGTCGGTGGGCGGATTGGGCTTGTAGGTTTCTGCCGTCTGCTCGCTCTGGTCGAAGTCCACGTCCGCGGCCACCTGGGCGCGGAAGTTGCCCGGGCCGACAATGGGGGTGAGGATCTGCTCGATGCGCTTGATGTAGCTGTTTTCCACTTCCTGCACGTACTTGAGCTGGGTCGGGTCCAGCCCGGCCATGCGCAGGGGGTCGTTACGGGGGGCGAGCAGTTCGCCGTTCTGGTCCACCACGGTGACGTTGGCGGGGTTGAGCTGGGGCACGCTGGAGGCCACCAGATGGACGATGCCTGCGGTCTGGGCGCTGTCCAGCACCCGCCCCGGATGCAGCGTCAGCACCACCGAGGCGGTGGGCTTCTGCTCGTCCCGCAGGAAGGCGCTCTGCTTGGGAATGGCCAGGTGCACCCGGGCGCCATTGACGGCCGCCAGGGCGGTGATGGAGCGGGCCAGTTCGCCTTCCAGCGCCCGCTGGTAGTTGATGTGCTCGTTGAACTGGGAAATACCCAGCTTCTGGTTTTCCATCAGCTCGAAGCCGACGAGCCCGCCCTTGGGCAGCCCCTGGGCAGCCATCTTGAGGCGGATGTCGTGCACCACGTTGGCGGGCACCAGGATGGCACCGCCATTGTCCGAGAACTTGTAGGGGATGTTTTGCTGTTGCAGGGCGGTGACGATGGCCCCCCCGTCCTTCTCCGACAGATTGCTGAAGAGCACGGCGTAGTCCGGCTGCCGGCTCCACAGCGCGATGCCGATGAGCAGGGAGATGGCCAGGGCGATACCCGCCGCGCCGGCCATTTTCTGCTTCATGGGCAGTTCCTTCAGCCTTTGCAAGGCGTAGGGAAGCCGCCCCGTAGGCACGGGCGGGGTTGGAACAGGGGCGATTGCGGTGTCTTCGGCCATCTTCGCGAAGCGTTGTCTTTCTGGTTCGGCGGGCGGCGCATGCTCGTCCCGCAGCCTTGCGGCGATTGTGCGCAAAGCCGTGTACGCGGGTAGTGGCGAATAGCAAGCGATTCAAGACCTTATTCGGCCATGGGGGCGGCGGCGGGCTTGCTATGCTGGTTTCGTCCGCCAATGCGCCGAACAGGAGGCCGTTCCCATGGATACCCGAGCCATCGACCAAACCCTGGCTGCGCTACGCGCCGCCGCCGACGTGGCTGCCAATCGGCCCGTCCAGAGCCCGCCCTCGGGCACCGTGGAGTTCGCCGACGTGCTCAAGGGGGCCTTGCAGAACGTGAGCCAGGGGCAGGACAAGGCCCAGCAGATGGCCCAGTCCTTCACCCTGGGCGACAAGGAAGTGGCTCTGCAGGACGTGATGATCAACCTGCAGAAAGCCAGCCTTTCCTTTCAGCAACTGGTGCAGGTGCGCAACAAGCTGGTGAGCGCCTACCAGGAAATCATCAACATGCACGTCTGACCGCCCGCGTCAGGCGGTTGCGGCCGGGCAATTTGCCCGGCCTTCGCCGGGGAGCCCCGCTCTGGGCGGCCGGAGCCCCGTCACCTAAAGTGGAGGCCATTTCCCGAGCGAGGTGGCCGCCATGATGCCCTTTCCAAAAACCGCTGCCCTCATGCTGCTGCTGGCCGCCGCGCCAGTCTTCGCCGCGTCCGGTCGCTATTGTGGCGGGCCAGTGGTGACCACCGTGCCCAGCGATCTGGAAAACGTGGTGGGGGACCTTTCCCTGGAATACATCGTTCAGCAGCCGGCAAGCATCACCACCTGCGCCATGGGTTATCTGCTGGAAAAGTGTGGCGACCACGAGACCGCCAACATGGTGTTCGACAAATGCATCGCCGCCGGCTATGTGGGGTCGATGATCTGGAAAGCCCTGGCCTACGAGAACGGCAACGGCGTGCCCCGGGACTACGCCAAAGCAGCCCAGTTGCTGCGCCAGGCGGCGCAAAGCGAGGGCTCGGCCTACTCCACGCTGGGCAAGCTCCACTACGCCACGGTGCTCTACCAGGGCAAAGGTGTGGAGCGGGACGTGGACGAGGCCATGAAGTGGTTCCGCGCCGCCGCGGCGGATGGGGACCCGGATGCCCGGGAGTTCCTGCGCACGGGCTACCACACCGCCGCCCGGGACGAATCCGGCCAGGGGGTGGGTACGCCGCCGCCCGTGGCAGCCAGCGTCCCCGGGGCCGCCGCGGCGCCGGCGGCCACGATGCCCGCCGCGGCCATGCGCAAGCTGAGTCCCGCCACTGCCGAGCCCCCGCCGCGGGTGGAGCCGCCCCCGGTGCCGCCACCGCAGGCGCCGGTCGAGGCACCCGTGGCGGACCTGGTAGCGGGTCAGCATCTGGCCCGGGTGACCCCGACTCCCGCCCCAGCCCTGCCGTGGTGGAGCTTGGCAGTGCTGGGCTGGCTGATGCTCGCCGGGGCCTGGCAGCAGGCCCGCCGCGCCCGGCCGCTGGGCTTGCTGCGGGGGGCGAGCCATGGATAACGCCCTCGAACTCACCATGTACGGCGTCAGCCAGCTTTTCCTCTACCCGGTGCTGGTGGCCATCGGGCTCAGCTTTCTGTATGCCTTTTACGCCTTGGGCGCTTTTGGCTGGCAGGCCCTGGCCCGGCGGCGGGGGCGGCCCGGCGGCTTCGACCTGCGGGCGGCGCGGGCCCGGGATCCGGGGTTGAGCCTGGCGGAGCTGGAGGGTGTGGCGGTGGCGCGGCTGGAGTTGGTGCGGCTGGTTTCCCGCGTGGCGCCCATGCTCGGGCTGGTGGCGACCATGATTCCCATGGGGCCGGCGCTCAAGGCCCTGGGGGAGGGGCAGATGAACCAGGTGTCCCAGAGCCTCACGGTGGCCTTCTCGGCGGTGATCCTGGCCTTGATCGCTGCCTCCATCACCTACTGGGTGGCCAATGTGCGGCGCCGCTGGTATGCCTGCGAGCTGGCCGCCATCGAGAAAGCGCAGGGGGTGGCACCATGAGGCTGCGTTTGATGGACGAGGCGGAAGCCGACGATCCCCTGCTCTCGCTGGTGAACCTGATCGATGTCTTCCTGGTGATCATCGCGGCTCTGCTCTTGGTGGTGGCCGACAATCCCCTGAACCCCCTGAGCGACGAGCGGGTGACGGTGATCCGCAATCCGGGGCAGGCGGACATGGAGGTGCTGGTGAAGGCGGGCGCCAAGGTCGAGCGCTTCCGCGCCGACGGTGCCGCCAGCCAGGGGCGCGGCGTGCGCGCCGGGGTGGCCTACCGGCTGGAGGATGGCTCCCTGGTCTATGTGCCGGAGTGACCGGGCGCGTGGCTCTTGGCGATAATCGGGGCTCCCGCCTTCTCCGCGAGCCTCCCCGGTGAATCTCAACCGCAGTCTGCTGCTCCGCATCTCCCTGTTTGCGCTGGGGCTTTTCGTGCTTTCGTCCGCCTTGGTCCTGTACCAGGCCCAGGCCCGCATCCGCGAGAGCGTGGGCCGCTCGGGCGACAGTGTCCAGCGCTTGCTGGCGCTGGACACCCAGCGCGGCTTGAGTGCCTTTGAACGGGACCCGGCCCAGGTGGACCTGACCCGCCTGACGACCTTGGGCGAACTGGTGAGCCTGTGCGCGCAGGTGACGGATATCTACGGCCGGCCGGTGGCCAGTCAGTGTTTCGGTGGAGGGCAGGGGGCGCCGCCAGCCCTGCGTTGGCTGCTGGGCCGCATCGTGGGCCCGGACGTGGCTTACCACGGGGTGCTCGGCAAGTACCCGGGGGTCAAGATTGCCGACCTGGTAGTCACGCCCAACCTGGACAGCGAGGCTGGCGAGGTGTGGAGCCGCATCAGCACGCTGCTGTGGGTGGCCTTGGGCATCCTCTTGCTCAACTACCTGGTGGTGATGCCGGTGCGCCGCGCCCTGCGCCCGACCGAGCAGATCCTGGCCGGCCTGGCCCGGATGGAGGCGGGCGACCTCACCGTGAGGTTGCCGCGTTTCGAGCTCATCGAACTGCAAAAGATCAGCACCGTCTTCAACTTGCTGGCCGGGCGCCTGCAGGCCACCATGGACGAGCAGCGGCAACTTACCGCCCGACTGCTCACCGTGCGCGAGGAGGAGCGCCGCCATCTGGCGCGGGAACTGCACGACGAGTTCGGCCAGTGCCTCACCTCCATCAACGCCGAGGCCGCTTACGCCAACGAACTGGCCGGGGAGGGGCTGCCGGCACTGCTGCCCTGCACCCAGGCCATCGCCCGCACCGCCGCGCACATGATGGAAGCCTTGCAGGGGCTGCTGGAGCGGCTGCGCCCGGTGGGGTTGGACGAGTTCGGCCTGGTAGCGAGCCTGGAGAATCTGGTGGCCCAGTGGAACCGCCACGGGCACGGCCGGTGTCGCTACCGCCTGCGGTGCGAGGGTGATCTGGCGGGGCTGGCGGATGACCTCAACGTGAGCGTCTATCGCATCGTGCAGGAAAGCCTGACCAACGCCACCCGCCACGGGCGGGCCAGCGAAGTGACGGTGCATCTGGCACGGGCTGGCGGGCTGGAGCTGAGCATCGAGGATGACGGCGAGGGTGTGCCACCCCAGGCCCTGGAGCCGGGCCGGGGGCTGCTGGGCATGAGTGAGCGGGTGCGGGCCCTGGGCGGGCGCTTCGAGTTTTCCGCCCGTCAGCCCGGCGGAAGCCGGGTGTGGGCCTGGATGCCACTGCCGGCGACGGAGACGGGGCCGTGATCCGTGAAGCCTGTGCTGGCCGCTTGCCGTGGGTGGGGGCGGCGCCTGGCGTGAAGTGGCGCCGCGCTTTGCTGACGCCCGGACGCCGCGTGGGGCGGGCTCGACGGGGGGGAGAGGGATGATCCGCATCCTGCTGGTGGACGACCATTCGGTGGTCCGCGAAGGTTACCGGCGCTTGCTGGAACGGCGGCCGGACCTGCGCATCGTGGCCGAGGCAGAGTGCGCCGAGGCCGCCCTGCTGGCGTTCCGGGAGCATGGGCCGGATGTGACGGTACTGGATCTCGCGCTGCCCGACATGGGCGGGATCGAACTCATCGGACGCCTCGTCCAGCGCAGCCCCCAGGCGCGCATCCTGGCGTTCAGCATGCACCGGGACCCCCTCCACGCCAGCCAGGCCCTCAAGGCGGGCGCGCTGGGTTACGTGACCAAGAGCTGTGCGCCGGATGTGCTGGTCAAGGCGGTGTACCAAGTGGCGGCGCGGCAACGGGTGCTCAGCCCGGACATCGCCCCCGAACTGGCCTTGACCTTGCTCGATGGGGAGGCCGATCCGCTGCGGGAACTCAGCCCGAGGGAGTTCGAGATCCTGCGCATGATGCTCGACGGCCAGGGGCCCGACGAAGTGGGGGCTGCCCTGCACATCAGCGCCAAGACGGTGCAGAACACCTGGTATCAGATCAAATCCAAACTGGGCGTGCGCCGGGACATCGAACTGGTGAAGCTGGCCCTGCGCAAGAAGCTGATCGAGTAAGACGGGAGTGGCGGTCGCCACCCCCGCCGCGGGGGGCTCAGGGCTTGCCGGGGGCCGGACCCAGCGCCTTGGCCGCACCCTCGAAACCTGCCTGATAGATGCCGGCGATCAGCTTTTTCACGGCCGCGTCATCCATCTCGGCCTGTTCGGCCCGCTGGAAGCGGCTGGACCAGACCACCCGGCTGCCTGTTCCCTTGGGCAGCACCCGCAGTGTGGACACGTAGTCGGCTACCGGCAGCGGTGATTCCACGATCCTGTAACGCAGGCTGCGTCGTGCAGCCTGGTAGGACAGGAGTTCCTCCACGATGCGGCCGCCATCTTTCACGGTGATCACCCGTACCGCTCCGGGCACATTGTTGCGTCCGCCTTGCAGCGTGGTTTCGGCAACCGCCGGGTGCCAGCTTGCCAGCCCGGTAAAGTCGCCCAGGAGTTGCCATACGCGGGCGGGTGGCGCGTCAAAACTGGCGCTTGTTTCCACCTGCAAGGGTGCCGCGTGGGCCGCCGCCAGGGGCAGGGCGGCGAGGGTCAGGGCCAGGATGGTCGTGTCGTGCATTGAGTGTTCTCCGTCGATGGGTCAGGGTGCGGAAGCGGGGCACGCCCGCCGGATGCGCGCAGCCATTCTAGGCAGGGCCGGCGCGGGACCGAACCGGGTGCCGGCGTTGCGGGCAATCCCACGGGGCGCATCGGGCAAAATGCCCTGAAACGGTTCCGCAGGCCGGGGGGCCGTGATGTAATGGCAAAGAGGAGTGTTGATACTGCACCCGTGGCCCCAGGGCCCAGAAAAAGCGAGGCAGGTACGAGATGAAAGTGATTGAGGCAATCCGGGCCCGGCAGTCGGCCCTGACAGAATTGCGGCGGGACATCCATGCCCACCCGGAGCTGGCTTTTGGCGAGCAGCGCACGTCCGATCTGGTGGCGGAACAACTGGGGCGTTTTGGCGTGGAGGTGCACCGGGGGCTGGCCGGCACCGGGGTGGTGGGCCGCCTTTGCGCCGGCAGCGGCAAACGGGCCATTGGCCTGCGGGCGGACATGGACGCCTTGCCGCTCACCGAGCAGAACAGTTTTCCCCATCGCTCCCGCTATCCCGGGCGGATGCACGCCTGTGGTCACGATGGCCACACGGCGATGTTGCTGGGGGCGGCGGAATATCTGGCGGCCCATCCGGAGTTCGACGGGACGGTGTATTTCATTTTCCAGCCGGCGGAGGAGGGCGATGGCGGTGGGCGTGTGATGGTGGAGGAGGGGCTGTTCGAGCGCTTCCCGATGGAATCCGTGTACGGCCTGCACAACTGGCCGGGCTTGCCGGTGGGGCAGATGGCGGTGCGGGCCGGGCCCATCATGGCCAGCGCTGACAGTTTCGACATCGCGGTTCATGGCCATGGCGCCCATGCGGCCATGCCCCACCAGGGGGTGGACCCGGTGGTGGTGGCCAGCCATCTGGTGCAGGCCCTGCAGACCGTGACCAGCCGCACCCTGGACCCGCTGGATGCGGCGGTGTTGAGCGTCACCCAGTTCCACGCGGGCGATGCCTATAACGTGATCCCCGACGTGGCCCGACTGCGGGGGACGGTGCGGGCCTTCCGCCCCGAGGTCCAGGAGCGGGTGGAAGAGACCATGCAGCGCCTGTGTAACGGCGTGGCGGCGGCCTGGGGCGCACGCATCGATTTCGAGTACACCCGCGGCTATCCGCCCACCATCAACACCGCCCCGGAGGCGGAACAGTGCCGGCAAGTGGCGGCTGCGCTGCTGGGGGAGGACAAGGTGCTCGCCGGGGTGAATCCCAGCATGGGTGCCGAGGATTTCTCCTACATGCTGCAGGCGCGGCCCGGGTGCTACGTGTGGCTGGGCAATGGCTCGGGGGAGGGCGGCTGCATGCTGCACAACCCGCGCTATGACTTCAACGACGAGATCCTGCCCATCGGGGTGAGCTACTGGGTGCGGCTGGTGCAGCACCTCCTGCCGGCCTGAAGGGCGGGCTGGCAGGCTTAGAGGATCAGCGTTTCGCCCGCCAGTTCGCCAGCCTGTTCCAGGCGGGTGAGGGTGGGCAGCAGATTGAGGCCGGTATCGCCCTTGAGCCGGCTGGCCTCGATCCGCAGATCCTTCATCGGCCAGCGGATGGGGTTTCCGGTGGCGGCGAAGGCGATGACGTTGCCGCTGTCGCAGGAGGGGAAAACCAGCGCCCGGCCATCGAAAACGGTGCGCAGCCGGCGTACCGTGGCGGGAAAACTGCGGTTGCGGCCCAGCAGGTTGGCGCACAGCAGCCCGTCGGCACTCAGGCGCTGGCGGCAGGCGTCGTAGAACGGCAGGGTTTCGAGGGGGCCGGAGCGGGCGTGGGCGTCGAAGCCGTCCACCAGGATCAGGTCGTACTGCCCGGGGTCGGTGAGCATGAGTTTCGACCCGTCGCCGATCACCAGTTCGATCCGGGCAGGGTCGTCCGGCAGCTTGAAGTGGTGGTAGGCCACCGGCACCAGGGCCGGTTCAATCTCCACCACCCGGAGGTGGCTCCTGGGCCTGTGCCGATACAGGAACTTGACCACCGATGCCGCGCCCAGACCGATCACCAGCACCCGTTGTGGCCAGCCCACCTCGTGCCGCAGCAGCAGGGCGGCCATCATCTCGCGGGTGTAGTCCAGTTCCAGGGCGAAGGGACGGGCGATGCGCATGGCACCCTGTATCCATTCGGAACCGAAGTGCAGATAGCGCACGCCGGCTTCTTCGCTGACGTCGATGGAGGCTCGGGGCATGGGCGCGGGGGAAAGAAAAGGCCGGCGCAGGGCCGGCCGCGGGGGCGGGGCGGGAAGCCTCAGGGTTTGACTTCGGGCAGGACAATGTCCACTTCAAGCACTTCCAGATTGTCCTTGCGCTCCAGGGAGACCTTGATGTCCTCGGGATTGACCTTGACGTAGCGGGAGATCACCGTCAGGAGATCCTTCTGCAGCGCGGGCAGGAAGTCCGGCGCATTGCTGCCGGCCCGTTCCCGGGCAATGATGAGCTGCAGTCTCTCCTTGGCCACATGGGCGCTTTTGGGTTTGTTGCCGAACAGGAGACTGAGGATGGACATGGCTACTTGCCTCCCAGCAGCCGCTTGAAGAAGCCCGGCTTCTCGTAGGTGACGAAACGCAGCGGGCGGCCTTCGCCGAGAAAGCGCGAAACCACGTCCTCATAGGCCTGGGCGGCTTCGCAATCCTTCATGTGGATCACGGGCGCACCCTGGTTGGAGGCCTGCAGGACCATCTCGGATTCTGGGATGGCGCCGATCATGGGCACGCGCAGAATCTCCTGCACGTCCTCGTAGGAGAGCATCTCGCCGTCGAGCACGCGCTTGGGCGAGTAACGGGTGATGAGCAGGTGCTCCTTGACCGGTTCCTGCCCCTGCAGGGCGCGGCGGGACTTGGCCTGGATGATGCCCAGGATGCGGTCCGAGTCGCGCACGGAGGAGACTTCCGGATTGGTGACGATGAGGGCGTCGTCCGCGTAGTAGAGCGCCATCACGGCCCCGCGCTCGATGCCGGCGGGGGAATCGCACACGATGTACTCGAAGCCCATCTCATTGAGCTCGTTGAGCACCCGCTCCACGCCCTCCTCGGTCAGGGCGTCCTTGTCCCGGGTCTGGGAGGCGGGCAGCACGTAGAGGTTGTCGCAGTGCTTGTCCTTGATCAGCGCCTGGTTGAGCGTGGCTTCCCGGTTGATCACGTTGATCAGGTCGTACACCACCCGGCGTTCGCAGCCCATGATCAGATCCAGGTTGCGCAGGCCCACGTCGAAATCCACCACTGCGGTTTTGTGCCCGCGCAGGGCCAGGCCACTGGCAAAGCTCGCGCTGGTGGTGGTTTTGCCCACTCCGCCCTTGCCGGACGTCACGACGATGATTCTAGCCACAGTGTCCTCTATCTCTCTCGATCTGTGTTGTGTTGAATTTCAGTTGCTTGCGCAATATTAGCCGATGCTGAGCGGTTCAATCGCAAGTACGGTCGCAGGCCCGTTGTCGCCATCAGCCAGGCACACCTGGGCCGGCCGTTTGGCCACCGGGTTGGCTGCGGCCGTCTCGAAGGTGCGATAGACGCCGGCGATGGATACTAACTCTGCTTCAAAACAGGTGGTGAAGATCCGGGCGCGGGTGTTGCCCCGGGCACCCGCCAGGGCGCGGCCGCGCAAGGGGGCATAGACGTGCACGTTGCCGTCGGCGATCACCTCGGCGCCGGCGCTGACCATGGCCAGCACCACCAGATCCCCGCCGCGGGCGTAAACCTGCTGCCCGGACCGCAGGGGCTTGTCCACGACCAGGCAGGGGATGTCCTCACCCGTTGCCAGCGCAGTCGCCCCGGGGGACGGCGGGGCGGTCGTGGCGCTTGGGGCGGGGGCTGCGGGCGCGGATTCGGCGGGTGTTGGAGCGGGAGGGTCCTGCCGGCGGCGGCTGCCGCGTTCTTCCGGGCCGACGAGGGCCAGGCCCGCGGCCGCGGCGGCTTCAGCGACCGGGCCGGCGAGGCCGCGTACCGCCACGGGTACCAGGTTGTGCCGGCGCAGCAGGGTCATCAGTCCCGCCCAGTCGAAACCGGGGGCGGGCTCGACCCCCAGCGCGAACTCCAGTACCGCCGCCTCGCCGCTGAAGAAATCGGGTGTCGGCCCCAGGCGGGCATCCAGTTCGGAGGAAAGAGCCGGGAGGTCTGCGCCGTGGAGCAGAACCGACATCACTGACAGGGTGGTGCCCTTGAATTCCACGAGTGGTGCGCCCCTCGCTGCTTGGTCGCGCATGATCATGCGTTAAAAAGCGGGAAGTGTACCGGCGGGGCGGCCGTTCGGGCAAGAAACCTGCTTTCCTCCGTTTCCTACAGCACGGGCGGCGGCTTTCCTACGTCCGGGCGCGCTGACCCGGAAGGCGCTGGCCGCGGCACCGAATGCCGCGTAAACAGGCCATTTGCGGCCGGTGGCGAATAACCGGCCAATTGCGTTTTTTCTCCTGCCGGTGCCACTTGCAGGGCCACCAGATAATGGCCACCGTCCTCACAGGAGTATCCGGTGGCAGAAGAAAGCGACCTCGAACGTACAGAACCCGCGTCACAGCGGCGGCTGGAGCAGGCCCGGGAGCAGGGCCAGGTTCCCCATTCCCGGGAGCTTGGGACCTTTCTCGTCCTGTTGGCCGGTGTGGCGGGGTTGTACGCCATGTCCGGATGGATCGGGCGTCGCTCCGCGGATCTGTTGCGCCAGGGGCTGAGCCTGGAACACAAGGCGGCTTTTGATCCCCAGGCCATGTTTGCCACGCTGTGGAGCCAGTCTTCCGAGGCGCTGGTGCTGCTGGCGCCCTTGTTCCTGCTGCTGGTGGTCAGTTCCTTTGTCTCGCCCATGTTGTTGGGGGGCTTCGTGTTTTCCAGCAAGTCCTTCGCCCCGGATTTCACCCGCCTTTCGCTCATGGCCGGGCTCAAGCGCATGGTGTCCATGAACGGGCTGGTGGAACTGGTGAAAGCGGTGGCCAAGGCGGCGGTGGTGGGTGGGGTCGGTGCGTGGGTGGTCTGGCGCAGCCGCCACGAGGTGTTTCATCTGGCTGTCCAGCCCCTGGAGACGGCCCTGCCCGGCACGGGGAGCATGGTGTTGTTCGGGGCGCTGCTGGTGGTGGCCTCAATGGCGCTGATCGTGGCCCTGGATGTGCCCTACCAGCTCTGGCACTACCACGCCCAGATGAAGATGACCCGCGAGGAATTGCGCCAGGAGGCCAAGGAATCGGACGGCGACCCCCATGTGAAGGCGCGGATCCGGGCCCAGCAACGGGAGATGGCCCAGAAGCGGATGATGGCCGAGGTGCCCAAGGCGGATGTGGTGGTGACCAACCCGACGCGCTTTGCCGTGGCGCTGCAGTATCAGTCTTCCAGCCAGCGGGCCCCCAAGGTCGTGGCCAAGGGAACGGATCTGGTGGCTGCCCGCATCCGTGAGATTGCGGCCGAGCACAAGGTGCCCCTGCTCGAAGCCCCGCCTCTGGCCCGTGCCTTGTACAAACACGTGGATCTGGGCAGGGAAATTCCCGCGCAGCTCTACACCGCCGTGGCCGAGGTGATGGCCTACGTCTATCAGTTGAACCATTACCTGACCCAGGGGGGCGTTCCCCCCGAGCGGCCGCAGGATCTGCCGGTGCCGGCGGAGTTGGACCCGGGGGTGAGCGCATGACCGCCGCTGATTCGCACAGACCAAGCCGGCGCTCCGGGAGGGCGGGGCAATGAGCGGCAACGCCACCAGTCTGGATTTGAAGGCCGTGCTGGCCCAGGCCCAGGTGAAGCAGCTTGGGGCGCCGGTGCTGATCATCGTCATCCTGTCGATGATGATCCTGCCGCTGCCGTCCTTTGTGCTGGACGTGCTGTTTACCTTCAACATCGCCGTGTCGCTCATGGTGATGCTGGTGTCCATGTACACCATCAAGCCCCTGGACTTCGCGGCCTTTCCCACAGTGCTGCTGGTCACCACGCTGCTGCGGCTGTCGCTCAACGTGGCGTCCACCCGGGTGGTGCTGATGCACGGCCACAATGGGCCGGACGCGGCGGGCAAGGTGATCGAGGCGTTTGGACACTTTCTGGTGGGGGGCAACACGGTGGTGGGGCTGGTGGTGTTCACCATCCTCACGGTGATCAACTTCGTGGTCATCACCAAGGGCGCCGGCCGGATCGCCGAAGTGTCGGCCCGCTTCACCCTGGATGCCATGCCTGGCAAGCAGATGGCCATCGACGCGGACCTCAACGCCGGGCTGATCGACGAGAAGGAGGCCAAGCGCCGCCGCACCGAAATTTCGCAGGAGGCGGACTTCTACGGCTCCATGGACGGTGCCTCCAAGTTCGTGCGCGGGGACGCGGTGGCGGGCATTCTCATCATGGTCATCAACGTGGTGGGGGGGCTGTTCGTCGGCGTCATCCAGCACGACATGGAGGTGGCCAAGGCGGCCAACAACTACACGCTGCTCACCATTGGCGACGGGCTGGTGGCCCAGATTCCCTCCCTCATCATCTCGGTAGCGGCCGGTCTGGTGGTGAGCCGGGTGGGCGAGGAGGACATGAGCCAGCAGGTGCTCGGCCAGGTGTTCTCCAACCCCACGGTGCTGGCGCTGACCGCCGCGATTCTGGGCATCATGGGCTTGATCCCGGGCATGCCGCACGTGGTGTTCCTGCTCCTGGCGGGCGGGCTGGGCTACTGGGCCTGGCGGCTGATGCAAAAACAGGCGCAGCCGGCGCCGGTGGAAGCGGCGGCCAAGCCGGCCGCGGCGCCCCCCGCGCCGGAAAACGTGGAGGCGAGCTGGGCCGATGTGGTGCCGGTGGATGTGCTTGGGCTGGAGGTGGGCTACCGGCTGATCCCGCTGGTGGACAAGGGGCAGGATGGCGAATTGCTCAAACGCATTCGCGGCTTGCGCAAAAAGTTCGCCCAGGAGGTGGGGTTTCTCTCGGCGCCGGTGCACATCCGCGACAACCTCGAGCTCAAGCCCAACGGTTACCGCATCACCTTGAAGGGGGTGGAGATCGGTATCGGCGAGGCCTTCCCCGGGCAGTTGCTGGCGATCAATCCAGGTCGGGTGATGGGCCCCCTGGCGGGCCGGGAAACCAAAGACCCGGCCTTCGGCCTGCCGGCCGTCTGGGTGGATCAGGGCTTGCGCGATCAGGCCCATGCCCTGGGCTACACGGTGGTGGACGCCGGTACGGTGGTGGCGACACATCTCAACCAGGTGATTCTCAACCACGCCTCCGATCTGCTCGGGCGGCAGGAGACCCAGGCCCTCTTGGACCACGTGGGCAAGGATCAGCCCAAACTGGTGGAGGACCTGGTGCCCAAGCTGCTGCCGTTGTCGACGGTGCAGCGGGTGCTGCAGAGCCTGCTCGAAGAGGGCGTCAACATCCGCGACATGCGCACCATCATCGAGACGCTGGCCGAGTTTGGCAGCCGCAGCCAGGACGCGGTGGAACTCGGCTCCCAGGTGCGGATGCGGCTGGGACGCGCCATCGTGCAGCAACTTTTTCCCGGCAATGCGGATGTGCAGGTCATTGCCCTGGAGCCTTCGCTGGAGCGGATGCTGGTGCAGGCCATGGCCCAGGCGGGCCCGGACGGCGCCGGGATCGAGCCGGGGCTGGCCGATTCCCTGCTGCGGCAAGCCGCGGCGGCAGTGCAGGCGCAGGAAGACGTGGGGCTGCCGGCGGTGTTGCTGGTGCCGGCGAGCCTGCGCTGGCTGCTTTCCCGCTTTCTGCGGCGGGCGGTGCCCCAGTTGCGGGTGATCGCCAACAGCGAAGTGCCGGAGAACCGGACCATCAAGGTCACCTCGATCATCGGAGGTAAGTGATGCAAGTCAGACGCTTCTTCGGGCCGACGGCTCGCGACGCCCTGCGCCAGGTGAAGGAAGCCTTGGGGCCGGACGCCATCGTGCTCGCCAACCGCAGCGTCAACGGGGGGGTGGAGATCACTGCCGTGCCCCCCAGCGCCCTGACTGTGCTGGAAGCTCCCCGCCAGCCCGCGCCCCGTCCCGCGCCCGAGCCGGCCAAGGCTGCGCCGGCGCTGGTGCGTGAGCCCCGGGCTGCCGCCGCACCCGGTGGTGACGAGGACTTCCACCTCAGCCTTTCCCAGAGCGTGATGCGCCGATATGGGGTCGAGCCGCCCGCACCCCCGCGTGCGGCGCCGGCGCGCGCGCCTGAACCGAAGCCCGTTGCCCAGTCCGTGCCCCAGCGTCCGTTGCCAGTGCGGGAGGCCGCGCCCGCGCGGCCTGTGCCCCAGGCGGCTGTGGCGCGCCCTGTTCCCATGCCGCCAGAGCCGCGTCTGCGTGAGCCGGAGGGCCTCTTTGCCAGCCGTGCCCCTGCCGCCAACGAGCAGCCGCCGCGCCCGTCCCGTCCGGCGCCCGCGCCCCGCGCGGCCGAGCCCGCCGCCGCACCGCGCAAGGAGGCGGCGCCTCAGCCCCTGCCCGAAGCCTTGGGGCGGGAGTTGCAGGCCATCCGGGCCATGATCGAGCACCAGTTGGCCGGGTTTGCCTGGGGCAGCATGAGCCGCGACGCGCCAGTGCGCTCGCTGATGCTGGGGGAACTGCTCGACAGCGGTTTCAGTCCCGCGCTGGCCCGCAGGCTGGCGGAGTCGGTGGATGGGTCGGATGCCCTGGGCAATGCCCGCACCGCGGTGCGCAACTGGCTCAACCGCAGTCTGCGTACCCTGGGCAGCGACGACGATTTGATCAACCAGGGCGGCGTATTTGCCCTGTGTGGCCCCACCGGCGTGGGCAAGACCACGACCACCGCCAAGCTGGCGGCCCGCTGCGTGGTGCGCCACGGGGCCGACAAGGTGGCCCTGATCACCACCGATAGCTATCGGATCGGCGCCCACGAACAACTGCGGATTTACGGCCGGATTCTGGGGGTTTCGGTGCAGGTGGTGCGCGATGGCGCCGACCTCAAGCAGACCCTTCGTGACCTGCGTCACAAGCACATGGTGCTCATCGACACGGTGGGCATGAGCCAGCGTGACCGGGCGGTCGCGGAGCAGGCGGCCATGCTCGTAAATGCTGGAGAAGTCCGTCGTTTACTGCTGCTTAACGCCACCAGCCGAGGCGATACGCTTGACGACGTGGTGAAGGCATACGACGGACCCGATCTGGCAGGAGTGGTGCTGACCAAGGTGGACGAGGCAGCTTCCCTGGCGCCGGTGCTGGATGTGGCCATCCGCCATGACCTGGCCTTGTTCTACATCGCCAATGGTCAGCGGGTGCCGGAAGATCTGCACCTGCCCAATCGGGCCTACCTGCTGCATCGGGCCCTGAAGGAACTGCCGGAGGGTTCGCCGCACCGCACGCAGGGGTTGGAAAGCGGGCTGATCGTGGCGGGGGCCCGCTCGGCGGCAGCGATGGCTGAAACGATTAACTGAACGGGGAGCGCACGTGGTCAGTTGGAAAGAGGATCAGGCTGCCGGTTTGCGCAGGCTCTTTTGCCGGCGGCGGCAGGTGCCGGCGGTGGCCTTTCTCGCCCCGACCGCCGGGCGTCATCAGCCGCTGCTGGTGGCCCGCTGCGCCAGCGAGTTGGCCGGGCGCGGTCAGTCGGTGCTGGTCCTCGATGAACTGGCGGCGGCCCAGGGTGTGGCGACGGCGCTGGGGGCTTGTTCCCGGTTCGACCTGGCCCAGGCGGTCCAGGGCGACGTGGCCCTGGACAAGACGGTGGTGCGCCCCGCGGAAGGCATTCGCGTGGTCACCTTGTCCCGGTTGTGCGCCGGGCTCGATCAAGGCAGCACGGCAGTGCGCAAACGCGCCCTGGCCATGCTGGAAAAGTTGCAGGCTGATGCGGACTGGGTGCTGATCCAGGCTGCGTCGGCGGCAAGCGGCGGTGCGGGAGGGCTCTCCCGCCTCGCCATGGCGGCGGACTGCCAGGTTCTGGCAATCCCCAGCGTATCGGTGGCGCTGACCGATGCGTATCGACTCATCAAGCGCTTTGCCCTCGAGACGGAGCAACGCCGGTTTCGCGTTGCCTTCACCGAGGGTCGGGAGGCACGGCAGGTCCCGGCGTTGTTCGCCAATCTCCGGGACGTGGCCGAAACCTACCTCGACGTGCGGCTCGAAGCGTTTTTCGAGCCCGGTGCCACCGGTACCCACGTCGAATCCGCCTACGCACCGGGAGCAATCCACGGCGCACATGCGGCTGCGGTCACCTCGCTCTTTACATCGCCTTTCGCGCAGACCCCGGATGGATTGGTCCGGCGCCTGACGGCGATGCTCGCAGGCCTCCCCCAAGGCGGGGCTGCCTGGTCGAGCACGAGCCCGGTTCCCGCCTGACAGTGAAACGTGAACTTCACTTGAGAGAGACCCCATGTACACCGCTTCCGGCACTTTGCAGAAAGATCAACTCGTCACCCAGTACGCACCGCTGGTCAAGCGTATTGCCTACCACCTGATGGCCAAGCTCCCTGCCAGCGTGCAGGTGGAAGACATCATCCAGAACGGCATGCTGGGTTTGCTGGACGCCATCAACCGCTATGAGGAAGGGTTGGGTGCCCAGTTCGAGACCTACGCGGTACAGCGCATCCGCGGCGCCATGCTCGACGGCCTGCGGGAAAACGACTGGCTCCCCCGCAGCCTGCGCCGGGACATGCGCCGGATCGAGTCCGCCATCCACGCGCTGGAGCATCGCCACGGGCGCCAGCCGACCGAGAAGGAACTGGCTGATTCCCTGGACATGCCCCTGGCGGACTACCAGAAGATGCTGCACGAGGCACGCGGCTACCAGTTGGTGTACTTCGAGGACTTCACCGACAACGAGGAGGAGGATTTCTTCGAGCGGCATTGCGCCGGGCCCGAGCAGGACCCTCTGGAGATGTTGCTCGAGAAGAACATGCGGACGGTGCTGGTCAAGGCCATCGAGGATCTGCCGGATCGGGAGCGCACGGTGATGGGCTTGTACTACGAGGAGGAACTCAACCTCCGGGAGATCGGCGAGATCCTCGGGGTGTCGGAATCCCGCGTGTGCCAACTCCACAGCCAGGCCATCGCCCGGCTGCGGGCCCGCATCCTGGAGGGCAAGCGCGCGCCCGAGCGCAAGCCGAAGAGCCCCGCTAGCCGGCTGCGCAACAGCCGCAAGGTGGAGACGGTGGGTTGAGGCGCGCGACGTCTGAACCCGCATTCATGCCGGCTTTCGGGAAGTGAAGTTTGATCGCCTCGACCGTATCAGCGTAGCCGGCCTCGCGGTCGGTGTGCTGGTCATTCTGTTGGGGCAGGTGTTCGAGGGGGGGCATCTTTCCTCCCTGATCCAGCCTACTGCGTTCTTTATCGTCATCGGCGGCACCCTGGGTGCCGTGATGCTGCAAAGTCCGCTCCCGGTTTTCCGTGCCGCCATGCGCATGGGGAGCTGGGTGTTTCAACCCCCCCTCATCCCATTCGACGAAACCATCAACATGGTGGTGCATTGGGCACGTGCGGCCCGCAAGGAAGGCCTGCTCTCGCTGGAGGGGCAGTTGCCCCGCATCAAGGATCCGTTCCTCGCCAAGGGACTGCAGTTGCTGGTGGATGGTGCCGACCCGGAGCGGATGCGCGAGATCCTGGAGGTGGAGATCGACACGTGGCACCAGCAGATCAAGCTCTGTGCCAAGGTGTGGGAAGCGGCGGGAGGTTACGCGCCGACGGTGGGCATCCTCGGTGCCGTGATGGGTTTGATTCACGTGATGGAAAATCTCTCGGACCCCAGCAAGCTGGGGGGGGGGATCGCGGTCGCCTTTGTGGCAACCATCTACGGTGTGGCCTCCGCCAATCTCATCTTCCTGCCCATCGCGAAGAAACTGGGTTCCATCATCCAGAGCCAGCTGTCGCTACGCGAGATGTTCCTCGACGGTCTGGTGGGCGTGGCGAATGGGCAGAATCCCCGCATCATCGAAAACCGCCTGCGTGCTTACGTGCTCAAGGAGCCACTGGTTCCCAAAGCGTGAGCCTTCCCGCTGAGAACTTGGGCGAGGTCACCGACGTTGCATCGGGACTGGGCTGGGTGGACAAAAAAACGGCAGGTACCGGGGGGTAACCTGCCTTGAGAGGAGGGCTTTTTGATGCTGCGAGGAGTTGCAACGGAGCCTGTAATCCTGGATTCCCGGGCACTGCAGGTCCGTTAATCACAATTACGGCAGCCGGCCGGGAAACTTGAGGCACTGTGCGTGGCGTTGTGTTCAGGATGCGCACTTCCCGAAGCTTCCCGAGTGCCCTGGTTGGGCGCAAGACGGACGCAGGCGCGCAGGTGCGTGGATGCTTCCACCAAGGCTCAAGCGCTGCCGCGTGATGACTGCTTTCGCGCAACTCAGCCTTGCAGGGACTGGAGTACGGCGATTTGGGTACGCAGCCGTTCGCCGTCCCACTGGGGGTGATTGCTGCGGGCACCGTCCCGGTAGCGGGTTTTCCACTCGTCGGTGGTAAACGCCTTGCCTCGGGTTTTCTCCAGCCGGCGAAGTTGGCGGATGGCGTTCGCTTCCGCGTTGGTTTGCTGGTTCAGGCGTGCCAGATGAATCTGGTCGAGGAGGATCTCCGGATCAGCCCTGGGTGGGAGCATCCAGCCGAACCAGTCCAGCCAGACGCCCGAGCCCGGCGCCGTGGTTCGGGCGGTTCTGGCATTCCAGGCGTCGATGGTTTCGCTGGCTTCTCTGAGGTGCCCGGCTTTGATGCGGCTCCAGGCCAGGGTGACCGTAAGGATCTTTCGGGCCGCTGGCGAGGCGTGTGGGGGCAATTGGGCCAGATGCGTGGTGGCAAGATGCTCGGCTTCTCGGTTGCGCCCTATCTGGGATAGATGCCATACCAGCGCCTGGATGGTCTGGGCCTTGTCGACGCCCGCGTGGTGACTGGCGTCCCGTTGCGCATCGTCCACGTTGGCCTGGAGCAGCGCCCGGACCTCGTCCTGACGCCCGGTCAGCACCAGCAGCCAGGCGAGTTGATTGCGTGCGGCGGACAACCAGGGACGGCCATCCGGCTTGCCGGCGAGGGTGCTCACCGCGCTGTCCATGAGCTTCACGGCGTCCTCGGGGGACAGGGCACTATCTCTGGCCACGAGCAGGGACTGAAGACGCGCCCGATACACTGCGTTGGTACGCCCCGTATCGCCCAGCAGGTCGAGTTGGTCGCGGACGATGACCACCGCGTCTGCTTCAGCCGCTTGCTCACCGTAGGCCAGCGCCGTATCCAGTCGGCGAGGATCATCCGGCGCGAAATTGCTCGCTTCCGTCAGCGCAACAGAGAGGTATCGGTTAAGCGTGGCCTCTGGCGCCGAATACTGTTCCCGGGCGTAGGTCTCCATTGCGAGGCGCCAGCGGGCTTCGCTGGTTCTGGCCTGCGCCAGCCGCGCCAGGAAATCGCTCTCCTGCGTGTCCCGGGCAGGCGCAGCGCGGCCATGGTCAACGGCCATGGCGGGCGGGAAAGGGCTGGGGCCCGAAGACATCATCTGGCCGTTGAGCAGCAGATACAGCGCGACGAGCATGGGGGCAATGAACGCGGCCAGATAGGTGGTGATTCCCCCTAAGGTGGCGAACGGCCCCGGGGGCGTCGACCTCACCGCCGGGAGTACCAGGCGGACCATCAACGATTTGTCGGCAAAGTTCAGCTTCTGGTGGCCCGGAGTGGCCAGATCCCGGAAAGCCCAGCGGATTGCCCGCGATTCAGGCAACACCGGCAATCCCTGGGCAAGCATTTTCCGGCGCAAACCGATCAGCAGGCGGGCGGCTTGCCACTGGATGGGGATGCCCATCCCCAGCAGTGCGGCCAGCCCCACCAGCCACCAGTCTCCGCCCATGGCGCCAAGCAGCACGAACACGGCTGCACCGACTGTGAGAAAGACGGTGCGTAGTCGTGGCGTGCGGGAAAGCAGCAGAACGTCCACAACTCGCCCTCCATCCAGGGGGCTGACGGGCAGGAGGTTGAAAAAATTGACCGCCAGAGAGAGCCAACCGAACGCGACGAGAAAGTCCCTCGTCACGCCGCCCGCCATTTCGCTGGATCCCGCCAGGGCTCCCAGCCCCAGGGCCAGGCCGACGACTGGTCCGGCCAGGCTCACGACGACCTGCTGCAATGGCGTGGCATTGTGCTTTTCGCCGGCCGTGGCCGCCCCGATGAAGGGAATGAAGAACACGCTCAGGTCCTTGTACCCCAGCAAGGACATGGCGAGGTAGTGGCCCATTTCATGGGCGGCGAGCACGGCCACCAGCGCGGGTGCGAGTGACCACGAGTGACTGAGGCCAAAACTGATGGTGGCCACGAGTGCCGTACCCAGCATCAACCCCAGCTTGAAGGTGCCGGCCAGCTTACCGCTGCGGCGGGTGCGCAGCATTTCTTCGAAAATCAGCGCTTCGGCCAGCGCGTGCCGTCCGCGAGCGGATTCATTGCTTAAGCGGAAGGGCGAGCGGATGTTGCGGTTGCCCTGAATCATGCGCAGCGCCAGATTGAGGGCAGCGGTGGGCGTGAAACGGTAGCGCGCGGTCTGCGGCGTGCTGGTAAGCAGGCCCGCAGCCAGCCACGCCGGGACAATAGCGGCGTGAATCTCGGCGAAACGCTCGAGAATGCGGGCGAGGACGTTGTCGAGTTTGTCCTCCTGTTCCAGGCGCCGGCGGTGGAATTTCCACTGGACGCCGACGGAGTCCGCTTCGGCGTCTTCCACGTCGACCTTCGCGGGGAAGGATGGACAGGTATGCATCAGACGGTTGAGGGTGAGGAGGGCGGTTCCGTCGCTTCTGCAGTTGAAGAACTGCACGCTCACCGGCCCTGAGATCTCGGGGTGCTGACCCTGACTCACGGCCGCGAGCGTGCCGCTGGTAGCGTGGTGGTAGTAGTCGAAATAGTGGGCCCGTTGCCCCTCACCCACCACCATGGCGGGCATTCTTGCCGATAGCACCGGGCGAAAGCCCAGCGGTTGCAACTCCCCCCGCGCCAGGTCGAGCACCGCGCGCTGGGCCGAGGGTACGAGGTCTAGCGAAACCAGTGTTGGACGGGTCGGACGAACCGTTGCACGCATCAGTTGCAGCGCGGTCGTCAGGACAGGCAGCACCCGTCCTTGCAGGACCAGCAATAGGGCAACGATGACGAGTTCGATAAGTCCCAAGGGCGGAATCGCTGAAATGTAAAGGGGAGGGACGGCCGGAGCTTGAACGCATGGGCGTCCCGGTTCTGATTACGGCGACGAATAGCCATGTCTGAACGGCACAAGGGGCGTTCCGCCCTTATGCTCCGGGCTATCAGGCGGAAAGGGGCAAAACGCCCGCAACTCCGGATTTGACAGGCGTAGGATTAACTATATAATTCGCCCTCCTTCGTAGGCGCGTAGCTCAGCTGGTTAGAGCACCACCTTGACATGGTGGGGGTCGTTGGTTCGAGTCCAATCGCGC
>DAITAZ010000080.1:0-4595 GCA_036824045.1 Rhodocyclaceae bacterium
CGCCTGTTGAAGAAGGGCGGGATTTTAACTTCTGCCGTCACACCCGGGGCGAAGCTGAAGCGGGTGCGCCGCGGGGGCCATCCGCCCAGCACAGTGCGGCACCGCGCCGTGAAAGCGCGAAATGTTACGAAGCAGCCGCGGACGGAGGTTGCCCCCGGGGGTGCGATGACGAATAATCCCTTGCACCAGACAAACAATGTGAAGGAGTTCATGATGGGTTTGCTCGATTCTCTGGCAGGGCAGGTGATCGGCTCTTTGGCAGGCGGCGGCAACGCTCAGGGTGGTGGTGGCCTGGCCCAGATCGCGGTGGATCTCATCGCCAACAGCCAGGGGGGCCTGGGGGGCTTGCTCAGCCAGTTCTCCAAGGCCGGCCTGGGTGCCCAGGCGGATTCCTGGGTGGGCACCGGTGACAACCTGCCCATCAGCGCGGATCAATTGCAGTCCGTGCTGGGCAGTGACTTGATCGCCGGGCTGGCGCAGAAGGTGGGGGCTTCGCCGGACATGGTGTCCTCCGGGCTTTCCAGCCTGTTGCCCCAGCTGGTCGACCAGCTCACCCCCAATGGACGGGTGGAGGAGCAGTCCGGCGGCCTGCTGGAACAGGGTATTGCCGCGCTGGCGGGCAAACTGCTGGGCGGGCGCTGAACCGCGGGCCGCACCTGGCCTGATCCGTGGCAAAGCATAGGGGCGGGACCCGTGAGGGGCCCGCCCCTTGTGCATTGGGGGCGACGGCGGTCAGTCGAAGGTCAGTTCCGAGAGGAGCTTGCGGGCGCGCTCGTTGCCGTTGTCCGCCGCCAGTTCGAACCAGCGGCGGGCGTTCTGGCGGTTTTGCTGCACACCGTCGCCCTTGCCATAGAAGATGCCCAGGTTGAGCTGGGCCTGGGGGTCGCGCTGGTCGGCCGCGCGGGAGAACCAGCGCACCGCCTCGGCGGGCTCACGCCGCACGCCCAGGGCCTTGTCGTACATGGCGCCCAGGTTGTACTGGGCATCCACTTCGCCGGCCTGGGCGGCTGCCTGGTACCAGCGGAAGGCTTCGTTGTAGTCCTGGGGGACGCCGGAACCCTTGGCGTAGAGGTTGCCCAGCATCAGCGATGCAATGCTGTCGCCCTTGGCCGCCAGGGGCTTGAGCAGTTCGGCGGCCTCGTTGGGCTGGTTGCGTTCCAGCGCGGCCCGGGCCCGGGTGAGCTCCGGTTGCCAGGGGCCGCCGGTAAATTCGACGCCGCTCAGGAAACGTTCACCTTCCGCGAGCAGCTTGGGGTTGCTTTCGTCCGGGTGACTACGCTCGGAGTAGTTGAAATCCACCGCCAGCTCGCGGTTTTGCGGATGCACGCAGGTCAGCCCCCACACCCGCAGGGTGAGTGTGCCGCCGCCCGGGGCGCCCCGGTCCTGGGAAACCACGTGGTAGCGGGTGCACCAGGTGCCTTTCCAGGTTTCCAGTTTTTCCTCGTGATGGGTCACCTTCATCCGGGTCGGGTCCGAGCCCTTGAAGCGGATGTTGTAGATCTGGTCCAGAAAAGCGGCCTGGGTGGCCGGCTTCTGGGGCAGCGCCACCGTCGAGACCGTGGCGGCGAACGAATGGGTGACGGAGTTGAGCCGTTTTACGAACACGGCCCGGCCCGGATCGCGCATGGTGCTGAACCAGTTGTCACCGGCGGGCGGTTTGGCGCGAAAGCCGTAGAAGGCCCAGGGCGAAGCCGCGTCGGTAATGGGGTTCTGCATGGTCTGCGCCGCGGCGGGGCCGGCGGCGCCGAAGGCAGTGGCTGCGAATGCGGCCAGGGCGAGAATTCGGCGCATGGCGTTCAAAGGTTGGGTCCCGGAAACAGGTGCCGCGCCCCGGTTGGGCTCGGGCTACCACGCTGCATTCTAGAGATGCGCCGGGCGAGGCCGGAGGGCGATAAGCAACGCATATCCCGGCCAATACCCGTTGCAGGGGCCCGTTAGAATACCATGCGTGGCCGATGGGCCTTTTGGGCGGGAGGAAGGGTGACACGAAACAACTGGCTGGCGCTGACCTTGGCGCTGGGGCTCGCGGTGGCCGCCCGGGCCCAGGCCCCGGTGCTCCTCTCGGGCCCCATGGCGGGCGTGAGCAGCGACAGCAGCGTGAGCATCTGGCTCATGACCCACCAGCCCGGCCCCCTGCGGCTGGAGTACTGGCCGGTGCCAAGGCCCGGCGAACGCAGGGTATTCAGCGGCGCGGCCGAGGGCGAGGCCCCCGTGATGCAGGCGCAACTGGGCGGCCTGCGTCCGGACACCCGCTACGCCTATCGGGTGCTCGCAGCCGACGGTCGGGCGCTCTCGGAAGTCCGCTTCTTTCGTACCCAGGCCCGCCAGCCCCGGGCGCGGGATTTCTCCGTGCTGGCGGGCTCCTGCAGCTATTTCAACAGCCCGGGCGAGCAGCAGCGGGGGACAGGCTACGGCAGCGACTACGAAATCTTCGACGCCATGGCTGCCCAGAATCCGGAGCTGACTCTTTGGCTGGGGGACCACATCTACTACAGCCGGCGGGACCTGGAGGAGGGCACTGCCCAGCGCATGGAGCAACGCTGGCGGCTGGGGCGCAGCTTCCCGCAACTGCAGCGCCTGCTGGGCGTGGGCCAGCATGCCGCCATCTGGGACGACCACGACTACGGCCCCAACAACTCCGACAAGAGCTTTGCCCACAAGGCCACCAGCCTGTCCTTGTTCCAGCGCTACTGGGCCAACGCCAGCCATGGCCTGCCCAACGCGCCCGGGGTGTTCAGCCGGATGCGGGTGGCGGACGTGGACTTCTTTCTGCTGGATGACCGCTGGTATCGCGATGCAGACGCCGCCCCCGCTGCGCCGGACAAGACCATGTTCGGCGCCCTGCAACTGGCCTGGCTGCGCCACGAGCTCAAGCACTCCACCGCCCCGTTCAAGGTGATCGCCGCGGGCAGCCGCATGCTGGCCCGCCGCCACACGGAATTACGGGCCGACAATGAGGGCTGGCACAACTTTCCGGAAGAGCGGGAGGATTTCATCGCCTGGCTGACCCGGGAGCGTATTGACGGCGTGTTGTTCCTGTCCGGGGACATCCACTACGCCCACGCGGTGGAATGGGGGCGGGAAGGCAGTTATCCCCTGCTGGATCTCACCTGCTCGGCCCTCACCTCCGGCGTCAACCGCTATCCCAACGCCGCCGGCAAGCTGCCGGGCAGCGTGGTGGCGGAGCACAATTTCTGCAGTCTGGAGTTCTCGGGGCCGGAAGGGGAGCGGGTGCTGCGCATGAGCATCCGTGGCGTGGACGGCCAGGTGCGCTGGGAAAAGCGCCTTAGCGCCCAGGCGCTCACCCATGGGGACCGTTGACGGCGCGGGCCTTACTCCCCGTCCGGCGTGACCGCATCCACCACCACTTCGCCCGCCTTCACCACGCCTTTCACCGCCGCGGCTCCCACCGTCGCGGCGGTGGAAACCGCCGCACTGCCCACCGTCACCGCCGCGCTGCCCACCGCCACGCCAGCGCTCACTACTGCGCAGCCGGTCAGTTGCGCGGCCACCAGGGCCATTACTGCACACCGCATCGTGCATTTCCTTTCCGTATCGAGGGCGGGGATTCTCCCACGGCCGTGGGGTCGTCCAGCCCGGGTTGAATGCGAACATTGCCGCGTGAATCTCCGGGCGCACCCCCGGGGCGCCACGCCGGGTGGGCCGCCCCTGTGGTTCAATTGTCCTGTTTCCGTTCCCGCACTCCGTCCATGGCCCGCGTACAGATCGACCTGCCCGAAGCGTTTCCGTTCTCCACCGACATCACCCTTTACCTCAGCCACATCAACTACGGCGGCCACCTGGACAACGCCTTGCTCCTCACCGTGGTCTCCGAAGCCCGGGTGCGCTTCTTCAAATCCATGGGCTACACCGAGCTCGATGTGGAGGGGGTGGGCATCATCGTCGCCGATGCCGCGCTCCAGTACCGTTCTGAAGCCTTCCATGGCGAGGTGATGGCGGTCGCCATGACCGCCCGGGATTTCCACCCCAAGGGCTGCGACCTGGTATGGCGCATGGCGGAGCACAGCAGCGGGCGCGAAGTCGCCCGGGGCAAGACCGGCATCGTCTTCTTCGACTACAGCCAGCGCAAGGTGGTGGCCGTGCCGCCAGCCTTCGGCGCCCGGTTTTCCGCCTGAACCCGCCCGAGGCGTGTACCAAGTCCGAAACCCTTGCCCTGCTGCACAGCCACCGCAGCGACCGTGCCTTTCTCGATCGACCCGGTGGCGGAGGACGTGCTCGACGCCATCGTGGAAGCCGCCCACCGGGGCCCCACCTCCATCAACGGCCAGCAGGTGAGCCAGGTGGTGGTGCGCGACCCGGCCCGCCGCGCCCGGCATCGCCGAGATCGCCGGCGGCCAGCCCTGGATCGCGAAAGCGCCTGTGTCGCCGTGATCATCGATGTTCACAAGACCCGCGTCGCCGCCGCGCTGGCCGGCACCGAGCAGGTCATCCACCAAAGCCTGGAAGCCTTTGCCGCCGCCTACCGCACGGTGTCTTTCCCAACACCCTGCCGGCAGCCAAGGCCCAGGGGTTCGGGTTCGAGCAGTAGATATGCAGCAGAAGCGCGGAGGTGGCGATGCGCCAGTAGTGGTCCC
>DAITAZ010000054.1:0-21752 GCA_036824045.1 Rhodocyclaceae bacterium
TCAGCTTTCCCCAATCCCGTACTTCTGCAGCCGGTAGGCGAGCTTGGGGCGGCTGATGCCCAGCAGCCGCGCGGCTTTGGCGAGGTTGCCGCTGGCTTCGGCCACGGCGGCGCGGAGCATGGCGGCTTCGGTTTCTTCCAGGCTGGGCATGGCGCCCGGGTACGGGTCGCGGGTGGGGGGGGCGGGGGCTTCCTTTTCCTGGGCGATGTTGCCGTTGCGCTTGAGGACGAAGGAAGAGGTGTCGATTTCTTCGCCCGTGGTGAAGAGGTAGCACAGGTCCAGGGCGCCGCCGTCCTCGGCCAGGATGACGGCCCGCTCGATCATGTTTTCCAGTTCGCGGACGTTGCCCGGCCAGTCGTAGTTGAACAGGGCGTCCACCGCCCGCTCCCGGAAGCCGGTGATGACCTTGCCGTGCTTCTTGGCGAAGCGCTGCAGGAACCAGTTCATCATCAGCGGGATGTCGTCCCGGCGCTCCCGCAGGGGCGGCACCTTGATGGGAAAGACGTTGAGCCGGTAGAAGAGGTCCTCGCGGAAGCGGCCGGCCTTCACTTCTTCGCGCAGGTTCACGTTGGTGGCGGCGATCACGCGTACGTTCACGCTGCGGGTGCGGGTGTCGCCCACCCGCTCGATTTCGCCCTGCTGCAGGGCGCGCAGCAGTTTGCTTTGGGCGGTGAGGCTGAGGGTGCCGATCTCGTCCAGGAACAGGGTGCCGCCGTGGGCGCGCTCGAAGCGGCCGGGGCGGGAGGTGGTGGCACCGGTGAAGCCGCCCTTTTCCACTCCGAACAGCTCGGATTCCATCAGATGTTCGGGAATGGAGGCGCAGTTGACGGCGACGAAGGGCTTGTCGCAGCGGTGGCTCAACTGGTGAAGGTTGTTGGCGAAGATTTCCTTGCCGACACCGCTTTCGCCCAGGAAGAGCACGGTGGCTTCGGTGGGGGCCGCCTTCTTGACCATGTGGCAGACGGTGTTGAAGCCGGCGGAGATGCCCACCATGCCGAAGCTGTCTTCGGTGGCGGAGGAGAGCCGGGCGGCGATGCGGCTGGTGGCGGGCAGCTGGGCCAGGGGCTTGGCCGACCATTTGACGAAATCGCCGATCTGCAGAAAGCGCAGGTCGGCGATGGCTTCGTCGCCCCATTCTTCCACCGGCTTGCCCACCACCCGGCAGTTCTGGTGGCCCATGGCGCGGCATTCCACCTCCCGCCACAGGATGGGGCGGCCCATGAAGGCGCTGGTGTAGCCGCAGGCGTAGCCCACCAGCATCCAGCAGGCGGGCTCGTTGCCGATGCCGTAACTGGCGACGTGGGCTTCCGCTTCCGAGGAGTCGATGAGTGCGAAGTCGCCGTAGTAGTGGCCCCGCTCCACGTCGATGTCCAGCGCCAGCCCTTCGCAGTGCACCATGCCTTCGAGCGACACCAGTTGCGGGCCGGCCAGGAAGTCGTCGTAGATGTTGGAGCCGGCTCGTACCTTGCGGGCCATGGCGGCATCCCGGGTGCCGGCCTGGTAGCCGATGCGGGTGATGAGCCCGCGGGCGGTCTCCTTGTCCAGGCTTTCGATGAGTTCCTGGCGCAGCGCCCCCAGGGAGCTGATGTGCATCAGCATCATGCGCTGGTCGTCCAGCCAGATGCGCCCCTGCTGGGGGGCGAAGCGCAGGCGCTTGGCCAGGTCGTGGATGTCCGGCACGGGGATGGCCGCGCCACCCGGCCGCTGGCCCGGGAAGGGCTCCCGGGCGGGGGTGCGCGGTTCGCTGGTCTCTCTCTCCCGTCGCTTCATCGACGTTGTCTCCTCCCCGGTGTGCCCCGGGTCATTCGTGTGTTGCCAGGATGGCAGGCTCTGGCCCCCACGCTACGCGCCTCCCACCGGTCGCGCAAGCGCTGTGCGCGGGCTGCCTGCCGGCTGCCCGCGGCGGGGTCACAGGAAACGGTCGAAGTGGATCTGCTGGTACGGCACCTGGTGCTTGATCATGAGCAGGGTCTGGATGGCCTCCACCATCGGCGGCGGCCCGGCGAAGTAGAACTCGTAGCGGGCGAGGGGCTGGGCCAGCGTGCGTTCGAGGGCCTCGTGCACAAAGCCCCGGGCGCCGGGCCAGTCGGAGTCTTCGGGTTCGGTGGAGAGCACCGGCTCGTAGGACAGCCGGGCGGGGGCGCCCACGGCTTCGGCCAGCAGCCGGTCGCCACAGAGGTCCGCCCGGGTGCGGGCACCGTCGAAGAAATGCACCCGCGGCCCGCCGGGCGTGGCCAGGGCGCCGGTGGCGACGGAGAGCATGGGGGCGATGCCCGAGCCGCCGGAGATGCACACGATCTCCCGCCCGGCGGTGGCCGGGTCCCGCAGCCAGGCGTTGCCATAGGGGCCGTCCAGGGGGAGGGCGTCGCCAACGGCCACCGCGTCGAACAGGGCGTGGCTGCCCCGCCCGCCGGGCACCCGGCGGACGACGAAGCGCCACAGGCCTTGGCCGTTGGCCAGATTGGCCATGGAGTAGGCGCGGGCGCCCGGCGTATGGGGCGGATAGAGCAGGGCGTACTGGCCCGGCAGGAAGTCCGCCGGGCTATCGGTGCTGAAGCTGAATTCGGTCATGTCTGCGGTCAGCGCCCGCTTGCCGGTGAGGCGGGCGCGGTGGCGCCGGGGCGCCACGGGGGGGCGGTGCTCGTCGGCGCAGCGGACCTTGATCGTGCAGTCGGTGCCGGGGCGGGACTGGCAGGCCAGGCGTTTGCCCCGCTTGCGGTCCCGCTCCGAAAGCCCCGGGGCCTGCGGCCACAGGTCTTCCATCGTTCCCGACAGCAGATCGAAGCGGCAGGCGCCACAGCCGCCCACGCTGCATTCGTAGGGCAGGCCGATGCCCGCCCGGAGCGCGCCGCGCAGGAGCGCATCTTCTTCCGCATCCACGGCGAACGCGGGGCCGCCCTCAATGGTGATGGTGTGTTTCATGGTGTCCTGGCGGGCGGGGCGCGAACGCCCCGCCCCATTGCTTAGAGGCCGATGCCCTGATGGAAGGCGCGCAGGGCTGCCTTGGCCTGGTCGGCGGCGGCCGGGGCTTCGGGCAGGTTGGCGCAATAGGCGTCGATGGCCGCGTCGGCCAGGGGCACCCACTTTTCGATCCAGCCGGCGAGCACGGCGCGGTTGCCCTCCTGCTCCAGCGCCAGGCGCACCAGGGCGCCGGCCCAGCGGCGATGGCGCTGGGCGTCCAGCAACTGGGCGTCGGTGAGCAGCCCCAGCAGGGTGTCGCCGTTGTGCCGGGCCGCCTGGCCCAGGCCGCGCAGCACGGTCTCTTCCACCGCCGGGCGGGTCACCAGGTTGAGCGCGGTGAAGCACTCGCCCCAGTCCCAGGCCACCAGCGCCTTTTCCGCCAGTTCCCGGAAGCCCTGCCAGGCCTTGTCCTGTTCCCAGTAGCCGCGCTCGTCCTGCCCCAGGCCGATGTCCGGGAAGGTCTTGGCCAGCTCGGCGGTGCGGTAGGCGGTATGGGTCAGCCAGCGCAGGGAATCCGCCGTCTGGTACGCCGCGCAGTTGGAGATGGTGGAAGCGGGGGCGATCTGCGTCAGGTAGGCGGAGCCCATCTGCAGCGCGTGGAAGAGGTAGCGGGCCGGCGTGTACAAGCGCGCCAGGCTGCCCGCCCAGGTGCGCTCCAGCATGGCGTCGTGGCCCCGTGCCGAAAACTGGTCCAGGAGGCCGAAGATGTAGGTTTCCTGGCCGTCCTGCTGCAGGTTGTAGGTGCGGTACACGATCTCGTCCGGATCGCGGAAGGCGTTCCAGTCCTTGTGCTGCAGGGGGCTGGCATTGCGGTACTGCTTGAACCACCGGGCCATGGGCAGGTTCGGGTCCAGCTCGAAGGGGGCGTCCGGGTTGTCGGTGGTGTAGTGCAGGTTGGTGGAGACGATCTCGTACTCGCTCGGCTTGCGGCGCCGGGCGGCCAGATGGCTCCAGGTCTTGAGGGGCTTGAGGACTTCGGGTTGGTTCATGGCGTGTCTCCCCGCGTCAGAGGGTTTTTTCGTAGTAGAAGCGGACGTAGTCGTCCGTGGTCTCGATGCGTCCGGCGAACGATCCCAGGTTCACCTCCAGCTCCACCATCTTGAAGGGCCGGCCCAGGGTGCGCTCCAGCGTCTCCCGGCGCAGCAGCAGTTCGCCTTCGGTGTCGATGCGGACGTAGGCCATCTTGTCGTCCACGCGGATTTCCTTGCCCGGGTTGTCCTCCTGGGCGGCTTCGATCACGCCTTCGGTGATCTCGCTGGCGCGCAGCACCGGGCCGACCCGGTTGTTGCGGTAGCCATCGGCGACTTTCTGTGTGCTCATGGTGTGATCCCTTGTTCAGGTGTGGGCGAAGAGGGGCTGCACCCCGTCCACGGCCACGAAAATGTCATCGCCTTCGACCTTGACCGGGTACTCGGCCAGGCGGCAGTTGCCCGGGTTGATGCCCTGGCCGGTCTTGCCGTCGAAGGTCCATTGGTGGGCGCGGCACATCACCACCCGGCCGTCGAACTTGCCCTCGGCCAGGGGGATGTCCTGGTGCGGGCAGATGCCCTGGAAGGCGCGGATGTCGCCGCCTTCCGGCCACACCAGCAGCACCACGTGGTCATCGATCTCGACTTCGGTCATGTCGCCTTCCCACAGGTCGTCCAGCGAACAGGCTTTGCGGAACGTCATGGGTGCTCAGGCCTCGCAGAAGATGAACTCGATGCATTCCATGGGCTGGATGTCGGTCTCGCACAGCCGCGCCGTGCGCGGGTAGAAATCGCTCATGCCCTGCTTGCGCACCCGCACCACCTTGTCCGGCTGCGGCGCCACCCGGCGCCCCACCGAGTGGTACGCGGCCGCCGCGGCCACCTCGTCCATGGTGTTTTCCGTATCCACCGGCAGGAGCTGGAGCACGAAGTCGTGCTGGAAATTGGAAATCAGGGGAAATAAAGCCATCTCGGTCTCCTCGTCCCGCCTGCCTCAGGCGGCCTTCTTCTGATAGGGGTTGTTGCGGTAGGCCTCGACCCAGGCGTAGTTGTGGGCGTCGTCGCCGATCTCGCCGGGGGCCAGGTTCATGTACTGCAGCGCGCCCATCAGGTTGGGCGGCTGGATCTGCCCGGCCAGGAAGCGATCCACCAGGGTCAGGTGATCCCGGTAGCGGAGCGGGTCCTGCTGGAACACCCAGCGGTCGATTTCCGAATTGAAGTGGTAGGTGCGGCCCTGGTAAGTGAGCGGGTAGTCCTTCACGTTCCAGCCGTTACCGGGGATGGCGCAGATGGGGAGCTGGCTCATGTTGCAGACGATGGGCAGCGTTTCCGGATAGGTCAGCTCCCGCTTGCCCGCCAGCAGGTTGTCGATGATCACGTCCCAGGCCTTGCCAAAACTGTCGTTCCAGCCCGGGTACTTCTCTTCCAGCCAGTCCCGGCACTCGGGAGTCATGCCGGCGGCCTGGTTCCACCACAGGGTGGGGCGCCAGAACCACAGGCCCATCTGGTAGGCGTGGTGCTGGTAGTCGAACTCGTTGATCATCTGCTCCCAGTACCAGGGCAGGTCCAGGCCCAGGTCGATCAGGGTGCGCTCGAACTGGCCGACGATCCACTCCTGCATGAACTCCTTGAAGGACTGCTTGCGGTGCTCCAGCGGCGTGTTGTAGTCCATGGCGGTGCCGGTGAGCAGGCTGAAGAGCCGCCAGGCACGGGCGATGGCCACATCCACCAGCTTCTGCGCGTCTTCCTTGCGGCCGTTGCTGATCAGCACCTGCAATGCCGGGCCGCCGATCTGGGCGTGGCGCGATTCGTCCGTCTGGATGCTGGAGATGAGGCTGGAGAAGGTGAAATCCCCGGTTTCCGCCGCGTCCGCCGCCAGGCCCAGGAACTGCATGTTGGTGAAGCCGGTTTCAAAGGCGAAGGTGAGCATCACCGCGATGTCGGTGGCGCTGCGGGCCATGAACAGGTCGTCGAAGGTATGGCGGGCGGCGATCGCCCCCCACTCATTGGAGTGGTAGGCCTTGTGCGCCCAGTCGAACTGCCGGTCCTTGGGGCAATGTTCGTGGGGGAAGTAGAGCTGCAACTGGGCGTGGCGGTTTTCGTCCATCAGCCCGAAGGTGGCCATGTTGCGCATGCCCGGCGCCTGGCCGAAGCGGGCCATGCGGGCCTCGGCGCTCATGGCGGCGTACTCGCCCAGGGCAATCGCCCCGTAGTGGGATTTGAGGATGGACAGCCAGCCCGGGTCTGCCTCCTCGAAGATGCGGCTGCGCTCCAGCGCCGCCTTGACCGAATAGGCGCCCGCATCCTTTTCCCGCTGAATCTTCACGTACTCCGGGTACGAGGTCTTGTAAGGCTCGTCGTACACCTCCCATTTCTCCCGGGGCACGCCCTTGGCGCCGCTCATCACGTCCGGAAACAGCTCGGACTCGGCCACGTAGGTGGGGGTCCAGTTGGTGGCACGCGCGATGTCGTACCAGGCGGAACGGTCCAGTAAAGCCACGATTACTCCTCCTTTGCATCAACCCTGTAGGTGTAGTTGTCTGGCTCCCGTGGCGGGAATCCAGTCCATTACCGTTAGCAAAGGCGGTGCCACACCGGGCGCGGGGCAAGGATTGGTGCGCTGCGGGAGTGCCCGGCACGCCGTGCGCCGGGGCGTGGCAGGAGGCGGGGACGAAGGCGTGGTGCGGTGCGCAAGCCGTGCCCGGGAGCGCCCGGTTCATGGTTTGGTGAAAAACCGCGCCACGGGGCTGGGCTGAAATGTCACGATTTCATGAAAATCTCGATAAACGCTCCCCGGGCCTGGACGAGGACGTGGCGCGAGTAAAAAGATCGGAAAAAGTGTGAACCCTCCGGCCATGGGCTGCGACTCATGGGTCAGACGGGGCCGAAACGCTCTGTCCCGCGAAAGCGGTAACCCATTCAACCAGTTAGAGGAGTTTCACCATGAAAACCATCGCCAAGATCGCTTCTGCCATCGCCCTGACCATCGCCGCCGGTTCCGCCCTGGCCGACAACACGGTCGCCGCCATCTCCGGAACCAACCAGAACCAGCTCGGAGGCTTCGGCAACTCCCAGACCATGGATCTGTCGGTGGTCACCACCTCGCCCTTTGGCGCCTATCGCTCCACTTGGCTGGTGGGCGGGCAGTACAACCAGACCCAGGCCGGCAGCGCCAACGTCCAGCGCATGGAAGTGAGCGTGATCAAGGGTACGGCCAACCCCTTCTTCTCCCACGGCAGCTCTGTGTCGGTGGGCGGGACGGTCAGCCAGTATCAGGCCGGCTTCGGTAACTTCCAGCGTACCAGCATCGGGGTTGTGCAGTGACCGACCAGGATGGCCGGCAACCCAGGCGCCCTGCCCGGGCGCGTGGGTTGCAACGGGCGGGCCCCGGCCCGCCCGTTGTTCTGCCTCCGCCAACACACATGGAGTGCGCAATGAGTACCTTGAAACTGACGCTGCTGGTCGCGGTCCTGGGGACGGCGGCGACCGCCTGGGCCGCGCCGCAGATCATGACTGACCCGTTGGACATGCCCGACGAGATGATGGCCAAGATGGCCCGCTACCGTGCCAAGTTCGATGCCCAGAAACATCGCCGGGACCCGCAGGCCGGTGGCCCGCTCAGCGACCCGGCCGGTTGCGGCGGAGTCGATATCGGTAACGTGAATTCCGGCGGGGGCATGCGTGGCCCGCGGGAGAACGTGGTGATCATCACCGGCGACGTGATCAACGCCTACAACGACTGCAAGTGAGGGGAATACCATGAATGCCTCAGCCCAGGTGCGTCTGCGCGCCCTGTTGCCCCTGGCGGCCGCCGTGATGAGCGCCTGCACCGCCATCAACCCCAAGCCGGACGTGGCCGAAGCCACCCAGGCGCTGCGCCGTGGCCCGGAGAGCGGCCCCCAGCGTTCCATCACCAATTTCTCCGATGCCCTGCGCTGCATGGACACCACGCTGATCAACTACGGCGTGCGCGATCTTTCCGTGCTGGTGGAGGACATCACCGATCAGACCCGCAAGGTGAATGCGGGTACCAAGGACATGCTGATCTCGGCCGTTTCCGACATGACCCGCCGCAGCCGGGCGATCCGGCTGGTGGCCTTCGGCAACGATTCGGGCAACGTCATCCGCTTTCTGTGGCAGGCCGAGCGCAAGAGCCCCTACGCCGTGGTGCCCCAGTACGACATCCGCGGCTCCATCACCCAGCTCGACGAAACCGTGGCCCGCAAGCAGAACCAGGTGGGCATCGGGATCGATCCGCATCTGAACATCGGCGCCGCCCGCTCGGCGGCCTCGTCCATCCTCGGGCTGGATCTCACCGTGCTCACCACCCACGATCTTTCGGTGGTGCCGGGGGTGACGTCCCGCAACTCCGTGGCCATCTTCAAGGAAGGCACCGGCGTCGATGGGGACGCCACCATCCGCAAGTTCAGCATCAACTACAGCATGGCCCTGGCCCGCTCGGAAGGGCAGGCCCAGGCCCTGCGCAATCTGGTGGAACTGGCCACGGTGGAGCTTTTTGGCAAGCTGACCAAGACGCCCTACTGGAGCTGCCTGGGGGTGGACAGCAAAACGCCGGAGATCGACAACGAAATCTCCGACTGGTATTCCTCCATGTACAGCAACCCGGCGGAATTCGTCGCCTGGTTCCAGAAACAACTGCGCCAGCGCGGCTACTACACCGGTCCGGTGGATGGCGTGCCCACGCCCGAACTGCGCGACGCCGTGGCCGCCTACCGCAAGGCCCTGGGGCTGGCCCCGGAGCCCAAGCTGGATCTGGAATTCTTCCGCGCCTATCTGAATGCGGACCACGCCCGGGTGATGGCCGCCCATCCGCCGCCGCCCCCCGCTGCCACCGTCGTGCCCCCGCGTCCCAGCGGCGAGGGGGCGCCCAAGGCCCTGCCGCCCCTGGCGCTGAGCGTGGCGCCCATCGGCAGCACCGGCCGCTACGCCCGGGGCGAGCAGGTCCGCCTGGCCGTGCGCCCCAGCCGCGACGCCCATGTGTACTGCTACCTGCAGGATGAAAACCGCCAGGTGCAGCGGCTCTTCCCCAACCGCTTCAGTCCCGATTCGCTGGTGCGGGCCAACGCGCCGCTGCAACTGCCGGGCGCCATGCGCTTCCAGTTGCTGGCCAGCGCCAAGGGCAAGCGGGAATCGGTGGCTTGCTACGCCACCGACCGGGACGTGTTGCCGGAACTGTCGCCCACCATTGCCGGGGTGGATTTCGAGAGCGTGGCCGTCGGCTCGCTGGACCAGGTGCGGGACGCTTTCGCCAAGGTCTCCGCCGACAAGATGGGAGAGGGGGTGTTCCATGTGGACGTACGCTAAACCCGCGCCCGGCCCCCTTGGCGGGGCCCTGCGCATGGCCCTGGCGGTGGCCGGGCTGGTGGGCCTGATGGCCGTGTTCGGCAGCGAAGTCAAAAGCCACACCATCCAGGTGGCCGGGGCCGACCTGGTGCTCAAGGAGCCCGCCCGGCTGCTGCCCCCGGCGGGGCGGACGGGCAGCCCGCACTACCAGTTGCGCTGCTGGCAGTACGGCCGCCTGATCCTGGAGGAAAACGGCCTCAGCGCCCCCGCCGAGTCCGGCGGCTACGCCCTGCGTCTGGGCCGGGTGGAGCGCAAGGGCACGCTCTACCTGGTGCAGACCAGCAACGCCACCTGCGCCCTGCGCCCCGGCGATGGGGAGCCGGCCCTGCCCGGGGCGGGACCAGGCGGCTGACCGGGCGTCCCGGCCCCGGGCAGGGGCCAAACTTGATCCGTGCAATGTTTCCGCCCCGCAGCGGGTGCTAGCCTCCCTTGCGCCTCCGGTGTCAGTCCGGGGCAGCCCGCGAGAGGCTGCACACTCCCGCGGGCTGCCCCGACCGGCGGCTTCCACCCACCGGGAGATCCCTCTGGAAACCGCGCTTCCCGTTCCCCAGGCCCTGGGCCCGGCGCCCCCTCCGGTGCCGGCCCGCCAAGGCCGCATCCCCGGCAACCGGGGCATGTGGGTGGGCATCTTGTGCGAGCTCACCGAGTTCGGGCTGATGTTCGTGGTCTACTTCATCGCCCGCGCCCACCACCCGGCGGACTTCCACGCCGGGCCCGGCCGGCTCTCCATCCTCGCCGGCACCGTCAATACCCTGCTCATGCTCACCAGCAGCTACCTGGTGGCGCGGGCGCTGGGCGCCATCCGCCAGGACCGCCCCCGCGCCTGCCTGGGCTGGCTGGGCGCTGCGCTGGTGGCCGGCGCCGGCTACCCCCTGGTGAAGTTTTTCGAGGTGCAGTGGAACCTGGCCCACGGCCTCAATGGCGACGCCGGCATCTTCTTCACCGTCTATTACTACCTCACCTTCAACCACCTGGTGCACGTCTGCTGGGGGCTGCTCGGCCTGCTGTGGGTCATGGCCCGCACTGCCTTCGGCGCCTACGACAGCACCCGCCACGAGGGGCTCGAAGCCTTCGGCTGTTACTGGCACACCACCGACATGGCCTGGCTGGTCATCTTTCCGCTGTTCTACGTCTGGCGCTGACGAGGGGCACCATGAACTTCGCCACCCGCACCACCCTGGCCTGGCTGGCCCTGGTTGCGCTCACCCTGGGCGGGGCCTGGCTGGCCGAAGCCGGCGAACCCGGGTTCGCCCTCACCCTTTTCCTCGCCGCCGCCATCGCCTTCAAGGCCCGGCTGGTCATGGACCACTTCATGGAACTCCCCGACGCCAGCCCCCGCCTGCGCCGGCCCATGTACCTCTTCTTCCTCCTCATCCCCGCACTGCTCCTCGCCACCTGGGCCTTCGGCCCGCACATCGCACGGCTGACGGCCCTGGTGTGAGCCACAGGGCCGGGCGCGTCCGGCCTTAACCGAACGTTCCTGGCTTGCTAAGCGGCGCCTAATTGGCGAGTAAGCGCCGGCCCCTATTGTGGTGGCGACACACGGAAACGCTCGATCCAGACAGGCGGGCGAAGACCGTGGTGCCGGATGACACAATCACATTGAGGAGGATTCCATGGCTACCATCTCCAATCCGACGCTGGTGCTGGGTCAGGTCACCAATAACCTGCGCGAAGTGACCGTGAGCGCTGACGTGATGTTCGACCGGGCTGACGAAGGCAAGACCTACAAGCTCGAAATCGCCCTCTTCGGGGAAGACAAGAGTGGCGATGCCCTGCCGCCCGTGGACCCGGTGGGCGACGATCTGTTGTACACCTTCAGTTGGGCGGCCGGTCCGGTATTCCTGCCCAAGGCTTACAAGCTCTATACCGTGACCAGACCGGGGCCGGTCAAGCTGCAGGAAAAGCGCATGGTTTCGGTGGCTGCGCTGGATGAGGACGCGGGTGTCGTGCTCGTGCCCGGGCCGATCAATGGGCATCTCATCCCGCTTCCGCGCAAGGACGAGGTGTATGCGCAGATCAAGCTGAGCGTGCCCGCCCTCGTCGCCCGGACGCCGACGATTGTGGACGGTGGCATGGTTTGATGCGCGCGGAGGCCTGAGGGCTTCGCAAGGGGTGCATGCTTGATTGAACTCATGGCGCCCTCCCGGTCCGGGAGGGCGCCTTTTTCATATTCAGCCCCGCGCGCCGCAGGCGGCCCGGATGATCCGTTCGGTCTTGGCTTCGTCCAGTTCCGCATGGGTGCCGAGGGCGGCGTTGCCGTGGGCGCGCAGGGCGGCCATGACGCGCGCGGGGGCGTCCGGATCGGCGACGTCCGTATCCCGCAGGTGGACCGGCATGCCCAGGCCCCGGTACATGGCTTCGATGGCGGCGATGGTGGCGTCGGCGCCGGCATCGGGGATGCGGAATACCTCGCGGCCCATTTGTTCCAGCTTGGCGCGTTTGGCTTCGATGGTTTCCCGCAGCAGCCAGGGCTGGATGATGGACAGGGTGCGGCCATGGTCCAGTCCATACAGCGCAGTGAGTTCCACGGCGAAACGGTGGGTGGCCCAGTCGTGGGGCACGCCGATGCCCACCACGCCGCTCAGGGCCTGGTTGGCGGCCCACATGAGGTTCTGCGCCCAGCCGATGCTGCGGCGCTGGCCGAAGGTGTCGGCCAGGGTCTTGAGGGCGCGCAGCACCGCCTCGGCGTAGCCGTCCTGCACCAGGGCGCCGACCGGGTAGGTGAGGTACTGCTCGCAGACGTGCACGAAGGCGTCCACCAGTCCGTTCTCCAGTTGCCGGTCGGGCAGGCTGGCCATCACCTCCGGGTTGAGGAGGGCGAACGCCGGGCGCATGGGCTCGGCGAAGAACACCTTTTTCTGGCGCGTGGCGGCGCGGGTGACGACGGCGCCGGCGTTGGATTCCGAGCCGGTGGCGGGCAGGGTGAGAACGATGCCCACGGGCAGGGCGCGGCTGACCACATGGGCTCCGCTCACGATGTCCCAGCCGTCGCCCTCATGGAGCGCCGCGCAGGCGATGAACTTGGCGCCGTCGGCCACCGAGCCGCCGCCCACGCCCAGGATGAAATCCAGCCCTTCGGCCCGCACCAGGTCCACCGCACGGGTCAGCGTCTCCAGCGTGGGATTGGGCTCCACCCCGGCAAATTCCACCACCGGCCGCCCGGCCAGGGCTGCCGTCACCTGTGCATACACGCCGTTGCGCTTGATCGAGCCGCCGCCATAGAGCAGCAGCACCCGCGCCCGGGGCGGGACGAGCTGGCCCAGGCGGGCGTAGCTGTTGGGCCCGAAGTGGATCTGGGTGGGGTTGTGGTAGGTGAAGTCGAAGCGGTGTTCCATGGAAGGCTCCCGGGGCGGACAGAGCAACGAAGGGCGGCCTGCTGGGCAACGGGGCTGCCCGCCCAGGCCGCCCCGCTCCACAGCTTGCCTCAAGCCGGCAGGGTCGGGTAGTCGGTGTAGCCCTCGGCATCGCCGCCGTACAGTTTGTCGGCGCGCAGGGCGTTGAGGGGGGCGTCTTCCCGCAAGCGGCGCACCAGATCCGGGTTGCTGATGAAGGGCCGGCCGAAGGCCACCACGTCCGCCTGCCCGCTTTCCACCGCGGTCAGCGCTTCGGCCCGGCTGTAGCCGTTGTTCAGCATCCACGCCCCGGGGAAGCGCTGTCGCAAGGCGGCGTAGTCGAAATCCGGCGCGCCCTCCGGGGTGCGGGCGCCGCCGGTTTCGCCCTGGATCACATGCAGGTAGGCCAGGCCCAGGGGCGCGATCTGTTCCACCACATGATTGAACAGGGCTTGCGGATTGCTGTCCCGCGGCGTGTCGCTAAAGGTGGTCATGGGGCTCAGGCGCACGCCGGTGCGGCCGCCGCCGATGGTCCCCGCCACCGCCTGGAGCACTTCCAGCAACAGCCGGGCCCGGTTGGCGATGCTGCCGCCGTAGGGGCCCGCGCGGTCATTCACGCTGTCGCGCAGGAACTGGTCCAGCAGGTAGGAATTGGCGGCATGCACTTCGACCCCGTCGAAGCCTGCCTCGATGGCGTTGCGGGCGGCGTGGCGATAGTCCTCCACCAGACCGGGCAACTCGTCGTCCCGCAGGGCGCGGGGCTCCGATACGGGGACGAAGCCCTCGGCGGTGAAGGTCATGGCCTTGGGCCGGCGGCTGGTGGCCGAGACAGGCGCGGCGCCCCCCGGCAGCAGCGAGCTGTGGGAGATGCGCCCCACGTGCCACAACTGCAGCACGATGCGCCCGCCGGCGGCGTGTACCGCGTCGGTCACCTGCCGCCAGGCGGCCACCTGCTCGCTGTTCCAGATGCCCGGCGTGTCCAGATAGCCTTGCGCCATGGGACTGATGGGGCTGGCTTCGGCAATGATCAGGCCGGCACTGGCCCGCTGGCGGTAGTACTCGACGGTGAGCGGGCCGGGCCGGTTGCCGGAGACGGCGCGGTTGCGGGTGAGCGGCGCCATGGCGATGCGGTTGGCCAGGGGGATGTCGCCAAGCTGGATGGGATCGAACAGGCTGGGCATGGGTGAGCTCCTTGTGGGTGAGAGGGGGGGGCTATTAGACCGGTCGGCTAGAAAATGGGTGAAGCAGGTGTCGGCATGGTCAGGGCACCGGCTTCAGGGGTGATCGGTGGGGGGGAACAGGGCGTCGGTGAAGGCCAGGGCCTGGTCCAGGGGCGCGCTGTCCCGGCGCAGCTTGCCCAGCAGGCTGGCGCCCAGCCACATCTGGTAGAGCATCTGGGCGGTGCCGTGGGCCGAGGTCTGGGGGGGCAGGGAGCCGTCGGCCACGCCGGCCGCGATCAAGGCGGCAATCCGTGCCACCACCTGCTCGGTGCCGTCGCGCAGGGTGATGCGCATGGCCTCGGAGAGGTCCGCCACCTCGGCGCTCAGCTTCACCACCAGACACTTCTGCTCGCTGCAGGCGGCCGCGCACTGGGAGCCGCGCCAGTGCTGCCAGTAGCGCATGAGCCGCGCCCGGCCGCTGCCGGGGCTGGCCAGCAGGGCGTCGATCTCGCCCAGGTAGCGGGCGAAGTAGTCCGCCAGCAGGGCTTGGCCAAACTGTTCCTTGGATTCGAAGTAGTGATAGAACGAGCCCTTGGGTACGCCCGCGGCGGTGAGCAGTTCCATCAGCCCGACGCTGGAAAAGCCCTTGCCGGCAATGATGCGGCTGCCGGTGTCGAGTATGTGCTGGCGGGTGTCCTGGCGCGGGTTCATGGCGAGCAGTGTGGCAGCAATTAGACCGGTCGTCTAGTTCTGCGCTATGCTTGATCCGAATGCTGCCGCGGCCTGCCATCGGGCCTGACCCCGGGCGCGCCGCGCAGCCCCCGCCACGCACAGGCCGCACCGGGCGGTGCCGCCGTCCCACGGAGCAAGCCCCTTACACCATGTACGCATTCGATCACCACTACGTTAACGGCGCCTGGGTGGCGCCCGCCGCAGCCACGCGCATTCCGGTCATCAACGCCGCCACCGAGGCGGAGATGGGCCATGTGCCTGCCGGTGGGGTGGCGGATGCAGCTGCCGCGGTGGCCGCAGCCCGCGCCGCTTTCGCCGACTGGAGCCAGACCTCCCCGGAGGCGCGGGCCGACTGGCTCGTCCGCATCCAGGCAGGGCTGGCCGCGCGCAAGGAGGAACTGGCCCGGCTCATTGCCTGCGAGGTGGGCATGCCCCTCAAGCTTTCCGCCGCCATCCAGGTGGGCGGGCCCATCGCCACCTTTGGCAACTTTGCCCGGATCGCCCGCGCCTTCGAGTGGGAGGCGCCCATCGGCAACTCCCGCGTGCTGCGCGAGGCCGCGGGCGTGGTGGCGGCCATCACGCCCTGGAATTACCCGCTGCACCAGATCGCCACCAAGGTGGCGGCGGCCCTGGCCGCCGGCTGCACGGTGGTGCTCAAGCCTTCGGAAGTGGCGCCCCTCAACGCTTTTGTGCTGGCCCAGGTGGCGCATGAGGTGGGCCTGCCCGCCGGCGTCTTCAACCTGGTCTCCGGCACCGGGCCGGCGGCCGGGCAGCCGCTGGTGGAGCATCCGGACGTGGATATGGTGTCCTTTACCGGTTCCACCCAGGCCGGGCGGCTGATCGGCGCCCTGGCGGCGCAGACGGTCAAGAGAGTGTCGCTGGAACTGGGTGGCAAGTCCGCCTCGGTGCTGTTGCCGGACGCGGACCTGCCCCTGGCGGTCAAGAGCACGGTCAACGCCTGCTTCCTCAACAGCGGCCAGACCTGCTCCGCGCTCACCCGCCTGCTGGTGCCCGGGCAACACTACGAAGAAGCTGCCCGGCTGGCGGTGGAGGCGGCGGGAGCGTTCACCGTGGGCGACCCCCTGGGCGGGCAGGCCCGGCTGGGACCACTCGTCTCCGCCGCCCAGCGGGAGCGGGTGCGTGCCCATATCCGCCGCGCGGTGGAGGAGGGCGCCGAACTGCTCATCGGTGGCGCCGAACCCCCCGAGGGCCTGCCCACCGGCTATTACGTGCGGCCCACGGTGTTCGGCCGGGTGCGGCCGGAAAGTGCCCTGGCGCAGGAAGAGGTGTTCGGCCCGGTGCTGGCCATCATCCCCTACCGGGATGAAGCCGACGCCCTGGCCATTGCCAACGGCACCCAGTATGGGCTGGCCGGCGCCGTGTGGTCGGCGGACACCGACCGCGCCGTGGCCTTTGCCCGGCGCATGCGCACCGGTCAGGTGGACATCAACGGCGGCCCCTTCAACATGCTGGCCCCCTTCGGCGGTTACAAGCAGTCGGGCATCGGCCGCGAACTGGGCCGCTACGGCCTGGAGGAATTCCTCGAATGCAAGTCCCTCCAGTTCAAACCCCAGCCCTGACGGCGCTGGAGGCCCTGCCCCTGCGGCTGACCCCGGGGCAGGATCTGCGCCCCGCGCTGGAAGCCTGGTTTCAGGCCCGTCAGGCCGCCGAGGGGCCGGGCGCGGCCTGGGTCATGGCGGCCGTGGGCAGCCTGGACACCGCCCGCCTGCGCCTGGCCAATGCCGAAGCGGCCCTCACCGTGCCCGGGCCGCTGGAGCTGGTGGCGCTCTCCGGCACCCTCTCGGCCGATGGGGCCCATCTTCATGCCGCCGTGGCGGACGCCCAGGGGCGCGTCACCGGTGGCCATCTGCAAGCGGGCAGTCCGGTCCGGACCACTCTGGAACTGGTGCTGGGCTGGACCCGCGCCTTCCGCTTCAGCCGCCGCTTCGACCCCGCCACCGGCTATCCCGAGCTCGTGATTACCCCCGGCCCCTGATCCGGCTCAAGCCCTCCCCGCGCCGGCCGTAAACCCCGTTTGAACGATCTGGCGCGGGCCGCCCATCCCGGGCGGTCACGGGGAGGTGGCATCCATGAGCGATACAGCGGCGGGCGGCGCGTCTCGCCCCACCCAGGGGACCTTGCTGCTGGTGGACGACGAGGAGAACATCCTGTCCTCGCTGCGCCGCCTGTTGCGGGGCGACGGCTACCAGATCGTCACCGCCACCAGCGGCGCCCAGGGGCTGGAGATTCTGGCCTCCCGGCCGGTGGACGTGGTGCTCTCCGACCAGCGCATGCCCGGCATGATGGGGGTGGAATTCCTCCGCCGCGCCAAGGGGCTCTACCCGGACACCGTGCGCATGGTGCTCTCCGGCTACACCGAGCTGCAGTCCGTCACCGACGCCATCAACGAAGGCGCCATCTACAAGTTCCTCACCAAGCCGTGGGACGACGCCATGCTCCGGGCCAACATCGACGAAGCCTTCCGGCGCAAGGGGCTGGTGGACGAAAACCGCCGGCTCGCCCAGGAACTGAAGGCCGCCAACGACGCACTCGCCCGGGTGAACCAGCGGCTGCAATGGGTGCTGGAGCAGCAGGCCCACCGCATCGACGTGGGCGAGCACACCCTGAGCCTGGCCCAGGAGGCCATGGACCGCCTGCCCCTGCCGGTGCTGGGGGTGGACCCGGAGGGCATGATTGCCTTTGCCAATCGGGCGGCGGAGCGCTTTTTCGCCACCGAATCCACCCTGGTGGGCGTGCCGGCCGACGACTATCTGCCCCCGCCGCTGCTGGACCGGGTGCTGGGCGCCCCCCCCGCAGGCCCCCTGCCGGCGGTGCGCGGTCGCCAGGTGGAGCTGGGCACCCTGGGGCCGCCCCGGGCGCCCCGGGGGTATCTCATCACCCTCTTGCCCGGAGCCGCGCCGTGAGCCGGCCCCCCGTGCCCGACCGCGCCGATCCGCGCGCCGCCCTGCCCCCCTCCGTCGCCCGGCTGGAGTACCTTTTCCGCCACGTCCGCGAGGACCCGGGCGCCCAGTTTCTTTACCGCGTGTTGCTGGCCCACCGGCTCGCGGACATCCCCCTTGGGCAGGCCGAAACATGAACCTCGCCATGCCCCCGAACCCGCCCCCTGCCGCCGCAGGCGGCCAACCGATGCCCGAGCGGATGCGCGCGCGGGTTGCCCGTGCCCGGGCCCTGCCACCGCTGCCTTCGGTGGCGCTGGAGCTGTTGCAGGTGCTGGGCGATGAAGGCTGCGACGTCAACCGCCTGTCCCAGATCATCGGCCAGGACCAGGCCATCACCGCCCGCGTGCTGCAGGTGGCCAACTCGCCTTTCTATGGCATGCGCGCCCGCATCGCCAGCATCCAGGACGCGGTGGTGGTGCTTGGCCTGGGCACCGTGCGTGCGCTGGTGACGGCCGCCACCTTGCGCCGGGCGCTGCCCGAGGCGGCGGTGTCCGGCTTCTGCCCCCGGCAGTTCTGGCAGCACGCGCTGGGCTGCGGGGTCTGCGCCCGCATGCTGGCCCAGGAACTGCGGCAGAACGCCGAGGTGTTGTTCACTGCCGGGCTGCTCCACGACATCGGCCGCCTCGCCCTGGTGGTGGTGGACCCGGAGGCCATGGCGCAGGTGTGCGCCGCCAGTGGCACCGCACCTCATTGCGTGGTGGAGCGGTCGGTGCTGGGTTTCGACCATGCCGAGTTTGGCGCCGCGCTCGCGGCCCACTGGAACTTCCCGCCCGTGGTGGTGGCCGGCATTGCCCGCCACCACAGCCCGGACGGGGAGGGGGGCTCGGTGCTGGCCGATGTGCTGCACGTAGCGGATGCCCTGTCCCACGCCCTGGATTTCGGCAGCGGGCCGGACGGGCAGGTGCCGCCGGTTTCCACCGCCGCGCTGGCCCGCCTGGGCCTGACCGAAGCCGCCCTGGCCCCCTTGCTGGCCCGGGCGGAAGCGCATTACGAGGGGCTGCAGCCCCTGGTTGATTGAGCCCCAGACCCACGGAGGTGCCATGACCGACGATGCTCCCGCAATCGCCATCCATCCCAGCATCCAGGCCCTGGCCGACGCCCTTTCGGCAGGGCTGCTCATGCACCGGGGCGGGCGGGTGTTGTTCTCCAATCGGGCGGCGCAGGAGCTGACCGGCTATAGCCGCGATGCGCTGGCACAGATGGAGTTCTGGCAGCTTTTCGAGCCCCGCCAGCAGCGGGAGATCCGCGAGCGTGGCCTGGCCCGGCTGCAGGGCGAAGCCGAGCCCGCCTGCTACGAGGCCCGTCTGGTGCGGCGCGATGGCGAGGTGCGCTGGGTGGAGCTCACCGCCTCGGTGAGCCGCATCGCCGGCGTGCCCACCGCCCTGGGCAGCATCATCGACGTGAGCGAGCGCAAGCAAGCCGAGGCCGCCTGGTTCCGCATGCAGAGCTTCACCGCCCAGATCATCGAGGGCGATCCGGTGCCCACGCTGGTCATCGACGCCGCACACCGCGTGACCCACTGGAACCACGCCTGCGCCGAAGTCACCGGCGTCTCCGCGGCCAGCATGGTGGGCAGCAGCGAGCAGTGGCAGGCCTTCTACCCCGCCCGGCGGCCCATTCTGGCGGACCTCATCGTTTCCGGCGAAGCGGATGCCCTGATGCGCCACTACGGCAACAAGAAACTGCGCCGCTCGCCAGTGGTGCCCGATGCCTACGAGGCGGAGGACTTCTTCCCCCACTTCGGTGACAAGGGGCGCTGGCTCTACTTCACCGCCGCCCCCATTCGCGATGCCGACGGCCGCATCATCGGCGCCATCGAAAGCCTGCAGGATATTTCCGAACGCAAGGAGGCCGAGGCCCAGTTGCGGCTGATGCAGGGCGAACTCGAAGCCCTGGTGGAAAAGCGCACCAGCCAGCTCAAGGCCGCCAAAGACGCCCTGGAGCAGGACATCCACCGCCGCGAAGAGGCGGAAGAGGAACTGCTGCGCCGCTACGCCGAACTCACCGGCCTCAACATCCGCCTGCAGGAAACCCAGCAGCAACTGGTGCAATCGGAAAAGCTCGCCTCCATCGGCCAGCTGGCCGCTGGCGTCGCCCACGAAATCAACAACCCCATCGGCTACGTCAATTCCAACCTGCGCACCCTGGGCGGCTACGTGCAGCAGCTCATGTCCGTGCTCGCCGCCTACCGCGCCCAGGAAGCCAGCCTCCCCGAAGCCGCCCGCGCCGCGGTGGAAACCGCCAAGCAGGCGGCGGACTTCGAATACCTCTGCCAGGACATCCAGGACCTGCTGGCCGAATCCAGCGAAGGCACCGAGCGGGTGCGCAAGATCGTCCAGGATCTGCGCGACTTCTCCCGCGTGGACACCACCCAGGAGTGGCAGCGGGTGGACCTCCACCACGGGATCGACAGCACCCTCAACATCGCCCGCAACGAGATCAAGTACCGGGCCGACGTGGTCAAGGACTACGGCCCGCTACCCATGGTCGAGTGCCTGCAGAGCCAGATCAACCAGGTGCTGATGAACCTCTTCGTGAACGCCGCCCAGGCCATCCCCGAGGGGCGGCGCGGCACCATCACCGTCCGCACCCGGGCCGAGGGCGATCAGGTCTCCATCACCGTCGAAGACGACGGCCAAGGCATCCCCCAGGAGAACCTGGACCGCATCTTCGAGCCCTTCTTCACCACCAAGCCCGTGGGGCGAGGCACCGGGCTCGGGCTTTCGCTCTCCTACGGCATCGTGCAGCGGCACCGGGGCCGCATCGACGTCTGCAGCACCCTCGGCGTGGGCACGGCCTTTCGCATCCTGCTGCCCGTCAGCCAAAGCGAAGCCGCCACCCTGGCCGAACCGGCGGTCTGCCCATGAACGCGCCCCTCACCGCCCCCCCGCAGCCCGCCGAGGCCAGTGCCACCGGCTTCACCCTGCTCTGCGTGGATGACGAAGCCAATATTCTCTCCGCCCTGCGCCGGCTCTTCCGTCCCCAGGGCTACCGGGTGCTGACCGCCGGCAGCGGCGCCGAAGGGCTCGAAATCCTGGCCCGGGAGGCCGTCGATCTGGTCATCTCCGACATGCGCATGCCCGAGATGGACGGCGCCCGCTTTCTCGCCCAGGCCCGCGCCCACCACCCGGACACCGTGCGCATCCTGCTCACCGGCTACGCGGACATGGAATCCACCGTCGCCGCCATCAACGATGGGCAGATCACCCGCTACATCACCAAGCCCTGGAACGACGCCGAAGTGCTGCTCACCGTGCGCGAGGGGCTGGAGCGCCGTCACCTGGAGCGGGAAAAGGCCCGCCTCGAAGCCCTGACCCGCCATCAGAACGACACGCTCAAAGCCCTCAACGCCGGCCTCGAAGCCAAGGTGGAAGCCCGCACCGAAGCCCTGCGCAACACCCACGAAAAGCTCAAGCAGAACTTCGTCACCTCCGTGCGCGTGTTCTCCCACCTCATCGAGCTGCGCGGTGGCGTGCTCGCCGGCCACTCCCGCCGGGTGGCGGACCTGGCGCGCAAGATCGCCCTGCGCCTCGGGCTCGGCCCCGCCGAAGCCCAGGACGTCATGCTCGCCGGCCTGCTCCACGACATCGGCAAAATCGGCGTGCCCGACCACCTGCTCATCAAGCCCGTCCCCCAGATGAGCGGCGAAGAACTCGGCGTGCTGCGCAAGCACGTCGTCACCGGCCAAGCCGCCCTCATGGGCCTGGACAACCTGCGCCAGGTGGCCGAAATGATCCGCGCCCACCACGAACAATGGGACGGCCAAGGCTACCCGGACCGCCGCGCCGGCCAGGACATCCCCCTGGGCGCCCGCATCCTCGCCGTACCCAACGACTACGACGGCCTCCAGATCGGCACCCTCTCTGCCCGCCGCCTGCGCCCCGAAGAAGCCGCCGACCTCATCCGCCGCAGCCGCGGCAAGCGCTACGACCCCCAGATCGTGGACGCCTTCCTCGACGTCCTCGCCGGGCTCGAAGGCACCACCGGCGAACGCGTGCTCGCCCCCGACCAACTCGAACCCGGGATGATCCTCTCCCGCGACCTCCTCAGCGCCGACGGCGTCCTCCTGCTCGCCGCCGACTTCGTTCTCGAACCCTCCGTCATCGACCACATCCGCTCCTTCGCCGCCGAAGACCGCATGGCCATGCGCGTCTTCGTGCGGGCGGACAAGGAATATTGAAAGCCACCCCGGGGCATCCACGCGCCACCACCTCATTGCTGTCACCGGCCCCCAGGCCCGGACCTACAGCTACGACGCTGCCGGCAACATTG
>DAITAZ010000055.1:0-20369 GCA_036824045.1 Rhodocyclaceae bacterium
TGATGAGCTGGATGGCCATGGCGCGACGCACGGATTCCTCGGTGGGGGTGGTGATCGCTTCGTCGTAGGCGTTGGTGTGCAGCGAGTTGCAGTTGTCGTAGATGGCGATCAGCGCCTGCAGCGTGGTGCGGATATCGTTGAAGTCCATCTCCTGCGCGTGCAGCGAGCGGCCGGAAGTCTGGATGTGGTACTTCAGCTTCTGGCTGCGCTCGTTGGCGCCGTACTTGTTCTTCATCGCCACCGCCCAGATGCGGCGGGCAACGCGACCGATCACCGAGTACTCCGGGTCCATGCCATTGCTGAAGAAGAAGCTCAGATTGGGCGCGAAGTCGTCGATGTGCATGCCCCGGGCGAGATAGGACTCCACGTAGGTAAAGCCGTTGGCGAGCGTGAAGGCGAGCTGGGAAATCGGGTTCGCGCCGGCTTCGGCGATGTGGTAGCCGGAAATCGACACCGAGTAGAAGTTCTGCACCTGGTTGTGGACGAAGAACTCCTGGATATCGCCCATCATCTTCAGCGCGAACTCGGTGCTGAAGATGCACGTGTTCTGGCCCTGGTCTTCCTTCAGGATGTCGGCCTGCACCGTGCCCCGCACGGTCTTCAAGGTCCATTCGCGAATCTTTTCGGCTTCGTCCTCGGTCGGCTGGCGGCCGTTGTCAGACTGGAACTTGGCTATCTGCTGGTCGATGGCGGTGTTGAAGAAGCAGGCCAGGATGATGGGCGCCGGTCCGTTGATGGTCATGGAGACCGACGTGGTCGGATTGACCAGGTCGAAGCCGTCGTAGAGCACCTTCATGTCATCGAGGGTGGCGATCGACACGCCGCTGTTTCCGATCTTGCCGTAGATGTCCGGCCGCTCGTCCGGGTCGCAACCATACAGCGTCACCGAATCGAAGGCGGTGGACAGGCGTTTGGCCGGCATGCCTTCCGAGACGCGCTTGAAGCGCCGGTTGGTGCGGAAGGCATCGCCCTCACCGGCGAACATGCGGGTGGGGTCCTCGCCTTCGCGCTTGAAGGCGAACACCCCGGCAGTGAAGGGGAAGGAGCCGGGCACGTTCTCCCGCATCAGGAAGCGCAGCACCTCGCCGTCGTCGCCAAAGCGGGGCAGGATCACCTTGCGGATTTTGGTGCCGGAGAGCGATTCGGTCGTCAGGCGGGTACGGATCTCCTTGTCCCGGATCTTCACCACGTACTCGTCGCCACTGTAGGCCTTGACCGTATCCGGCCACATGTCCAGCAGCTTCCGGGCTTTCGGGTCCTGCTGGCCGTCCTTCCAGGCTTGCAGTTCTTCGAAATCGCCCGTGGGCTTGTCGCAGCCCTTGAACAGCCCGTTGGCGATGCGCAGGGCCTGGCGCTCCCGGGCGATCGTGACCTGCTCTTCGGTGTGGGCGTGGTAACCGCGCACCGTGTCGGCAATCTCGGCCAGGTAGCGGACCCGTGCCGTGGGCACGATGGCGCGGCTGGCGGAGGACTGGCGCACGCTGACCACCGGCAGCTTGCCCGGCCTGAGCTTGAGGCCCCTGGTGGTGAGGGTCGGCACCAATGCCTGGTACAGGGCGGTGACGCCGTCGTCGTTGAAGCGGGCGGCCATGGTGCCGAAGACCGGCATCTCGTCGGTCGGGGTGGAGAACAGCTCCCGGTTACGCTGGTACTGCTTGCGTACATCGCGCAGCGCATCCTCCGCGCCCTTGCGGTCGAACTTGTTGATGGCCACGAAATCGGCGAAGTCCAGCATGTCGATTTTCTCGAGCTGGGAGGCGGCACCGAACTCGGGGGTCATTACGTACATGGAGACATCGACGAAGGGCACGATGGCGGCATCGCCCTGGCCGATACCGGAGGTTTCCACGATGACCAGATCGAAGCCGGCCAGCTTACAGGCGGCGATGACTTCCGGTAGCGCGGCGGAGATCTCGGAGCCCGTGTCCCGCGTGGCCAGGGAACGCATGAAGATGTTCGGGTGCTCGATGGCGTTCATGCGGATGCGGTCGCCCAGCAGGGCGCCACCCGTGCGCTTGCGGGAGGGGTCGATGGAAATGAGCCCGATCTTGACCGAGTCTTCCTGATCGAGGCGGAAGCGACGCACGATCTCGTCGGTCAGCGACGATTTGCCCGCGCCGCCCGTACCGGTGATGCCCAGCACCGGAATGGAGGTTTCCGCCGCCGCCTTGAGCAACGGCTCCTTGAGTTCGGGGGCGGCGCCGTTCTCCAGCAGGGTGATGAGGCGGGCGAGCAGGCGGCGGTCCCCCGCCTTCAGCCCGGCCAGGGCCTGGTCCACTCCCGGCACGCCCTCGGCGGAAAGGTCAAAGTCGGACTTTTCCACCACGTCGTTGATCATGCCCTGCAGGCCCATCACCACGCCGTCTTCCGGAGCGTAGATGCGGGTCACGCCGTAGGCGTGAAGTTCCTTGATCTCCGCCGGAACGATGACGCCGCCGCCACCGCCGAACACCTTGATGTTCTCGCCGCCATTGGCCTTCAAGAGGTCGATCATGTACTTGAAGAACTCCACGTGCCCGCCCTGGTAGGAGGTGATGGCGATGCCCTGCACGTCCTCCTGCAGCGCGGCGTTCACGATCTCCTGCACCGAGCGGTTGTGGCCCAGGTGGATTACCTCCGAACCCGTGGATTGCAGGATGCGCCGCATGATGTTGATGGAAGCGTCATGACCGTCGAACAGCGAGGCCGCGGTGACGAAGCGCACCTTGTTCTTGGGCTTGTACGGGGCGAGTTTCTTGGCTACGGACAGATCGGTCATGGCGCCGGCCTCATGCAATGGGTGGGAAAGACCTGCATGCTATGTCGCTCCCGTCTGGCGCACCATTGTTGGGATTGACGACTATCGTGCAAATTCCGCCAGCCTGCTATTCTGAGCGGGATCACAGGTGGAGGATGTGGAAATGGTGCGGCGCAGCACGACAGGAGCGGCGATGCGTAGCAAAGCTACTGTTTCCATGGGCTTTGTGACCGGCATGCTGGCGGGCATGGCGCGGCGGGGGCGGAACGCCGGGCCTCTGGCGGCGGCAATGGGGGTTGATATTGAAGACTCCGCCAGCCGGATTCCGCTCCCGCTGTACGCCGATCTCTACAACCGGGTGAACCGGGAACTGGACGACGAAGGCTTCGGCTTGTTTGCTCAGCCCTTGCGCGTGGGCAGCTTCGAGTTCCTCTGCCGTGGGTGCCTCTCCGCGCCCACCCTGGCGGTGGCGCTGGCTCGAGCGGGGCGCTTTCTGCGCATCGTCCTGCCCGATCTGGCGGTGAGCGTGCGCCTCGGCGCTGGGCGGGCGGAACTGGTGATCGCTGAAACCCGCCGTCTGGCCGAGCACCCGGAGGATCCGGGGCGGATTTTCGCGTTCGAGTGGCTGCTGCGCCTGCTCCACGCCCTGGCCTGTTGGCTGGCGGGCCGGGGCCTTGCGCTGGACAGCGTGATCTTCCCCTATCGGCGGCCAGCCCATGCGGCGGACTATGCCCTGATTTTCACCGAGGACTCCCGCTTCGCGCCTACCGTGCCCGGGGGCATGGGTACGCTGGTGGCGAGCTTGCATGCCAACCTGCTCGAACTGCCCATCCGGCGGGATGAGGCCGCGCTGGCCGCTTTTCTCGAGGGCGCCCCAGGCAAGATCGCCATGCTCTACCGGCGGGACCGGGAGATGGTGATCCGGGTGCGCGATCATCTGCGGGCGGCTCTGCCCGCCAGTTTGAGCCTGGATGAAGTGGCGGGGCGCTTGCACCTGTCGCCGCGCACGGTCCACCGCCGGCTGGAAGACGAGGGGTCCAGCTTCCGCGCCATCAAGGACGCGCTGCGCCGCGACCTGGCCCTGGCCCGGCTGACCAGCAGCAAGGATGCCATTGCCCGCATTGCCGCCGATCTGGGCTACGCTGACCCCTCTGCCTTCTATCGCGCCTTTGTGGAATGGACGGGGGTGGCCCCCTTGACCTACAGGCGCCGGCAGCGGACCGTGGTCTAGTGCGCAGCCCCCGCCCGATCTTCGCATCAGTGTAAGCCGCCTGCAGGAATGGCGTGTCAGGCTGCGCGTCCAATCCAAGGCGTCCGCCAGAGACGCCCCGCCTCATTGCTTTGGAGAAAACCCATGAATCGCCCTGCTTCGCAAAGCCCGTTTCCCTGCCCCCATTGTGGGAGCCAGGACCTCCAGCGCTCCTGGCGCAGTAGCCGGATGAAGCTGTTGCCAGGCAGCCGTCGTTACCTGTGCAACGTCTGCAATCGCGCCTTTCTCCGTTTCCTGGGGATGAGCTTCAAACTGATGAAGTGAAGCCTTCCGCCGCGCCGGCCGGGGTGGGGTGCCCCGGTTTGGGTCCGGCGGATGTATCCGGGGTTCGCTGCGCTCCACAGTCTGCGTCAGTTCCTCGCAACGGGGGGCTTGCATCCGAATGCGGTCTTTTTTCGTAGAAGGGTGTAAGACTGGCATCTGCCGGTCCGACCAAAACGCACGGGAGCGGAATCCTCCGCGCCCGACCCCCCGACCCAAACGGAGAGACCCATGAAAAAACACACCCTCGCAACGCTGGCTGCCGGTTCCGCCCTGTCCCTCGCCGCCCTGGCGCCGGTTGCGCACGCAGGCGACAATCCTTTCGCTTCGTCCGTACTGCACAACGGCTACCAAGTGGCCCAAGCGGATGCCAAGACCCAGGACGGCAAATGCGGCGAAGCCAAATGTGGCGCCGACAAGAAAGCAGGCAAGAAGAAGGACGGCAAGTGCGGCGAGGCCAAATGTGGTGCCGACAAGAAGGCCGGCAAGAAAGCCGACGGCAAATGTGGTGAGGCCAAGTGCGGCGCCGCCAAGTAAGCGCATGAGGCCGGTCGGCCGCCTCCGGGCCCGCCGGCCGGCACTTCAACTCCGCAGGAGGCCGAGATGAAGAACACGAAAGCCGCCGCGGGCGCCGGGCTGGGGTTCCGCCGCGAACTCCTGCCCCAGCTTGAGCAGGCGGTGCCCGCCGCCATCCGGTTTTTCGAGTTGGCTCCGGAAAACTGGGCGGGCGTGGGTGGCCGCGGGGCGCGGCAGTTGCATGCCTTCACCGAGCGTTATCCCTTCGTCTGCCACGGCCTGTCCCTGTCCCTGGGCGGGCCGGGGCCGCTGGACGTGGCCCTGCTGCGCCGGATCAAGCGCTTCATGGCCGAGCATGGCATGAGCCTGTACACCGAGCATCTTTCCTGGTGTGCGGACGATGCGCACCTCTACGAGCTGCTACCCATTCCCCAGACCGAGGCTGCGGTGCGCTGGACGGCGGCGCGCATCCGCCAGACTCAGGACATCCTGGAAATGCGCATTGGGATCGAGAACGCCTCCTGCTACCTGCAGCCGCCCGGGGCGGAAATGGGCGAGGCCGCATTCGTTGCCGCCGTGGTGGCCGAGGCGGATTGCCTGCTGCATCTGGACGTGAACAACATCTACGTGAACAGCCGCAACTTCGGCTTCGATCCCCAGGCCTATCTGGATGCTCTGCCCCTGGACCGCACCGGCTACATCCATGTGGCGGGGCACTATGTGGAGCCGGACGGCCTGATCATCGACACTCATGGCGCGCCGGTGATTGCGCCCGTGTGGGCGCTGCTGGACGATGCCCTGGCCCGCATCCCCCAGCCCGTGCCCGTCTGCGTGGAGCGGGATTTCAATCTGGACGATCTGCCGGGGCTGGTGGCGGAAGTGGAACAGGTGGCCTGCTGTCTGGCCCGCCACCGCCAAGACCCGGCGCGCAAGGTGGCCTGATGCAAGCGGATGCCCTGCCGTTCCAGGATTTCCAGCGGGCGCTGGCCCGTCACCTGCGGGATCCGGCCCATGCCCCCCGCCCACCCGGTGCGGCGGGACGGGGCGCGCGCGCGTACGGGGAACTGTTGTTCAACAACATCCGCGGTTTTGCCGATGCCTGCTTCCCGGTCTCCCGAGCGGTCCTGGGCGAGCCCCGCTGGCGGCGGCTGGTCCGCTGCTTCTATCGGGACTGGCCGCTCCATACCCCCTGGTTCCGGGAGATTCCCCGGGAGTTCGTGCGCTATCTCGCTGAAGCGCCCATCGCCCAGCCCCTGCCCCGGTGGCTGCCCGAGCTGGCGCACTACGAATGGGTGGAACTGGCGGTGGAGGTGATGGACTGCGCCACGCCCGCCGCCGACCCGGCGGGCGATCTGCTGCACGGACAGGTGGTAGTCAATCCGGCGCTGATGAATCTGGCCTACCGCTGGCCGGTGGAGCGGATCGGTCCCGGCGTCCGCCCCCGGCGCCCGGATCCGGTGTGGCTGCTGGTGTTCCGTACCGCAGGCGACGCAGTGCGCTTCAGTCGGGTGAGCCCGGTCACCGCGCGGCTGGTAGCCCTCTTGGCTTCGCAGCCACTTTCCGGCGAGGCGGCCCTGGAGCACCTGGCGGCCGAACTGGCCCATCCTTCCCCCGCGCAACTGCGGCAGCTTGGCGCCGTCCAGCTGGCCGAACTGCGGCACCAGGGCGTGCTGCTGGGAACCGTACCGGAGGGGGCCGCGCCTGCCGGTGGCGAGAGGGCTGCGACGGGATGAGCGCGGTGGCGGCCATCGATGCCCGCTTTGTCGAGGCCGTGCGCCACGACATGGTGGCCTTTGCCCAGCTTCAGTTGCGGGACGCCTGTCTGGCGGAAGACGCGGTGCAGGAGGCGCTGGCGGCGGCCTTGGCAGGTGCGGCCGGCTTTGCCGGTCAGGCGGCGCTCAAAACCTGGGTATTCGGCATCCTGCGTCACAAGATCGTGGACATCATCCGCCAGCAGTCCCGCACGACGCCCGTTTCCGCCTTCTGCACGGAGGACCAGGGTCTGGACGAGGCCTTCGATGGGCTGTTCCGGGAGAACGCCCACTGGCATCCGGCATCCCGCCCCAAGGACTGGGGCGACCCGGAAGAGGCGCTGCGGGAGAAGTCCTTCTGGGCCGTGTTCGAGGTCTGCCTGGGGCACCTGCCCGAGAACACCGCCCGGGTGTTCATGATGCGGGAGTTCCTGGAACTGGAAACGGAAGAGATCTGCCGGGCATTGGCCATCAGCAGCAATAACTGCCACGTGATCCTGCACCGCGCCCGGGCAGGCCTGCGCGGCTGCCTGGAAAGAGGCTGGTTTGAACCCGGGGAGGCCCGATGCTGAGTTGCAAGGAAACCACCCGGCTGCTTTCCGAGGCCCAGGACCGCAAGCTGGGGGTGGGCGAGCGCCTGCAATTGGAGGTGCACCTGGCGGTATGCACCGGCTGCCGCAACTTCCGCCAGCACCTGCACTGGCTGCGCCGCGCCAGCCGTGCCTATCTGGGCCGCCTGCGGGGCGGTCCGCCCGATCAGGCGTAGCGTAGCGAACCGTTCCCCCGGCCCAGGTCCCGCGCTTTGTGCAGGGCCTCGGGTACGCTGTCGGCGAAGCGCTCTTCACCCAGGGTCTGGCCGAAGCCGGAGCGCTGGACGAGGCTGGCGGGCTGGGCGTTGAGGCCGCACAGCACCAGGCTGGCACCCCGCTTGGCCAGAGCCCGGTGCAGGCTCTCGATGGCATCCAGGCCGGTGGTGTCCAGGTTGATCACCTTGTGCAGGTCCAGGATGATCACGTCGTCGTTCAGTTCCTTGGGGTCGAGCTGGCTTTCGATCTTGCCCACCGCACCAAAGAACAGTGAGCCGGAAAGCCGGAAGGCGGCCACCGAGGGCATGTCCGGGTCTTCAAAGATTTCCGGATCGAGGGCGATGCGTTCGATGCGGGTGAGATCCTGGATGCGGTAGATGAAGAACAGGCTGGCCAGCACCATGCCCAGTTCCACCGCCAGCGTGAGATCGAACAGCACGGTCACGAGGAAGGTGGTGAGCAGCACCGTGCGGTAGGGCAGGGAGTAGCGGGCCAGTTCCCGAAACTCATGCCACTCCCCCATGTTGATGGACACCATCACCACGATGGCGGAGAGGGTGGCCAGGGGAATGTGCTGGGCGAGCGGGGCGGCCACCAGCACCACCAGCAGCAGCACCAGCGCGTGCAGGATCCCGGCTACCGGCGTGCGGCCGCCGGTACGCACATTGGTGGCCGTGCGGGCGATGGCACCGGTGGCGGCAAAGCCGCCGAAGAGCGGCGCCACCAGATTGGCCAGGCCCTGGGCGAGCAGTTCCTGGTTGGGATCGTGCTTGTCTTCGATCTGGGCGTCCGCCACCCGGGCGGAGAGCAGGGACTCAATCGCCCCCAGGAGGGCGATGGTGAGCGCCGGGGAGATGAGCTTGCCCAGCGTGGAAAGTGTCAGCGTCGGCACCACCAGGGGCGGCAGTTCCTGGGGAATTCCGCCGAAACGGGTGCCAATGGTTTCCACACCGTGTTCGGTGAGGCCCGCCGCCGCACAGACCACCGTGCCCAGGATGAGGGTGGTCAGGGGGCCGGGTACCCGCCCCAGCCAGGTAAACGCCCGGGCCAGACGGTTGTAGAAGGCCAGAAAGAGCAGGGAGGCCACCGCTAGCGCCACCGTGGGCAGGTGCACCGTGTGGGCGTGCTGGATCAGGGTCTCGGCCTTGTCGAAAAACTCCGCCGGCAGCTTGTCGATCTTCAGCCCCAGGAAATCCTTGATCTGGGCAACGAAGATGACCACCGCGATGCCGTTGGTGAAGCCGATGACCACGCTGACCGGGATGAAGCGGATCAGGTTGCCCATGCGCGCCATGGACATGCCGATCAGCATCAGCCCGGCGAGCATGGTGGCAATGAGCAGGCCGGATACGCCATAGGTGGCGACCACGCCATATACGATGGGGATGAAGGCGCCGGTGGGGCCGCCGATCTGTACCCGCGAGCCGCCCAGCGCCGAGATGATCAGACCGGCGACGATGGCCGTCCAGATGCCGGCGGTGGGGGTGACTCCGGAGGCGATGGCAAAGGCCATGGCCAGGGGCAGGGCGAGCACGCCCACCGTGATGCCTGCCGAGAGGTCGCGCAGCAACTGGGGACGGGTGAAATCCCCCCGGCAGTCGAGTAGCTTGGGGTGGCTGGGCAGATTGACGAAGCGGCGGATGCTTTCAAACACGGGTTGGGTCTCCTCCGCCCTGGGGGCGTCCGGGTTGGGTCGGCCGGGGCGCTGGCGGAGCGGCGGCAACCAATTTGCATTCTGTTATAATCAAGCGCACATTTGAGCCCTTGACTGCCTGTATGGAAACCAAAACCGCGCGCCTCACCGTGTTGATCGACCCGGACAAGAAAAAAGCTTTCGAGGATCTCTGCGCATCCCAGGACCTGACGCCTTCGCAGGTCGTTCGCCAGCTTATCCGCGACTATCTGACCAAGCACGGCGTCGCCTACGGGCAGGCCGCCAGCCGGGCCAACCCTCAGGTCAAGTAATTCGCTGGCCAGGTTCCCTGGCCGGTTTCGTCCTCCAAACGCTGTTCGCCACCGACTCTGCTGATGCCGGGCCGGAGTTTGCGCTTGCCCGCTCGCGCCGGGGAAATTTTTCTTGTGTTTGCTCTGGATTATAATGTAAAGCTCATTGAATGTTTTATATGTGATCATTGGACAAGTCTTGTATGGATATGAGATGCGTGGCTCGGGCTTGCCCGGTGCTTGAGGAAGGGCTGCGTGGCGATGCCGATTGATCTGGCGGACTATGAAAACAAGGCCCGGCGGGCGATTCGCCTGTTCTGGGGGGACCAGAGCAAAGCCGGGGGCGGGTTGGCTGCGGTGGGTAGCGAGCGGGGGGATTCGGGGAACCGGCGCTCCATGCAGGGCTTTGTGGACCTGATCGCTGAACTGGTGCGAGTCAACGGCCTGGCTGGGGCCGAGATCTTCGGCAAGCGGTCCCAGACCGTGTTGCCCGGGTACTTTCGCGCGACCAAATCCTGGGATGTGCTGGTGATGCACCATGGGGTGTTGATCGCCGCCATTGAGCTCAAGAGTCAGATTCGCCCCGCGTACAACAACAATTTCAATCTTCGGGCCGAGGAGGCCGTGGGGAGCGCCGCGGACTTCTGGACGGCGTTCCGCGAGCACATGTTCGGTAACCAGCCGCGCCCCTTCCTGGGCTTGCTCCTGCTGGTGGAGGACATGCCGGGCTCCCGTGCCACGGTGGATCATGTGGCCAACCATTTCGAGATTCAGCCCGCGTTCCGCGGTGCGTCCCATCTGGAGCGCTACGACGTGTTGTGCCAGCGACTGATCCGGGAGCAGTTGTACGCTTCTGCCGCGTTGATCGTCTCCTCGCGCCAAGGAGGGGCCGGGGGCGAATACGAGGAGTTGTCCCCCATCACCGGCCTGCGCGCCTTTGTCAGTGCCTTGGCTGGCCATGTGGCCGCCGAGGCCTGCCGCCTGGGGGCAGCGTGAGTCCGGGCTTGGCGCGGCGATGAGTCGCGGCATTGCCAAGTGGCCGCGCTGGGTGCGCTGGACGCTGGAGGGCGCGGTAGCCCTGGGGGTGGTGTGGGCGATCCAGGCTTGGCAGGCACGGGATGTGCCGGCCGTGGCCCCGGCTTTTTCCGGACCCGCCGCCCCGGAGGGCGGGTTGAGCCTGGAGGGCTGGCGCGCCCGGTATCCGGGCCGGCCGGTGGCCCTGTATTTCTGGGCCGAGTGGTGCCCGGTGTGCTCGCTGCAGCAAGACAGTGTGGGGCGTCTGCGGGCAGATTGGCCCGTGCTGACCATCGCCATGCAGTCCGGCGACGCAGGGGCCGTGGCGCGCACCCTGCGGGCCCGGGGGCTGGACTGGCCGACCGTGGTGGATGCGGACGGCAGCATCGCTGCCCGTTATGGGCTGCGCGGCGTTCCCGCCCTGGTGGTGGTGGATGCCGGTGGGCGCATCCGATCCGTGGCGGTGGGCTATTCGCCGGAGCCCGCCCTGCGCGCGCGCCTGTGGTGGGCGGACCGATTCGGCGGCGCGGATTGAGTACGCCGCACCGGTGTCTGGCCAAGCGCGAGCGTGCGCCATCGCAGCGCACAAGAGCGGGGCAATCGCACTCAAACCGCGTGTTAATATTGCGCCCCAGTCAACCCCCCGCGAGATTTTCGCCATGTTTTCCAAGCAATTGACCCTGGCCAAGGCCGACCCCGAACTCTGGCAAGCGATCCAGCAGGAGAATCGCCGTCAGGAAGACCACATCGAGCTGATCGCATCCGAAAACTACGTCAGCCAGGCGGTCATGGAGGCCCAGGGCTCCCAGCTCACCAACAAGTACGCCGAGGGTTACCCGGGCAAGCGCTACTACGGTGGGTGTGAGTATGTGGATCAGGCCGAGGTGCTGGCCATCGAGCGGGTCAAGAAGCTTTTCGGCGCCGATGCCGCCAACGTACAGCCCAATTCCGGTTCCCAGGCCAATCAGGCGGTGCTGATGGCCTTTGCCAAGCCCGGCGACACCATCATGGGCATGAGCCTGGCCGAGGGCGGGCACCTGACCCACGGCATGCCGCTGAACATGTCGGGCAAGTGGTTCAACGTGGTGGCCTACGGCCTGAACGAGAAAGAAGAGATCGACTACGACAAGATGGAAGCGCTGGCCCGCGAGCACAAGCCGCGGATCATCGTGGCCGGCGCCTCCGCCTACGCCCTGCGCATCGACTTCGAGCGTTTCGCCAAGGTCGCCAAGGAAGTCGGCGCCATCTTCTGGGTGGACATGGCCCATTATGCCGGCCTGATCGCCGCGGGGTACTACCCCAACCCGGTGCCCCACGCCGACGTGGTCACCTCCACCACCCACAAGACCCTGCGCGGCCCGCGCGGCGGCATCATCCTGATGAAGGCCGAGCACGAGAAGGCCATCAACTCCGCCATCTTCCCCGGGCTGCAGGGCGGTCCGCTGATGCATGTGATTGCCGCCAAGGCCGTCTCCTTCAAGGAGGCTGCGTCCAAGGAGTTCCGCAATTACCAGGAACAGGTGATCGACAACGCCCGGGTGATGGCCCGCGTGCTTTCCGAAGAGCGGGGCCTGCGCATTGTGTCCGGTCGTACCGAGAGCCATGTGTTCCTGGTGGATCTGCGCGCCAAGAACATCACCGGCAAGGAAGCCGAGGCGCTGCTGGGCCGCGCCCACATCACGGTGAACAAGAACGCGATCCCCAACGATCCGCAAAAGCCCTTCGTGACTTCCGGCATCCGTATCGGCACGCCGGCCATGACGACCCGGGGCTTCACCGAGATCGAAGCGGAGCGCGTGGCGCACCTGATCGCCGACGTGCTGGACAACCAGAACGATGAGGCGGTGCTGGAGCGGGTGCGCGGCCAGGTGGCCGAGTTGTGCCGCAAGTTCCCTGTCTACGGTTGATCCTCTCCGGCCCGGGTGCTTGCCCGGGCCGGTCACCTCTTCCCGTTTGCGCCCATGAAGTGTCCCTTTTGCGGTTCGGCGAACACCCAGGTGCTGGACACCCGCGAAAGCGAGGAGGGTGACTCCATTCGCCGGCGCCGCCGCTGCAACGGCTGCGACAAGCGCTTCACCACCTACGAGCGGATCGAGTTGCGCTTGCCCCAGGTGGTCAAGCGCAACGGCAGCCGGGTGGAGTTCGATCCGGAAAAGTTGCGTTCCAGCATGATGTTGGCCCTGCGCAAGCGTCCGGTGCCCACCCAGTCGGTGGACGATGCCATCCAGCGCATCGAACAGGCGCTGCTCGGCCTGGGTCTGAAAGAGGTGCCCAGTGAGCGCCTTGGAGATCTGGTCATGCGCGAGCTGCGTCGCCTGGACAACGTGGCCTATATCCGTTTCGCTTCCGTGTACCGGAACTTCGAGGACGTGGATGCCTTCCTCGAAACCGTGCGCGAGGTCAGCACCAACGGCGGCAAGGCCTAGCCTCGCGCTGCCGGAGCCTCGTCCGATCAACCCGCCTGGAGTTTGACCATGTCCGGCTGGAGTGCCGCCGACCATCAATGGATGGCCCGTGCCTTGCAATTGGCGGAGCGCGGCTTGTGGACCACCTCGCCCAATCCGCGGGTGGGCTGTGTGGTGGTGCAACAGGGGCGGGTGGTTGGCGAGGGCTGGCATGAGCGGGCGGGCGAACCCCATGCGGAAGTGCATGCCCTGCGGGCCGCCGGCGAGGCGGCCCGGGGCGCAACTGCCTATGTGACCCTGGAGCCCTGCAGCCACCATGGCCGTACGCCGCCCTGCGCCGATGCCCTGCTGGCAGCGGGGGTGAGCCGGGTGGTCGCGGCCATGCGGGACCCCAATCCGCTAGTGGCGGGGCAGGGGCTGGCCCGGCTGGCCGCCGCGGGCGTGGAAACGTCGGCGGGGCTGCTGGCCGAGTCCGCCCGCGAATTGAACATCGGATTCGTGTCCCGCATGGAGCGTGGCCGCCCCTGGTTGCGGCTGAAGGTGGCTGCCAGCCTGGACGGCAAGACGGCCCTGAGCAACGGCGCCAGCCAATGGATCACCGGCCCCGAGGCGCGCCAGGATGGCCACCGCTGGCGCGCGCGTGCTTGTGCCATGTTGACGGGCTACGGCACCGTGCGCGACGACGATCCGCAATTGACAGTGCGCGGGCTGCCGGTGGAGCGCCAGCCGCTGCGGGTGGTCGTGGATAGCCGGCTGGAGACTCCCCCCGGCGCGCGCATCCTGGCCGGTGGCGCTACTTTGGTGGTCGGTGCCGTCGCGGCACCGGAACGCCAGGCCGCGCTGGAGGCGGCCGGCGCCCAGGTGCTGCTGCTGCCGAACCCGGTCGGCAAGGTGGACCTGGCGGCTCTGCTGGCCGAACTGGGCCGGCGGGGCATCAACGAGGTCATGGCCGAGGCCGGATTCAAGCTCAATGGCTCGCTCCTGCGGGCCCGGCTGGTGGATGAGGTGCTCATCTACCTTGCGCCCGTTCTCTTGGGCTCTGTGGCACAGGGCATGTTCAATCTTCCCGTGCTGGAGAAATTGGACGGCAAAACGAGTCTGATTCTCAAGGACTTGCGGCGTGTGGGCGGTGACATTCGTCTGCTCGCCCGCCTGGCCTAGCCCCTTCCCGTAAGCCCTCCCATCGGCTGGAAACCCGCGCCAGTATTGGATTTCCGCTCTCATTGAGGGCATTGCCGTCCGGGATTTTCCCGCTTTTGCACTTTGTTGCAATGATTTTGCTTGCCAAACAATGGGTTGCGAAAGTCTTGGCAACCTGTCTCCAAATGGCAACAGAGCTCCTTCATCTCTTGCACTGCCGCCCGTAAACCCTCACACAACAAAGGCAAACCCGTCGAAAGGCGGGGACGCAAAGCCTCCGGCCTAATGTTCGTGGCGTATGCCGCGAATCATGGTAGCGGGGCTGCCGTGAGGCGCGCTCGTCTAGCGTTTGCGTGTGCCTTTTGGATCCACAGATATCCGAAAGGAGCACCAGATGTTCGCTCAGAAACCCGTGGCCGCCGCCGTGGCCCTGGCCTTGCTGCCGATGGCAGCACTGGCTGAAGGCGAGGTGGAGTTCCGGCTCGATGCGACGGCCACCCAACTGGCGGTCGAAGCCATACGCTCCCCCTTCGTCAACCAGATCAAGGCGAACTACGCGCACAACGCGGGGGCCAAGGGGTCCGGTCTGGTGGTCGGCGTGGTGGATACCGGCCTCAACACGGCGACTGGCCAGCTCAGTGGCCGGATCGTCAGGGGCTACAATTTCCTGGCGAACAACACCAGCACCACCGACGAGGCGGGGCACGGCACGCACGTGGCCGGCATTGTCGCCGCCGCCCGGGATGGGGTGGGCATGTACGGTGTGGCCCCCGCTGCCAAGGTCATGTCGCTCAAGGTCTTCGGAACCGGCTCCACGGACAGCACGACGGTGGACCGGGCCCTGCGCTACGCCGTGGGCAAGGCCAAGGTGCTGAACATGAGCTTTGGCGGTGCGGCGGCTCCCGATACCTCCGCCTACCAGGCCGCCATCAATGGCGGGCTGCTGCTGGTGGCATCCTCCGGCAACAACGGCTGGGCCAATCCCGCCTATCCCGCCCGTTTTGCCAAGGAGAGCTGGGCAAAAGGGCAGATGATTGCCGTGGGCGCGGTGGATGCCAACAACACCATCACCTGGTTCTCCAACCGGGCCGGCGACACCAAGGACTACTATCTGGTGGCCCCGGGGTCGGGCATCTACTCCACTTACCTGAACGGCACCTATACCTCTTTGTCGGGCACCTCGATGGCGGCGCCCCAGGTCAGTGGCGCCGCGGCCGTGATCTGGGCCCGCTGGCCCAGGCTGACGGCTGCTCAGGTGACCAGCATCCTGCTCAATTCCGCCACCGACCTGGGCGCGCCCGGGGCGGATGAGGTGTATGGGCGCGGCCTGTTGAACCTGCAGAACGCCATGGCAGCCCAGGGGGTTGTCACCAGCCCCACCGGGAGCGGCTCCGGTACCCTGTCGGGGTCTTACATCAGCCCGGCGGCCGCGTTCCGCGCCTCCATCAGCCAGGCCAGCACGGCCGGGTTGTTCCAGGTGGTGGGCTTTGACAGTTTCGGACGGGACTACCAGTTCGATCTGGGCAAGACCGTGGCGCCGGCGGCAAGCCTCAGTCTCACCGGGGTTCTGGGGAATGGGGAGCGCATGCTGGGGCTGGCGGAGCGGGTGCTCCCCGACGGCGCGGGCGGCACCCGCCGGCTGGTGGCGAGCCTCGACAACCGGTGGACGCCGCACGCCCAGGCACGGGAAGGCCCTCCGGCCACCAGCGCCGTGGCCGCCTACGAGCGTGGCCGCAGCCCGCTGCCCCGGATGGGGGGCTTCTCCCTCACCAGCCAGGGGGTGGATGGCCGGGAGTGGAGTGTGGGCGCCAACGGCTTTGCCACCCGCTATTTCGGACTGGCGGGCGCCGCTGCACCGGAGCTGACCACATCCCTGGAGCGCTTCGGCAACCCCTACATGAATCTGGTCGCCAACCACAATCACTTTGCCAGTGGTTTTTCCCTCGGCCAGGGCACCACCCTCAAGATGGGGCTGGTCAACAGTGCCGGGCGTTCCCTCGCGACGCAACTGGACGAGGGCGCCGCGCACAAATCCCTGCGTGCCAGCATGGTGATGGCGGAACTCGCCCACAAGACCGATTCCGCCGTGGTGTCGGGCAGCGTGGCGCGGCTCAACGAGCAGTCGGGCCTTCTGGGGGGCGCTTCCGGGTCGTTGTTCGCGCTGGGCGCCAGCCCGAACACCACGGTCACCAATCTGCAGGCGGCGTGGACGCCCGCGCCGGACCTGGCGCTGGCCGCATCCGTGAGCCTTGCCAGCACAGCCTCTTTCAACAATCCGGCCAACAGCCTCGTGGCCGGGGTCTCCAACCTGAGAAGCCGAGCGGCAACGCTGGGGCTGGTCAAATCCAGCACCTGGCTGCGCGATGACCGCATGACGCTAACTGTTTCCTCGCCCATGCGGGCGACAGCCGGGGTGATGACGTTCGACCTGCCGAAGGACGTCGACGCTCAAGGCAACGTTGTGCGGGCGCGTCACGATGTGAGCCTCAAGCCTCAGGGAATGGAGCGCCGCTACGAGGCCACCTATACCCTGCCCACCCGGGAGGGGGGCTGGATGTTCGGGCTGGTCCGCCGGTTGCAGCCGGACCACGACCGCAGCGCTGCGCCGGAAAACATGGCGGCCGTGCGTTACACCCGCAGTTTCTGATCCTAGCCGTTGTTCCCTCCCGGACCGTGCCTACCGACTCCCTGGGCACACCGGGCCTCACCGGTGGGCAGGCTTCCCTGGCTTGCCCGCCGGTTTTTTCTCCCTTTTTCTGCGTTAGCCGGTGCGGTTCGATCCGCTACTGTTGACCCGAACAAGTGCAATCCGGTCGGAGTGGGGAACGTGAGCAACGAGACACAGGTGCAGCCCTGGTGGCAGGGGCTGGCGAGCAGTGGGCAGGGAGGGGGCGCTGTGGTGGCCGCCTTCGTGATTGCCATGTTGGCGCTGGTGACGGACCGCTGGCTGGGGATTCTCGCGCTAGACGCCTTGCCCGCCTCTGGTCGCGAAGTGCCGGGTGCGCTGGCCGCCGCCGTTTCCGAACTCAGATTGCAGACCTTGTGGCGCGGCGCGGCGCTGATGGTGCTGCTGCTGGTGTTGGGTGCCTGGCTGGCCCGCCTGGGGGTTGAGCGCATGGTGCGCGTCACCGAGGCCGTCGTGCCGCTGGCCGAGGGGCGCATTCAGGAGCCGGCGTCACCCCAGCCCGAGCAGGATCCGCTGCTGGCTGCCGTGGCCCACACCCGGGTGAGGGTCTCCGCCCTGCTGCGGCTGGCGGATGAATGCTGCCGGCAGCTCAGCCAGTCGGCGTTGCAGATTGCCGAGATCACCCATCCTGACCGTCAGGCCGTCCAAGTGCCGGAAGCAAGCGTGCCACCCCAGTCGGAGCCGCGCATCTCTGGCGAGGTGGGGGACACCCAGGCGCCCGAGGCGGACGATGCCCTCAATCGGGCCACCGACCGAATTTGGGGGCTGATCGGCAACACCCGGGCCATGGCGGACGAAACGCGTCTGCTCGCCATGAATGTGGTGATGGAGTCCGGCCGCGCCGGCGAGGCGGGTCGAGAGTTCGCCGAACTGGCCCACGATATTCGTACCTTGGCCGAGCAATCGCGGCGCTCGTCCGACGAGGTCGATGCCATCGTCGCGCAGATTGCCGCCAACGCAGGGATCGCGCGCCCTGCTGCGGCAGGCAGTGCCGGTTCGCCCGGGAACGAGCGCCAGCCCGATGGACCCCGGAGCGGTCTTGGCCTGGGCCTTGGCCCGCGTTCGGAAGAGATTGCCCGGCAGGATAATCTGCTCAATGCCTTGCACGACCGGGAGGCCCGGCTGGAAACCGTTGGCGCCATTGGCCTGCGCTTGGAGCAGGCCGCCCGCTCCCTTGCCGAGGCCATTGCCCGGTTCGATTTTGAAGCGGGGTGGCCGGCCGTGCCGCGCGCGGAAGAGGAGCAACGGGCGGTCCCCCGGGCGCCCAATAGTCTTTTGGTGACCGTGGAGCTGGCGGAGCGGCAGCTGGAAGGCGTGACCGCAGACTTTGCCCTCAGTGGCGCGAGTCTGGTGCTACCCGCGGCATTGCCCGTGGGGGGGCAGGTCAGGCTCGCCATCCGCCTGCCCCACGACAATCCGGAAACCTTCCGCACCCAGGCCCCGTTGCGTCTGCAGGCGCGGGTGGTGTGGTCCCGCCCGGGAGCCGGGGGCAATCAGCTGCATGGGGTGAGCTTCGACGCCCTGGACGATGAACAGCGGGGCAAGCTGAGGGTGTGCCTCCAGTTCTTCCGCCGTCACGCGCTCTACAGCAAGGCTTGAATGGTGCCGGGCTTGCCGCAGGGCAGGCCGCGTCTCCAAGCGGGGGGCAAATCGAGTAAGCTTTGCGTCATCATGGCGATTCGACTATTTTTTCTCTTGCTGCTGGCAGCCAATGTCTTTTTCTACTTGCACGCAGCCGGTTACATGGGGTCGCTCGCCACCGGGCGGGAGCCCGAGCGCCTGCAAAACCAACTGAAGCCTGAGGCGATCAGCCTGCTCCCGCCTCAGCAAGGCGGTGAAAACCGGAAGGACGTGGCCGCCGATTCCACCTCCGATCCCGCCAAGGCCGTCGTGCCGGTACTTTCTCCCATTTGTCTTTCCCTCTCGGGCACTGCCGATGCGGTGGCGCGCGCCACCAGCCATCTCAGGCCGGCGGCAAAGGAGGGGCTTCAGGTCAATGAGCGGACGGTGAGCGGAGGTGTGCGCTATTGGGTGCTGATTTCCGGTTTCACGACCCAGGGCGAGGCGGCCCTGGCGGCGGACAGACTGCGTGGGCAAGGTGTGGCTGATGTGGCGGTGATGACCGATGACCGCGCCTTGGGCCCGGTGGTTTCGCTGGGCTTGTACCGCACCGAGGCCGGGGCCCGCGAGCGGCTCGCCGGCCTGCGCTTGCAAGGGGTGCGCAATGCCCGGCTCACCAGCCGTAATTATGGCGATGCCCGCCTGGCGCTGGATTTGACCGGGATGCCGGACGTGGTGCGCAAATGGGCCGACCGGGTGGGCGGCGCCTCGTCGGGCCTCAGCCGGCTCGAATGCCAGGTCCAGCATGGCCGCTAGCAGACCCTTCATCGTTGGGCTGACAGGAGGCATTGGCAGTGGCAAGAGTGCCGCCGCCGATCTCTTTGCAGCGCTGGGCGCCGGTCTGGTGGATACCGACGCGATCGCCCACGCCCTCACCGGTCCCGGTGGGGCCGCCATGGCGGCCATCCGCTCGACTTTTGGCGAGCAGGTGCTTCGCGCCGATGGTGCGCTGGACCGTGCGGCCATGCGTCAGTTGGTTTTCACCGATGCGGCAGCCCGGCGTCGGCTGGAAGCTGTGCTGCACCCTCTGATCCGCGCCGAGAGTGCTCGCCAGTGCCTGCACAGCCAGGCGCCCTATGTCGTGCTGGTGGTGCCCCTGCTACTCGAATCCGGCGACTACCGCAGCCGCGTGGACCGGTTGCTGGTTGTGGATTGCCCCGAGGCCGAGCAGGTGCGGCGCGTGCGGGTACGCAGCGGCCTGACCGAGCCGGAGGTGCTGGCTATCATGGCGGCCCAGGCCAGCCGGGGCGAACGGCTCGCGGCAGCGGACGATGTGCTGGACAATGGTGGCACCATTGATACGCTCGCCGGTCAGGTGGCGGCGCTTCACGCGAAATACCTCTCGCTTGCCAAAAGCGCCGCGCCTGCTTGACAAAGGGCCTGTGTTATCATTTTCTGTCGAATTCACGCGCCTCGGCGGTAGTTGATGATCACCTACGAGTTTCCTTTCAGCGAGCGCATCAGGACGTTGCTGAGGCTGGAAGACCTTTTCGAAAAAGCCGCCCATTTCTCGCGCGCAAGCGGTGCCCTTGAGCACCATGTGGCCATGCTCACCCTGTTCGAGGTGATTGATGTGGCGGGCCGCGCCGATCTGAAGATCGATCTGATGCAGGAGCTGGAGCGGCAGCGGCAGGTGTTGATCGGCTACCAGGCCAATCCCGACATTTCCACCGAAGCCCTGTCCGGTGCCCTGTTCGAGATCGAGCAGGCCAGCGGTTCGCTGCGCAGTCTCACCGGCAAGACCGGCCAGCATTTGCGGGAGAACGACTGGCTGATGAGCATCAAGGGCCGGGCTGGCATTCCCGGTGGCTTGTCGGAGTTCGACCTGCCTTCCTACCATTACTGGCTTAACCGTCCCACCGAAGAACGGCAGCGAGACCTGATGGGCTGGCTCAATCCCATGCTGCCCATCCGGGATGCGCTGGCCATCGTGCTGCGCCTGTTGCGTGCCAGTGGCCGGCCAGAACCCCAGCAGGCCGCCCGCGGTTCTTTCCAGCTCATGCTCGCGGGGCGGACGGCGCAGATGGTGCGGGTCGCGCTCAAGCGCAGCGACGGCGTCATCCCGGAAGTCAGCGCCAACCGTTACGCGCTCAACATCCGCTTCATGTGCTTCGACAATCTCGCCCGTGCCCGGCAGTGCGAGACCGATCTCTCCTTTGATCTGACCTTCTGTACCCTGTGATGGAACTGCCCCGTCGACCGGCTGCGCCCGCACGGCA
>DAITAZ010000005.1:0-104242 GCA_036824045.1 Rhodocyclaceae bacterium
TAGTCGGCGTTGATCTTGACGTAGTCGTAGGAGAAATCACAGGTCCAGGTGGTCGCAGCAGCGACACCTCGCGCCAGATCCACGCGAATGGTGATTTCCGCCTGGGCCATGACCCGGGCACCGTCTTCTTCCTGGTAGGCGGGATTGCGCCCGCCCTCGCAGGCAACCAGCACGTCGTCCAGCCACAACCGGACCTTTCCCACGTCCAGCCCGACCACGCCGGAATTCCCGATGGCGGCGAGAATCCGGCCCAGGTTGGGGTCCGACGCGAAGAAGGCGGTCTTGACCAGGGGCGAATGAGCGATGGCGTAGCCCACTGCCTTGCACTCGTCACGGTCCGCGCCCCCCTCTACCTGGATGGCGAGAAACTTGGTGGCCCCCTCGCCATCGCGGACGATAGCCTGGGCGAGTTGTACCGCGACCTCCGATATGGCGGCCTTGAGCCGCGCACCGTCACCGGAGGCGAAATCGGCGATCTCCGGAGTGCCCGCAGCGCCGGTGGCAATGAGGATGAAGCTGTCGTTGGTGGAGGTATCGCCGTCTACGGTGACACAGTTGAACGAACCGTCCGCCACCTCGCGAACCAGTTGCTCGAGGGCAGCCTGGGCAATCGTCGCATCGGTGGCAACGAAACCCAGCATGGTCGCCATGTTGGGCTTGATCATCCCGGCGCCCTTGCTGATCCCGGTGACGGTAACCAGCCGGCCACCCAGTTCGATCTGGCGGCTGGCAGCCTTGGGCTGGGTATCAGTGGTCATGATGCCCTGGGCCGCCGCGAACCAGTTGTCTGCGGCCAAGGCCGTCTGGCAGCGCGGCAACCCGGCCACCAGCCGGTCCACGGGTAGGGATTCCATGATCACCCCGGTGGAAAAGGGCAGAACGGCCTGAGGGGGCACGCCCATCAGCCCGGCGACCGCTTCGCAGGTGGCTCGGGCGGCCTGTAGGCCAGACTCGCCTGTGCCGGCGTTGGCGATACCCGTGTTGATGACCAGCGCGCGAATCTGCGCGCCCCCCCCGGAGGCCAGGTGCGCCTTGCACACCTGGACAGGAGCGGCACAGAAGCGATTCAGCGTGAACACGCCCGCCACCCGGCTACCCGGTGCCAGTTCAAACAAGGTGAGATCGCGGCGGTTCGCCTTTCGGATACCCGCTTCGGCCACCCCTACGCGGAGGCCAGCGACAGGCTTGAGGGTTGCAGGATCGGGCAGGGGCAGGTTCACGGCCATGATGTCGGCTCCCAGCGAAAACTCAGGTTGAAATGACAAGGGCGCCCACTGCGGGGCGCCCTGGCGCGACAGACAACGGCAAGCCGATCAGGAAAGCTTGCCGTGACAGTGTTTGTACTTCTTCCCCGAACCGCAGGGGCACGGGTCATTGCGGCCGATCTTGTCCGCAGCCGAGACCAGGGTGGGCGCAGGTTGCTGCGGCTCGGCCCCGAGGGCCTCGTCGTAATCCGCGTGATGGTACTGCACGTTCTCGACGCCGGGGCTGGGCTCGGTGTCTTCGAGCTGCTCCTCGGTGCGGATCTGGACATTGACCAGCAGCCTGGTCACCTCTACCCGCACGGTCTGCAACAGGGACTCGAACAGTTCGAAGGCTTCCCGCTTGTATTCCTGCTTCGGGTTTTTCTGGGCGTAGCCACGCAGGTGGATTCCCTGACGCAGATGGTCCAGTGCCGCCAGATGCTCGCGCCAATGGCTATCCAGATTCTGCAGCATCACGTTGCGCTCGAACTGGAGCCAGGCTTCCCGGCTGACCAGGCCGACCTTGGCCTCGTAGGCTTGGTCGGCAGCGCTGACGATGCGGTGGAGGATATCTTCGTCCGACAGGGTGGGCTCGACCTTGACCCAGTCTTCAACCGGCAGATCCAGTTGGAACTCCCCCTTGAGCGCGTTGTGGAGCCCCGGCAGATCCCACTGCTCTTCCACACTCTCGGCAGGCACATGGGCACGGAAGAGATCGTGCAGCACGCCCTGGCGCATGGCGGTGATGGTTTCCGAGATATCCTCGGTTTCGAGCAACTCGTTACGCTGGGCGTAGATCACCTTGCGCTGGTCGTTGGCAACGTCGTCATACTCCAGCAATTGCTTGCGAATGTCGAAGTTGCGCTGCTCCACCTTGCGCTGGGCGGATTCCAGGGAACGGCTGACCATCGGGTGCTCGATCGCTTCGCCCTCGGGCATTTTCAGCCGAACCATGATGGCGTTGAGGCGCTCTCCGGCGAAGATCTTGAGCAGAGGATCTTCCAGCGAGAGGTAGAAGCGACTGGAGCCCGGATCGCCCTGGCGCCCGGAACGCCCCCGCAACTGGTTGTCGATCCGCCGCGATTCGTGCCTTTCCGAACCGATGATGTGCAAACCGCCAGCCGCGACCACCTTCTCGTGCAGTCCCTGCCATTCGCTGCGCAAGGCCTGGATGCGGGCATCCTTGTCCTCCGCCGGAATGCCTTCGTCGTCCTTGAGAGCAGCAATCTGCTTTTCCACGTTGCCGCCCAACACAATGTCGGTACCGCGGCCGGCCATGTTCGTGGCGATGGTGATCACACCCGGCCGCCCCGCCTGGACGACAATCTCGGCCTCCTTGGCGTGCTGCTTGGCATTGAGCACCTGATGGGGCAGCTTGGCTTGATCGAGCAGCCCGGAGAGGAGTTCCGAATTCTCGATCGAGGTTGTTCCGACCAGCACCGGCTGCCCCCGTTCATGGCAATCCCGGATGTCGTCCAGGATTGCGTCATACTTCTCCTTGGCGGTGCGGTACACCTTGTCCATGTGATCCTTGCGGATCATGGGCCGGTGGGTGGGGATGACCACTGTTTCCAGACCATAGATCTGGTGGAATTCATAGGCTTCCGTGTCAGCCGTGCCGGTCATGCCACCGAGCTTGGCATACATCCGGAAATAGTTCTGGAAGGTGATCGAGGCCAGGGTCTGATTCTCGTTCTGGATTTTCACCCCCTCCTTGGCCTCCACGGCCTGGTGGAGACCGTCAGACCAGCGCCGCCCCGGCATCAGGCGACCGGTAAACTCATCCACGATCACCACTTCGCCATGCTGCACCACATATTGCTGATCCTTGTGGTACAGACTATGGGCCTTGAGGGCCGCATACAGATGGTGCATCAACAGAATGTTGGCTGGCTCGTACAAGCTCCGCCCTTCAGGCAGCAGGCCCTCGCTGGCGAGAATCCGCTCGGCATGCTCGTGCCCCTCCTCCGTCAGCAATACCTGATGCCCCTTCAAATCCACCCAGTAATCCCCCGGGCCATTCTCCTCTTCGCATCGATTGAGGAGCGGAGCAACCCGATTGAGGTGCTGGTAAAGCTCGGTGTGGTCCTCTGCTTGTCCGGAAATGATTAGCGGCGTGCGCGCCTCGTCAATCAGGATGGAGTCAACCTCATCAACGATGGCGAAATTAAGCGGCCGCTGCACCCGATCGGTCGCGGCATAGACCATATTGTCCCGCAGGTAATCGAACCCGAACTCGTTGTTGGTGCCGTAGGTGATGTCTGCCCCGTAAGCGGCCTGCTTTTCCTCGTGGCTCATCTGGGAGAGGTTGCAGCCTACCGTCAGGCCCAGGAAGCGGTAAATCCGCCCCATCCAGTCCGCGTCCCGTTGGGCAAGGTAGTCGTTAACCGTCACGACATGTACACCTTTACCCGCCAGTGCATTCAGGTAAGCCGGCAGCGTCGCCATGAGCGTCTTACCCTCACCTGTACGCATCTCGGCGATCTTGCCGTAATGCAGAACCATCCCGCCGATGAGCTGAACGTCAAAGTGGCGCATGCCTAGAGCACGTTTCCCCCCCTCCCTGACTGCTGCAAATGCCTCAGGGAGCAGCGCGTCGAGTGTTTCGCCCTTGGCCACACGGGCTTTGAATTCTTCAGTCTTGACACGCAACTGTTCGTCAGACAAAGCCGCGAAACCAGCCTCCAGCGCGTTGATGGCCCGCACCGTCCCGGAGTACTGGCGCACCAGCCGGTCGTTACGGCTACCGAAAATCTTCTTGAGCAGTCCTGCGATCATACGAGCCAAACTCGGGGAGGCATAAAGGGCGGGATTCTAACATGCCGGGTTCACGGGCACCCGCTGAAAAGGAACCCCGAAAAGCACAAAGGGCCGCAAGCGGCCCTTTGCAAGATCGAAGGTCGTACCGGTTAGCGCCGCTGGGCCATCTGGGCAGCCCCGCCCGGCTCCAGGAACTTCACCGGATTGCGAGCGACACCCGCCACGCGAACCTCGAAGTGCAGGTGAGACCCGGTGGAACGACCGGTGGAACCCACCTCGGCAATTTTCTGGCCGCGATTGACCACTGCACCGGGACGCACTGTGATCCGCGAGGCGTGAGCGTAACGCGTCACCAGATCATGACCGTGATCCACCTCGACCATATTCCCGTACTGGGGATGGTACTCGGCGTTGATCACCACACCTGCAGCCGCGGCAACGATGGGCGTCCCGGATGGAGCGGGGAAATCCAGCCCTTCATGCACAGCGCGCTGATGAGTGAAGGGGTCGGAGCGCACACCAAAGCCGGATGTCCAGTTGGTATTCACCGGCATTACCGTCGGCAGGCGGGCGGCGCGCAAACGCTCCTCGAGAATCTCGTTTTCAATCAGATCCAGATACTCGCTACGGGTCTGAACCTCGCGGGACAATTCATCCAGAGCACGCTCCAACTCACCCGAACTGATTGGCGTGCTCGCCGCCACGAAAGGGCCGCCCTGCCCCCCCTTCGGCTGTTTGTCCAGCGCTTTGAAGTCAGAAGATTTCACACCGACCAGCTTGCCCAGACGCTCACCAAGGGAGTCAAGACGCAGCAATTCCGCCTGCATCTGACCAAGCTTGACCGCCATCACATTCAGATGTTCGCGCGTCAGCTCCTGGGTTTTCTGTGCCTCTTCAGCGCGTACGCCCAAGGCAACTTCGTGCACCATGGGGAGCCTGAGATCTTCACCAGAGCGACCGGCCATGAACCAAAGCAAACTGGATACACCCAGCACCGCTGCCACGAAGACCGCCACCAGCAGGGTGACGTGTAGACGCGTCAGGGTGACGGTCTTGGCCGTTGCCATCCGGTCGGAGACCACAATAATATGCACTTTTTCCTCCTCGCAAGCCCATGGCAAGCCGACCACTCGACTCGTTCATGAGAACCTCTGAAGCACTCGCGCAACTCGAGAGCCACGCGCGCCGACTCGGCCGCGCTCAAGAGGTTTTTCTTCAGGTCACCCCCGAGATGCTGGCCAGCGCATGCCACGTGGCCAATCTTAAAGCGGGGAAGCTGATTCTCCGTGCCAAGAATGGCGCGGTCGCCGCGAAGTTGAAACAACTGGAACCCACCCTGCGCGACGAGTTATGTTTTCGAGGACTGGAAGTTACAGAAATAGAAATCAAAGTTCAAGTTCGAAATTTTACAAATGAACGGGACTTGACCCATATCAAACGCCCTCCCGTCCGGCACATTGGTCCGTCTGGACGTTCCGCACTTGCAAATCTGGCAAACAGTTTGCCTGAGGATTCGCCACTGGCTTGTGCGCTGCACAATCTAATCGCCCGAAGCAATTGAGCCTCTCAATGAGGGAGGACACGCTCCACAAAAAACAGTGATAAAACCAACAGCCCAGCCCAGATTGCCATCCGCACGATTTTTCCGGCCCGCGACAGCCACCTACGATCTCCAGTGACAATGTAAAAAATGATTAACAGAGCACTGACCGCAACCGCCAGGATGAAGAGCAGACGCAGGAGAAACACAACGCGGGAACCGATCAGGCCGCGAGGGGCACGTACAGGCCCGAGACCGTCGCCGGGGTGGATTCGGGATTCTCGAACGAAACCAGCTCCCAAGCACTCTCGTCCGCCAGCAGGGCACGGAGCAACTGGTTGTTGAGGGCATGACCAGATTTGTGAGCTGAGAAAGACGCCAGCAATGGGTGGCCCACCAGATACAGGTCACCCACGGCATCAAGGATCTTGTGGCGAACGAACTCGTCGGCAAAGCGCAACCCGTCTGCGTTGAGCACGCGATATTCATCCATCACAATCGCATTCTCGAGGTTGCCCCCCAAGGCCAACCCGCGCTCCCAAAGAAACTCCACTTCCTGTGTGAAGCCAAAGGTGCGCGCCCGGGCAATCTCCCGCACATAGGAGTTGTCGGCAAAATCCACCGTCACAGTGGTTGCTGAACGCTTGATCGCCGGGTGAGGAAATACGATGGAGAAAGTGAGGCGGTATCCGTCGTAAGGGTCGAAACGGGCCCACTTGTCTCCGTCCCTCACCTCCACAGCCTTACGAACCCGAATGAATCGCTTGGGCGCATTCTGTTCTTCCAGCCCGGCAGACTGGATCAGGAATGCAAAAGGACCTGCGCTTCCATCGAGGATGGGGATTTCCGGAGCGTCCACATCCACAAACACGTTGTCCACGCCCAACCCGCACAGGGCTGACATCAGATGTTCCACCGTACCGATCTTCACCTGCCCGTTCTTGAGGCAGGAAGCCATACTGGTGTCGGTGACGGCGAGGGGATCGGTGCGCAACTCCACCGGCGGGTCCAAGTCCACGCGGCGGAACACCACACCTGTGTCCACAGCTGCCGGCCGGAGCGTAATCCTCACCTTGAGACCGCTATGCAGGCCTACGCCCGTGGCGGATATCAGGGACTTGAGGGTACGTTGCCTGAGCATGTCGATCTACCATGGCCCACGGTACCTGGGCCTAACCCGATTGCAAAAGTTTGTTGTTGAAGTTTAGCACTCACCGCAAGCTAACGCCCGCGCCCGCCAGTTTGCTGACACGCAGTCCGGTGCCGGGCCCGGAGGGCTTGTGCCCGGCACCGCTGCCCGCCATCAGTCAGCCTGCTTGCGCAGGAACGCCGGGATGTCGTACTTATCCACCCCATTGGCTGTCATGGCTTCCACTGCGCTCAAGGCCTGGCTACGGCCGTTCCGGAATACCGACGGCAAGGCGTAGTCTTCGTAGTTGGGAGCGACCGGCACGTCGTGCGTCCCGGTGCGCTGCACCAGCCTCATGTCTGGCTTGGCAGCCTTTTGCTGCTGGCCCAGTCCGGTGGCAACCACGGTGACGCGCAGGCGGTCTTCCATCGCTTCGTCGAATACAGCACCAAAGAAGATCTGCGCATCTTCGGCGGCATACTCCTTGATGGTGCTCATCACCTCGTTCACTTCCTTCATCTTCAAGGCAGTGGAAGCCGTGATGTTCACCAGCACGCCTCGCGCTCCTGCAATCGACATACCCTCCAGCAGCGGACTGGTTACGGCCTGCTCGGCAGCCAAGCGGGCGCGATCGATGCCGGCGGCAAGGGCGGACCCCATGATCGCCATACCCATCTCACCCATCAGGGTCCGAACGTCCTCGAAGTCCACGTTGACCAGACCGGGGGAGTTGATGATCTCGGCAATCCCTCCTACCGCGTTGTGAAGCACGTCATCGGCTGCCTTGAAAGCTTCCTGCATGGATACGTCGTCGCCCAACACCTCCATCAGGCGCTCATTGAGGATGACAATCAAAGAATCCACGTGCTTGGCCAGTTCCTCGATACCCGCTTCAGCCGCGCGCATCCGCTTGCCTTCGAAGAGGAAAGGCTTGGTCACCACGCCCACGGTAAGGATGCCCATGTCGCGCGCCACCTCGGCCACCACCGGGGCGGCACCGGTTCCGGTGCCGCCGCCCATGCCAGCGGTGATGAAAACCATGTGCGCTCCTTTGAGCGCATCGGCGATGGTCTCCCGCTCTTCAATGGCGGCCACGCGCCCCTGATCAGGCTTGGCGCCGGCCCCCAGCCCGGTCTTGCCGAGCTGGATACGCACCGGCGCCGCCACGCGGCTCAACGCCTGGGCATCGGTATTGGCGCAGATGAAATCCACGCCCTGCATGCCTTCGCGAATCATGTGATCGACGGCATTACCTCCCGCGCCACCCACACCCACCACCTTGATGATGGTTCCAGACGGTTCCTTATCGATGATCTCGAACATTTTGGTTGCCCTCCGTTATACCTATGTACCTAGCCTTGTCTCACCTGTCCCTGCTCGTCCTGCGCGCAGAGCGCGGCCTTCCAGCCCCACTCTCCGCAACCGCGCGGTTACGGTGATCCCCATTTCAAGCAAACTGCACTACCGCAAAAGCACTGACCCTGTTCAGAAGTTCTTTTCAAACCACGACTTCATCTTCGACCACACCTGCTTGACCGACCCGCCATCGCTTGGCACATAGCCCCGCCGCCGATGGCCCGCCGCATCGATGATCAGCCCCATGGCCGTGGCGAAGCGGGGGTGCCGCACCACCTCAGCCATCGGGCCCTCGTACTTGGGAATACCCACCTTCACCGGCATGTGGAAGATCTCTTCCCCCAGTTCCCCCATCCCTTCCATCACCGCGGATCCACCCGTAAGCACGATGCCGGAGGAAAGCAATTCCTCGTAACCGCTGCGGCGCAATTCGGCCTGCACCAACTGGAAAAGCTCTTCCACCCGCGGCTGGATGACGTCGGCCAGCGCCTGACGGGAGAGCTTGCGCGGCCCCCGCTCGCCGATGCCGGGCACATCAATCATCTGTTCGGGTTCCGCCAGCTGCTGGAGGGCCACACCATGCCGGATCTTGATCTCCTCCGCATCCGGGATGGGCGTACGCAGTGCCATGGCAATGTCGTTGGTAATCTGGTCGCCGGCGATTGGAATCACTGCCGTGTGCCGGATCGCGCCATCGGTGAACACCGCGATGTCCGTGGTCCCGCCACCAATGTCCACAAGGCACACACCCAGTTCGCGCTCGTCGTCCGACAGCACCGCATAGCTGGAAGCCAGTTGCTGCAGCACTAGGTCTTCCACCTCGAGACCACAGCGCTTGACGCACTTGACGATGTTCTGGGCGGCGGAAACAGCACCCGTCACGATGTGAACCTTCACCTCCAGCCGCACCCCACTCATCCCGATCGGCACGCGAACTCCGTCCTGACCGTCGATGATGAACTCCTGGGTCATCACGTGCAGCACTTGCTGGTCCGCCGGCAAAGGCATGGCTCGGGCAGTTTCAAGCACCCGCTCCACATCATTCTGGGTGACCTCCTTGTCCTTGATCGCCACCATGCCGTTGGAGTTGAAACTGCGGATGTGGCTGCCGGCGATCCCCGTCGCCACATGGGAAACCCGGCACTGCGCAACCTGGGAAACCTCCTCGATCGCGCGCGAGATGGACTCCACCGTTGCCTCGATGTCCACCACCACACCCTTTTTCAGGCCCTTGGCTTGCTGGTTGCTGATGCCCAAGACCTCCAGCACCCCATCGGGCCGTACCTCGGCAACCACCGCCACCACTTTCGAGGTGCCGATATCCAGGCCAACGATCAAATCCTTGCTTTCCCTGCTCATTTCTTTCCCTGCTTGTCTGTCTTGTTCCCGCGGCTACTGGTCTTGACCGCGAATCCGTTGGGGTAACGCAGATCCACCACTGCAACCGGATCGCGGAATTTCTTGGCCATCTCCTGCTGTACCGAAACAAAGCGGGTCAGCCGCTCCGAAAAGCTATCCAAGCCCTCGTCACGACCAAACTCCAGGCTCAACCCATCATCCAGCCTTACCTTCCACGCCTGCCGCGGGGTCAGCACCAATTCCTCCGGGCTGCGCCCCACCGGGGCCAGTTGTTCCTGCAGGATCTGGTACCGCGCCAACATCGTCGCCGCCGAGCCATCTGGCCCCTTGAACAGCGGCAGGGGCTCACGGCTCCTGGCGGCAAACACTTCGCCCTCCTGGCTTACCAGGCGGGAGTTGTCACCGTCCGCCTCGAACCACTGAGCGGCGGCCTCGTACTCCTGCACTTCCAGCTCGAGCCCGTCGGGCCAACGCCGACGCACTTCCGCCCGTCGTACCCACGGCACCTGCTCGAATGCCGCCCGCACTTCATCCAGCCGCAGGGTGAAGAAGTTCCCCTTCAGGTTGGCCCGCAACGCATACTCCAGATGCTTCGGGTCCACCCGGTTGAGCGGACTGAGCACCTCCAGTTCTTTCACCGGCAACAGCGGCATGCGCAGCACCGCCACGCCTGCGGCATAGGACAGGGCCAGGATACCGACCGCGTAGAGCGTGTCGGCCATCAGGTTCAGCGCCCACGGCCTGTCCCACAGGCCTGCGGCTTCGCGGCTCTGTCGCTGGTTGCGGCGAAAGACCTTAACCAAGGCGGGCCAACTCCAGAATCTTCAGGCACAGCGTTTCAAAGCTCAGGCCCGCCGCACGGGCGGCCATCGGCACCAACGAGTGTCCGGTCATCCCCGGGGACGTATTCATCTCCAGCAGGAAAGGCCGGCCTTCCCCGTCCAGCATCACGTCCGCCCGGCCCCAACCACGGCACCCCAGGTAGCGGGCGGCCGCCAGCACCAGGGACTGAACCTCCTGCTCAAGTGCCTGCGGCAAACCACTTGGGCAAAAATACTGGGTGGTGTCGGTAAAGTATTTGTTCTGGTAGTCGTAGTTACCCGAAGGGGCAACAATCCGTACGACTGGCAACGCCTGGTCGCAAAGAAAAGCACAGGTGAGTTCCTGCCCCGAAACGAAGGCTTCCGCAAGCACCAGCGCGTCATGGCGCGCAGCGGCAGCGTAGGCTTCCGGCAGTTGCTCCACCGCAGTCACTTTGGTGGCGCCCACGCTCGAACCTTCACGGGCGGGTTTCACAAAGATGGGCAGCCCCAAGGCATCCACCACAGCATTCCAGTCGGTCTCCGCATCCAGTACGCGATAGGCCGGCGTGGGCAGGCCGTTGGCCATCCACACCATCTTGGTCCGCCACTTGTCCATGGCGATGGCCGATGCCATGACGCCGCTACCGGTGTAGGGGATGCCCATCAGTTCGAGCGCGCCCTGCATGGTTCCGTCCTCTCCGCCCCGCCCGTGCAAGGTGATGAACGCCCGCTGAAATCCCTGGTCGGCAAGTTTCCATACCGGCTGCTCGGCCGGGTCGAAGGCATGGGCATCGACGCCGCTCGCCACCAGGGACTGCAACACCGCGTTCCCCGACATGAGCGAGATGTCGCGCTCCGCGGAGCTTCCCCCCATCAGTACAGCCACTTTTCCGAATCCGCTCACCTTTGGCTCTCCCGTTCTTGTAATGCCTCGCCCACGATCCGCACCTCCTGCACCAATCGGACGCCGTGGCGCTCTTCCACGGTGGCGCGTACCAGGCCGATCAAGCGCTCGATCTCGGCAGCGGTCGCCTCGCCGCCCGGATTGACGATGAAGTTGGCGTGCTTCTCCGACACCCGGGCGCCACCCTCCGCCGTCCCTTTCAGGCCGGCAGCCTCGATCAGGCGTGCGGCATGGTCTGACGGGGGGTTGCGGAACACGGAGCCCGCGTTGGGCAACTGCAATGGCTGGCTGTCGATGCGCTTTTGCAGCAACTCGCGGATACGCTCCCGCGCTGCGGCGCCATCACCTGCCGGCAGGCGGAACCAAGCCCCCACGAACCATTCGTCGGTCGTCGCTTTGAGGCCCACGTGACGGTACCCGATCTGGAAGTCCTCCGCCCGGCGGACATGCACGTTGCCTTTGCGATCGACGGTCTGCACCGCATCCACCAGATTCCAGGTTTCTCCGCCGTAGCACCCCGCGTTCATCGCCAGCGCCCCGCCCACGGTGCCCGGCACGCCGGCCAAAAACTCGGCGCCCACCAGGTTGTGATTGGCGGCAAACCGGGCGAGTTTCGGACTCGCCACGCCGGCTCCCGCGTAGATGCGGCCATCCGCCTCAAAGACGAGAGTGCTCAACGCACCGTGGGTAAAGATCACCGTGCCGTCGAATCCCCCGTCCCTGACCAAGAGGTTGGAGCCCAGGCCCACGAACAGCACGGGTTCGTCGGTACGCAACGCGCGCAGAAAAGCCGACAGATCCTCGAGATCGGCGGGGGTATAGGTCAGCCGGGCGGGGCCGCCCGCGCGCCACGAAACATGGGCGCCCATGGGCTCTCCCCGTTTCAGCTCACCGCGCAGGATTCCGGTTGTCGTCATGTCGCGCTCGTTCAGCCTTGGGCCAGCTTGCCGGGGACGCCGCCGATCGAGCCGGCACCCATGGTGATCACCACGTCGCCATCCCGGGCCATATCCATCACCGCCGCCGGCATGTCCGCGATGTCTTCCACAAACAGGGGCTCCACCCGACCCGCCAGCCGCAAGGCGCGGGCCAACGCCCGACCATCCGCCGCCACCAGGGGAGCCTCGCCCGCCGCATAGACCTCGGCCAGGAGCAGGGCATCGACGGTGGACAGAATTTTGACGAAGTCCTCGAAGCAATCCCGGGTGCGGGTGTAGCGATGGGGCTGGAAGGCCAGCACCAGCCGCCGCCCTGGGAACGCACCCCGTGCGGCAGCCAGCGTGGCAGCCATTTCCGCCGGGTGATGACCATAGTCGTCCACCAGCGTGAAGCTTCCACCGGCCGGCAACGCCACTTCGCCATAGCGCTGGAAGCGTCGGCCCACTCCCTTGAAGTCGGCCAGGGCCTTGACGATGGCCTCGTCCGCCACGCCGACTTCGGTGGCGACGGCGATGGCCGCCAAGGCATTCTGCACGTTGTGCAGACCCGGCAGGTTGAGCACCACGTCCAGGGGGGACTCTCCCTGGCGCAGCACGGTGAATTGCATCTGGGCGTCCCGGTTCGTGACATTCACCGCCCGCACCTGTGCGCTCTCGGCCAGGCCGTAACGGATGATGGGCTTGGACACAAAGGGCATGATCTCCCGCACGTGGCGGTCGTCCTCGCACAGAATGGCCGAGCCGTAGAACGGCAGATGCTGGATGAACTCCACGAATGCCTGCTTGAGCCGCGCAAAGTCGTGGCCGTAGGTTTCCATGTGGTCGGCATCGATGTTGGTGACCACGGCCATCACCGGTTGCAGATACAGGAACGACGCGTCCGACTCGTCCGCCTCGGCAACCAGGAATTCACCGCTGCCCAGGCGGGCGTTGCCGCCAGCGCTGTTGAGACGACCGCCGATGACGAACGTCGGGTCCAGCCCGCCTTCGGCCAGCACGCTCGCCACCAGGCTGGTGGTGGTGGTCTTGCCATGGGTGCCCGCCACCGCGATGCCCTGGCGCAGGCGCATCAGTTCCGCCAGCATCATCGCCCGCGGCACCACCGGTACATGCCCCGCGCGAGCCGCCAGCACTTCGGGGTTATCACCCTTGACCGCGGTGGAGGTCACCACCACGTCGGCGCCCGCAATATGCTCGGCGGCGTGGCCCACCATGACCCGCACCCCCTGTCCGGCCAACCGGCGGGTGGCGGCGTTTTCCGCCAGATCGGAGCCGCTGACTTGAAAGCCCAGATTGGCCAGCACCTCGGCAATGCCGCTCATGCCCGAGCCACCGATCCCCACGAAGTGAATGCGTTTGACCTTGTGTTTCATCTTCTCAACCCCGGGCGACGGCCGCGCAGGCCTCCGCCACTGTTTTCGTTGCTTCGGGCCGGGCCAGGCTGCGCGCCTTCCCGGCCATGGTTTGCAGGGCCTGCCGGTTCAGGGAACGGATGAGTTCCGCCAGCCGGGCAGGTGTGAGTTCGGTCTGGGGCAGCAACACCGCAGCCCCCGCATCGGCGAGGAAACGGGCATTGCCTGTCTGGTGATCATCCACCGCATGCGGAAATGGCACGAGGACACTCGCCACACCGGCTGCAGCCAGTTCCGCCACCGTCAGCGCGCCGGCCCGGCAGATCACCAGGTCGGCCGCGGCGTAACGGGCGGCCATGTCGTCGATGAACGGCAGCAACTCGCCGTCTACGCCCGCTTGGGCATATTCCTGCCGCAGCGCCTCAATCTGCTTCACCCCGGCCTGATGGGTCACCTGCGGACGATCCCCCTGGGGCATCAAGGCCAGCGCCCGGGGCACCGCCTGGTTCAAGGCCTGGGCGCCAAGGGAACCGCCCACCACCAGGATGCGGATCGCCGCGCCAGATTCCCCGGGCTGCCGTGCGTCAGGCGCCGGCAACCCGGCGATGTCTGCCCGCACCGGGTTGCCCACCCACTCCCCGTTGGGCAGCACTTTCGGGAACCCGGAAAGAATGCGGTCCGCCACCCGGGCAAGCACCCGATTGGCCAGACCTGCCACGGAATTCTGCTCATGGAGGACCAGGGGGATGCCTTTCAGCGCAGCCATCATGCCCCCGGGGAAGGTGACATATCCCCCCATGCCCAGCACCACGTCCGGCTTGTAGCGGGAAAGCTGGACCAATGCCTGGGCGAATCCCCGAATCAGGTTCAACGGCAGCAGCAGCTTGCGCGCCAGCCCCTTGCCGCGCAGGGCGCCGAAACGCACCCAGGCCATGTCATAGCCGTGGGCGGGCACCAGGCGGGCTTCCATCCCTTCCGGATTGCCCATCCACACCACCTTCCAGCCGGCGGCCCGCAAGTGGTCGGCCACCGCCAGACCGGGGTAGATGTGCCCCCCGGTTCCGCCCGCCATGACCATGAGCGTCTTCATGCCGGCAGCCCCCGCGCAAGTTGCCGGTTTTCCCAGTCGATCCGCATCAGCACCGCGAGGGCGATGCAATTGACCAGAATGCCGGACCCGCCGAAGCTCATCAGCGGCAGGGTCAGCCCCTTGGTCGGGAGCAGCCCCATGTTCACCCCCATGTTGATGAACGACTGGGCGCCGATCCAGATCCCGATGCCCTGGGCCACCAGCGCGCTGTAGATGCGCTCGTGGGCCAACGCCGCCCGGGCAATGCGGAAGGCCCGCGCCACGATCAGGGCAAACAGGCCAACCACCGCCACGACGCCGACGAAACCCAACTCCTCGGCGATGACCGCCAGCAGGAAGTCGGTGTGCGCCTCGGGAAGGTAGAAGAGCTTCTCCACACTCCCGCCCAATCCGACGCCCGTCCACTCGCCCCGGCCGAAGGCGATCAGGGAATGGGAGAGCTGATAGCCCTTGCCCAGTTCGTCCCGCCACGGGTCCATGGAATTGACGATCCGGTCCCAGCGGTAGGGAGACGAGACCACCAGGGCAACGAATGCCACGGCCAGCACACCGATCAGGATGGCGAACCAGCGGCCATTCATCCCGCCCAGGAAGAGGATCCCCATGGCGATGGTCACGATCACCACGAGCGCACCGAAGTCCGGCTCCCGCAGCAACAGGAAGGCCACCAGCACCATCACCGCCGCCATCGGCGCGAAGCCCCGCCGCAGGTTGTTCATGTCCCGCAGTTTGCGGGTGGTGTAGTCGGCGGCGTAGAACACCACGAACAACTTCATCGCCTCGGAAGGCTGGAAGTTGGCGATCCCCAGGGAAATCCAGCGGCGGGCGCCATTCACGTCGCGGCCGATGCCCGGGATCAACACCACCATCAGCGCCACCAGGGCGCCAATGAACAACCAGGGCGCGGCGCGCTGCCAGGTCCGCAACGGCAGTTGGAAAGCCACCACGGCGGCCACCATGCCGACCCCCAGGAACAGGCTGTGCCGCAGCAGGAAATACGTGGGCTGGAAGCCCGTCATCTTGCTGCCCTCCGCCGTGGCGATGGAAGCGGAGTACACCATCACCATGCCGAAGATGAGCAAGCCCAGGCTGGCCCACAGCAGAGTGGTATCCAGCTCCTGCACGGGCGCGGGGCTGCGGTAAGCCCGCTTCCCGGTGGCGTGGGGGAACTGGGTCGTCGCCGGCGCCCCTCCCAGCCGCTGACGCAAAGCCGAAACCAGACTCATGCGCTCACCCCGCTTTCCCGATCGATGAGACTTCGCACCGCCGCGATGAACACCTCTGCCCGATGCGCATAGTTGCGGTACATGTCCAGGCTCGCACAGGCGGGCGAGAGCAGCACCGCGTCCCCCGGCCGGGCGTGCTGCCAGCACAGCGCCACCGCCTCGTCCATCGTTGCGGCCCGCAGCAGAGGCACGCCGCATCCTTGGGCCGCCTCGGCGATCCGCTCCGCGTCCTTGCCCAAGAGGGCGACCACGCGGGCATGGCGGTGAAAGGCTTCCTTCAGGGGCGAAAAATCCTGGCCCTTGCCATCGCCGCCGGCGATGAGCGCCACCGGCGTCCCCAATCCCTCCAGCGCGGCAACCGTGGCCCCCACATTGGTGCCCTTGGAATCATCGATGAAGCTGACACCACCCAACTCGGCCACCTTCTCCACCCGGTGGGCCAAGCCCTTGAATTCACGCAGGGCTCTCAGCACGGCGCCTTCCGCGAGCCCCAGCCCCCGGCACAAGGCAAGCGCCGCCAGCGCGTTGGCCACGTTGTGCAAGCCGCTCAGGGCCAACTCGTCGGCACGAAGCAACCGGCGGGCGCCACAGCACAACCAGCGGGTGCCGTTTTCATCCAGCGTCGTCCCGTAATCCGCCTCGCTGGCCGGCGCATCGAGTCCAAAGCTGAACACGTCGCAGCCGCCCACGGACATGCCCCGGACCCGGGCATCCTGACGATTCAACACCGCCACCCGGGCGCCGGAAAAGATGCGCGCTTTTGTGGCGGCGTAGTCGTCCAGCCCGTCGTACCGGTCCAGATGGTCATCGCTCACGTTGAGCACGGTTGCCGCGTCGGCGGCCAGGCTGTGACAGGTTTCAAGCTGGAAGCTGGAGAGTTCCAGCACCCACACCTCGGGCAACACCCCCGCATCCGCCGTCTGCATGAGCGCGGTCAGCGCGGCCGGGCTGATGTTGCCGGCCACGGCCACCTGTTTTCCGGCTGCGCGGCACAGCGCTCCCACCAGGGTCGTGGTGGTGGTCTTGCCATTGGTGCCGGTGATGGCTACCACCTGCGGCCGGCGTGCGCCGTAGAGCGCGGGCAGCGCCTGGGCAAACAGCTCGATTTCGCCGGTGACGTCGATCCCCCGGCGGCGGGCTTCCGTCACCAACGCCTGACGCGGGTCCAGGCCAGGGCTGATGGCCAGCACGTTCACGTCCTCGAGCAGCGCGTCGGTGAAGGCGCCGGCAATCAGCTCGGCGCCGGGCGCCAGACTTGCCAGCTCGCCAGCACCGGGAGGCTGGGAGCGGCTGTCCGCCACCCGCACTCGCGCCCCCATCCGGGCAAGCCATGCGGCCATGGCCAGGCCGCTCTCTCCGAGCCCCAGCACCAGTACCGTCTTGCCCGTGAAGTCCATGATTTCGATCACCGCAGCTTGAGGGTGGACAGACCGAAGAGAACCAGCATGATGGTGATGATCCAGAACCGGACCACGACCTGCGTTTCCTTCCAGCCCCCCAGTTCGTAATGGTGATGGAGTGGCGCCATGCGGAAGATGCGCTTGCCACCGCTCCATTTGAAGTAGAGCACCTGCAGCATGACCGACAGGGTTTCGGCCACGAACACGCCGCCCATGATGAAGAGCACGATCTCCTGACGGACGATCACCGCCACCGTGCCCAGCGCCGCGCCCAGCGCCAGGGCACCCACGTCGCCCATGAACACTTCCGCCGGATAGGCGTTGAACCACAGGAAGCCCAGCCCCGCCCCCGCGAGCGCGGCGCAGAAGACGGCTAACTCGCCCGCCCCGGCAATGTGAGGCACGCCCAGGTAGCGGGCAAACACCGAGTGGCCGGCAACGTAGGCGAAGATGGTCAATGCCCCGGCCACCATCACCGTGGGCATGATGGCCAGGCCGTCGAGCCCGTCGGTGAGATTGACGGCGTGGCTCGTGCCCACGATCACGAAATAGCTCAGCACCACAAAACCCACCGCGCCCAAGGGGTAGGCCACCGTTTTGAAGAAGGGCACGATCAGTTCGATGTCGGCCGGTTCGGCGGCAGTCGTGGCCAGGTAGATCGCAGCCCCCAGGGCGAATACCGAGGTCCACAGGTACTTCCATTTACCCGCCAGGCCCTTGGGATTGCGGTGCACCACCTTGCGCCAGTCATCGACCCAGCCGACGGCGCCAAAACCCAGGGTGACGATCAGCACCACCCACACGAACCGGTTGCTCAGATCCGCCCACATCAGCGTCGTCGCACCGATGGCGATCAGGATCAGCGCCCCGCCCATGGTGGGGGTGCCCGCCTTCACCAGATGCGTCTGGGGACCGTCGTCCCGCACTGCCTGCCCGATCTTTTTCGCCGCCAGCCAGCGGATCACCGGCGGGCCGAACACAAACGAGATCACCAGCGCAGTCAGCGCCGCCAGCACCGCGCGCAGTGTGATGTAGTTGAAAACGTTGAAGGCACGGATACCTGTCACCCGTGCAATCCATAGCGCCAGCTCAAGCAGCATGGTGCTTCCCCTCCCCGCCCTCGATCAGCGCGTTGACCACCCGCTCCATGCGCATGAAGCGCGAACCCTTGACCAGTACGCAGGTATCCGGTCCCAGCACACGCCGCAGCGCGGCCACCAGATCGGCGGGTTTGGCGAATATCCGCCCCCCCTCGCCAAAATTGCGTGCCGCCAGTTCCGCCAGCTCGCCCAGCGCGAACAATTGGTCAATCCCCTGGCTCTTCGCGTACCCCCCCATCTCATCGTGGTACTGGCCCGAGCGCTCGCCGATCTCGCCCATGTCACCCAGCACCAGGATCTTGCGCCCGGGCGTACCCGCCAGCACGGCGATCCCCGCCCGCACGGAATCCGGGTTGGCGTTGTAACTGTCGTCGAGCAACAGGGCTCCGCCGGGCAACTGATGCAGCTGCAGGCGGCCCTTGACCCCACGGAAGGCAGCCAGACCCTCGGCCACCGCCTGCAAGCCCGCGCCCGCTGCCAGCGCGGCCGCCGCCGCCCCCGCCGCGTTGCGCACGTTGTGCTCGCCAGGGACCGCCAGCTGGAACTCCACCGGACCATCCGGGGTGAGCAATTCCACCACGCTGCCCAGACCCCGCACACGATAGCTGGCGCGCACGGTGGCTGCCGCCCCCAGGCCGAAGGTGCTGACGCGGGCCGGACCTGCCATCCGCGCCCACGTATCGCAGTAGGGGTCATCGGCATTCACCACCGCCACACCCTGCCCCCCCAGTGCCTCGAACAGGGCGCCCTTCTCCCGCGCCACGTCGGCGACGGTGCCCATGCCCGCGAGATGGGCACGGTGGGCGTTGGTCACGAGCCCGACGGAAGGCTTGGCGAGCGCCGCCAGGTAGGCAATCTCCCCGGGGTGGTTCATTCCCATCTCGATCACGGCGGCGCGATGTGCCGCCTGGAGCCGGAAGAGCATGCGCGGCACGCCGATGTCGTTATTGAGGTTGCCTTCGGTCGCCAGCACCGCCTGCGCAGGCTCGAACCCGTCGATCCCGGCCTGGGCACGCAGAATGGCCGCCGTCATCTCCTTGACCGTGGTCTTGCCGTTGCTGCCGGTGATGCCCACCACGGGCAGCGTGAAGCGCTGCCGCCAGTGCGCCGCCAGTGCGCCCAGGGCCAGCCGGGTATCGGCAACGCTCACCACCGGGCCCGCAGCCGCATGCGCGGCCGCCCACTGCGCGTCCACCAGCACGGCGGCGGCCCCGTGCTGCAAGGCCGTCTCGACAAAGTCGTGCCCGTCAAAATTTGCACCGCGCAGTGCCACGTACAGGCAACCCGGCTCCAGGGCGCGGGTGTCGCTGCACACCGCCGTCACCCCCACGTCGGCAGCGGTCGTACTGCCTGAGGTTGCCTGCGCCACTTCGCTCAACTTGAACATGAAATCTCCCTGGCCTTAACAGGCTCTTGTTGCGCGCCAGTCACTCAGCGCCCTGGCAACCACGTGCTGGTCGGAAAACGGGTGGCGTACTCCCATCACCTCCTGGTAGGGCTCATGCCCCTTGCCAGCGACGAGAATCACGTCATTGCCCGCAGCGTTCGCAATTGCCCAGCGGATGGCGGTCGAGCGATCGATCACCACCTGGTGATGCCCCGACATCCCCCGCACAACGTCGGCGACGATCGCTGCGGGGTCTTCATGGCGGGGGTTGTCACTGGTCACCACGGCCACATCGGCCAGGCGGCTGACCGTTTCGCCCATCAGCGGCCGTTTGCCCGGGTCCCGGTTGCCCCCGCAGCCAAACACCGCCACCAGCCGCCCGCCGCGACTCTCCGCCACATGACGCAGGGTGGTGAGCACTTTGTCCAGGGCATCCGGCGTGTGGGCGTAATCCACCACGGCCAGGGGCTGCCCTTCGCCGCCCAGGGTTTCCATCCGGCCCGCCGGAGGCCGCAACGCGCTCACCAGTTCCGCTGCCCGCGCCAGGCCAACCCCGCTCACCACCAAGGTTGCGATGACGGCAAGCAGGTTGGAGACATTGAACATGCCCACGACCGGGCTGGTCACCGCCACCACCTCTTCCGCCAGACGCACCTGCAGGCGCACGCCGGCACCGCCGAACGCCACCGACTCCGCCAGCAGAACGGCGGGGTAGTCCGCCAGGGCGGGATTCCCGGGCTGAACGCTGTAGGCGAGGATGCGCGCACCGCTTTCCCGGGCGCCGGCCAGGATGGTCGGTGCGTACCCGTCGTCGGCATTGATTACGGCCGCTTCCAGCCCCGGCCACCGGAACAGGACAGCCTTGGCCAGACCATAGGACTCCATCGAGCCGTGATACTCAAGGTGATCCCGGCTGAGGTTGGTATAAACCGCGACGGCGAAACGCACGCCGTTGACCCGCCCCTGATCCAGCCCGATGGACGAAACTTCCATGGCCGCGGCCCCCGCGCCGTCGCGCCGGAACTGCGCCAGGGTGCGATGAACGAGCAAGGCATCCGGCGTGGTGTTCAGCCCCTCTTCCAGGCTTCCGGGGAAACCGCTGCCCAGGGTTCCAATCACCCCACACCGCAGGCCAGACAGCGCCCAGGCCTGGGCAAGCCACTGACTGACCGTGGTCTTGCCGTTGGTGCCGGTGACACCCATCACCCGCATTTGCGCGGAGGGCGTGCCTTCCACCTGGTCGGCAAGGAATCCCGCCAAATCTTTGAGCCCCTCTACCGGCAACATCGGGACCGTGCCCGCCGCAACGGGTGCGCCGCCAGGCTCGTAGAGCACCGCGGCCGCGCCCGCCGCCACGGCCTGGGCGATATAGCGACGGCCGTCCGCGGCTGCGCCCGGGTAGGCCAGGAACACGTCGCCCGGGGCAACCCGACGCGAATCCGCCTGGAGCCGATTGACTGCCACGCCCATCCGGCGCAGTTCGGCGAGGATGCTTTCCGCGCGCACCATCACATGCTCTCCGGCACGGCGGGGGCCGCAAGTTTGGCGCGATCGGTACGTACGTCGGTGGCGGCATCCGGCGCCACACCGAGGGTCCGCAGCGCCCCCACCATCACCTGGGCAAAAACCGGGGCCGCCACTTCGCCGCCGTAATGCTTGCCGTTGGACGGTTCATCCACCATCACCGCCACGATCAGGCGGGGATCGGAGGCAGGCGCCATCCCCACGAACGAGGACACATACTTGTTGGTGTAGACGCCGTCCTCCAGCTTGTGGGAGGTCCCAGTCTTGCCGCCCACCCGATACCCCGGGATCTGGGCCTTGGGCGCGGTGCCGCCCGGCTGGACGGCCAGTTCCAGCATGTGCCGGACCGAACGGGCCGTCTGGGGCGTGAAGATCCGGCGGCTCTCCAACTGTGCGCCTGGCTCGCGGCGACGCAGCGCCAGCGGGATCGAATCGCCATCCCGCGCCAAGGGCAGGTAGGCCTGGGCAAGCTGGAGCAGATTGACCGAGATGCCATGGCCGTAGGACATGGTGGCCTGCTCAATGGGCTTCCACTTGCGGAAGGGGCGCAAGCGGCCCGCAGCCTCACCCGCCAAACCCAGCTTGAGCGGCTGACCGAAGCCAAGATTGTCGAACATCCGCCACATCACTTCCGGCTCGTACTCCAGGGCGATCTTGGCCGCCCCCACGTTGGACGATTTCTGGATCACCTCGGCCAGGGACAACATTCCGTGGGGATGGGCGTCGGAGATGGTGGCGCTGCCGATGGTCATCCGCCCGGGTGCCGTCTGGATGTTGCTTTCCGGACGATAACGCCCGGACTCCAGCGCCATCGCAGCGGTGAAGGGCTTCATCGTGGACCCGGGCTCGAAGGTGTCGGTCAGGGCCCGATTGCGGGTCTGGGCACCGACTTTCCCCTGGCTCTTGTTGGGGTTGTAAGTCGGCATGTTCACCAATGCCAGGATTTCCCCCGTCCGCACATCCAGCACCACGATTCCGCCCGCCTTCGCCTTGTGCTCGGCCATCGCGTCGCGCAGCGCCGAGAACGCCTGATGCTGGACCTTGGAGTCCATCGCCAGCGTGACGTCCCCGCCCTCCAGGGGCGCCTTGATGTATTCCTCTTCTTCCACGACCTGGCGGCGGCGGTCGATCACCACCCGGCGGCTGCCGGACTGGCCGGTCAGCTCACTGTCAAAGGCAAACTCGATGCCTTCCACACCCTTGTCGTCCACATCGGTAAAGCCCAGCAGATGCGCGGTGGTCTCGCCCAGGGGGTAATAGCGGCGGTAGCCCTTGCGCTGCTCGATGATCTTCAGGTTCATCGCCGCAATCTGGTCCGCCACCTCGGGCGCCACCTGACGCTTCAGCAACACGGCTTTCTTGCCCTTGGCGCCCAAGCCCAACTGGCTCCGCTTCTCCTCGAGCTCCACCGTGCTGATGCCAAGCAGGCCGGCCAACTGGCGGGACTGGGCGGGCGTCATCACCAGATCTTCTTCCTTGCTCTTGCCTTTTTCCTTGTCGTCCGGGCGCACGACCATCCAGATGGACTTGACCGGCGCGCTCTGGGCCAGCACTTCGCCATTGCGGTCCACCACGCGCCCGCGGCTGGCCGGAATCTCCAATGCGCGGGAATAGCGCTCCGCACCCTTCTTCTGCAGGAAATCCTCGTTGAAGCTCTGCAGGTAGAGCGAACGCCCGACCAAGAGCAGGAAACTGCCCAGCAGCAGCACCAACACCAAACGCGCCCGCCACGTGGGCAGGAGCTCGCGGAGGCTGACGGGGTCCAGTTCCGGTTTCATCGCCCGGCCGGCTCCACGACCACCATGCCACGCGGGTCCGGCGCCCGCATCTTCAACTGGTCCCGCGCGATCTGCTCCACCCGGCCATGATTGGCCCAGGTGCGCCGCTCCAGTTGCAGTTGCCCCCACTCCACCTCGAGTTGGCGCATCCGCTCTTGCTCCCGTTCCAACTCGGAAAACAGCCGACGCGCCTGGTGCTGGCCAGTGATCACGGCCAGGGCGCACCCCACCACCGCCAGGAGAAGGAGAACATTCAGACGGGCCATCATGATCAGACGCGCTCCGCCACACGCATCATGGCGCTGCGCGCCCGGGGGTTGGCCGCGATTTCCGCCTCGGAAGGACGTACCGCCTTGCCCACCAGCCGCAAAGGCGGCCGAGGCAGATCGGCGTCACGGACCGGCAGCCCCCGCGGGACTTGCGGCGGACGCGACTGGTCGCGCAAAAAGCGCTTGACGATCCGATCTTCGAGGGAGTGAAAACTGATCACCACAACCCGCCCCCCCGCCGCTAGATGCTCAACGCACTGCGGCAGGACTCGCGATAGCTCTTCAAGCTCTTGATTGACGTGAATCCGTACAGCCTGGAAGCTCCGCGTCGCCGGATGCTGGCCCGGCTCGCGTGTCCGCACGGCTTTTGCCACGAGCGCGGCAAACTGGCCAGTTGTTGAGAGGGGCTGACGATCCGGCCCTGACCGAGCAGCAACAACCGCCTTTGCAACCGCATGAGCAAACCGTTCCTCGCCATAATTTCTTATTACCTCCGCTATTTCCTGTTCCTCGGCAGTCGCCAGCCATTCAGCCGCCGTTTGCCCCCCCGTGGTATCCATGCGCATGTCGAGCGGCGCATCGAACCGAAAACTCATGCCTCGTGCGGGATCATCCAACTGGGGGGAAGACACCCCCAGATCCAGCAACACACCATCCACCCGCTCCACACCCTGCTCAGCCAGCACCTCGGCCAAACGGGCGAAAGGCGCGTGCACCAGGGTCAGACGCGCATCGTCCAGCCCCCGCCCGGCAATAACCGCAGCCGGATCCCGATCCAGCGCGATCAACCGTCCCTGAGGGCCCAACCGCTCAAGGATCGCCCGGCTGTGCCCACCCCGACCAAACGTGCCATCCACATAGACACCAGCGGGGCGGATCGCCAGGCCGTCCACCGCTTCGGCCAGCAAAACCGTTACGTGAAACCCATCCGGCGCGGTCACAGCGTCAGCCCTTCCATGCCTGCGGGCAGCAAGTCCTCGCCCAGGGCAAAAATCTCGTCCTGCTGTTTCTGCCAGCCGGCGTCGGACCACAGCTCGAAGTGGCTTCCCTGACCCACCAGCCAGACATCCTTTTCCAGGCCTGCGTACTTGCGCAGCTCGGGCGCAATCAACATCCGGCCTGCCGAATCCATCTCTTCTTCCCGGGCAAAACCGATCAAGAGACGCTTGAGCAGAGCGCCCTGCTTTTCGAGGCTGGAGGCCGCCAGGACCTTGTCCCGGATCGGTTCCCACGCCGCAGCGGGATAGATCAACAAACACCGATGGGGATGCGCAGTAACCACCAACTGTCCGGAAGACTGTTTGTGCAGGGAGTCACGATAACGCGTAGGGATCGCCATCCGACCCTTCGCGTCCATCGTCAGCGCTGCCGCTCCCTGAAACATTCGCTCTTCCTATCTTCGGGGCGGCGGGAGTCGGAAAATCCCAACTTTCCCCACTTTCACCCACTTTTCCCCACTCTAGTAAAAATTCCCCCACCGGTCAAGGCACGACGTTTCAATTTTTTTCTGTCAACACAAAGACTTAGGAACCATTCCTACAAGGAGGAATAGCCCCTGAGAAGCCAAAAACGGTGAAAAATAAGAGAGATAGGAGAGACTTCAAAAGTGAAGTCTGAAAAACGATTCTGTGGGAATTTTTCTGACACGAAGAACTCGCGCCAGCAGGACAAAAGTCACATCAAATCATACAGCTAAAGTGGGAAGCCCGTCTGTAAGCCGGATTCTGTCCAAAGCCCGTAAAGGGCTTCTGGGTAACCATTCCTCTGGGCGACCGGTCTCCCGGCCGCTCTAGCAGCCTACCCGGGAGCAGCGCGAGCCACGCTGTTGCTCCCCTATTTGGCCTTGCCCCGGATGGGGTTTACCGTGCCAGCCGTGTTACCACCGCTGCGGTGGGCTCTTACCCCACCGTTTCACCCTTGCCGGCCCACCACGAGGGGTGAGCTTAGGCGGTCTGTTCTCTGTTGCACTTTCCGTCGCTTTGACCCGAAGGCTTATGGCGCCCGGCCGTTAGCCGGCATCCTGCTCTGCGGGGCCCGGACTTTCCTCCATCGCACCGAAGCGACAGCGGTTACCCGACGGACTTCCCGCCGCAATACTACACCGAACCCATCCCCGCATCGCCCACTGGCAGTGCGCAACGGCAATCCAGACGCCCTTATCGCAATGCTGCTGCGCAGCAATTCAATCTCCAACGGGGATCATGCGGCGAACAGGAAGGTCGACCGACCGATTTTGCTGCGAAGGCAAAGATTGAAATAGCGGTAAAAACCCGTTCAATTCCGGTTGGTTATAACGGGTATGCTGCGTACGATATAGGGGTTTTCCCGTGCATCGCAACAAAACCCGTTGACGGAACAAATCGATTCAATAGAATCAAATCCATTGCAGCGCAACATTACAAAAAGCCAGGGTGATCGCTGGCATCGGGCAGGACCAGCCCCCAGAGCGACATAAAGAAGAAGTTCACTAATCAATACCCATCACCAAATTAGGAGTCTGACCATGTCCGTCAACCTTGACAAAATCGCCGCCCAGAACAAAGCCAACGTGGAAACCGCGCTGAGCCTGGCTAACGCCGCCTTCGCCAGCGCCGAGCGTCTGGCCGCGCTGAACCTGAACACCGCCCGCTCCGTGCTGGAAGACGTGGTGTCCAACGCCAAGGCCATCCTGAGCGTGAAGGACGTGCAGGAACTGGCTTCCCTGCAGAACGCCGCTGCCCAGCCCCTGGTGGAAAAGGCTGTTGCCTACTCCAAGAGCGTCTACGAAATCGCCACCCAGACCCAGGGCGAGTTCGCCAAGGTCGTCGAAGCCCAAGTAGGTGAAGTGAACAAGGCGTTTGCCGAAGCCCTCGACCAGGCTGCCAAGTCCGCTCCCGCTGGTTCCGACGTGGCCGTGGCCGCCGTCAAATCCGCCATCGCTGCCGCCAACTCTGCCTACGAGAGCCTGACCAAGGCTGCCAAGCAAGTTGCAGAAGTTGCTGAAGCCAATGTGGCTGCCGCCACCGATGCAACGGTCAAGGCTGTCGGTTCCGCCAAGGGCAAGAAGGCCGCCTGAACGGCACCAGCCTGATGCCACGGGGAGGCTGCGGCCTCCCCCTGGAGCAAAAGCAAAGCCCCGCTTCGGCGGGGCTTTGCTTTTGTTACCTCGATAGATGCGGGAGGGGGAACTGGACGATCGCTTCCGGAATCCGTTCAGCTACTCCAGCCTCAAGGCGCCCGCTTGGCCTCACGCCGGTCGTGGTACTCATCCCCACGCGCATCGAGTTCCGCCCGGATCTCCGCCATGGCTGCCCGTACGGCGACAGGTTCCCCGCGCATTCCAAGCTCCAGATGCCGGCGGACCTGAGCATTGCCGAAGGATGGCAGGCTGAACAGTGTGGCCTCCGGATAGTCGGCGGTAATCCGTTGCATCAAATCCAGCAGCAGGCCTTCGCCCACCTCATAGACAACCACGGCCTCTTCCGCCTCGGGCCGGGCGTGGAACAAGTGTCCGTACTGCTGCTCCAGCACCGACTCCATCATCGGCCAGGCCATTTCCGGAAAGCCCGGCAGGAAGTGATGGTCTCCCACACTGAAGCCCGGAATCCGGTTGAACGGATTGGGAATGATCCGCGCCCCCTTGGGAAATTCCCCTAATCGCAGGCGCTGCACAGTCAGTTCGGCGCCGAAACGGGCGCGGATTTCTGCCTCCGCATCCGGATGGAGTTGCAGTTCCACACCCAGCGCCGCGGCAGCGGCCTGCCGCGTGTGATCGTCAGGCGTCGCGCCGATGCCGCCGAAGCTGAACACGACATCACGCCCGGCCAGTGTGCGCGCCAGGGTTGCCGTGAGCAGTCCCCGGTCATCACCCAAGTATTGGACCCAAGCCAGTTTCAGGCCGCGTTGGCGCAAGATATCGATGGCCCGGGTGAAATGCTTGTCCTGCCGGGAGCCGGAGGTAATCTCGTCACCGATGATCAGCAGCCCGAAACCCATGGATGTCTCCTTTCAGTTAACCAGCACCGGCAGACCCCGGCGCTGCCGCAGGGCCTCCAGGCAATAGTGGACGTAGGCCAGGCCCGCGTAGGCTGGCGCGATGAAATTCACCAGCGGTACATAGGCCAGCGCCCCCGCCCCCAGCCCTACCCAGAACAGCCGGGTATGCTCGCTTGCGAACAGCGTGCGCATCTCTTCCGCATCCGCGTGCTCCATCAAGGCGTCGTAACGATAGGCGCGGCGGTTGAGATAAGCCGACAGCACCCAGGGCAACACCAAGGCCAGTCCCGGAATCAGCCACAGGGGCAAGGTCAGCGCCAGCCACAGCAAATACCAGAGCACGGCCACGATCGCGTTCCACACACTGCCTGCAATCGATCCCCCCTTGCGCCGTTCTAGCTCCGGATAATCCATCGCCGCGACCCGGGTAAGCATCATCGGCAATGCAACCGCTGCCACGATGAGCGATGTGGTGACGTACATTAGGGGCAGCGCCAGCAGGATCAACAGCAACTTGGCGGTCACCAGCACCACCGCCGCCACCCATTGGGAACCGGAAAGCCAGTCCTGCAACCAGCCAATGGACTGGAACCAGGCCAGCGCAGCTTCCGCCAACGCAGAAAGGAAGGAAAACCCCAGCGCCAGCCACACCAGCCCCGAGACGAGCACGGGCCAAGTCAGATGCCAGAGGATGGAAGGCTGGCGCAGGGAGGCAAAAGCCCGAAGGAAAGCAGTTGTAACGGGGTTCATGGATCAACGTTTCTCAGGCGATTGTAGGGGCGGCCGTCACAGGCGTTGCCGGCTGTCCCAGATTTTTTGCAGCCGCTTGACGGAGACCGGGGCTGGCGTGCGGAGTTCCTGGGAGAAAAGCTGCACCCGTAACTCCTCCAGATGCCAGCGGAAAGTTTCCAGCTCCGGATCGGCCACGCCCCCCCGCTGCCGGGCCTGCCACTCCCGTTCCCAGGGCCGGGCCAACTGGCGCCATTCGGCCAGCAGGCGGGCGTCCCGGGCCGGGTCAGCACGGAGCTTGTCCAGGCGCAAGGCCGCCGCCTTGAGGTAGCGGGGAAAATGCTGCAAGCGCTCGAACGGGTGATCGGCCAGAAACTTTGGCCCGACCAGGGCCGCCAGTTGGAGCTTCACGTCGTCCACCGCCTCCGGAAAGCTCTTGGTCAGCCCGTGCAGTTTCTTGTTGAGGCTGGCCCGCTCTGTCAGGATGAGCTGCGCCAGACGCACCAGTTCCTGCGCCACCAGCACCAGCCGCGGGCGGGCCGCCTCCTTGCGCTGACTGAAAGTTTCTGCGTCCGTGGGCAGCGGCTCGGCCATGCAGGTGCGAGCGAGCGTGGCGGCGACAAGCTGGGACTTGAGTTCCGCCTCGTTGCCCAGCCCCACATACAAGAGAGCCAGTTCCCTCAGCCCCGGCAGACTCTTCTCGATGTACTTGACCTGTTCCCGCATGGCGAGGGTGAACAGGCGGCGCAATCCCCCCTGATGGACAGCGGCGGCCTTTTCCGGTGTGTCAAACACCTTCAGACGCACGCTCTCGCCCTCGTCCACCAGGGCCGGGAAGCCGATCACCGCCCGGCCGTCCACGGTCAGTTCCATGATCTCCGGGAGCGCCCCAAACGCCCAGGTGGTGTACACCCCGTCAGCATTCTGCGCCGCCGCTTCCGGCGCAGGGGCGTTCGTCTGCCGCGCATCGGCCTCAGCTTCGGCCAACTCCTTCGGCCGCCGGAGGCTCTCCAGAGCCTGGGCGAATCGCCCTTCCACCTTGTCGCCGAAGCGGCTGCGCAACTCGGCCAGGCTGCGGGATTGTCCGAGCATACGGCCATGCTCATCCACCAGGCGGAAGTTCATCAGCAGATGGGAGGCCAGATTCTCGCAGCGCACCGCTTCCGGGGGCAGCTTGAGCTGGACTTTCGCTTCGATATGGCGGACCAGCGCCCGGAGCAAGGGCTCATCCCGATCATGCTCCGCCGCGCAGAACTCATCCACATAAGCCGCCAGCGGCTGGAGTCGGTGGCGGATCTTCTGCGGGACGGTTTTCACCAAGACCTGGATTTTCTCCGCGAGCAACCCGGGCACTAGCCACTCGCAACGCGGAGCGGGAATCTGGTTGAGCAGCGCGAGCGGCACCGTCAGCGTCACCCCATCGTCACTGGCGCCGTGTTCATGGCGGTAGGCGAGCTTGAGCTTCTGGCCGTGGAGCGGAAAGCTGTGGGGAAAGCGCTCGGTGGTGACACCGGCCGCCTCGTGCCGCATGAGCTGGTCCCGCTCCAGGTAGAGAAGCCTGGGGGACTGTTGCTCGACCTTGCGCCGCCAAGCCTCGAAGCTGCGCACATCGCACACCTCCGGAGGCAGCAACTGGTCGTAGAAAGCCTCGATCAGGGCTTCATCCACCAGCACATCGGGGCGGCGCGTCTTGTGCTCCAGCGCCGCAATGCGCTCGATGAGCTTGCGGTTGTGCTCGAAGAAGCCCGCCCGGCGCGCCACTTCCTCGGGCAGCTCCCCCGCCACCAGGGCCTCGCGAATAAATATCTGCCGGCACTGTACCGGGTCCACCTGGCTGTAACTCACCGCCTTGCGCGCATAAAGCAGCAGCCCGTGCAGGGTGGCCCGCTCGTAAGCCATGACCTGCCCGGCGCGCTTTTCCCAGTGGGGCTCGTACAACTGCCGCCGCACCAGATGCGCGCCCACGCTCTCCAGCCACTCGGGCTCGATCCGGGCCAGACAGCGTGCGAAAAGGCGCGAGGTTTCCACCAGCTCCGCCGCCATGATCCACTTGCCCGCCTTCTTGGCCAGCGGCGAACCGGGATGGGGTAGAAACTTGATCCCCCGCGCCCCTTGGTAGGGGGGCGCACCGAATCCACCCGCCTCTTCAACCTTGAGGCCGACGTGGCCGAGCAAGCCCGCCAGCAGCGCACAGTGGACCTGCTCATAGGTTGCGGGCGCCTGATTCTCCCGCCAGCCATGCTCGGCAGCCAGCACGTGCAACTGCCCATGCACATCCCGCCATTCGCGCATGCGCAGATAGTTGAGGAAATTGCGCCGGCACCACTGCCGCTGCTTGCTGGTGGACTCATTCCGCCAGACCGCGTCGAAAGCGTCCCACAGCTTGACCCACGACAGAAACTCGGAGCGTTCGTCCTTCCACTGGGCGTGAGCCTGATCGGCACTCCCCGCCGCCTCCTGCGGGCGCTCCCGAGGGTCTTGCACGGACAGGGCTGAGGCAATGATGAGCACCTCCCGCAGCGCCTGGGCATCCCGCGCCGCCAGGACCATCCGGCCGATCTTGGGGTCGGTCGGCAGGCGGGAGAGCTCCTTGCCGATTGCGGTCAGCTCGCGCTCATCGTCCACCGCCCCCAACTCGGTGAGGAGCTGATAGCCATCCGACACCATCTTGGGTGCCGGCGCGTCAAGGAAGGGAAAGTCAAGGACGCCCGGCAGGCCCAGCGCGCGCATCCGCAGGATGACGCCTGCCAGGCTCGAGCGGAGGATTTCCGGATCGGTGTGGGCCGGGCGCTTCGCGAAGTCCTCTTCCGCGTACAGCCGGATGCACACCCCCGCAGCCACGCGGCCACAACGGCCGGCCCGCTGCCGGGCGGCGGACTGGGCGACGGGCTCGATCTGCAGTTGCTCCACCTTGTTGCGGTGGGAATAGCGTTTGACCCGCGCCATACCCGTATCCACCACATAGCGGATACCCGGCACGGTGAGCGAGGTTTCGGCTACGTTCGTGGCCAGTACGACCCGACGGCCATTGCCGGGACTGAACACGCGCTGCTGTTCCTGGGCCGACTGCCGGGCAAACAAGGGCAGAATCTCGGCGCCCGGAGGATGGTGCTTGCGCAAGGCCTCGGCCGCCTCCCGGATTTCCCGCTCACCGGGCAGGAACACCAGAACGTCCCCCGGGCCCTCCCGTTGCAGCTCAGCCACCGCATCGGCGATGGCTTCCGGCAGATCGCGTTCCTGGGCACGGCTGTCGCCCTTGCCCGGCCGCCCCTCCGCAGCGGCCTTCGCCCGAGATTCCTCCACCACCGGGCGGTAGCGCACCTCAACCGGATACAGACGGCCCGAAACCTCGACAATCGGGGCCGGGCGCCCCTGCCCATCCGCAAAATGCCGGGCAAAGCGATCCGCGTCCAACGTGGCGGAAGTGACGATCACTTTCAGCTCTGGCCGCCGAGGCAGGAGCTGACGAAGATAGCCCAGCAGGAAGTCGATATTCAGGCTGCGCTCGTGCGCCTCATCAATGATGATCGTGTCGTAAGCCGAAAGCAGGGGATCGCCTTGGGTTTCGGCCAGCAAGATACCGTCAGTCATCAGCTTGATATGGCTGTCGGCGCTGGTGCGATCCGTGAAGCGGATCTTGTAGCCCACGACCCGTCCCAGTTCGCTTTTCAGTTCTTGCGCGATACGGGCGGCGGTCGCCCGGGCAGCGATCCGCCTGGGCTGGGTATGGCCGATCAGGCCCCGGGCCCCCCGCCCCAATTGCAGGCAGATCTTGGGGAGCTGGGTGGTCTTGCCCGAGCCAGTCTCACCGCAAACGATCACCACCTGGTGCGCGGCGATGGCTTGGGCAATTTCACCGCGCCGCTGATTGACCGGCAAATCCTCGGGGAACGCCGGCCGCGGCAGTGCCGCTCGCCGCGCCTGAGCCCGCCCCAGGGACACCTGCAGCGCCTTGGCCAGACCAGCGGGGAGCTCACCCACACTGGCGGGACGACGCTTGAGCCCCTCCAGCCGGCGGCGCAACTCGGCCATGTCGGCACACATGGCCTGATCAAGCAGGAGGTAAGGATCAGAGGTCGAGTTCGAGGGCACAGCCAGATCTATCAATGCGTCGGTCGCCGGAAGACGCGCGGCATTCTAACCCGATCCCCCGAGACGCTTGCGTACGGACCAACGCGAACCGGCCAAGACCCGAGTTGGGCAGCCAAACCAATGAAATGCGCCCCACCCGCCGGACAGCGGGATCTCCAGGAGGAATGGCGGAAAACGATGTCGCGCGGCCAAGCCCCGCTCAGGCGGGAATCTCGGCCAGCAAGCGACGCGCAAATTCCTGTTGCTCGGAGGTTCCCTCTGTTTCTACCTCCCGCAACATCCCCCGTGCCTCGACAAAGTTCTTCAACTCGACATAGGCTTGGGCAATCAGGATCTTTACATCTGCCTCGGCGGCCGTTTCAACGGAGTGCTCGAACTCCAGCCCGCCTTCCCTGCGCACCATCTGGCCAGTGGAGTCACCAACATCCGGCAACACCTTGGTCAAATCGGCAGGAGGAACATACTCGCGCTTTGGCCTGGAGGGATCGCCGGTTGGGCGCTCCCCCTCCTCGACAGCCGTCTCGGCCCGAGCGGGTTCCCAGCGGCGGACAGCCCACAAACCGCCCACCCCCACCAGGAAGAATGCCAGCAACCAGACCGGCGAGACCCCCCCGGGCAAGGAAGGCAGTACCGGCGCGGATGAAGCTGGTGACTGCCGGCCAAGCTCCGGCACGGCTGCCGGTTGATCGGCCACTTGGGGACGCTCGCCCGCATTGCCGACGGGCGGCACAACGACCGGAGCAGGCGCGGCGGGCGTTGCTCCCGCTCCCGCCTCCGGTGCGGGGGCAGAAGGCGCCTCCGCCCCGGGAGGAGCCGCCACCACGCTGTACAAGGGCGGTGCGCTCGCTTTGCGCAACTTCCACTGCTTCTGGTGCAGCGCAACGACTTCATCCGCCTTGTCTGCAGGCTCGGACTGAACCTCCGCCAAGGAGGGAACGGTCAAGGGCACGTCCACGCGCATGTAGAACACGTTTCCGCCCCGGAACGCATCCGGGTTGCGCCTGAGCAGGGCAACCATGACCTGGTTCTGTGTCACGCCCGAAGCAGATGTGGCAAGCGAGCGGGAGATCACCCACAGCGTGTCATTCTGTATCGTGTTGCGGAACGAGTACGCTTCCGCGCCCAACTGATAACGTCCGGCAGCGGTCGCTGCACCGACAGTCAAGGGCGCGCTGCCCAGGCTGCTGGCGATCAAAGCTGCGATGAGAAATCGTTTCATGGCGTTATCCGGTCAGTGCGGCACGAGAAGGCGGCTAGCTCCTTGGCAAACCAGCGCATCCGGCTAAACCATCAGCGTGTCCATGAGATCAATCATGAACTCGGTGTCTTCCTCGGATTGGGGTTGCCATCCCGGTAACCCCAGGCTTTGCAGCACACCCTGCCCCTGGGCGTCGTTGGTCATCCCGAGCAGGGCGGCCCGCATCGGCTCCAGTAAAGGCCTGGCCTTGGGGCCAACAAGCATAACATGGCGTACCACGCTGATCTGGCTGGTCACCAGCACGCGCAGGTTCTTGCGAATCATCTGGGACAGATCGCCGTAAGCCTCCTTCAAGAAGAAGCCCACATCGCATTTGCCCTGCAGCAGTTGTTTCGCCACCAGCACATAGCTCGGCGCGAACACCTTGCTGGTGTTTTGGGGTGACAGATCCGCCGGCTCCAGCATGATCATGCCGATCAGATTGACGTCCGGGTCGCTGGTCATCGCAATCCGCGTCCCCGGTTGCAGATCCTCCACATGCTCGACCGAGGATTCCGCCGCCACGGCGACGATCACTTCATCCTGCTTGCCCAGGGGCGCCGCAACCGCCGTAAAACCGTGCTCCCTCACCAGCATCGCGGCATCAAACGGATTGGCATAGATCATGTCGATCCGGCCTTCGCCAATTGCAGCACGCTGGCTTTCAAAGTCGTCGAACAACTCCAGATGAATGCGCACATCCAGCCTGCGTTGCAGCCAAGTGTTGAACACATACCATCCTGCAATGTGATCCGGGGAAAAATCCGGACTCACCGTGTGATTGAGCGTCATGATCCCGCCTCCTCCCCACGCAAGCGGGCGTACAGCTCGATGCATGCATTGACCTTCGTCCGAGAGGGCTTGCGGCGCACTGACGTGTACCCTACGACCTCGCCGTTGCGCACGTTGGGTATCGCCGTGGCGAACACCCAATAATAAGCCCCATCACGACGCAGGTTCTTCACATAACCCTGCCACTTCACGCCACGCGCCAACGTATCCCAAAGATCCTTGAATGCCACGGCGGGCATATCAGGATGCCGCAAGATGCTGTGCGGCTGGCCAATCAACTCCTCCTCGGTGTAGCCAGACATGTCAACAAACGCCTGATTGGCATGCGTGATCACACCCGCCGGATCGGTACGGGAGACGATAAGCTTGCCATCCGGGTACGGCACTTCGCTGTCCACCGTCAGCACCCTTCGGGTTTCCCCGCCGAAGTAGTGCAAGGTATGGGCCTGATACTCGCCTGCCACGAGATCGCCCGGTTCCATGTCTTTCATGATTTCCCCAATGTTCGCAGCCCGAGGTTTCGCCAAGTACGGCCCTCCCGACTGACACCACTCGCCCCCCGAGCTGTATCACCGGTCAGACAGGCTCTGTCTCGGGTTTCGGCAGCGACACAGTCCCTGCCTCACCGAATGGGCATTGGCCTCAGATAACCTTGCTGATGCTTTCAGCCGCGCGCTTCACATCCAGGAAGATCAGACCCAGGCGCGCATTCGGCTTGCACAGCACAGTGAGCACCGCCTCCACCCCGGCGTGAGTCATCAGCACGTAACCCTTGCCCCCCTTGACCAGCACCTGCTCCAACTCGCCCCGGGCCAGTTCCTTGGCGGTACGGTCACCGAGAGAGAGCATGGCGGCGCTCATAGCGCCAACCCGGTCCTCGTCCATGCCCGCAGGCAGGAAGGAGGCCATCATCAAGCCGTCCGTGGACAAAACGGCCGAAGCCTCGATGTCCGCCGTGGAACCATTCAGATCGCTCAGAATGGAATTCAGGATGTCGGCACGCATAGGGATACTCCTTTGTTATGTTCGCTGCCTGTTGTCAGTGTTGATCCAGCCCGCCGTACCGGACGCCAAGCGCCCAGAGCAGCGTGGTGAAAGCTGTCTGATTGAATTGAGGGAGCCCGCTCACAACCAAAATAAAAAACTCCGCCCCGAAATACAGGGGCCAGAAACCCACCTCGCTGCACCCGCTGGCATTGACCAACCCCCAGCCCCCCCTTGGCAGCCGCAGGTTGTTGTGCAACAGGCGCCCATGACGCTCATGCACCGCTGCCAATTCCGCCCCCAGCGCAGCAAGCTCCTCGGTGGATTCGTGCGAATACCCCGCCGTACCCACATAGAGCCCCCGCTTTTCGGCCAGTAGCGCCTTGCCTTCATCTGACAGACGCGCCAACAAAGGCGGAAGCAGGGCTTCCAGGCTTTCCTGCGGCGCGGCCAGCGGGGTCTGAAGGCCCTGAATCAAGCCCGAAGACTGGAGCCGGTAGACAAACTCCAGTCCGTCCTGCTCGTCCAGCCCCAGCCAGTCCTGCAGGAGATCAGCGCTCAGAACCGGGGTTTCGGGCTGACGCAGCAACCGCTGCAGGAAGACCCGGGACGGCTCGGCTTCCGGGCTATTGATGGCATGGTAGGCGCCGCCCGGCGTCGGGTAGAGATAGAACTCTCCCGTCAATGTGTACTTGATCATTGTTCCTGGATCCCCGGATCAAGCGAAAGCAAAAGCGCCTGGATCAACAACGAAACATCTTCCCGTTTGCGAGCGTCCACTTCGAATACTGGCGCCACCAATTCCAACTCATTCAACTGATTCCTGTATTCGGCAATACCGGGGCTCAGCTTGATATCCATTTGCGTCACGCCGATCACCAGACGCGTGCTGTCGATGAAACTGCGGAAGGCGTTGACGTAGAACTTGAGGTCGTTGAAAGGCGACGGGCGGGTGTTATCGAGCAACAAGATCAGCCCAATTCCACCCTTGGTCAGGATATCCCACATGAAATCGAAACGCTCCTGCCCCGGGGTGCCGTACAAATGCACCTTTTCCTTTCCACCAAGTCGGATCAGCCCGTAATCCATGGCAACGGTCGTAGCGTTCTTGCGCTTTACCGTCATGTCCGAGGCCGATTCGTCCGTGGAAATGATCGGAATCTCGCTGATCGACCGAATGGCGGTAGTTTTGCCCGCCCCTACGGGGCCCGAAAAAATGATCTTGTGGTCGGCACTCTTCATTACGGTTCCAGACGATTCGTCCCGGGCTGCCCAGGGTCGGTTTCCATTCAATGCTTGCCCTTGAGCCAGCCAAACAGGCGACCCAGCAGACCGCGATCCTGCGGGCTCTTGCGATGGTGCTCGTATTTGCTCAGGTGAGAACCGTCGACCGTCACGAGATCGAGCGCCGAGGCGGCATTAAAAAAGGCAAAAACGTATTTCTGTTCGATGCGCAGCATCTGGGCGGTTTCCATCAGACTGGCGCCCCGCGTCGCCCACAGGGCGGCGATCTGCATCGCGTGGGGCGCGCGCAACAGCCGGGTGAAATTGGGCCAATGGCGCAAATACAGGGTCTTGTCGAGCTCGGTTCCTAACGGAATGCGGCCTCGGGCTGCTTCCATGCAGGTTTCCCACAGCACCGCATCAATCCGCTCCAGACGCCCCCCTTCGGAGAGGCTTTGCTTGAGTTGATTGAATTCGTTAACACTGACAACACGCGGCTTGATTCGACGCGTCAGCGGCTGGGTCGCCAAACCGGACAAAACCTCCCGGTCAAAGCTGATGTAGATGCGGTTTTCAGCCGGCACAACCAACATCTTGTGACCGTCCACTTCCACTTCGGTGGGGACGCGCCATTTGTGGGCAATCTGATTGGCTTCCCGCAAAAGGAAGAAGAGATATTGCTCCGGCTGGTAGAACAGCGCGGGATTTGCAGTCGCACTGATCACGGCAACGTCCGCTGCCTCACCACAATAGCGCGCCACATCAATGGCGTAATCCGAATCCAGCCGAGCGCCCACAGGTGCGGGTGCCGTGATCTCCTCTACCAGCGGCGCAGCAGCAGGGGGCGCCTCGGGCGCCGCCACCTCGGAGGCGCTTCCGGGTGCAGTCGGCGGCACACCCGTGGTCTTGGGCGCCCCCGAATCAGTTACGCCCCTCGCCGCGCCTTCCTCGACTGCGGTGGCAACAGGGGCAGACACCACCGAAGCCCCCTCAGCGGCCTTGGCCGCCTCCACAGGCGGCGCATCCCCGGACGACTCCTGCACTGGCTGGGCAACCACAGGCTGAGCGGTTGGGCGGCTGTCGGCCCGCCCGAGGAAGCGATTCAAGAACCCCAGCGCCTTGGCCACAGCCCCCTTGGGAGCCTGGGAAACGCTCTCCGGCACCCGGATAACGGGCGCCACCGTGGACTCACGCCGCTCTTCCCGCATTTCCGGCGCCACCGGAACAGACGCATCGGGCTGCGCCACCTGGGGGGGAAGTGGCGATGCGGATTTCGCAGCCGAAGATGGCTCGCTCCCCAGCTCCGGCGCAACTGCCACGATCGGAGCCAGCTCAACCGACTTCTCAACCGGGGGAGGAACTGTCACGGGCACGGTGATCGGAGCCACCACAGGAGGTGATGGAGCGGCGACCGGCGCCGGCACGGGAGCAGGAACAGGCGCTGCCGGACTCACCCCCCGCACCAAAATCTGGTTACCGGCCGCTAGCAACGAGGCTGGCGTAAAGGGCTTTTGCAACCAGAGGGTATCGGGCAACTCGTGGGGAGCCACCGAAAGCATGATCGCCGGACAACGGTACTTGGCGTGATGACGCTCCCAGTGCTGACGCGATTCAGGATTGTCCGCATCAAAAATCACCACCTCCGCCGCGTCTTCCGGCGCTTGGACAAACAGGCTGCGCCCGGTACTGAGGAAGAAGAACTCCAGCACCGCCTGCGTTCTTTGATTAAGACTGAGAAGCGCAACCTTTAGGGATCGATGTCTCTGAGTGGCGGAAGGGCTATTCATGCGCTGGATCCCGACGTAGGCACTAGAATCGCTGCCACGCAGCGGAAAGCTCCGCCCCGGCACGTCCCAGTTTGTCCCGCATCGTGTTGAAAGATTGTTCGTCCCGGGTTCGACGGTAGATCTCCAGCAACTCGCATTCTGCGCGCTGGTTGCCCGGGTTGTTCAGTAATGCGTCTTCTAGCGTCGTACGCGCCTCGTCCACATGGCCCAAGTCGAGCAACGCAATCGCCTGCTGGACCGGATCCCGCTCCATCTCGGCACTCTGTCGCTCCCGTACGATCATGTGGCTGGAACCCATCACCGCCTTGTCCAGCACGGAACCTGCAGTGACAGGGAGGCAATCCAGGTAGTCGAGTCCGCGATCCAGGGAGTTCTTCAGGAAGTCGGCCTGATCGTCGGCCAAATGCGGCAACGCCAGATCAAGCATGTAGCCACGCAACCCCCGACCTTTATCGCCCAGAGCGAGGAAGAGGTCCACCAGCGCGCCGAACAGCAGTTCCGGATCGTCGCTATCCAGAACCAGATGAATACGCTGGACATGCTGTCGCAGCCCGAGCGATTCCCGCGCCACCTGGGCACTCAGGAAACGCCACGCCTCACGCGTATCCCAGTCCCCACCAATGCGCAAGCCCTTGTGGGCCGCCAAAACAAACGTAGGGTCAGACGCCCCCACCATCGCATGTATTTCCCGCATGTTTTGCTTCTATCGGCAATTCGAATGAGAGGGCAGATTACTTCGCAACAACCGCTGCGTCTGTTTGCTATTTCACTCAAGCGACCACTTCGGGAATGCCGGCTTCGCTGTGCAAACCTTCCCTGACGGACAGACCTGCGGGTAAACCACTTAGCCGCACGCCACACCCACCGCTTTGCCAGCCATGCGTGAAACCGACACTTCTTTATTGAAAGCCGTGAAATTATACGCTTGAAACTGAAGAATTCGACCGGCTGATCACATGCCCGTCCACCACCGCGCCGGATTGCATCTCCAGCGTGCCGGCGTGAACATCGCCGGTCACCCGGGCCTTGGGCCGCAGCTCCACAAAATCCTCCACATATACGGAGCCGTTGATCGTGCCATCCACCACCAAGTGAGTGACGCGGACGTCGCCATCCACCACGCCGAATTCCCCGATTGCAAGCGTACCGGTCTCCTCGGCGGGCACCACCACATTGCCGCATATCCGGCCATCGACCCGTAGCCCGCCCGTAAAGGTTACCTCCCCTTCCACGTGACTCCCCGGGCCGATCAGACTGTCGATCCGGTGTAATACCTTGGGCAAAGGCTTTTCATCCGCCGCGTTTCCGAACATCGTTTTCTCCCTGCGCCAGCGTCTTCTTCGGATGCTGTTACGCCCAACTCATACAACCACAATCGCGCGAACCACTGCGCACTCATCATCGCTTTTCGGCGCAAGGCACTGAAACTTGAGCCGGACTTCCCTGAGCTCCCCGCATCGGGAGCCCCTTCCCTTTCATGAAGTGGATCGTGACCCGTATCACGGCGCCTGAAAGCTTGTTGTTTCGCCTATCGACAGGAGACAGCACAATTCAAGGGAGGGGATCACTGGTGCTGCAGGTTGGCAAGCCAGCCAATCTACCAGCCTCGTACAGTTTTAGTCGTCGCCCAACCCAAAGGTGGCCATCAAGGCGGAACCAACCTGGTTACCGCCGGCCAAGCCACCCGCCAGCAAGCGTCCCGCATGGCGAACCGGACATGGCGCAACACCATGTCAGCAGCGGTTCGCAACTCCCTCCGCCGGCGGCCTCGTGCCGCCGTTTTTTCTTTGAATTCTGTAAGTTGTGACAATCCTGCCACAGACTTCAGTAGCTCTCACTCACTTTTTCGCGGCCGGAAATACTTGGTATTGCGGTAGTACGACACCTCCTCCGCCTCCGCGATGACACCCGGTATCCCGAGAAGCGGGAGATTTCCCAGGTCGCGGGGAGAGGCAGGCGCCCCGCATTCGCCCACCAGCCGGGCAACCACTCCATCCACATACGCCACAAGGGTGTTCGCCGACGAACGAGCCAACACCCGGTCGGGCACGGTCAACACGAGGGTCTTGGCGCACAGCCCCTCATAAGGGCGCAATAATTTCTCGAACACAGCGTGCCCAAAGACCAGAAATCGCATCCGCTCCTGAACTTCCGCCCTGTGCCCCCAGAACAATTCCTCCCAGCGGTGGGCGCGCAACAACTCCGCCAAATGCGCCGCGGTAGTGCAAACGATCACGCCGCTTTCATCCAGCTGGGTCAGCCCATCCCGCGCCGCCCCCCGTTGCGTGGCCCCCTTGAGGCGCGCAGCCGTCAGGGCTTGATGATGGCGGGCGTTGATTGCCGCCTTGGTGGCGGGAAACGCCAACCAGACCAGTGCATTGAAAAAGTCATGCCAGTTATCCGGCCTCGTGGGCACCACACCGTCGAGAAAAATGCGCTCCTCGTAGGGCATGGCGTCCGCCTCAGCGGTGACGAAGCGGATGGGAAGGCCGCTCCCGCAGGGAGTGCCGGTGGGCGGCAGCAAACCGTTCAGTACCTGGACGGGCGGCGGACGACTGCCCGCGAGCCCCTCCAGCCACGGGGCGATCGGCTCGAACAATGGTCGGCGGGCAAGCTCGGCAAGGGGAACGGACGGCATCGGAGTGCGCGGAAGAAGACCTGGGTTCTGCCATTACAGCCGGGGGCCAGCAAACGCCGAGGGGGTCAGCGGGCAGCCGGCTCCTCGACGCGGACGAACTTGAACTCGCCTTTGCTGCGCATGAAAGAGCCCACCAGGCCATCCGGTTCCTGAGTCGGGGCTTCCTGGCGTTCCAGTACACATTTGTCGGTATCCACTGCGTACCAGTTCTCGCCCTGCCGCAGCAGGAACGAGCGCTCGCCGAGCATGAACACATCGAGTCTGGCCCGGCTCTTCGAGGCGGCTTTCAAGGGGTAAAGCCGTTGGCACTCAGGCATGCGCGCCACGACCGCACTCATCTCGTAGCGGCTGCTCCAGGGCCAGGTGCGCTCCCGAAACACCGAGATGGAATGATTGCGCCCCTCGATCATCATCGAGGCCGCATCCTGGTCACAGCCGGCAAGGGACATCAGGAGCCCCCCGCAGGCCGCAACGCGAAGGAGCGGCCGGAACATGGAGAACCCGACTCCCATCATCTGGCCCTACGCCTCGAGCTGCCAGGCAATGCTTTCGCCCGCCCGCAGGGGTACCAGGCTGTCGCCAGGCAGATAGTCCTGGTTCGCAGGCACCTGCCAGGAACGCTTGACCAGCGTGATGGTGTCGGTGTTTCGGGGCAATCCGTAGAACGCCGGCCCAAAGCGGGAGGCAAAGCCCTCCAGCTTGTCCAGGGCTCCCGCGGCCTCGAACGCCTCCGCGTACAACTCGATGCCCGCATGGGCCGTGTAACACCCCGCGCAACCACAGGCTGCTTCCTTGGTGCTGCGGGCATGGGGCGCCGAATCGGTCCCGAGGAAAAACTTGGGGCTGCCGGAGATGGCCGCAGCCACCAGCGCCTGGCGATGGGTCTCCCTCTTCAGCACCGGCAAACAGTAATGATGGGGCCGGATGCCGCCGGCGAATATGGCATTGCGGTTGAGCAACAGATGATGCGCGGTGATGGTGGCCCCCACCCGCGCCGGAGCGTCGGCCACAAAATCGGCGGCATCCTTGGTCGTAATGTGCTCGAACACCACACGCAAGCCCTCGTATCGCTCAATCAACGGCGCCATCACCTGGTCGATGAAGGTTTTCTCCCGGTCGAACACGTCCACCTCGCCGTCGGTCACCTCACCGTGGACCAAGAGCGGCATGCCCAAGGATTCCATCCGCGCCAGCACCGCATCCACCTTGGCCACGTCCGTCACGCCGGAGTCCGAATTGGTGGTCGCACCCGCAGGATAAAGTTTCACCGCGTGTACCACTCCACTCTCCCGAGCCCGGTCGATCTCGTCCGGCGCGGTATTGTCCGTGAGGTACAACGTCATCAGCGGCTCGAACTTGAGCCCGGCGGGCAACGCCGCCAGGATGCGCGCCCGGTAGCCCAGCGCCTGCTCGGTGGTGGTGACCGGCGGCCGCAGGTTGGGCATGACGATGGCGCGGCCGAACCGGCGGGCAGTATCCGGCAGCACAGCCGCCAGCGCCGCATCGTCCCGCAGGTGCAGGTGCCAGTCATCTGGGCGGGTCAGGGTGATTCGGTCCATGCGTCAAATTCTCCGGTCACGAAAGTAAAATTCTTGAGGGGCAGTATTCTACTCCGGCGCGGATTACCTCTCTGCCTGGCCGGTTATGGCTCGCTGCCACCTTGCTGCTTCAGTTGCAGGGCCCGCTCATAGAGCAGCTTGCGTGAAACCCCCGTGATCTCCGCCGCCAGTTGCACAGCCTGCCGCACCGACACGGCTTGCATGAGCGCACCCAATGCCCGCTCGGCCTCCGGAGTCAGGTGTGCGCCGCTTTCCGCCGCGCCGGACACCAGCACGACGAACTCGCCCTTGCGACGATGCTCGTCCCCAGCCAGCCATGCAGGGCCATCGCCCAAGGGCATACGGACGATGCTCTCGAACAGCTTGGTCAGTTCCCGCGCCAGCACCAGCTCCCGTTGCGGGCCCAACACCCCCAGCAGATCGGCGACGGTCTCCTCGATGCGGTGTGGCGCTTCGTAAAACACCAGCGTTGCCGGCAACGCCTTCAGCTTTTCCAGTTCCGTTCGCCGGGCGCCTGATTTGACGGGCAGAAAGCCGACGAACAGAAAACGCGCGTCGAGCAGGCCCGCGGCAGACAAAGCGGTAATCACAGCGCTCGGACCAGGTACGGGCACCACGGGCAGCCCCGCATCCTGAACCACCCGCACCACCCGGGCGCCCGGGTCCGAAACTGCCGGCGTCCCGGCATCCGAAACCAGTGCCACCGAGGCCCCATCCCGCAGGCGATCCACCAACCGGGCCGCGGATTCCCGCTCATTGTGCTCATGCACGGCCATCAGTTTCTTGTGCAAGCCCAGATGGTCCAGCAGCCGGAGGGTGTGCCGGGTGTCCTCGGCAGCCACCAGGTCCACCCCGGCCAGCACAGCCCGGGCACGGGCCGAAAGATCGCCCAGGTTACCCAGCGGAGTGGCCACCACGTAGAGCGTACCGGGCAAGGCAGCGGCAGCAGAAGATGTATCGGTCATGAGCAGGATTACCTCGCGGGAGGCGCATTGTCAGCCGGACAATGCGCCGGCACAAGGGCACCGGATGACGGCAGACAAGGAGCGGGCATGAGCGGGAGCGGCCACGTGGCAGAACAACTGGCGGGGCAATACCTGACCCGCCAGGGTTTGGTGATCGTTGCGCGCAACTATCGCTGTCGCGGCGGCGAGGTGGACCTCATCTGCCGCGACGGCGCCACGCTGGTTTTCGTGGAGGTGAGACTGCGCAGCAGCGGCCGTTTCGGAGGCGCAGCTGCCAGCATCACCCCCCGCAAGCAGGCGCGGATCATCCTCGCCGCCCGCCACTATCTGACCGGCCGGGCCGAATGCCCCTGCCGCTTCGACGCCGTGCTGCTCGACGGCCCGGACCCGGCGCGCATCACCTGGCTGCGGGCGGCTTTCGATGCGGGCTGAGGCCCTCCGCAAGCCCCTGCTGACGCTGGCCCTGTGCGTGGGCCTGGGCATGCCCGCCGTCGCCCGGGCCCAGACAATCCGGGTGCTGGTGCAGTCCTCGCCCCTGGCAGGCTTCCAGTACCATCAGGGCCCCGCCTTGTGGGATCAGCTCCGGGAAGGCGACGCGCTGGAACTGACGCCGGAACCGGGCAACCCCCACGACAGCCGGGCGGTACAGGTGCGCTGGCGGGGCCACATGCTGGGCTACCTGCCCCGGCTGGAAAACCGCTCGGCCGCAGCCGAATTCGCCCGCGGCGGCCGGCTGGTGGGGCGTATCGCCCGGCTGACCCCCGCCCGCAATCCGTGGGCCCGACTCAGGGTGGACGTGTATCTGGAGCTGTGAACATCACGGCGCCGGATTGGTATAGCGCAGGTGGATACTCTCCACCGCCTGCTGCACATCATCCGACAGGGCCACGGATTCTGCCTTCAGGTTCTCCTGCAATTGCTCCAGGGTGGTGGCGCCGATGATGGTGCTGGCCACGAACCAGCGGCCGATGACCCAGGCCAGGGCGAGCGTGGCCGGGGAAAGGCCGTGAGCACGGGCCAGTTCGGCGTAGGCGCGGCTGGCGGGCACCACGTTTTCCTTACCGTAGCGCTGGCCAAAACCCTCGAACGCAGTGATCCTGCCGGACGCGCGGGGGTTGTCCACATACTTTCCGGAGAGATGCCCGAAAGCCAGCGGCGAATACGGCAGCAGGCTCACCTGCTCGTAATGGCAGGTCTCCAGCAGGCTGGTTTCAAACGTGCGGTTCATCAGGTGATAAGCGTTCTGGACGGACACCACCCGCGGCAGCCCAAGCTCCCCGGCCAGACGGACGAACTGCATCACGCCCCAGGGGGTTTCGTTGGAGAGCCCGATGTAGCGCACCTTGCCCTCCCGCACCAGTTCCGCCAGCGCTTCCAGGGTCTCGCGGATGGGAACGGTCGCCCGCTCCAGGCTGCGGTCGTAGAGGTAGTTGCCAAACAAAGGCGCATAGCGGTCCGGCCAGTGCAACTGATAGAGATCGACGTAGTCCGTTTGCAGCCGGGCAAGCGATCCCTCCAGGGCGCGGCGCAGGTTGGCGCGGGTAAAGCCCAGTTCCCCGCCCCGTATCCAGGTCAGCGTGCGGCCCGGGCCGGTGGCCTTGGTGGCCAGGATCACCTTGTCCCGCTGCTGCCGGCGCAGCCAGGTCCCCACGATGCGCTCGGTTGCCCCGCAGGTCCCGGGCTGGGGCGGCACCGCGTACATCTCCGCCGTATCGATGAAATTCACCCCCTGGCTGAAGGCATGGTCCAGTTGCGCATGGGCTTCGGCCTCCGAGTTCTGCTGGCCAAAAGTCATCGTGCCCAAGCACACCCGCGACACCTCAAGATCGCTGGTTCCCAGTCGGCTGTATTGCATGCTCGCTCCTTCCACGGCAGGGGTCAGGCCGCTATTCTATGCCCCCCTTTCAGACCCGAAGCGCGCGCCCAGTCATGAAACCCTCCCACACCCTGCTCTATTGCCGCCCCGGTTTTGAAAAGGAAGGTGCCACCGAAATCGCCCACCAGGCCGGCAGCCTGGGGGCCCCGGGTTACGTGCGCACCCGCGAGGGCAGTGGCTTCGTCCAGTTCTTCCCCCATGACCCGGAAGGTATCGAGGTCCTCTCGGCCTCGCTGTCCATTCAAGATCTGGTCTTCGCCCGACAGGTGGTACTGGCCACCGATCCGCTGACCAACCTGCCGGCCACGGACCGTCTCACTCCGCTGCTGGCCGCCATCCAGTCGTTGGGACATCGCTTTTCCGCGTGCTGGCTGGAGACGGCGGACACCAACGAGGCCAAGGAGCTCTCCAGCTTCTGCCGCAAGTTCGGGGCACATCTGGAAAAGGCCCTGGTCAAATCGGGCCTGCTGGTGCCGGGTAACGCCCGGCTCCCGCGGCTGCATCTGTTCTTTCTTGACTCGGGCACCGCGCACCTGGGCGTGAGCTGGGCGGATCGGGGTAGCCCCTGGCACATGGGCATCCCCCGGCTGCGGCTGCCCAGAGCCGCCCCCAGCCGCTCCGCCCTGAAGCTGGGCGAGGCGTTCCTGTCGCTGTTGTCGGAGGCGGAACGAAACGAACGCCTCAAAGGCAGCATGCGGGCGGTGGACCTCGGGGCGGCGCCCGGCGGGTGGTCCTGGCAACTCACGCAGCGCAGCTTGCTGGTCACGGCAGTGGACAATGGCCCCATGAACCGGGAATTGCTGGCCCAAGGCATGGTGGAGCACATCCGGGCCGACGGCTTTCGCTACCGGCATCGCAAACCCGTGGACTGGATGGTGTGCGACATGGTGGAGCAGCCGGCGCGCATTGCGGCCCTCGTGGCGGACTGGGTGGCTGAGGGCCGGGCCCGGGACTGCATCTTCAACCTCAAGCTACCCATGAAAAAGCGGTTCGACGAGATCGAGCGCTGCCGCGACATCGTTGAACACCGCCTGGGCCGGGCCAAACTGGGCTACCGCCTGCGGATGCGCCATCTCTACCACGACCGGGAAGAGATCACCGGCTACCTGGGGCGGGAACAATTCTGAGGCGGTTCGCCCGGTCGGCGGGCAACCGGCGCGTGGCGTCGCTGCCACACTCGGACGAAGTCCCTGCCATAAGCCAGGCTTTTAGGCAAGAGGGCTGTAACGTTCCGTGTATAATCCGGGCTCTTCTCAAGCCCAAAGCCTTAGGCGGCAATCCGTTGCGCCGCCCTGTGAGCACCCCGCACCCTACATGACCTTTGAAGAACTCGGGTTGTTGCCCGACATCCTCCGCGCCGTTGCCGATGCCGGCTACAGCCAGCCCACCCCGATTCAAGCCCAGGCCATCCCCGTTGCCCTTGCCGGGCAGGACATCATGGGCGGCGCCCAGACCGGCACCGGCAAGACCGCGGGCTTCACCCTGCCGCTTCTCAACCGCCTGGCCCGCCACGCCAACAGCAGCCCATCGCCCGCCCGCCACCCGGTCCGCGCCCTGGTGCTCACCCCTACGCGGGAACTGGCCATGCAGGTGGCTGACAGCGTCAAGACCTACTCCAAGTACCTGCCCCTGCGCAGCACCCTGGTCTATGGCGGGGTGGACATGAAGGCCCAGGTGGAGGAACTGCGTCGGGGCGCCGAAATCGTAGTCGCCACCCCCGGCCGCCTGCTCGACCATGTGGAGCAGAAAACGGTGAACTTCAGCCAGGTGGAAGTGCTGGTGCTGGACGAGGCGGACCGCATGCTGGACATGGGGTTCATCCCCGACATCCGGCGCATCCTGGCCCTGTTGCCCCGGGAGCGGCAAAGCCTGTTGTTCTCCGCCACGTTTTCGGACGAAATCAAGAAACTGGCGGACACCATGCTGCGCGACCCGCAGCTCATCGAGGTCGCCCGCCGCAACACGGTGAGCGAGACCATCACCCATCGGGTGTACCCGGTTTCCCACGAGCGCAAGCGCGCCCTGCTCGCCCACCTGCTGCGCACCCAGGACATGCGGCAGGTGCTGGTGTTCGTCGGCACCAAGTTCGGTTGCAGCCGGCTCGCCCATTACCTGACCCGGGAAGGGTTGTCCGCCGACGCCATCCATGGTGACAAGAATCAACAGCAGCGCACCGAGGCGCTGGCCGCCTTCAAGAGCGGCAAGGTCCGCGTGCTGGTGGCCACCGACGTGGCCGCCCGGGGGCTGGACATCGACGATCTGCCCCACGTGATCAATTACGATCTGCCCCATGTGGCCGAAGACTACGTGCACCGTATCGGCCGCACCGGTCGCGCCGGCAAGCAGGGCGATGCGGTGTCCCTGGTGTGTGCGGAAGAACGGCCCCGGCTGGCGGAGATCGAAAAGCTCATTAAGCTGCAGATTCCCCAGGAAGCCCTGCCCGGCTTTGACGCCGAGCCCTCGTTCTACGAGCAGGACAAATCCCGCCGCCGCCCGGCCCCGCAGCCCCGCATCACCGGCGGCGCCGGACGCGCCCGACCGGCGCCGAGCACGGTGACCAAAGACGGATTCGACTGGTCCCGCCCCTACGAGCCCAGCCCCGAAGCGCTTGCCAGCGCCGAGACAGCCGCCCCGGTCGCAAAGGTCGGCAAGGAAGCCCGCCAGCCGCGCACCGTCGCTTTCCTGCTGGGTGGCAACGGGCGCTGAGCCTGCCGGCGGCGCCTGCGGCCGCAGCACCCCGACGGGCGACGCCCGCCCAGACCCGACTGACCGTGTTTGCCCTCCTGCCCGCGCTTGCCGCCACCCTGGCCCTGGGTGCGGGTGCCGGCTGGGTCGCCAGCCTGCTGCACAGTCCCCTGCCCTGGATGATCGGCCCCATGCTGGCGGTAGCCGCTGCCCGCGTCCTCGGGGCGCGCCTGGTCAGCCCGCGGGGAGGCCGTCAGGCGGGCCAATGGCTGATCGGGACGACCCTCGGTCTTTACTTTAGCCCCACGGTGCTACGGACCCTCTCGGGCCACGGCGGTGCCATCGCCGCCAGCCTTGCCTTTGCGTTGGCGCTGGGCGGCGTCGGCGCGCTGGTCTTGCGCCGTGTGGCGGGCTGTGACTGGCGCACCGCCTTTTTTGCCTCGGTGCCCGGTGGCGCCACCGAAATGGCCGTATTGGCCGGGCGAAGCGGCGCCGCGGCAGATCAGGTGGCACTGGCCCACGCCCTGCGCATGGTGGCGGTGGTGCTCATCCTGCCCTTCGCCATGACCCTTGCCGGCGCCCACGGCGCCGATCCCTACCAGCCGGTCGCCCGGGATGTCGCCCCCCTTGGCCTGCTGGCAATGCTCGGGCTCGCCGCCGGTTCGTCAGCACTGCTCGCCCGCCTGCGCGTGCCCAACGCCTGGATGCTCGGCTCCCTGCTCGCCACCATCGCGCTCGCTGCCACCGACGCCGCCCCGTCCGCCATGCCCCACTGGCTCACCAATAGCGGGCAAGTGCTGGTGGGGTGCTCGCTGGGGGAGCGTTTCGACCGGGACTCCCTGCGCCGCACGCCCCGCTTCGCCCTCGCCGTCCTGGCCAGTGTGGCGCTGGCCATCAGCCTCTCGGCCCTGTTTGCCTGGCTGCTGGCGCAGCCGGCGGGCATCGCGGCCCCCACCGCCATCCTCGCCACCGCCCCCGGCGGCATTGCGGAGATGTGCCTCACCGCCCGCGTGCTGCAACTGGGCGTGCCGCTGGTCACGGCCTTCCACGTACTCCGGGTGGCGGCCATCATGGTGCTGGCCCCGATGGCACTGCCCGGCCTGCGCCTGCTGGAACGCGCCCCGGCACGGGACTGAAGCCCGCGCGACGCGCCTGCCCCTACAATGCAGCCCACCATTCCCGGAGGAGCCCCCCATGCCCTGGAATCCGACCCAATATCTGGGCTTTGCCCACGAGCGCCTGCGTCCGGCGCTGGACCTGCTCGCCCGCGTCCCGGTCGAGGCGCCGACCACCGTGCTCGACCTGGGCTGCGGCGCCGGCAACGTCACCCGCCTGCTGGCGGAGCGCTGGCCCCAGGCCCGCGTCACCGGCATCGACAACTCGGCCGCCATGCTCGCCCGCGCCCGACAGGAAGCACCGGACATCGGCTGGGAGGAAGCGGACCTCGCCCACTGGCGCCCCACGGCGCACGTGGATGTGCTCTACTCCAACGCCGCCCTGCACTGGCTGGACGACCACGCCACCCTTTTCCCCCGCCTGGCGGCGGCGGTGAACCCCGGCGGGGTGCTGGCCATCCAGATGCCCAACAATTTTGCCGCCCCCAGCCACACCTGCTGCTTCGCCGCTGCCCAGGCGGGCCCCTGGCGAGACACCCTGGCTCCGCTGCTCCGTCCCGCCCCGCTGCTCTCCCCCGGCGATTACTACACCCTGCTCGCCCCGACGGCGCGGCGGGTGGACATCTGGGAAACCCGTTATCAGCATGCACTGAAAGGGGACAACCCGGTGGCCGACTGGACCCGGGGCTCCCTGCTGGTGCCCCTGCTGGAAGCACTCCCGCCGGATGAGGCCGCCGCCTTCGAGGCGGATTACCGGAGCCGCATCGCCCGCGCCTACCCGCGCCTGCCGGACGGCACCACCTTGCTGCCCTTCAGCCGCCTGTTCATCGTCGCCCAGTACTGAACATGACCATCCTGCGCATCCCCGCCAGCCTCATGCGTGGCGGCACCAGCAAGGGCGTGTTCTTTCTGGGCGCGGATCTTCCCGCAGATCCCGCCAGACGGGACGCGATCCTGCTGCGGGTGGTCGGCAGTCCGGACCCCTATGGCAAGCAGATTGACGGCCTGGGCGGCGCCACCTCCAGCACCAGCAAGGTGGTGATCATCAGCCCCGCCAGTCGCCCCGGCCACGACGTGGACTACCACTTTGGCGCCGTGGCCGTGGGCGAGCCCGTCATCGACTGGTCCGGCAATTGCGGCAACCTGAGCGCCGCCGTCGGCCCCTTTGCCATCCGCGCCGGCCTGGTGGCGGCCCCCGCCTCGGGCTTCGCAACGGTGCGCATCTGGCAGGCCAACATCGGCAAGACCATCCTCGCGCGGGTTCCCATGGCCAACGGCGCAGTACAGGAAGAAGGCGACTTCCGGCTGGACGGAGTGACTTTTCCCGCCGCCGAGATCCAGCTGGAGTTCCTCGACCCGGCGGGCGAAGAGGCGGACGCGCCCACCGTCGGCGGCCTCTTCCCCACCGGGCGCCTGCGAGACTGGCTGGCCGTTCCCGGCCACGCCGCCGTGGAAGCCACCCTCATCAACGCGGGCAACCCCACCATCTTCGTCCGTGCGGGGAATCTGGGCCTGACCGGCATTGAGCTGCAGCCCGCCGTCAACGGCGACAAGCCCTTGCTCGCCCGGTGCGAGCAACTGCGCGCCGCCGGTGCCGTGGCCATGGGGCTGGCCGCCACCCCGGAAGAAGCCACCCGGCTCCGCCCCCATACGCCCAAGCTCGCCTTCGTCGCGCCCCCTGCCACCTACGTGGCTGCGGACGGGCGAACAGTCCCCGCTGGCAGCATCGGCCTCAATGCGCGCATCCTCTCCATGGGCGCCCTGCATCACGCCATGACGGGCACCGGGGCGGTCGCCATCGCTGCGGCGGCCGCCATCCCCGGCACCCTGGTGCGCGAGGTCATGGGTCGTACGGCGTGGAACGGCGAAGTGGTCTTCGGGCACCCCTCGGGCACTCTGCGGGTGGGCGCCTCGGTCGCGGAAGCGGGACAACACTGGCGGGTGGCGAGCGTGCGCATGAGCCGCTCGGCCCGCTGCCTCATGGAAGGCTGGGTACGGGTACCGCAGGACTAGGTGGTTGCCGCGCGCAGCTCGTCGTGCCTGATCTGCCCGGTTTCCACCGGGAGGACGACCCGGAACTCCGCCCCCTTGGGCGACCGGTTATGGGCGGAGATGCGCCCGCCGTGAGCCGAGACCAGTTCCCGGCAGATGGCCAGGCCAAGCCCGGTGCCACCGGCGCCGGTGCGGGTTTTGCTGCTCTGGATGAACTTGTCGAAAACCGCCTCCAGCTCGCTTTCGGGAATGCCCACCCCCTCGTCCGCCACCGACAGGTGCAAATCGCTGTGGCCCGGTTCCGGCGGCGTCAGGGAGACGATGATGCGGCTGCCCTCGGGCGAGAACTTCACCGCGTTGGAGAGCAGATTGCGCACCACCTGGCTGATCCGCCGCCCGTCCAGGCGGCCGTAAATGGGCTGGGTGGAGCCTTGCAGGGTCACATGCATGGCCTTTTGCGCCAGTAACGGGGCAAACTCGGCGGCACACTCGCTGACCAGATTCACCACGTCGACGCGCTCCCGTTCCAGCTCCAGCCGGCCGGATTCCAGCTTGGCCAGATCGAGCAGGTCGTTCACCAGGCCCAGCAGGCGGGAGCCACTGTCGCGGATGCTGACGAAGTAGTGCAGCAATTTCTCCGGGGAGGCCGCCTGCATCCGCTTGGCCCCCAGATCCGCAAAAGCCAGTACCGCATGCAGGGGCGTGCGCAGTTCGTGACTCATGTTGGCGAGAAAGTCGCTCTTGGCCCGGTTGGCAGCTTCGGCCGCATCCCGGGCCAGCGCCAGTTCGCGGGTGCGGCGCTCCACCTCGCGCTCCAGCGTCTGGTTCTGGCACGCCAGGTGCCGACGCAGCGCCGAGAGTTCCAACTGGGTGCGGACCCGCGCCCCCAGTTCCGTGACCTGAAAGGGCTTGGTGACGTAATCCACCCCGCCGGCCTGGAAACCCGCCAGCTTGCTGTCCGTGTCCGCCAGCGCCGTCATGAAGATCACGGGAATATCCGCCAGTTCGGGTTCCGCCTTGAGCCGGCGACAGGTCTCGAAGCCATCGATGCCCGGCATCATCACGTCGAGCAGGATCAGGTCAGGCCGCAGGAAGCGGGTCCGCTCCAGCGCCTCGAACCCGTCCTGGGCCACGCCCACCTCCAGCCCCTGTTCTTCCAGGTAATCCACCGCCACACTGAGGTTGGCTGGCACATCATCCACGATCAGGATGATCTGGCCATTTCGCGCATCGACACTCATCACACCACCTCTGCCATGTGGGACTCAATCAGGTTCAGGATTGCCTTGGACTGGAATTCCGCCGCCAGTTGCCGCAAGCGCTCGGCAAACGCGGCATAGCGTTCGTCTGCGGCCAGCTCGGCGGCCTTGTTGCGGATACCCCGCATGTTGCCGCCGCGCGCCAGATGCAGCAGCCCCTCCATCACCTCGGCGGGCGGCACGGTCATCTCCGCCGGAGTGCCGGCGCTTGACGCAACGGGCGCGACAGCGGCCGGGTTTGCCTCGTACTGCCAGGCGAGCTGCATCAACTCCCCCACGCGGCCCAGCAGCAGGGCTTGATCCACCGGCTTGCCCAGCCAGCCGTTGGCCCCCGCGGCCTGCGCCTCTTCGAGCTGCCCGGGCGCCGCGCTGGCGGAAAGGATCAGCACCGGCAGATCGGCCGGCCCGTGGCGTTCGCGCAAGGCCTCCACCACTTCGCGGCCATTGAGGCCCGGCATCACGTAGTCCAGCAGGACCAGATCCGGTTTGCTGGCCAGCGCCAACTGCAGCCCGCTCAGTCCGTCCGCCGCCTCCTCCACCTGGAAGCCCAGACTGCCCAAGAGATCGCGCAACAGACTGCGATTGCTCACCACATCATCCACCACCAGCACCCGCCGGCGGCGGCCGAGGTAACCGACGGGCCGCGGCGCCGGACCGGCGGCCAGCGCAGCCGCCTCGGCAACCGGCAGTTCCAGCTCGAACCAGAAGCAGGTGCCCTCGCCCACGGTGCTGGCCACCTGGATGTCGCCCCCCATCAGGCGCACCAGTTGCCGGCTGATGGCCAGGCCCAGGCCCGTTCCGCCGGCCTGGCGAGCCACGTCGCCCACCTGTTCGAAGGGCTGGAAGATCCGCTGCAGGTCCTGGGCCTCCATCCCGACGCCGGTATCGGTCACGGCAAAGCGCAGGGTTGCACTGTCTTCCTGGTGGTCGAGCAGGCTGATCTGCAGCGTGACGGAGCCCTGATCAGTGAATTTGAGGGCGTTGCCCAGCAGGTTGAGCAACACCTGGCGCAACTGTTTTTCGTCTGCCAGCACGGCCTCCGGCAGTTCGCCCTCCACCCGGAGATCGAGCGCCAGCCCCTTGCCCTGGGCACGGATCGAGAGCAGGTCGCAGGCGCTACGAGCCAGTTCCCGCAGCGAAAGGGGCGCGGGGGCAAGCTTGAGCTTGCCCACTTCGATCTTGGAGAGATCCAGCAGGTCGTTGATCAGGTTGAGCAGGTGGCTGCCGCTTTGCTCCATGATGCCCAGGCCATTGGCCATGCGCTCGGAGATGTCCGGCTCCCGCCGCAGCAACTGGGCGTAGCCAAGAATGGCGTTGAGCGGCGTGCGCAGTTCGTGGCTCATGTTGGCCAGGAAGGCGGTCTTGGCCCGGTTGGAGGCCTCCGCCACCTCCCGGCCGCGGCGCTCCGCCTCGGCCAGCACGTGGTCGGTCACGTCCGTGGCGATGGAGCACAAACCGTAGATATCGCCCATTTCGTCGCGCAGGGGGTAGCGCATGGTGCGGTAGGTGTGCAGACCCAGGTCATCCACCAGCTCTTCCATGGTCTCGGTGGCCTGGCCGGTGCGCAGCACCTCCTGGTCCCCGGCGTCGGCCTGGGCCGCCATCTCCGGGTCCATGAAAGCCTGGGCGGTACGGCCGGTGATGGCTTCCACCGTCGTCTTCCAGCGCTCGGCAAACGCCTGGTTGCACAACAGGAAACGCCCGGCCACATCCCGGGCGAAGATGAAGGAGGTGGTGTTGTCCAGCACCGCCCGCAGCAGGCGCTGGTTCTCCCGGAGCTCACGCTCCACCCGGTTGCGCTCGGTCACGTCCAGCAAGGCGCCGATGACGGCGGGCCGGCCTTCATGCTCCATGGCACGACCATGCACTTCCACGTCCAGAGGGGTTCCGTCGGCCCGCAGGGCGGTGAAACTGTAGTGGGAGGGTTCGCCCGGACGGTCCAGCCGGCGCTGGATCTGCGCCGCGACCAGGGCTCGGTGCCAGGGCGCGACAATGTCCATTACCGTGATGCCGGACTCCATGCGGGCAGGGTCCGTGTAGCCAAGAATCTCCGCCAGCCGCCGGTTCACGTAACGGAAGCGGCCATCCTGAGCGATGTAGATGCCCACCAGGGACTGATCCAGCAAGGTCCGGGCGCGGCGCTCGGCCGCCACCGCCGCCTGCTCCGCCTGCCGCTGGGCGGCGATCCGTTCGTCAATGCTGACCGCCATGGCGCTGATGCCGCCGATCAGCTCACCCAGCTCGTCGCCATGGGCATCCGCCAGGCGCACGCCATGCTCACCGTCGCGAATGCGGGCCACCGCCGCCGCCGTCGACTGGATGCGCCGGACCAGCCAGCGTCCGGACAGGCTTTGCAGCCCCATGCCCAGAAACACCAGGGCAAAGAACCCCAGCCCCACCTGCAACAGATACTCGTTGCGCAGGGCAAACATCTCGCTGCGGTCCAGGGAACCGCCTATCACCCATCCCGTGGCCGCGTCGCCCTGGAAGATCGCGAAACGCGGGCGACCCGCGTATTCGTATTCCAGGCTGCCCTGCCCCTGGCGCAGCAACGCCTGGACGGCCGGTACGTCCGCCGCCGTTTGGCCGATGGGAAACGAGGGGTGGTAAAGAACCCGGCTGTCAGCCCGGTCGACGACGAAAAAGTGGATGGAGGCATGCCCCTCCTGCGCCGCCAGTTCGGTTTGCTGGCGGGCCGCCTCCGCCTGGGCGGCAGCCATTCCCCGGCTGCGGCGGGCCTCCAGCACCTGTCTGGCTGCATCGTCCAGCGCCCGCCCGAGCGCACGGGACTCGCCGCGGTAGAGCACCGTGTCGATGGTCTTGGCCCCCAGGAGGACGATGCCCAGCGTCACTACCAGCGCGAGGCCCAAGGTCAGCAAGAGAAAGCGGGTATTGAGGCGCATTGGCAGTTTCGGGTCTTCAAATGGCCGCGGCCGGTATCAGCTCTGCCGTTCCGTGCTCGTGGCGATCCGGGGCATTCCGGGTTCGACTGCTCGCATGTCATGGCTCCGTGACTCGCTAAACGGCACCCGCCACCGGAACTTGAGCGGCAGTACGCGCGCCTTGCGGCGCAGCATGCGCCGAAAAACACCCGTTTCACGCCGCCGTTTCCCGGTTTCGTCGCAGCCTGCTGGGCGCCATGGCAGACGCTCCCTAAGCTGGCCTCACTTGCGATCACCACCGGGAGCCCACCATGAAGACCCACCGCCACACCCTTGCCCCAGCCCTGTGCCTCGCGCTCGCACTCGCCCTCGGGTCGGTGCCGGGCACCACCGCTGCCCACCCTCCGGCGCTGTCGGCCAGCGCCGCGACCGCACTGCAGCATTTCGCCAAAGCCCGGGCCGGGGAGAAGAACGCCATCGCTCCCGCCGTGGCCTCGTTCGCGGAACTGGCCGGCAAACACCCGGAACACCCCTTGTACCTGGCCTATCAGGGCTCCGCCATCGCCATGCAGGCCAAGGACGCACTGGCCCCCTGGAACAAGATCCGCTATGCCGAGCACGGCGCGGATCTGCTGGAAAAAGCCGTCGCCCTGCTCGGGCCGGAGCACGCCGCCCCGCTGTTGAGCGAGGCCCCCGAAGCGCTGGAAACCCGCCTGGTCGCCGCCAACACACTGTCCAGCCTGCCGGACATGTTCAACCGTCTGCCCGCCGCCAAACGCATCTCCGAAGCCCTGATCAAAGCGCCGGAGTTCGCCGCGGCGCCTGCCCCGTTCCGCGCCCAGGCCCTGGCCGTGGCTGCCCGCATCGCCGGCAAGGAAAAACGCGCGGCAGACGAAGCCAGCCTGCTCAAGCAGGTGCTTGCCCTGGACGCCAACGGCGCCGCTGGTCAGGCCGCCAGCGCCCGCCTCAAGGAGCTGGGGCAATGAGCGCCTCCGCACGGCCGCCCGAAGGAAGCGCCACCCCGCTGATGGGCCTGGCGCGCGTGTCCAAGGCCTACCGCCAGGCCGCAGGGAGCGTGCAGGCGCTGCGCGACGTCCAGCTCCTGCTCCACCCCGGAGAACTGGTGGCTGTCACCGGCCCCTCGGGCAGCGGCAAGAGCACCCTGCTCAACCTGTGCGGCCTCATCGACACCCCGGACGAAGGCGAGGTGGCCTTTGCCGGCCACCCCCTTGCCGGCCAGGACGAAACCTCCCGGGCCCTGCTGCGCCGCGCCCACATCGGTTTCGTGTTCCAGAACTTCAACCTGATCCCGGTGATGAGCGCCCGCGAGAACGTGGAGTATCCGCTGTTCCTGCTGGGCGTCCCGGCGGCGGAAAGCCGGACCCGGGCCGAGGCCATGCTGGCCCGGGTGGGTCTGGGGGATTTCACCCGGCAGCGCCCGGACCGGCTCTCCGGCGGGCAACGGCAACGGGTGGCCATCGCCCGCGCCGTCGTCAAATCGCCCCGGCTGGTAATCGCCGACGAGCCCACCGCGAGCCTGGACAGCATCAACGCCCGTCAGGTGGTGACGCTCATGCGCGAGTTGGCCCACGAGCACCGCACGGCCTTTCTCATCGCCACTCACGACGATCGCCTCACGCCCCACTGCGACCGGGTCCTGGCGCTGGCCGACGGCGTCATCCGCCCCCAGGGCTGAGCAGCCGCCCGCCCCGCCCACCGACACGCCCCACCGGAGCCCCCACATGGAAGCACTGTTCGCCTTGCTGCATCACCTGGCTGCCTTCGCACTCGTGGCCTGCCTGCTCACCGAGTGGAGCCTCCTGCGCACGCCCCCGGACGTGGCCCGCGCCCGCCAGTTGCTGGCGACGGATCTGGCCTACGGCCTGTGCGCCCTCCTGCTGCTGGCGTTCGGCGCTGCCCGCGTCCTGTGGTTCGGCAAGGGCCTGGACTACTACTTGGGCAACGCCTTCTTCCACGCCAAGCTGGGGGCGTTCCTGCTCATGGGCCTGCTCTCGGCCGCACCTACCCGGACTTTTCTGGGTTGGCGGGCAGCCCTGCGACGCCAGCAAGTTCCCGACGCGTCGCCCCGGGAGCTTGCCCGGCTGCGCGCAATTCTCCTGGCCGAACTGGCGCTCGTCCCACCCATTCTGCTCTGTGCCGTACTCATGGCACGGGGCCACGGCCTTCTTGATTAAGGGAATACCACCATGAAATGGCTGAAACTGGCGGCCCTCAACGCCCTGCGCAACCGGCGCCGCTCCCTGGTCACCATCGCCATCGCCGCCCTGGGTACGGCGGCCATTTTGCTCGGCGGCGGTTTTGCCCTATTTACCTACGAGTCCCTGGCGGAAGCCAGCGCCCGCGACACCGGACATCTCATCGTCGCCCATCCGGGCTTCTTCGCGGACGAGGAAAAGGCGCCACTGGAACTGGGCGTGCCCCATCCGCAAGAGTTGGTCCGCCAGCTCCTGCGCGAACCAGCCGTGCGCACCGTGCTGCCCCGGCTGCAGTTCTCCGGTCTGGTCAGCAACGGGGACCGTTCGGAAATATTCGTCGGCAGCGGCGTGGACGCGGAGCGGGAATTCACTGTCAAGGGCCCATTCCTGCGGCGCGTGGCCGGGGAGCTGCTCGACAGTGCCGCCCCCCGCCCCCAAGTGGTGCTGGGCGATGCGCTCGCCAAGCGCCTGGGGGCCATGCCCGGCCAGTCCCTGACCCTGCTGGCCACCACCACCGGCGGCGCCCTCAACGCGCTGGATGTGGACGTGGCGGGGGTGGTCTCCAGCGGCATTCCGGACGTGGACAAGCGCCTGCTGCTCACCGCCCTGCCCACCGCCCAGCAGCTCCTGGCCACCGACCGGGTCAGCAGCCTCGGCGTGTATCTGCAGGAGATGGATCAGGTGGCGGACACCCGGAACCGCCTGCAGCCCGCCCTGGCCGCGGCCGGCCTCGCCACCCGGTCCTGGCGGGAGGAAGCCGTGTTCTACGAGGGCGTGCGCAACCTCTACAACCGCATCTTCGGTTTCATTGGCGCGATTCTGGGGGTGATCGTGGCCTTCGCCATTGCCAACACACTGGCCATGTCGGTGATCGAGCGCACGCGGGAAATTGGCGCCCTGCGCGCCATGGGCACGCTGCCGGCGCAGATTACCCGGCTCTTCGCCCTCGAGGGCGCAACCCTGGCGGGGGTCGGCGTGGCCCTGGGCGCGGCGGTATCCGGCGCTCTTTCCCTGGCCCTGCTCCACGCGGAAATCCAGATGCCGCCGCCCCCGGGGCGCTCCACCGGCTACCCGCTGGTGGTGAGCGTCGACCCCGGGCTCTACGCAGCCACCGCCATCGGCCTCGTCCTGCTGTCCCTCGCCGTGGCCTGGCTGGTGAGCCGGCGCACGGCCCATCAACCCATCGTGGAGGCCCTGACCCATGTTTGAGATCACGCTGCCAAAACGCTTCGCCGCCTGTGCCCTTTTTGTCCTGGCCACCCGCGTGTTCGCCGCCGAGCCCGACGTGCCGGCCCTGTTGCGGCAGGCCGACGCCTGGCGCCTGGCAGACAGCGCCGCTCAGGTGGAAACCCGGGTGCAAACCTACAAGGGAGACACCTTGGAGAAGGAGAAGCGATACACGGTGCTGTTGCGGGGCAACACCCATTCCCTGGTGCTCTTTCGCGCGGCAGGCGAAGCGGGCCAGAAAGTGCTGATGCTGGGCGAGGACTTCTGGATGCTGATGCCTACGAGCCAGCGCCCCATCCGCATCACCCCCATGCAGAAGTTGCTGGGCGAGGCTTCCACCGGAGACATTGCCACCCTGACCTGGTCAGGTGACTACACCGGCACCGTCCACCGCCAGGTGGAGGCGGACGGACAACCGGGCCTGGAGCTGGAACTGGCGGCCACCCGCAAGAGCCTTTCCTATCAGCGCATCCTGCTCACCGTGGCGGCCAGGGATGGCAAGCCGGTCCGGGCCGAGCTGTTCGCTGCCTCGGGGCGCAAGGTCAAGGATGCGCGTTTCGGCTACGGCACCCTGGAAGGGAAGACAACCGTGACCAGCATGGTCCTCACCGACGAGATCCAGACCGGCCAACGCACCGTGGTCAGTTATCTCAGCCGCAAACCGCGCAAGGTTCCGGACGAGTACTTCAACCCCCAGTTCCTGGTCCGCAACGAGGTCAACCCGTGAAAACGGCCGCAGCCGCCTGCGCAGCGCTCCTGCTGCTGCCCCCGGCCTGGGGTGGCGACCCGCCGGAAGCCGCGGCCACCTCCACCGGCAACTGGAGCGCAAGCCTGAGGCTCCAGGGCGCCCACCGCCAAGCCAACGATGCCAGCGCCTTTGCCCCGGCGGCCCGTTACACCGGCGCCGCGGCCGACGAGCATCAGGCCGCTCTGGAACTGCGGGGCCAGACCGGCCCGCTGCGGGGCGTAGTCACCACCCGCGGGGAACGCCGGACGGCGCAGGACTGGGCGGGCCACTGGGTCGTCAACGAACTCGTGCTGGAATCAGCCCTGCCCGGCACGGCCGCCTATTACTCGGTCGGGAAGAAGATGCTGAGCTGGGACGTAGGCTACGCCTGGCGCCCCCTGGACGTACTGCAGCGGGAAGACCGGCGCACGCTGGTGCCGGTCACGCTGGAGGGCATCCCCCAACTCAGCGTCGAATGGTTCGGGGCGGACAGCGCCGTGGCGCTCCTGCTCACCAATCCGGGCAAGGGCCGGGCCGCCCGGCCGCGGGACGACGCCGCGCTCACCCTGCGCGCCTTTCGCCGGGCGGCCGCTAGCGACCTTTACGGGCTCGCCCGCTGGTCGGAGCGCTACGGGGTGGAAACGGGCGGGGCCTTCTCTCACGTACTGGACGAGAGCCTCGAACTGCATGGCTCGGCCCTGTGGCAACAACGTTTCGAGCGCTGGCGCAATGCCGGAAACGGCGCCCCCTGGCAGGTGGACACCGCCCCGGCCGGCCACAAGCTCCTGCTGGGTGCCACGTGGACCAACGCTCGCCACACGTCGATCATCCTGGAGGCTTGGTACGACCGCAGCGGCCTCACCGCCGCCCAGTGGCGCAGCATCTCCGCCGACAGCCGGGCACTGGCGCTCCAGCCCTTGCCGGCCGAGGCCATTGCAGGGCTCAGCGCGCGGGGGGCGGAGGCATACCGGACCGAGACCAGCGCCCGCAGCCAGGTCTTCCTGCGGCTGAGCCAGAAACTGGGAGACGTGGAAATCGCGGCCGACCAGATGCGATCCCCCGCCGATGGCGGGCACGTGACCACCCTCGCTGCAACCTGGAGCCGCAATGCCTGGCGGCTCGATGCCGGCCTGCGCCGCTTCGGCGGCCCTGGCGATTCCGCCTGGGGCAACGCTCCCAGCCGGCACATCTGGTTTGCGCAAGTCCAACTCGGCTTTTAAGCAAAGGGCTACACGCCCGGACCGTCAACGGCACCGGGCTGGAGGACGCCGCGCAGCGCAGCATCCTCCAGCCCGGAGGGAATTCTGGACTTACCCGCTCAGTTGTACCCGACGATAGCCACCGGCTTGATCTGACGGTCGGTCTGCGGGTCGTTGGCGGAATCCACAGCGTTGGGCGGCAGATTGGCCAAGGGCTGGCCCTCGTGGGTCTGCTCTTCCGGATGGGTGACGTCGCCTTTGACGAAATGAGGTTTCTGGTTCAGAAAGAAAGCTTGCATTCGTGTCTCCTGGATATCGAATGAGGGAGTGAGCGTGCCGTTTTGCGGCTTGCCCGGTGCCCGGCCTCGGGGGCCCGGCAGAGGGTTGCAATTCACCAATACTACGTTACGTTTCCTTGTGTTACGAGGAAGAATTCACGTTATTTGCTAAGACATCTCACATTTTTTGAAGTTCCGTGAAATGGTGTAGGAGATAACGGCTGCACACCCGCGGCGGCTGACAGGAATCTGCCGGGCGGCGCGCAATTAATCACAACAAAATGTAAGCGGGCCTCGGAAGGCAAAAAAAAAGCAGCACCGAAGTGCTGCCTTGTGCTGCGGCCAACGGCCCCTGCAAGATCAGCCGGCCATGGCCTTGATATGGGTGATGATCTCGGCGACCACGCCCTGGGCGGAGCCGTAGCAGAGCCGGGTGTTCTCGGCATAGAACAGGGCGTTCTCCACCCCCGAGTAGCCCGCCCCCTTGCCGCGCTTGATCACGATGCAGTTCTGCGCCCGATCCGCGTCCAGAATGGGCATGCCATAGATGGGGCTGCCCTTGTCAGTGCGGGCCACGGGATTGACCACGTCGTTGGCGCCAATCACCAGGGCCACGTCCGCCTGCGGGAAGTCGGAATTGATCTCGTCCAGGTCGAAGATCTTGTCGTAGGACACCCCGGCCTCTGCCAGCAGGACGTTCATGTGCCCGGGCATGCGCCCCGCCACCGGGTGGATGGCAAAACTGACCTCCACCCCCGCTTCTTCCAGCAGCTTGGTCATCTCCTGGACCTTGTGCTGGGCGCCGGCCACCGCCATGCCGTAGCCGGGGATGATGATGACCTTGCTCGCGTAGCGCATCATGGCGGCAGCATCCAGCGCCGACACCTCCTTCATGGTGCCTTCCATGGCTGCCCCCCCCTGGGCCTCGCCGGTGATGGGCGTAAACAGCACATTGGAGATGGGCCGGTTCATGGCCTTGGCCATGAGCTGGGTGAGCAGGGTACCGGAGGCCCCCACCACGATGCCGGCCACGATGAGCGACGGATTGCCCAGCACATAGCCCTCGAAGCCAACCGCCAGCCCGGTGAAGGCATTGAGCAGGGAAATGACCACCGGCATATCCGCCCCACCGATGGGCGAAGTGAGGATGACGCCCAAGACCAGGGACAACACGAAGAACGCGACGACCAGTTGCGAAGACGGATGGCCACTCGCCACCATCATCACCCCCAGCCCCACGGCCACCAGCGCCAGCAACACGTTCACCGCGTTCTGGGCAGGCAGGCGATAGGCCTTTTTCATGATGCCCTGGAGCTTGGCAAAGGCAATGCAGGAGCCAGAAAAGGCCACCGAGCCAATGAGGGCACCCAGGGTTGCCAGCGCGGTGACCACCGGGCTATGCACCTCCCCCCGGGCGAACTCCAGCGCCGCAATGGCCGCCGCGGCCCCACCCCCCATGCCGTTGTAGATGGCCACCATCTGCGGCATGTCGGTCATCTTCACCACCTTGCCGGCCCACCAGGCCACGGCGGCACCGATAACGATGGCGGCGATCATCCAGCCGTAGTTCTGCATGCCGGGCCAGGCGAAGGTGACAAGGGTGGCGGCAATCATGGCGAAACCGGCCCACTGGATGCCTTTCTTGGCGGTGACCGGCGAACTCATGGCCTTGAGGCCGAGGATGAACAGCACCGCCACCACGAAGTAGGAGGCGTCGATCAGCAGCCGGGCGCTCATTGCTTGCCCCCCCGGTCGGTCTTGAACATGGCGAGCATGCGCTCGGTGACCACGTACCCTCCAGCCGCATTGGCCGCGCCCAGCAGCACGGCGACGAACCCGATGGCAATCTGCAGCGGATCATCCGGGTTGGCCTGACCCAGCGCCACCATGGCGCCCACCAGCACCACGCCGTGAACAAAGTTGGAGCCGGACATCAACGGCGTGTGCAGGATCACCGGCACCCGCGAAATCACCTCGTAGCCGGTAAAGGCCGCGAGCATGAAGATGTAGATTGCAGCAATACCTTCCATGGTGTTCTCCCTCACAGTCCCAGCACTTTTTTCACGCCTTCGTGGCGCACCTGCCCGTCGTGGGTCAGGCAGGCCCCGGCGAGCACCTCGTCGCTCCAGTCGAGCGACAGCACGCCATCCTTGATGAAGGGGGAGATGAAGTTGTAAAGGTTCTTGGCGTACATCTCGGAGGCATGCACGGGCATCTGGGCAGGCAGGTTTACCGGGCCGATCACCGTCGCCGGGCCTGCCCTCACCACCTGCCCTGCCACCGTGCCCGCCACGTTGCCACCGGATTCGGCGGCCATGTCCACCACTACGGCCCCCGTCTTCATGCCCGCCACCATGTCGGCGGAGATGATCTGCGGCGCACGCTTGCCCGGTATGGCCGCCGTGGTGATGAGCACGTCACAGGCCGCCACGGCACGCGCCAGCTTGTCGGCCTGCTGGCGCTTTTCATCGTCGGTCAGTTCCCGGGCGTAGCCCCCGCTGCCGGCCGCAGACACCCCGGTGTCCACAAACTTGGCGCCCAGGGATTCGATCTGCTCACGGGTTTCGGGGCGAACATCGTACGCCGACACCACAGCCCCGAGCCGGCGGGCGGTGGCGATGGCCTGCAGACCCGCCACCCCGGCACCGATCACGAGCACCTGCGCGGGGCGGATGGTGCCGGCCGCGTAGGTGAGCATGGGAAAGAACTTGGGCGAGTGCCGCGCCGCGATGACGGCGCACAGGTAACCGGCCACGGCCGCCTGGCTGGAGAGCGCGTCCATGCTCTGGGCACGGGAAATGCGCGGAATCAGTTCCACGGCAAAGCTGGTGATGTTCCGGCTGGCCAGCCGCTGCAGTCGCTCCACATCCTGATAGGGCTGCAGGTAGCCCAGCAGCACCGTTCCCGGCGCCAGGGCATCGATCTCTTCCAGGCTCGGCGGCTGCACCCGCAGCACCACCTGGGCGGCGCGGTACACCTCGTCCGCCGTCCCGCACACGGTCGCGCCGGCAAAGGCCTCGTCGGCGATACAGCTCTGGGCCCCGGCCCCGACCTGGACAAACAACTGCACGCCCAGGCCGGTGTATTTCTTGGCCACGTCGGGCACCAGGGCAACGCGGGTCTCGCCCGCCTGGGTCTCGGCGGGTATTCCTATGGTCAACGGCATCAGAAGTCCTCCCGATTGGTTCTGAACAGCCAGCCAGGGAGCAACGGACGGCGGGAATGCGGGCTTGAGCCCGATGAGGCACGCAGCAACATCCTTGCGCGTTTCTCGCCGAGGTGACTCTGGCACTGGGCAAATTGGAATCGACCGCCCCGGAATCGCCATCGCGTTGAACAACGCGGCGGCAGATGTACCCGTAACGGTCCTGCTTAACTGGGACCGGAGAGCGGATCACGCCGCCCCCCAACCTCACCCACTCCCCTTGCTTCCTGTTACCCGTCGGCCAGGTAATGCTTGGCTTTTCCGGTCTTGTTGCCGGTCGCCTTGACGCTTGCGAAAGATCATACTTAAATCGATCCGCCTTTCCTAGCAACCTTTCCCACAGTTGGTGCGCGCCACCCTTGCACGCACTCTTTCCGGGCCTGCCATGCCGACTCCGATTCGCAAGCGGCGAAGCGCCTCGCCCCGACGCTCGCAAAAACTCGGTCTTCCTCCGGGCAGTTTGGTGCACCTGGGCGAACGCAAGACCGAATTGCCCACCATTACCATGATGGACTACGACGCCAGCGGGCTGGAGGAAGTACGCTTCCGCTCCCTGGCCGAGGCCCAGGCCCGCCAGCGCCATCGCACCAGCCTCTGGCTCAACGTGCACGGGTTGCACGACACTGCCGTGATGGGCGAGATCGGCAAACGTTTCAACCTGCACCCGCTGGTACTCGAAGACATCCTGCACACCGGCCAGCGCGCCAAGGTGGAAAGCTACGGGGACTACCTCTACATCGTCCTGCGTTTTGCCGACTACGATGCCGCCAGCCGCCAAGTGGTGCAGGAGCAGGTAAGCCTGGTGCTCGGGGCGGACTTCCTGCTCACTTTCCAGGAGCGGTCCAGCGGCGCGTTCGACGCCATCCGCGGTCGCCTGCGCAGCGACGGCTCGCCGCTACGCGCCCAGGGAGCCGATTACCTGGCGTACTCCCTGATCGATGCCATCGTCGATCGTTACTTCGCGGTACTGGAATCCCTTTCCGATCTGGCCGAGGACCTGGAAGAAAAAGCCCTGGTTTCCGCGAGCCCCGCCGTGCTGGCGGAGATCACCCACCTCAAGCGGGAGGCCACTACCCTGCGCCGGGCCGTGTGGCCGCTGCGGGAGACGGTCAATCAGCTTGCCCGGGGCGATTTCGCCTTGTTCCGCTCCGCCACCCTGCCCTATCTGCGGGATGTCTATGACCACTCGGTGCACGTGCTGGAATCGGTGGAGGCCATCCGCGATCTGGTGGGAGACATGATGGACATCTATCTCTCCAGCGTCAGCAACCGGCTGAACGCGGAAGTTCGCATCCTGACCGTGATCACCACCGTTTTCGTGCCCGCCACCCTGATCGCCAGCATCTTCGGGATGAACTTCCACCGCATGCCCCTGCTGGACGAGCCGGACGGCTTTTACGTGGCGCTGGCAATGATGGCCGCGGCCGCCGTCACCATGGGCGCGCTCTTCTGGCGCCGCAACTGGCTCAGCAGCCGCTAGCTAGGCCCTGCGGGAAACCGCCGGGTGGTCCGGCTCCACCTCGTCGGCCACATGGCGCGCACGGCGCAGGCGAGCCTCGGCACGGCGGCGCGCTTCTTCCAGGCGGAAGGATTCCCGCTGGCGAACTTCCGCATCCGTGAGGCGGAGGATGGCCATGGACATGTTGTCGCCCTGGCCCGCGCAGCGACTGCGAGCGCGGCGGATGAGGATCTCCGCCGCTTCGCCCGGGGGATACACCGCCAATACACCCCCGAGTTCCGCTTCAGAAAAATACGCCCAGAGACCGTCGGAGCAGAGCAGGAAAGTATCCCGGTCGCCCAGATCCGTCGCTTCGCCGAAATCCACCGAAGGCGGATGCTCGGCCCCCAGGCAGGCGAGCAGCATGTTCCGTTGGGGATGCTGCAGGGACTCTTCCGGCGTCAGCCGGCCATAGCGCACCAGCGCGGCCACCAAGGAGTGGTCCTCGCTCCGGGTCACCAGCCGGTCACCCCGGAAGTGATAGATGCGCGAGTCTCCGGAATGCGCCCACACCGCCCGCCCCGGCAGCAGGAGCAGGACAGCGATGGTGCTGTGCGGGTCCTGTTCGCTCATCAGGCTCGTGAGCTTGATGACCGTATGCGCTTCGTCGACGATCCGGCGCAGGGTGTCAAAGGGGTCGTCGTTGGCGGGATCGAAGGATTCAAACCCCTGGTGAGCCTTGAACAGCACCTGCTCGGCCGCCATGGCGCCCCCCGTGTGCCCGCCCATGCCGTCGGCCACGACAGCCAGCATCACCCCCGGCTGAACGGGATGCTCGAACAGCGCCACCCTGTCCTGTTGCTCAAGGCGGTCACCGATATGCGCAGCAGTGTGTGTTTCTACGGAAAGGGTCATGCACGGGGTGTGATTTTTTTGGCGCCAATTCTACCTGTCGTGGCTCAACGACAGCACAGCAAAATCAGAAAAATTGTTCTTTTCGTGCAGAAATCGGCTGGACAAGGGGTGCGTTACCTCCGACCTGCATCCTCGCCCGAGAATTCTTCGTCTCCCGGAGCGGAAACGGGAGGGGGCAAGGGTGGCACATAAGCCCGGCGGCCGGCGACCGCTCCGGGGTTAGGATTTTCCCTGAGCCGATCCGCAATATCCCGCCCTGCGTCAGGCAATCTGGCCAGCCAGCGGGGGAGGGGCGGGTACTGCAGCCGCTCTTCCCGCTTCAGACCCAGATCCAGTTCGCCCAACGGGGCGTGGGGGGCCCGCAGCAGGTTGCGAGCCTGGCCATGGGGTCCGACCCGGTTGGGCCCGCTGCCGGGCGCCTGTACCGGCAGCGCCGCAAACACCAGATTGCCAGCCACCCAGCGGGGGTAGCCAGAAGCCCCGCGCCGCGCCTTCAGACCCACGCCCGGCACCACCAGGGTATTGTGAAAGAAGGCCAATGCCCGTACCTGGCCGTTGTGGGGATGCACGTGCACGCCATCGCCATGGCGGCTGACAAAAACGTTGTTGTAGATGGCCAGATTGCCTTCGCCCTGAAACAAGGCCTCCCCCGGATTCAGATAGAAGACGTTGCCGTAGACCAGCGTGAGATCCTCCGCGCCCTGCCCCGGCGGATCGATATCGCCAACCAACACGTTGGGCCGGGCGCGCAGGCCGGCAGACGCCCCCTCCGCCTTGGAAAACAGGTTGTGGCGGATGATGTTCTGCTCCCCCCCGGCAGGCACCCCGGCCAGGGTGCTACGCCCCCGCTGGTGCTTGATTTCCAGGTTGTAGCCCAGGGTCCGGGTAACCAGATTGCCCTCGATCACGCCGCCGACGAAGGGTGCCGAGCCATCCGCCTTGCCCAGGTACAGGCCGGTGCCAGCGCCGTCGATCCTGTTGCCCCGGATCACCCAGCGCCAGGCCGGGCACTTGGTGGAGATCGCCACGATCTGCTGGTTGGCCGCGTGGCCGCGGAACACCAGCGCCTCCAGGGTGATGTGGTCCGACAAGCCACTATCGCCCTCGCATTTGACGCCGTGACTCTCCAGGCCGCGCCCGTCGATCACCAGCCCCCGGATCTCCACGTGGCTGGCGTCGGCAATGCTGACGGTGCTTTTGTCAGGACGGGCGTGGAACACCGGTGGCGAGGTCGGGTCGGCGGCCGTGATCACGATGGGCATTCCCGCCCGCCCCCTGAGCTTGTGGACCGGCAGACCCAGGCGGTAAACGCCCGGCACCAGCCGCAATTCGTCCCCGGCCCGCAGGGCCTTGAGCCGCGTCCGGTAATCCGCCGGGTCCGCCTGCCACACGGCGGCCGCCGCCCACAGCGGCATCCCCAGCCCCGCCAGCACCAGCAGGGCACGCCCCCTCCTCACCCGCGCCCCTGTCGCTGACGCCACCACAACATCCCCGTCGCCACCAGCGTCACGCCCACGAGGGGCAGGGCCAGTTGGTTGAGCAAGGCCCACCCGGGCCCGGTGATGACGACGCCGGAGAAAAAGGAACTGAGCATCTGCACCGCGAAAACCAGAAAGTCGTTGGCCCCCTGCACCTTGGCCTTTTCGTCCGGGCGATAGACCTCCGTGAGCAGGGTGGTGCCGCCAATGAAGAGGAAGTTCCAGCCCACGCCCAGGAGCAGCAGTGCCCACCAGAAGTGCATCAGCGTCACCCCGGAAAGGGCGATGGCGCCGCACGCGAGCATCAGCACACCGCCCAGCAGCAATACGTTGAGCACGCCCAGGCGGCGGATGAGCGAGCCGGTGAAGAAGCTTGGGGCAAACATTCCGATCACGTGCCACTGGAGGACGAAGGCGGCATCGCTGAACGGCAGGCCGCAGATGTCCATGGCCAGGGGCGTAGCGGCCATCAGCAGATTCATCACCCCGTAGCCGATGGCCGCCGCCAGGACCGCCACCAGGAAGACCGGCTGCCGGGCGATCTGCCCCATCGGCCGCCCGCCGCCCCCCTGCTCCCCCGCCGCCGGCCGGGGAATGGACAGACTCCAGGCCAGCAGCCAGGCCACACCTGCGAACACCGCCAGGGTGAGATAGCTGGCCAGGTAGGTCGGGGCCAGCAGATCGCGGCTCCAGCCGGCAGCCGCCGGACCCAGCACCCCGCCGGCGATGCCCCCGGCCAGCACCCAGGAGATGGCTTTTGCGCGCCAGGCATCGCTGGCCACATCGGCCGCGGCGAACCGGTAATACTGCCCGAAGGCGTTATAGCCGCCGGAGAGCAACGTTGCCACGCACAGCAGCCAGAAGCTGCCCTCGCGAACCGCCAGCGCACCCACGAGCGCGCCGGCCACGCCGAAGCCCGCGCCGAGCATGAAACCGGCACGCCGCCCCTGGCGCTTCATGAAAAAGCTGGCGGGCAACGTGGTCAGGGCCGCGCCCACCACGTAGGCCGTGACAGGGACGGTGGCAAGCCAGGGCTGGGGGGCCAGCGCCTTGCCCGCCAGCCCGTTGATGGCAATGAGGGTGACACCGTTGGTCAGCAGCAGGGCCTGGGCAAGTGCCAGGCGGAACACGGTGGAGATGAAGGCAGGCATGGCCGCCAATATAACAGCGGGCGGACCTGCCTCGGCCCGCCATCATCGGCAGGCGGGGGCGCCAGGCCCCGTCACCTACACCTGGAAGCGGGAAACGGAGCGGGACAGTTCATCGGCCAGGGCGCGAATGCGCTGCACGCCGTCCAGATTCGCCTGACTGGCTTCGCGGTTGGCCTCCGCCATGCGCGAGATTTTCTCCACGCCCCGGGCGATCTCCTGGCTGGCGGCGCTTTGTTCGCGGGTGCTGCCGGCGATGTCGCTCACCGCCCCGACGGCGGCCTGGCTCTGGCGCTCGATCTCGTTGAGTACCGCTCCGGCGCCCCCGGCAGCCTGAACGCCGCTTTCGGCCCGCACCGCCATGCGGCCGATACGCTCGGCCACGGCGCGTGACTCCTCCTGCACCGAACCGATGGTGCGCGAAATCTCGGCGGTGGACACCGTCGTGCGCTCGGCCAGCTTGCGCACTTCGTCCGCCACCACCGCGAAACCCCGCCCCTGCTCGCCCGCCCGGGCCGCCTCGATCGCGGCGTTGAGGGCCAAGAGGTTGGTCTGGTCCGCCACGTCCTTGATGATGCTGATCACGCTGCCGATCTGGGCCGTGCGCTCCCCCAGGGCCTCCACGGCCGCAGCGGTTTCGCGGATTTCGGCCTCGATCTGGTTCATGCTGCCCACCACCTCGCTCACCCGGCCGTTGCCCGCGCGGGCCGCGGCAGCAGCCTCGCTGGCCAGCCCTTCCGCGTCCGCCGCGTTGGCCGACACATGCCCCACGCTGACCGACAACTCCTGCACGGCGGCAGCCAGCGCCGCAGCCGACTCGCTTTGCACTGCCGAGCCCCGGGTCACGGCGGCCGAGGCTTCGCTCAAGGTCTGGGTGGCCGTCGCCATTTCGCGGCTGGCATCGCCGATCTGGCGGACGATGGTCCCCATGCCCTGCTGCATGCGGGCCAGGCTGCGTCCCAGCACATCGGTTTCGCAGCGGGTGTCGGCCCGGGTTGCCTCCAGCGCCTGACGCAGGTCCCCGTTCCCCATGCGCTCCACCCGCTCCACCATCTCCCGCACCGGCCGCAGGCTGCGGGTTGCCACGCCGATCACGGCCCCCACGATGGCCACCGCGCACAGCAGCACGACCGCAATCATGAGGTTGCGCAGTTGCCGCCCCTCGGCGGTGAATTCGTCCACCCAGCTTCCCGCCGCCACGATCCAGCCGCCGTCGCCCACCTCCCGCGCGACGGCGATCTTCGTTCCCGTATGCTGGTCCCGGGGATCGGTCCAGTCGTAATAGAGCACGCCATTGCGCAGCTTCAGCACCATTTCCGCCGCCCGCTCCAGCAGCGGATTGGCCGCCTCGCCCACCGTGTGCCCGGCATAGACCGGGTGGGCGATCAGGCGCGCCTCGGCCAAGCTGGCGCCGGGGGCAATCACATAGGCGTACCCCTGGTCCCCCACCTTGATCTGGCCAACGGTCTCCCGCAGCCGGCTGATGATTTCGCCGATCCCCACGCGGATCGAGATCGCGCCCACCACCTGCTTGTTCTCGTCGAACACCGGATCGTAAATCGACATGAAATAGGTGCCGTTACGGCTGATGAGGCCAAAGTAAGCCTTGCCCTCGGCGAGGGACCGCGTCTCCTTGCCATCTGCCGGCAGCGGCACGCCGATCATCGACTTGCCGTCCTTGTCCTTGAGGAAGGTGGCCACGCGAATGAACTTGCCCTCGTGGCGGACCATGACTGCCGGTTCCGCATTGAGCAGATCGCGTATCCGGGTCAGCAGTTCCATGTTGCCATTGAGCGGCTGCGCCCCCGCCCGGAGCACGGGCACGGCCGGCAGATTCCCTGCCGGAGCGGTTTCGCGGCTCAGCACCGGCGGGGCGCCCAGCATGCGCTTGTAGATATCCATGCGCAGGCGGGCCGCATCTTCTGCGGCCCGGAAGTTATCCTCGATCGACGCGGCGATGGCAGACATCTGTTGCGTGAGGTGTGTTTCCACCTGCCGCAGGGCCGCCCGGTCGGCGAGCCAGGACATCACCGCAACCAGGGCCGAGAAGGCCACCAGGCACACCACAAAGACAGCAAATGCCAATTGGCGGGCAAGGGGCTGATGGCGAAGTGGCGACATGGGACACCTGACGGAAAACGATCGATACGCCGTTTACGGCCCGCCAAGCAAGGTCTTGACCCCCCGCGCGCGCTGCGTACTCTCCACAAGTGCCGACGACAACGCTTGCCGTTAAGCTGCGCGCCCATGAACACGTTTCTTCTGCTCCTGCCGGATTTTTCGCTGGTGCTGCTGGGGGCGGCCCTGCGCCTGCGGGGCGGGTTCGCGCCCACCTTCTGGGCGGGTGTGGAGCGGCTGGTCTATTTCGTGCTGTTTCCCGCCTTGCTCTTCAATGCGCTGCTCAAGGCGCGGCTGGATCTGGCGGGCATGGCGCCGCTGGTGCTGGCCGGTGCCGGCGCCATGCTGGCCGGTTTCGTGCTGGTGCTGGCGGCCAAACCGGTGATGGGCCTCAATCCGCTGACCTTTGCCTCCCGCCTGCAATGCGGCTACCGCTTCAACACCTATATCGGCATGGCGGTGGCCGGCACCGTTCACGGCGCATCCGGCATGGCCGCCATGGGCGCCCTGTGCGGCGCCCTGGTCCCGCTGGCCAACATCCTGGCGGTGGGCATGCTGGCCCGTCACGGCCAGGGCCGGCTGCTCAACGAACTGGCCCGCAACCCCCTGGTGCTTGCCACCGTGTCGGGCATCGTCTGCAACCTGCTGGGCGTGACGCTGCCCGCGGGGGTCGCGCCGTTCCTGCAGCGGCTGGCGGACGCCTCGATCGCCCTTGGCCTGCTGGCGGTGGGCGCCGCCCTGCGCTGGGGCAATACCGAAGGGCGCTGGCTGGGTTCAGCCTGGATCGTGGTGGTGAAGCTGGCAATCCTGCCCGCGGTGGCCTGGGGACTGGGGCGGAGTCTGGGGCTGGAGGGCACGGCGTTCGACACGCTGGTGCTCTTCGCCGCGCTGCCCACCGCGTCCTCCGCCTACATCCTCGCCACCCGCATGGGCGGCGACGGCCCGGGCGTGGCCTGGCTGATTTCCGCCACCACCCTGGCTTCGGTGGCCTCCCTGAGCTTCTGGATCGACCACCTCAGTCACTGAACCCCCATTCCGGGATCGCCGGCAAGGCTGACGTGCGAAGGCCCCACGCCATGCGCCGCGGGGCCTTCGAGACAGGGGGTCGGGTGCCCGGGGTCAGACTTTTTCGAACACCCCCGCAGCGCCCATGCCAGTACCGATGCACATGGACACCATGCCGTAACGGGCTGCCCCCCGCTGCATGGCGCTCATGAGCGTGGCGGTGCGGATGGCGCCGGTGGCGCCCAGCGGGTGCCCAAGGGCGATGGCCCCGCCGAGGGGATTCACCCGGGCCGGATCCAGCTCCAGTTGGCGGGCTACCGCCAGTGCCTGCGCGGCGAAGGCCTCGTTCAACTCGATCCAGTCCACCTGCTGCAGCCCGATGCCCGCCGCCTTGAGCGCGCGGGGGATGGCCTCCACCGGGCCGATGCCCATGATCTGGGGCGGGACGCCCGCCACCGAATACCCGGCGAAACGGGCGATGGGCGTCAGGCCATGGCGCTTGACCGCCCCCTCGCTCATCAACAGCACGGCCCCGGCGCCGTCGGACATCTGGGAACTGTTGCCGGCAGTGACCGAACCCCGGGCGGCAAACACCGGCCGGAGCTTGGCCAGCCCCTCGGCGGTACTGTCCGCGCGGGGCCCCTCGTCGGTGTCGCACACCCGTTCGGCCAGGCGCACCACGCCGCCTTCGCCCGGCAGGTGGGCGCGCACCGTGTAGGGCGTGATCTCGTCGCGGAAGTGCCCCGCAGCAATGGCGGCCACCGCCCGCTGGTGGGACTGGGCGGCAAAAGCGTCCTGCACCTCGCGGCTCACCTGCCACTGGCTGGCCACCTTCTCCGCCGTCAGGCCCATGCCGAACGCGATCCCCAGATTCTCGGCCCGCTCGAACACCGCCGGATTGAGGCTGACCTTGTTGCCCATGATTTGCGGCATCACGCTCATGCTCTCGGTGCCCGCGGCAATCATCACCTCCGCCTCGCCCAGGCGGATCCGCGCCGCCGCATCCGCCACCGCCTGCAGGCCGGAGGCGCAGAAGCGGTTGATGGTGATGCCGGGCACCGTGTCCGGCAGCCCGGCCAGCAGCAGACCGATGCGCGCCACATTCATGCCCTGCTCCGCTTCCGGCATGGCGCAGCCCACGATCACATCGCCGATCTCCCGGGCGTCCAGCCCGGGCGCCTTGGCCACCACCGCCCGCAACACGTGGGCCAGCATGTCGTCCGGCCGCACATGGCGGAACATGCCGCCCTTCTTGCCAACCGGGGTACGGGTGGCGGCAACGATGTAGGCGTCTTGTACCTGTTTGCTCATCTGTTCGTCTCCCGTCCTAGTTGCGCAGGGGTTTGCCCGTTTCCAGCATGTGCGCGATGCGCTGCTGGGTTTTTTCGGTCTGCAGCAGGGCCACGAACTGGGCCCGTTCCACATCCAGTATCCACTGCTCGTCCACCCGGGCGCCGCTGTCCACCTCGCCACCGCACAGGGCCGTGGCCGCGGCCTTGGCCACCCGGTAATCGTGCTCGGAGATGAAACCGCCTTCCTTCATGTTGATCAGCATCATTTCGCAGGTGGCAATACCGTTGCGCCCCGCGACCACGATCCCGCGGCTGCGCAGGGGCGGCCGGTAGCCGGCGGCCGCCATGCCACGGGCCCGGTGGATGGCGGCGAACAGCAGTTCCCGGGCGTTGAAAACGATGTCGTCCGAGGCGCGGGCAAAGCCCAGCTCCACCGCCTCCAGCGCGCTCTTGGAGACGGTGGCCATGGCCACCGTCTGGAACATGTTCTGGATGAAGGGGAAAACGTCGCCGCCCGCCACCCGCTGGGCCAGTTCGTGAGCCTGCACGGCAAAGGCCTTGCAGCCGCCCCCGGCGGGGATCAGCCCGACGCCCGCTTCCACCAACCCCACGTAGCTTTCCAAAGCCAGCACCCGGTGCGCCGCGTGCATGGCGAATTCGCAGCCACCGCCCAGGGCCATGCCCTGCACCGCGGCCACCACCGGCACCTGAGCGTGGCGCAGGGCCAAAGCCGCCTGCTGGAAGGCCGCCACCTTGCGCTCGAGCACATCGAACTGACCGGCCTGGCAGGCCACCGCCACTTGCTGCAGGTTGGCGCCCACGGCAAAGGGGGCTTCGTGCCACAACACCAGTCCATCCAGATCCCGTTCTGCCCGGGCCACGGCTTCGAGCAGCCCCTCGATCACCTCGTCGCCGATGGCATGCATCTTCGACTTGAAGGACACGATGCCGATGCCCGCATCCACATCAGCCCGCCGCCACAGGCGCACGCCTTCGTTCTCCCACAGGGTTTGGCCCGGATCGGGGGGGGCTTCACCCAACACTTGCTCCGGATAGAGCTGGCGGCCATACACCGGCAAGCCGGAGCGGGGTTGCAGCGCCGCCTCGGCCGCGCTCCACGAACCCGCGGCCTCATGCACGCCGCTGCGGCCGCGCACCCAGGCCGGCAGAGGCGCATCGCTCATGGCCCGGCCGGCGGCGATATCCGCCTCCACCGCCTCGGCAATGGCCTGCCAGCCGGCGGCCTGCCAGGTCTCGAAGGGGCCTTGCGCCCAGCCAAAGCCCCAGCGCATGGCCAGATCCACGTCCCGGGCGTTGTTGGCGATGTCCGCCAGGTGGTAGGCGCAGTAATGGAATACGTCCCGGAAGATGGCCCACAGGAATTGGGCCTGGGGATGCTCGCAGGCCCGGAGCTGGGCAAATTTTTCCGCCGGATTGCGGTTCTTGAGGATGGCCACCACCTCGGGGGCGGCCTCGCCGGCGCTGGGACGGTAGTGCTGCGCCGCCACATCCAGCACCATGATCTGCTTGCCCTCCTTGCGGAAGATGCCGCCCTTGGTCTTCTGCCCCAGGGCGCCCTTGGCGATCAACCCCGCCAGCCAGGCGGGCTGGTTGAAGTAGCCATGCCAGGGGTCGCCGGGCAAGGTGGCCTGCATGGTGCCGACCACGTGGGCGAGGGTGTCCAGCCCCACCACGTCGGCCGTACGGTAGGTGGCGCTCTTGGGGCGGCCGATGAGCGGCCCGGTCAGGGCGTCCACCTCGTCGAAGCCCAGGCCCAGACGCGCGGTGTGGTGCATCACGGCCAGGATGGAGAACACCCCGACCCGGTTGGCCACGAAGTTGGGCGTATCTTTGGCGCGGACGATGCTCTTGCCCAGCCGGGTGGTGAACCAGGCCTCCAGGCCGTCCAGGATGGCCGGGTCCGTCCCCGCCGTGGCGATCAGCTCCACCAGCGCCATGTAGCGCGGCGGGTTGAAGAAATGCACGCCGCAGAACTGTCCGCGGAGGGCTTCCGGCAGCCCCTGGGCCAGGGCATTGATGGACAAGCCGGAGGTGTTGGAGGCAAAGATGGCGTCTGCCCGCACGTGGGGAGCCACCTTGGCATAGAGGTCGAGCTTCCATTCCATCTTTTCGGCGATGGCCTCGATGATCAGGTCGCATTCGCCCAGGAGCGCCAGATCACTACCGTAGTTGGCGGCATCCACGTACTGGACGCGGCCCTTGCTGGCGAAGGGCGCGGGCTCCAGCTTCCTGAGCCCGGCCAGGGCCCGGTCCACGATACCGTTGGGCTTGCCTTCCCGGGCGGGCAGGTCAAAGAGCACCACTGGCACATCGGCATTGGCGCAGTGGGCGGCAATCTGGGCACCCATCACCCCCGCGCCCAAGACGGCCACCTTGCGGATATTGAGTCGAGTCACACTGTGTCTCCTTCCATTCGGGTTGGCTGGCCACCGGGGCGGCCAGCTCGGGGGGTGTCAGGCCTTGCCCGGAGCGTAGAGCTCGCGCATCGCCCGCTTGTTGAGTTTACCCACGCTGGTGCGGGCCAGTTCGCGCACGAATTCCACCCGGTCCGGCACTCCGTAGCGGGAAATGTAGCCCTGCTCGGCAAAGCCCGCCACATGTGCGCGGATCTCGTCGGCGGTGGCCGTGGCGTCCGCCTTGAGCACCACCAGGGCCATGGGACGCTCGCCCCATTTTTCGTCGGACACGCCGATCACGGCGGATTCCGCCACCGCCGGATGGCGGGTGATCAGGTCCTCGATTTCGAGGGAGGACACCCACTCGCCACCGGTCTTGATCACGTCCTTGATGCGGTCGGTAACCTGCAGATAACCCCGCGGGTCGATGTGGCCGATATCCTGGGTGTGCAGCCAGCCCCCGTTCCACAAGGTTTCCGACGCCGTGGGGTTGGCCAGGTAACCCTGGGTGAGCCAGGGAGCACGCACCACCACTTCACCCACGCTCTTGCCGTCGGCGGGCTGAGTGCTCATGTAGCCATCCACCGTGCGCAATTGCACAAGGGGCACCGGACGGCCGGTCTTGGTGCGGATGGGTACGTCGTTCGGGCCCTGGTCGCTGCTCTCCACATGGGCCAGGGTCAGCACCGGACAGGTTTCCGACATGCCATAGCCGGTGAATACGTCTATGCCCTTGTTGCGCGCCTGCTGGGCCAGACCGGCGGTGAGGGCGGAACCGCCGATCACCACTTTCCAGCGGGACAAGTCGGTCGCGGCGCAGGCGGGGCTCAGCAGCAGCATGTGCAGGATGGTGGGCACGCAATGGGACAGGGTGACCCCCTCCCGGGCAATGGTTTCGAGTATGGTGGCTGGAATGTAGCGGCCAGGATAGACCTGCTTGACCCCGAGCACGGTAGCGATGTAGGGGAAGCCCCAGGCGTGCACGTGGAACATGGGGGTGAGGGGCATGTACACGTCGTCCCGGTGGAAGCGCCCCTGCTGGCCGGGCGAGGCCATGGCCAACCCCACGCTCAGGGTGTGCAGCACCAGTTGCCGGTGGCTGAAGTACACCCCTTTGGGCAGCCCGGTGGTCCCGGTCGTGTAGAAGGTGGTGGCGCGGGTGTTTTCGTCCAGTTCCGGGAAATCGTAGTCCGCCGGTCGGGCCGCGAGCAGTGCTTCGTACTCCCCGGCAAAGCCCTCGGGCACGGCGGCCCCCTCATCGGTGATGAAGATGAAGCGCTTCACTGTCTGCAGATCCCCCCGGATGGCCTCCAGCACCGGCAAGAATTCCTGATTCACCAGCAGCACATCGGCGCGGGCGTGATTGAGGGTGTAGAGGATCTGTTCAGGCGAGAGGCGGATGTTCACCGTCTGCAGGACCGCGCCCATCATCGGCACGGCAAAGAAGCACTCCAGATAGCGGTGACTGTCCCAGTCCATCATGGCCACCGTCTGTCCCGGCCTCACGCCTTCTGCGGCCAGGGCGTTGGCCAGTTGCCCCAGGCGGCGGGCGAAGTCCCGGTAGGTCAGGCGGACGGAATCCCGGTAAACGATCTCCTGCTCGGGAGCTACGGCAAGGGGCGTTGCCAGCAGCTGCTTGATCAGCAGCGGATAGCCGTAGGCAAGCGGATTCGGGGGGGTGAATTCGGGCGGATTGCTGCTCATGGGTGTCTCCTCCAGGCGGCGGTGTGATGGATTGTTGGCGTGCCGGCACACCAACTGCCGGCACTGATTTGAACGATCGTTCAACTCTAGACGGACCACCGCGGCGCTGTCAACGCAGGCGATCAAATCAAGAATAGATCAGTGGCTGGAGGGCGCCAGGAAGCCTGCGGTCACGAACGGCACCATCCGGCGAAGAATGGCTTCCTCATCGCCGGCATCCGCAAGCTGGTAGAACTCGGTCATGCGCATCACGTCCTTGCCGGCCATGACGTAGGCGACCAGGCCGACAAAGAAATACATGCGCCACACCAGTTCCTCTTGCGGCAGTTCCGGCAGGGCGCGGGCAAAGGCTTGGCGGTAGCGGTCCACGGCGCCCCGGTACTCCTCCGGGAAGAACAGCTCGGCACGGGAGGCCGGGTCGTAAAACGCGCGCCCCATGAGCTGCTTGAACACGGCGCCGGAGATGTTGCTCTTGCGGGTGAGCCGCAGGGCGGAACCCAGATAGGCCTCGACGATGGCCTGGACGCTCAGGGCTTCGGGGCCCGCCTTTTGTTCCAGCCTGTCCAGGTAATGCAGGCGGCGGGTGCCATCCCCGCCGAGCGCCCGCTCATAGACCGCTTCCATCAGCTTCTGCTTGCTGCCGAAGTGATAGTTCACCGAGCCCAGCGGCACGCTGGCCAACTGGGCAATGGCGCGCATGGAGGCCGCCGCGAAACCACGCTCGGTGAAAAGCTGCTCCGCCGCGTTGAGAATGCGTTCGCGGGCAGAAACCGTCTCGTCCGTGGACGATGAACGTTCGACCTCTTCAACCAAGGCAACCCCCGATCTCGGGAGCAAGGACAACAGGACGGGGCATGGCAACCAGCGCGAGTGGGCAGATGCCAAGCATAACCCGGCACTCCCCGCCGCGGCACATGGGCGCGGGTACGCGCTAGCGATGACGCGCGTAGTAGAGGTCCACCACGTCGTCGATGTAGTCTTCCGCCGCCGAAAGGTGGATGCCCAACTCCTCCATGACCAGCGGGGCCACCGTTGCCCAGTCCGGATTCACCACGTGGCGCTGACGGCAATAGATTTCCGAGGCCATGAGCAGGATCGCCACCATGGTTCTGGCGGCGTTGTTATCCAGGCGGGGGAGTTCGTGGTGGAAACGGATGGCATCCGAGATGAAATCCGGCAACCCCCAATGGCGCGCCACCAGGTAGCCGATGACACAGTGGTCCACGTGGAAAGCCCGGTCTTCATCCTTGATGCTGACCCACTTCTCCTCGCTCGCCAGGTGCAGGGCAGAGCAGTACTCGGGAAAGCGCTCCATCAGCACGGGCACACCACAGTCGTGGAAGATGCCGACCATGTAGGCCTGATCCGGAAAGATGTTGCACACCGCCACCCGCTCCTCGGCGATGGTGGCAGCGAGCTGGGCAATCTCGGTCGAGCGGGCCCAGAATCGCTCCAGCACCCGGTGGTCGCCAGAGAACGCCTCCTGCAAGGAGATGGCGCGGATCAGATTGAAGGCGGGCTTGACGCCCACCACGCTCAACACCTGCTCCAGGGATTCGAGCCTGCGCTGGGCGTAAGCCCCACTGCGGACCAACCGGAACAGCGCGGCGGTGAGGCCCGCATCCTGACTGATCAGACGCGCCATCCGGCGAACGGAGAAGTCGTCCTTGAACAACATCTGATGGACCTCCTCCACCACACGGGGCTGCGGTGGAATGCGGATGCCATGACCGAGGACTTCTTCAACCTGCTGGGGAGTTTGCGGCGCGTTCACGGTGAACCCTCGAAGAGCGTTGCCCAGTACTACGGCTGGCCCCGGAACCAACTTTAGCCGCCGCAGCGCAACGGCAGCGCGGGCCACCCGCAGAACACATCCAATTGTTTTTATTGAGATTATCCTGCCGCCAGAGCCAAACGCCGGTCGAGCAGCTCCACCCAGTGGCGCACCTCGAGTTCCGTGCCCGCCTGCAGATGGGTGAGGCAACCCACATTGGCCGTGGCAATGGCGGAGGGGGTACCGGCGCAGAGATGGCCGAGCTTCGCCTCCCGCAGCCGCAGCGCGATGTCCGGCTGGAGCAAAGCGTAGGTGCCCGCCGAGCCGCAACAAAGGTGGGCGTCGGCAACAGGGGTGAGCTGGTAGCCGGCCGCGGTCAGCAGGGCCTCCACCACGCCCCGGATCTTCAGCCCGTGTTGCAGCGTGCACGGGGCGTGAAAGGCGAGCGATCCAGCCACGCCGGGGGCCACCTCACCCAGCGCAGCCTTAAGGGCGGCGGCTTCTGCAGCGACGACTTCGCTGACGTCCCGGGTCAGGGCCGACACCCGCTCCGCCTTGTCCTTGTAAGCAGGGTCATCCCGCAGCAGATGCCCATAGTCCCGGACGAACACGCCACAACCGGAGGCGGTCATGACCAGCGCCTCGGCACCCGCCTCGATATGGGGCCACCAGGCGTCGATATTGCGGCGGGCCGCCTGACGCCCCCCCTCCTGGTCGTTCAGGTGGAAGCGCACAGCTCCGCAACAGCCAGCGGCTGGCGCCTCCGCGAGCTCGATCCCCAAGCGGTCCAGCACCCGCGCCGTGGCGGCATTGATGCCCGGAGCCAGCACACTCTGCGCGCAGCCTGCCAGGGCCAACATGCGCCGGGGCCGGTCGCGGCGCGGCCACACCCCGGCGGGTGCCGCGGCGGCGGGCAGTTTTGCCCTCAAGTGCGCGGGGAGCACCCCCTCGACCAGGCGGGCAGCCTGCACCAGGGGCCCAAACACTGCGGGCCGGGGAACAATTTCGCCCAGGGCGGCCCGGGTGACCCGTTCCACAAGCGGCCGCGCCACCTGGCGTGCCACTTCGGCCCGCCCGATATCCAGCAAGCGGGCGTACTCCACCCCGGAGGGGCACGTGGTTTCGCAAGCCCGACAGGTCAGGCAACGGTCCAGGTGCAGCTGCGTGCTGGCCGTGGGCCGGGCCCCCTCCAGCACCTGTTTGATGAGGTAGATTCGCCCCCGGGGGCCATCCAGTTCATCACCCAGCAACTGGTACGTGGGGCAGGTGGCGGTGCAGAAGCCGCAATGGACGCAGCGGCGCAGGATGGCGTCGGCCTCACGGCCCTCGGGGGTATCGCGGAAGGAATCGGCTAGCTGGGTCTGCACGGTTGGGCAACTTCCTTATCGAGGCGCGGATGATGCCTCCGCCGGGGACGGCAGGCAGTTGGGGGATTCCCGTCCCGTCGGAGGCGCTACGCGAATCCCTCAGGCCGGAACATCCCGGCTGGCAAATACGCCCGCCGGATCGAGCGCCGCCTTCACTCGGTGCTGCAAGGCAGCCAGCGCGCCGAGCGCAGGCTGAAACCGCGCAACGGAAGGCTCGCCGCCCCGGAATAACGTGGCATGCCCCCCAGCCGCTTGCGCCGCGACGCGCACGTGATCGGCGCTCGCTTCGGTGCGCAGCCAGCGCAGCCCGCCACTCCATTCGATCAACCCCGCGCCTGGCAAGCCCAGGGCAGGCGTAGTGCCCGGCACGGCGAGCCGCCACAGGGGCTGCGAACCGGCAAAAAAGGCATGCTGGTGCTCGCGCAGGGTTCGCCAGAAGTCGGCCGCTTCGGCCGGGTCTAACTCCTGCCCACCCAGACGCTGCCGGGCAGCGCGCACGGCGGCAGCCGCACCGGAAAGACGCAGGGTGCACTGGCCGTCACACCACGCCGTGGCGCTGATGGGCAAAGGCTCACCCGCCCACTGGTTGGCGCGGGCGATGAAGGTGGCCTCGTCCATCCACCCACGCACACTGGTTTCCGCCATCGGGCGGGGTAGCACTTTGAGCGAGACTTCCAGGAGCAGCCCGAGCGTCCCCAGAGAGCCTGCCATGAGGCGGGAAACGTCGTAACCGGCGACGTTTTTCATCACTTGGCCACCAAAACGCAGTGCCTCGCCCTGGCCATCCACCATCTTGACGCCAAGCACGAAGTCCCGAACCGCTCCGGCCGCCAGGCGGCGCGGCCCCGACAGCCCCGCCGCCACACACCCGCCCACCGTGGCGCCCGCGCCGAAATGGGGAGGCTCGAAGGCAAGCATCTGACGCTCCTCAGCCAGCACCGCCTCCAGTTCGGCAAGTGGCGTCCCGGCGCGGGCGGTGACCACCAGCTCCGTAGGCTCGTAGCTGACGATGCCCGAATGCGTGCCCGTGTGCAGCACCTCGCCGGAACGCCAGGAGCCATAGAAGTCCTTGCTCCCGCCCCCCACAATGCGCAAAGGCGTCCGGGCGGCTATGGCCGCGCGGACGCCCTCCACCAGGAATTCAGTCTGATCGCTCATCTGTTCTGTCGGGATCGTGATCGGGAACCGGGATACCCACCCACCCGCCGCGCAGATCCGGCGCGCGTCACCTCCGGCGGAGGCGGAGCCACCTGCTCGATCAGATGATCCTGCCAGTGCTGGTCGCGGGACGCCATCAGCGACCGCCAGGCACCAAACAGCGCCAGCAGGGGCACAACCCACATCAGCATGCGCAGCACCACGTCGGGAAGAATCTGGGCAGCCATCGTCAGAACCTCGGCAAATCAGGGTGGGCAACCTGGCCCGCATGTACATGCATGCGGCCAAACTCGGCACAGCGATGCAATGTTGGCACCGCCTTGCCGGGGTTGAGCAGGCCGGGCGGATCAAAGGCGCGCCGCACCCGATGGAAGGCGAGCAACTCGTGGGTAGCGAATTGGTCACACATGGAATTGATTTTCTCGAACCCCACGCCGTGCTCGCCGGTGATGGTTCCGCCAAACTCCACCGAGAGGCGCAGGATCTCCGCACCAAAGGCCTCCGTCCGCTCCAGTTCGCCGGGACGATTGGCATCGTACAGAATCAGCGGGTGGAGATTGCCGTCGCCGGCATGAAAGACATTGATGCACCGCAGGCCGTATTTCTGCTCCAACCCGGCAATCGCGGTCAGCATGTCACCCAGGCGCTTGCGCGGGATGGTGCCATCCATGCAGTAATAGTCGGGGGAGATGCGCCCTGCGGCGGGAAAGGCCGCCTTGCGCCCGGCCCAGAAGCGCAGCCGCTCCGCCTCGTCCCGGGAAACCCGCACTTCGGTGGCGCCCGCATCCGTCAACACCGCACGGACACGGTCGATCTCTTCCGCCACCTCTTCCGGTGTGCCATCCGACTCGCACAGGAGGATCGCCTGGGCATCCAGGGGGTAACCTGCGCGCACGAACTCTTCCACCGCAGCAGTCGCAGGCTGGTCCATCATTTCCAGCCCCGCAGGGATGATTCCGGCCCCGATGATGCTGGCCACCGCGTTGCCGGCCTTGACCACATCATCGAACGCGGCCAGCACGCACTGGGCGATCTGGGGTTTGGGGGTGAGTTTGACGGTCACTTCCGTGACCACGCCCAGCAAGCCTTCGGAACCGATGAAGAGCGCCAGCAGGTCGTAGCCCGGTGCGTCGGGCGCAAGGCTGCCCAGTTCCACGATCTCGCCGTCGATGGTCGCCACCCGCACCTTGAGCACGTTGTGCACGGTCAGCCCATACTTGAGGCAATGGACGCCACCGGAGTTTTCGGCCACGTTGCCCCCGATGGTGCAGGCGATCTGCGAACTGGGGTCTGGCGCGTAGTACAACCCGTGAGGTGCCACCGCTTCCGAGATGGCCGCATTGCGCACACCTGGCTGCACCACGGCAACCCGGGCCAATGGATCGATGCGCAGGATTTTTTTGAACCGGGCCAGGGAAAGCACCACCCCATGCCGATGCGGCAGCGCGCCGCCGGACAATCCCGTCCCGGCGCCACGGGCCACCACCGGCACGTGGCGCGAACGGCAGATTTTGAGTACGGCGAGCACCTGGGCTTCCGTCTCCGGAAGCGCCACGGCCAGGGGCAATTCCCGATACGCCGAGAGGCCGTCACATTCGTAGGGCCGAAGGTCTTCCTCGCCACTCAGCAGACAGTTGGCCGGCAGGGCTTCGGCCAAGGCATGCAGCAAACCGTCGCGATCCACCTGGGAGAAATCTGTCTCCCCTGTGCCCGGAGGTGCCGACTCTTCCAGCGTTTTCATCGCCCCGCCTCTTTACTGTCGCTGTAAGGAGACAGATTAGCAAGTGTAAAGAATTCCGGCAATCCGGGTTTACAGTGTCGGACGAACTCTTATTTCGCACTTCCGTCAAGTAGAAGTGTCACGGCGAACAGCCGGGTTTCCGAGGATACGCCACCCAAAAAAAGAGAAAGCCCCGAAGGGCGATGACCCATCGGGGCTTTTTGCTGCTCCGCAGCCGGAAACCGGCTGCGGAGTCGGCATGCCTTGCTTAGTGGCCGGAAGCGCCAGCGGCACCCACACCGGTCTCGGACCGGACTTCCTGCATCACGTAACCAGCCTTGTCTTCCTCGGCACGGCGGCTGCCGTCGATGAGGGACACGACATAGATGGTCAGGAAGGCCAGGGGCATCGAGAAGATGGCCGGCGAGGAGTACGGGAAGATGGCTTCCTTGTTGCCCAGCACCTTCACCCACACGGCGTCGGAGATCACCGTCAGGCCCACGGCGGCGATCAGGCCGACGAAGCCGCCGATGGTGGCGCCACGGGTGGTGCAACCCTTCCACAGCACGGACATGAACAGCACCGGGAAGTTGGCGGAACAGGCGATGGCGAAGGCCAGCATCACCATGTAAGCCACGTTCTCCTTCTCGAAGGCGATACCCAGCACCACAGCCAGGATACCCAGCGCGATGGTGGTCATCTTGGACACACGCAGTTCGTCTTCCGACGTTGCCTGGCCCTTCTTGAACACCGTGGCGTACAGGTCGTGGGACACCGCCGAAGCGCCGGACAGCGTCAGGCCGGCCACCACCGCCAGAATCGTGGCGAAGGCCACCGCGGAGATGAAGCCCAGGAACACGTTGCCGCCGACCGCATTGGCCAGGTGGATAGCCGCCATGTTGCCGCCGCCCTTCAGACCGCCCTTGACCGGGTCCAGGAACTCGGGGTTGGTCGCCACCAGCACGATCGCGCCGAAGCCGATGATGAAGGTCAGGATGTAGAAGTAGCCGATCCAGGTGGTCGCCCAAGCCACGGACTTGCGAGCTTCCTTGGCGCTGGGCACCGTGAAGAAGCGCATCAGGATGTGGGGCAGACCAGCGGTACCGAACATCAGGGCCATACCGACCGAGATGGCGGAGACGGGGTCCTTGATCAGACCACCGGGGGCCATGATGGAACCACCCTTGGCAGCGGCCAGCGTCGCCACATCCACGCCCTTGGCAGCGGCGTCAGCCACCAGCTTCGGATCCTTGGCAGCCAGACCGGTCTTGACTTCAACCGCCTTGGCGAACAGGGCTTCCGGGCTGAAACCGAACTGATACAGCACGGCCAGGGCCATGAAGGTTGCGCCGGAGAGCAGCATGACGGCCTTGATGATCTGCACCCAGGTGGTGGCGGTCATGCCACCGAAGAGCACGTACATCATCATCAGCACGCCCACCAGCACCACGGCGTAGGTGTACTCCAGGCCGAACAGGATCTTGATCAGCTGACCGGCACCCACCATCTGGGCAATCATGTAGAAGGCCACCACCACCAGGGAGCCCGTGGCCGCGAAGGAGCGGATCGGGGTCTGGCCGAAGCGGTAGGCCGCTACGTCGGCGAAGGTGAACTTGCCCAGGTTACGCAGGCGTTCCGCCATCAGGAAAGTGATGACGGGCCAGCCCACCAACCAGCCGATGGAGAAGATCAGGCCATCGAAGCCGTTGGCGAACACCAGACCGGAAATACCCAGGAAGGACGCGGCGGACATGTAGTCGCCGGCAATCGCCAGGCCGTTCTGGAAACCCGTGATGCCGCCACCCGCAGTGTAGAAGTCCGCCGCGGACTTGGTCTTGGCGGCGGCCCACTTGGTGATGCCCAGGGTAAAGGCCACGAAGGCGCCGAACATCGCAATGGCGGTCCAGTTGGTCGCCTGCTTCTCGGTCGCCCCGGCGTCCGGGCCCGCGGCCACTGCCAGTCCGGCAACGGCCAGGGCCGCCAGAGCGGCTAGAACATGCTTGGAACCGAATTTCACTTGCGGGCCTCCTTGATGATTTCTTCGGTCTCGGTGTCGAACTCGCTGTTCGCCCGGCGGACGTAGATGGTCGTCAGCACGATGGTGAACAGAATCACCCCGAGGCCCATCGGGATGCCGATGGACATGACACCGCCAGCGGCAACCTTGGTCGCCAGGAACTCCTTGTTGAAGGCAATCAGGAGAATGTAGCCGTAGTAGGCCACAAACATCAGGACCGTCATCAGGAACGCGTAAGAATTACGCTTCGATTTCAGCGCGTGGTATTTCGGATTTTTGATAATCCGCGCATATAGCTCTTCAGCCACTAATCACCCCTCCTCTCATAAACACAGGATGCGAAAACCGCGTTGTGCCGGGGCAATGTACGGGGGCTCGCTTACAGGTAACTTACGAAGCCCAAGCCAGCCCGACGGCCAGGATTGCGGTAAACCCTGATGCCTAAAGGCGTTTGCGGCGTTGCACAATATGACTAAGGTCAGGTTTCACGCACGCTTTGGGTGTGCCGAACGTCAGGTCAGACAGCCTCCAGCCTTGATCTGGGACAAAATTCCTACGCCAGACCGGGCGCCTCTGGAAACAACACCCACTCGCCCACGCAGACCTCGGATTTTTGCCATGCACCATGGCGCCGGATGGCGCAGAATGCGGGCTTGCCGTCCAGGGGAAACGTTGGCTGCGGCAAAGACATGGGGAAGGGACCGTGATAATGGACGTGGACAAGGAACGCCGCGGTATTCAGTCGGTGGAGGTCGGGGGCCAGTTGCTGCTGGCCCTGGCCGAGGCCGGCAAACCAATGATGCTCAAGGATCTGGCACGGGCAGCCGGCATGCCCCCCGCCAAGGCCCATCCCTATCTGGTGAGCTTCGGCAAGATCGGCCTCATTGACCAGGACCCCCTCACCAGCCGCTACACCCTTGGCCCTCTCGCCCTCCGCCTGGGGCTGATCAGCCTGCAACTGCTCGACCCGGTGCGCGAAGCCCAGCCCGCGATCGAGGAACTGGCGGAAAAAGTCGGGCAGACGGTGGTGCTCTCCGTATGGGGCAACATGGGCCCCACCATCATCCGCATGATCGAGTCCAACACGCCCATCCACGTGAACCTGCGTCCCGGCACGGTCATGCCCCTGATCAACTCCGCCACCGGGCGGGTGTTCGCCGCCTTCATGCCGCAAAAGGCCGTGGAACGTCTGATCCAGGGAGAATTGCAGCGTCTGGCCGGGGTGCCGCCGGAGGGCCGCCCGTCCTGGAAACGGATCGAAGACACCCTCCAGGAAGTTCGCCGGCACGGCCTTTCCCGCGCCGTCGGGCAACTCATTTCGGGCATCAACGGCATTGCGGCGCCGGTCTTCGACCACACCAACAACATGGTGCTCGCCATTACCGCCCTGGGCCCCGTGGGCACTTTCAACGCTGACTGGGACGGCCCCATCGCGCAAGCCGTGCGGGAAGCGGCGCAGCGGGTTTCAGCCCGCCTCGGGCACGTGCCGGCCCGCGCCCGGGAGGATGCAATCAGCAGCACCTGACGCCCCGCCCCGTATAATCCGCTCCCTGCCATACACATCATCGACAGGACGCGACCATGGGGCACCGCCTCTCCAAGATCTACACACGCACCGGCGACGCCGGCACCACCGGCTTGGGCGACGGCTCCCGGACCAGCAAGGACAGCGATCGCATCCACACCCTGGGCGAAGTGGATGAACTCAACTCCGTCATCGGTCTGCTGCTCACCGAGCCCCTGCCGGACGACATCCGGGAATTGATGACCGACGTCCAGAACGACCTCTTCGACCTGGGGGGAGAGGTCTGTATCCCGGGCATGTCCCTGATCACCGCCCGGCAGGTGGAACGGCTGGAAACCGCGCTGGACGGACTCAACGATCACCTGGAACCGCTCAAGGACTTCATCCTGCCCGGCGGCACCCGCGCCGCTGCCCTGGCGCATCTGGCCCGGGCGGTGTGCCGGCGCGCCGAGCGCGCCATGGTGCGCCTGGCTGCCGCCGAGCCGGTGAACGACGGCCCCCGCCAGTACCTCAACCGTCTGTCCGACCTGCTGTTCGTGCTCGGGCGCGCGCTCAACCGGGCCGAAGGCCGGGGCGACGTGCTCTGGCAAAAAGGCAAGAACGGCTGACGCCTGCACCCGGCTGGCCCCCGTGGACTTCGCCCCGCTCGTTGAAACCCGCCGTGGCGCCTGGGTGGAAAACACCCACTTCGGCCTGGCAGTGGTTGCCGACACCACCGGCCGCGTCGTGCGGGCCTGGGGCAATGCGCAACGCGCCGTCTTCCCCCGGTCCGCCCTCAAGCCACTCCAGGCGCTACCGGTGCTGGAAGGGGGCGCCGCTGCCCGCTACGGCCTGGAAGCGGCGGATCTGGCGGTGCTGTGCGCCAGCCACAGCGGGGAGACGCCACACGTACGGCAAGTAGCGCGGCTGCTCGCCCGGCTGGGGCTGGACGAATCCGCCCTGCAATGCGGCCGCCACGTCCCCTTTATGTACCCGGAGCACGCCCAGCACGGCACCCCGCCGCTGGCCGCCTTTGGCCCCTTGCACCACAACTGTTCCGGCAAGCACGCGGGCTTTCTCGTCTGCGCCTGTGCCTCGGGCGCGGCGACAGCCGATTACCTGGCACCGGATCACCCCGCCCAGCGGGCGGTGAGAGAAGCCCTCCTGCGCACCACCGGCTGTCCGGCCGAAGCCCTGCACCGGGCCACGGACGGCTGCTCCGCACCCACCTATGCGCTGCCCCTGGTCCATCTCGCCACCGCGTATGCCCGCCTGGCCACCGCGCCAACCCACTCGGCACCGGGACACTTGGCGAGCGCCATGATGGCTCACCCGGAGATGGTTTCCGGCCAAGGACGGGCGGACGCGGCACTGATGCACGCTGCCCCCGGTGCCCTCATCGCCAAGATGGGCGCCGACGGCGTGCAAGCCATCGGCCTGCCGGGGCTTGGGCTGGGCCTGGCCGTCAAGATTGCCGACGGCCACCCCCGCGCCGCTGTGTGCGCCACCGTGGCCATCCTGCGCCGCCTGGGCGTGTTCGCCGAGCTTCCCGCAGTCCTGGAGCCCTGGGCCCAGCCGCAGCTGCTCAACGCCCGGGGCCTCGTGGTGGGTGCCATGCACGCGGTGACCAGCCTTTCCGCGGCATGAGCACGACGGCCTCCGCACCCATCGGCGTCTTCGATTCCGGCGTTGGCGGACTCTCCGTCCTGCAGCACATCCGGATCGAACTACCGGCGGAAGACCTGCTCTACGTGGCCGATTCCGGCTTCGCGCCGTATGGCGAGAAGAGCCCGGAATGGATCGTGCAGCGTTGCCTCGCGCTGGGCGCCTTCCTCGCCGACCGCGGCGCCAAAGCGGTGGTGGTGGCCTGCAACACTGCAACTGCGGCCGCAGCCGCTACCCTGCGCGCCCACCTGCCCCTGCCCGTGGTGGCGATGGAGCCCGCAGTCAAGCCAGCCGTGGCCGCCACCCGCCGGGGCACCGTCGGCGTGCTCGCCACCACGGGCACCCTGCGCAGCGCCCGCTTTGCCGCCCTGCTCGACACCTGGGGCAAGGATGTCCAGGTGATCACCCAGCCTTGCCCCGGTCTGGTGGAATGCGTGGAACAGGGGGCGCTGGATACGCCCCACACCCGCGCGCTGGTGGCCAGATACCTCGCACCGCTGCTTACCGCCGGTGCCGACGCCATCGTGCTGGGCTGCACCCACTACCCGTTCCTGCGCCCACTGGTGGAGGAGATGGCCGGCCCCGGGGTGGCGGTGATCGATACCGGCGCCGCGGTGGCCCGGCAACTGCGGCGGCGCCTCGACGAGGCAGCCCTGCTGGCGCCGGAAGGCCGCGCGGGCGACGAGGCTTTCTGGAGCAGCGGCGAACCCGCCCAGGCGCAGCGCACCTTGCAGGTGCTGTGGCGGGCGGGTGCCCGCAGTTCGCCCCTGCCGGTGTGACCCGGCCTCAGCGCCCGGAGATGAACAACTCCGGGTCCACCATGGTGCCGTTGAGGATCACACTCCAGTGCAGATGCGGCCCGGTGGCCCGCCCGGTCATGCCCGAGAGCCCCAGGCGCTGCCCGGCGGTGAGGCGTTCCCCCTCCTTCACGTCGATCCGGTCCAGGTGACAGTACATGCTCACCAGCCCCTGGCCGTGGTCCACGAACACCGTATTGCCATTGAAAAAGTAGTCGCCGGTATTGCTCACCGTGCCCGCTGCCGCCGCCATCACGGGCGTACCGCCGGGGATGGCCACGTCCAGCCCGGCGTGGGGATTGCGCGGCTGACCATTGAAGAAGCGCTTGAGGCCGAAGCGGCTGGAAAGAGGGCCGTTTGCCGGCAGGCGGAAGCTCAGGTCCACCTCGGCCACTTCCTCCCAGCGGTGCTTCACCCGATCAATGATCTGCTGCTCCCGCTGGATGCGCGCCAACTCCTCCGGGCCCGGCGTCACCTTGCGGGTGTCCTTGATCACCAGGCGCTGCTCCGGATAGCGCTTGTCCGTCACCGTGAATCCGGCCTGGGTCGTCCGGGCGCCAGCGCCCGGCGCCACCACCTTGAGGGCGTATTCCCCCGGCCCCAGGCTGAGCGGCAGCCCCACCAGGGCATACCAGGCGCCTTCCCGCTTGTGCACCAGCACCCGCTTGTCCTGGAAATAGACCTTGGGCGGGGGGAGCAGGTCCGCCACCGCCGCGTCCACCTCGCCCACCTTCACCCACGCCACCCCACCGGGCACCGCAAGCTCCCGGGGCGCGCCCTGCGCCACGGCCGCCGCGCCCGCCAGGGCGATCATCCCCGCACGGCGTGCCCACGTCTTCCACCCGCTCGCGCTCATCAGCCAGGCTCCCGGCGCCATGCCATTCAGGACTGGGCGCCGCGCAACGCGGCCAGATCGGCAGCCCCGGCCCGCTCCTGCACCCAGGTGAGCCACTTCTTCACGTTCTTCGGGGCGTCCGCCTGCAACAGCGCCAGACCCCGGTCCAGCGCCTGGCGGATGGTCTCCCGGTAGCGCCGCTCCCGGTCGGTCTCGTCGAAGATGCCGAGTTGACGGGCGATCTGGGCCTCGCTGCGCCCCTCGAGGGTGGCTTCGAGCACACGGAAGGTCAGCTCATCGAGCAACCGCAGCCGGGCCAAACCCTCCATCTGCGCCAGATCCTCCACGTCCGGGGCGTTCAGCTTGTCCAGCGCCGGCTTGAGCGTTTCCACCAGATGCTGGGGGCTGCGGCTATCGCCCAGCAGCTTCTTCATGGCGCTGGCGCGCTGGGTTTCCACCACGCCTTCCTCCTTGTTCAGTTCGCGGGCAATGCCGTAGTTGGTCTGGCCCTTGTACACCCGGGCCATGACCTCCCGCTCGGCGGCGGTCCATTCCGCCAGCACTACCTGCAGCACCCGCCGCTCCTCCTCGGCCTCGGCGCGGACCTCCGGCTCACGGGCGAGAAAGCGGTCGATGGCGGCAATGAGCGCATCCAGCGACGCCTGCTTGGAATAGAAATCCACGTCCCGCCGGCGCGTGACCTGCTCCACCGCCATGCGCACATCGTTGCCGTGCGGCCCGGTGAGGAAGATGACGGGCATCGGGCAGCGCAGCTCGATCAGCCGGTTGAAGATCTGCAACCCGTTCATGGCGCCCGGCGGCTCGAAGTCGATGTCCAGGGTCACCACACCGCGGGTGTCCCAGCGGTATTCGGCCAGGAAAGCCTCGCCGCTGGCGTAGCCCCGGGCCTCGTAGCCCTTGGACAGCAGCGCGTAGATGAGCGAATCCCGGTAGTCCTCGTAGTCGTCCACCACATGGATGAGCCGCTCGGCCGCCTCAGGCCGGTTTGTTGTCGGAATCACTGCCTTCTCCCATGGGCAAGGTGATGATGAATACGCTGCCGCGGGGCTGGCTGGCCGTGGCGGCCAGCGTTCCGCCGTGTTTTTCCACCCAGTTGCGGCACACGAACAGGCCCCAGCCATTGCCGCCTTCCCGGGTGGTGTATCCGCGCTCGAAAATGCGTTCCCGGTCGGCGGGCGGAATGCCGCATCCCCGGTCCCGCACGAAGATCTGGACCTGGCGCAGCCCCCGGTCCACGCCGCAGTCGATGGTGAGCAGGCGGCCGGCCACCGGCGTGTCCTGCATGGACCAGACCGCGTTGTGGATGAGGTTGCTGAACACTTCCACCATGGCCGGGCGATCCAGCATCAGCAGCGGGATGTCGTCCTCGACGCCGTTGTGGATCATCACGTTGTTGGTGTCGGCGTAAGAGCTTTCCTGAGCGATGGCGTCCATGACGATGCCGCGCAACGCCACCGGCTCGGGCTTGGGCTCGTCCCGCAACCAGGGGCGGAAGCGCTCGACAATGGCGCGCATGTCCTGGGCGGCGCGGCTGGCGATGCGGGCGCCGTGGGGGATGAGATCGGTGCGGCCCTGGCGCAGGTTCTCCAGGATGCCGTCGCAGGCGTTGGCGCACGCGCCGGAATGATTGGAGATTTTGTGCAGTAGTTCCCCCGCCCGCTCACCGAGCATGAACACGGAGGACTGGCGCCGCAGTTCCTCGTTCAGGTTTTCGATGCGACGGCGGTCTTCCACCTCCTTGGTGACATCGGTGGTGGTCAGGATCCAGCCCTTGCCATTGTTCATGGCGCGGGCCACCACCCGGGCGTGGAAGGGCGTGCCGTCCCGGCGGCACAGCGTCACCACATAGCCTTCCGGCCGCGCCTGACCCGCCAGGATCACCCGCAGATGCTCCACCAGCGACAGGGTTTCGCCCTCCGGCCAGAAGGGGTAAGGCGGACGCGCCCCCACCAGGGCCTCCCGCGCCCAGCCGGTCATGGCGCAGAAGGCCTTGTTCACATAGGTGATCTTGCCCTCCGCGTCCAACACTCGCAGGCCCACGTTCACCGAATCCTCGATGTCCTTGCGGAAGGCAGCCTGTACCCGTTCCGCCTCTTCGCTCTGGCGGCGGGCCGCCATCTCCCGCTGCAACAGGGTGTCCTGCTCCTCCCGGGCCACGATCTGCTGCTGCAACTGAGCCAGGTAAGTCCGATGGGTCCGGGCCAGCCAGAACATGGCCCACAACACCAGCCCCACCAGCCCCACCGCCAGCGCAGTGAGCAGCAGGCGCAAACGATCCACCGTCTGCTGCCCCGTGCTCCCGGCCGGGAGCGCTGCCTCGCTGCGGGCCGGCAGGACCGACAGGCGCAGGGGCGTGCCCGGCACCTCCACTGCGGTCCCGGCTCCCGCGGCCACTTCGGGGTGGGAAATCCGCAGGGGCGGGCCGTTCCCGGCCCGAAGCTCGAGGGCGTAGCGCTGGGCCAGCGGCACGAGTTCGGCATCCCGCAGCAAGTGCCGGGGGGTGTAACGGAGCACCACCACCGGATTGTTGCGGGTCTTCGCCGGCTGCAGGACATCCACGGCGCCGGGTTCGCTCCCTCCGGACGCAAATTCGGCCAGCGTCACCACGGCCTGCCCGCTGGTCACCGCCTGATGGCGGGCCTCCCGGTAGGCGGAGTTGGTGGCCGCCAGTGCGGGCTGGCTGTCCGCGTTGAGCAGCAGCACCTGCCGGCCATCGTCATCCACCACCAGGATCTGCCCCGGCAGACCGCCTTCGCCGAGGCAGCGGCGGGCGTCGTCCCGCAGCCGAAGCTGGTTGAGGTCGTTGGTCCGCTCCGCCTCCCGCAACCCCGCCCAATCCTGGGCCAGGGGCTGCAGGCATTTGCGCCCGATCTGGAGAATCTGGGCGAGGCGCCCGGCGGCCTGCGCCTGGGCCTGCTGCAGGCTATGCCCGGAGGGCGCAACGGCCGGGGCCGGCGCCGGGGAGGAATGGGGAAGCAACTGCCAGATGAGAGCCAGCAACAGGACCACCGCGCCCACGGCGGCAAAGGCGGCAAACTGCTGGAGGAGGCGGATGCGACGGCGCGGCGGGGCGGGCAACCCCGGGCTGGAATTCATGGCGACATCAAGCGGATATGCGTAACCGCTCAATGATATGCAAAAAAGCGCGACACCCTGCAGGGATTTTCGGGAAAGGTGGAAACGGCGGCGACAGGCGGATCAGCAGGCGACGGGGAGGCTGGCGGCAAAACCGCCCGCCTCCCGCTTCAGCGCCATGCGTTCGGCCCGGCGCACGGCGCCGCGGCGCTTTTCATGGCTGCCGGCCTTGCGGAACAGGGCGGGCGCCACCAGTGGGTTGCGAGGCGCGGCGTGTGCCGCTTCCCGCGCGTGCTTGCTGCGTTGCTGCTTGCTCATGGCTTGCCTCCGTCGCGGCCCGGAGCGGGATCGCGTCCGGGTGCCCCTGAGAGTACCCGCAGCGTCGGGAGTTCCCCGCCCTAGCTGCCTGCCGCCGGATTTGCACAGCGATCCAGGCTCCAGCCGGACACCTGGCGCTGGAAATCCACCTCGCGCCATTTGGGGTGGTACTCGGGCTTGCGGAATTCCTCCTGATGCCGGCGCAGCACTTCGCCCAGTCGCCCGAGTTGCTCGCAGCGCAGCTTCTGATAGGCGTTGCGGCGGGGCGAAAAATCAAAGGCCATGAGCAAGGCCCGCACCGCCAGGGTGTCCACCGGGGCCTGCACCCAGGCATAGTCCTCCTGCCCGACTCGGGCGGCCTCGTAGCCATCCAGCGGCAGCACGTCGGCCAGGGGCATGAGATGGACCGCCGCCAGCGGTTGCGACGGGTGCGGGAGCAGCGCATCGAGGCTGCGCACCTGCACCGTGGGCTTGCCCGCCACGATCACCATGGCGTCGGCGGCCCCGGTCACGACCTGGCACATGCCGTCCGCCGCGGAGGCCGCCGCCACCGGGCTGGCCTCCACACCCTTGCTGCGCAGGAGGTTCTCGGCGGTGAATTTGCTGCCCTGGGAACTCTGGGCGAAGACAATGCGCTTGCCCGCCAGCTCCGCCAGACGGCCCACCGGGCGGCGGGCCAGCACGTGCACCTCCTCTGCGTACAGGGGCAGCACCATGCGCAGGGAGGCCGCGGTCTGGCGCTGGGCCGGGTCCGAGGAGCGCTCCATCCAGGACAGGAAATCGGACTGGGCAAAACCGAGGGCGGCGTTCTCCTGCCGGTCGGCCATCTTGCTCACGTTGTCCAGGGTGCCCTGGGTCTCGCGGTTGAACATGGGCAGGCTCTCCCGCAGCGCCAGATCCACCACGTTCTGGGCCAGCACATAGTAGGTGCCCGTGCCACTGCCGCTCACCAATCCGAAGGCCGCGCTGCTGGTAGGCGCCCCCGGCGCCTGCACGACGGGCCGTTGCGGCGGAGCGAGCTCCGCCATGCGCTTGGACACCCGGTCCACGCACTCGCTATGGGTGAGCGGCTGGGGCGGGGGCGTTTCCTTGGGGATCCAGAAGCGGAAAGCCAGCACGCACACGGCCACCCCACCCGCCGCCGCCAGCCAGCGCAGGGTTGAACCGCCGGAGGCATCCGCCAGGAGCGCGGGCAAAAACAAGGCAAACAGCAGCAACCCGACGCCGATCACCAGCAGCGGCACGTTGGGTAGGTCAATCGCAGCCAAGGCTTCCATGGTCTCTGATCTCGAATATGGGGGCTATTTTATGCCAGAGCCCCTTTCCTCGCCCGGGCAGACCGGGGGGTGTCCGTCAGTCTGCACTATGAGCCCTCCTCGCCTCCGACGCGTACCCCGGGAACCCCACATGGGCTTGCCAAGCTGCCGGCCCTGCCCCTGACCCCACTACATTCCACAGTACGGTAAGGCCACTGGATGCGCCGCATTCGCCACGTTCCGGCACGGGCTCCAGGCACCTGTCACCGCATCACAAGGAGAAATCGCCATGTTCAGCACCCATTTCAAGCCGCAACGCGTGTTTGCCAAACCCGGCTTCTGGAGCCGGCCCGAGGGCACCACGGGGATGGTGTTCCTGTGCCTGCTGGCCGCCGCGGGCGTCCTGCTCGCCAACCGCATGCTGCCCGAGCTCATCACCTTTCTCGACGGGGTGACCTCGGTGGTGGAGCGCAGCATCCTGCTCGGCGCCCTGGGGGCGGCCCTGTTCCTGCTGCTCACCGTGCTCACCGACCGCCGGCTGCACCGCCTGGTGGGCTACGGTTTCAAGAGCGCGATGCGCGCCATCACCCGCCTGTTCGTGGAGGTGGACCCCATCGGCATCCTCCGCAACTACCTGGACGACCTTCGGGAAAAGCTCGCCCGCATCGACTCGGACATCGCCCAGCTTTCCGGCCAGATGGTGTCGGTGCGCCAGTTCGTCGATCACAACAAGGCCCGCGCCAATGCCTGCCTGCGCCAGTTGGAGCAAGCCCGGGCCCAGAACAACCAGCCGCACATGCAGTTCCAGGCCCGCGAGTTGGGTCGGCTGGAAAAATCCAACGAAAGCATGCAGAACCTGGTCAAGCGCATGGAGGTGTTGCACCGGGTGCTGATGAAGATGCGCGATGCCTCGGACCTGATGATCCGCGACATCAGCTCCGAAGTGCAGCTCAAGGAGCAGGAACGGCGCATGGTGCGCTCCGCCCACTCGGCCATGGGCTCGGCCATGTCCATCATCCGCGGCGAGCCCAACCAGCGGGAACTGTTCGACATGAGCATGGAACACCTGACGGAAGACTATGGCCAGAAACTGGGGGAAATCGAGCACTTCGTGGCGTTTTCCAAAAGCTTCATCGACTCCATGGACCTGCAGAACGGCGCTTACGAATCCGAAGCCCTGAAACGGCTGGAGGAATGGGAAAAACGCAGCGAAGCCCTGTTCATCCAGCCCGAGCCCCAGCGCCTGCCGCCGGACGACTCGGCCCCGCACCCCGCCATCCGCTGAACCCGCATCAGGAGGCCTGCCATGAAAACCACCTCCCCCCTGCTCAAGCTCGTGCTCATCGCCAGCCTGGTGGCCGGCGCCGTCTATGGGGCGGACCGCTGGCTGGACTGGCGCGCCGCCCAACCCCGCCCGGCCCCTGCGTCCGCGCCCGCCTCCGCTGCGCTGCCACCGCCGGCGGAGGCGGCGGCGCCCCTGCCTCCACCGCTACCGCAACCGGCAACGCTCCCGTCCGCCACGGCCCCCATTCCCACCCTGCCCCAGGGGGCGCCGTTCGACCCCGCGCCCGGCAGCCCGGGGGTGGGCATCGCCACGGGCGACCGCACCGGCACCAACTACCCCATCGGCCAGGACATCGCCCGGGTGTGCCCGCAACTGGGCATCCGGGTGGAACAGACCGTGGGCTCGCTGGAGAATGTCTACCGTATCTACAGCGACCCCCGGGTCCAGTACGGCATCGTGCAGGAAGACGCCCTGCGTTACCTGGAAGCCTACTATCCCGCGCAGATGGGCAGGATCAAGATGGTGTTCCCCTTCTTCCTGTCCGACTTTCACCTCATCGTCCGCGCCGATGCGGGTATCCAGCGGCTGGAGGACCTGGCGGGACGCCGGGTGGTGACCGGCCCGGCCAAAAGCGGCACCTGGGTCACTACCGAGCGCATCAAGCAGGTGACGGGGCTGGGCTGGCAGGAGCAATCGCTTCCGCAAGGTGATGGGCTGAACGCGCTGCTCGGCGGCCGGGCAGACGCCATGTTCTTCGTGGCCGGCACCCCCATCGGCAGCCTGCGGGACCTGGGCGCGCATCACCGCGAGCAACTGCGGCTGGTCTCCCTCAGCCACCCGGCCCTGGACCCGCTCTACCCGCGCGCCACCATTCCCGCCGGCACCTACCCTTGGCAACCGGAAGCGGTACCCACCTACACCGTGCGCACCGCCCTGGCCACCTTCGACTACAAGCGCTCCCACCAGGACAACATCCGCGGACTGGTCGGCTGCATCACCCGCCAGCTCGAAGAACTGAAGCGCACAGGCCATCCCCGCTGGCGGGAGGTGGACCTGCTGGATATCGACAAGCTGCACTGGCCGGTGCATCCCGCCGCCCGCCAGGCAATCCGGGATGCCCGCCGGGGCAAATCCGCCCCGGCCGATTTCCCCCGCTACGACTGACCCGGCCTCCCCCGTCCGCGGTGCGCGGCCGGTGAACGAAAAACGGGGCGCCCGGCCCCGTTCCTTGTTCCCCGCCGCACATGGCGGCGCTAGTTTCGGCGCCCGCGCACGCGGATGATCACATCCACCTCCTCCAGTTGCAGATGGGGCGGCAGGCTGGGAATACCGACCACCTGCATCTCGTCGGCCGCCACATCGGTGAGCTGACCGGTTTCGGAATCGTAGAGATGGTAGTGGGGCGCGGTGTTGGAATCGAACACCGTCCGCTCCGGATCTATCACCAGTTCGCGTACCAAGCTCTTCTCCCTGAACAGTTTGAGGGTGTTGTACACCGTGGCCCGGGAAGTCCCCGGCGCCGATTCCCGGATGCGGGCCAACACCTGATCGGCAGACATGTGTACCGGCCCCGACAGCATCACCCGGGCAATCTCCACCCGCTGCAGCGTGCCGCCGATTCCGACGTCGCGCAGACGCTCCAGCGCCTGCTCCGTACTCAGTTTCTCCATGTGGGGCCTCCGGCTTTTCGCCTGTCTGTTATTGGAGTTGCGGTGCCGATCTCACCGTGTCGACTTGCATTATGGCGCAAGCGCAAATGATCGGCACCGCGGGTTCGAGGCGCTCGGGCCGGCGACGGGCACCGGCCCCTCTCCCGCGTCAGCCCCTCATTCGAAGGGCTTGGGCCGCGGCGTGGCGTTGCTCGAAGGTGGCAGCACCGGCAACTGGAACTTGGGCTGATCGCCGGTCAAGGTCTTCAGGAAAGCCACGATCTTCGCGTTCTCGTCATCCGAGAACTTCTTGCCCAGTTGCAGCCGGCCCATCACATCCACCGCCTGCTCCAGGGTCGCCGCCTCGCCGTCATGGAAGTACGGATAGGTCAGCTCCACGTTGCGCAAGGTGGGCACCTTGAAGTTGAAGCGGTCGGCGTCCTTGCCGGTCACCGCCACCCGCCCCTCGGCCGGGCTGCTGGCCTTGTAGGGTGCCACCACGCCCATCTTCTGGAAGGAATTGCCGCCCACAGCCTGGCCGTTGTGGCAGGCCACGCAACCGCTGTCCTTGAACAGCTTGTAGCCGGCCAGTTCGTCGGCGCTCAAAGCCTTTTTGTCACCCTTGAGCCATTTGTCGAAGCGGGAATTGGGCGTGACCAGGGTTTCCTCGAAAGCGGCAATGGCCTTGGTTACCTTGTCGATGTCCACCTTGTCGGAGCCGAAGGCTTTCTTGAACTCGGCCACATAACCGGGGATGGACTGCAGGGTTTCCACCGCCAGTTCGTGGGTGTAGGCCATTTCACCCGGATTGGCGATGGGACCGCCCGCCTGGGCTTTCAGATCCTTGGCCCGACCGTCCCAGAACTGGGCCAGATTGAGGCTGGAATTGAGCACGGTGGGCGCGTTGATGGGGCCTTTCTGCCAGTTGTGACCGATGGAGGTCTTGAGATTGTCCGAGCCGCCCATCGAAAGGTTGTGGCAGGAGTTGCAGGAGATGAAGCCCGATTTGGACAGGCGCGGATCGAAGAACAACTTCTTGCCCAGTTCCACCAGCTTTGCGTCCTGCACCTTGGCCGCCGCGAGCGGCGCAATGGGCTCCTTGGCCGCGCCGGCAGCGAACACCGGCGCAGACCCCATCAGGGCGAGACTGGAAACCAGGATCAAGGCTTGAACTTTCATGATGCACTCCATGTGACACAGGGAACAAATCAAAGAGATAAACATCGTCCAACATTTAGACGCAATTTAACCCTGTTATCGAAGTGGTAATTGACAGTCGTCAACTTCCGCGCCACGCCCGAGGTGGGGAATCAGTCGGGTATTCCCCGGTAACGATGTGTTAAAGATCACAAAAGCATCTCCGTTTACCCGTTTATCCGCTGTACGTGGCACGGCCAATCCTGGCTGCGCCCGATTCGGCCCACAAACGGTTACACGAAGGACGGTGCTTTGTCCCACAACCCGACATTCCCCCGCTCCGCCGCCCTCTGGCTGGCGACCCTGGCCCCCGGGGCTTTGGGCGCGGCAGCCTGCGTGGCGGCGGGCAGCGCGAGTGTGCTGTCCCTGGCCCTCGGCTCGGTCGTGATGCTCGCCGCCGCAGGAGCAGGCGCGTGGCTCCAGTTCGCCAGCCAGGCGCAGGCAGCCAGAAAGGAAGACCCGCTCCCGGCCCCCGGCGCCCCTTCTCCCGTCGCGGCGGGGGTACCGGGTCTGGATGAAGTCTGCACCCAGGTGCTTCCCCTCTGGTCTGGCCAGGTGAGCATGGCCCGGACCCAGACCGAGAGCGCCATCAACGCCCTGGCCGAGCGCTTTGGCACGCTCTCCCGGCGTCTCGAAGCCGCGGTGGCAAGCATGGGGCAGGACCAGGACGACTCCCTCCTGACGCTCCTCACCCACAGCCAGCAGGAGCTGGATTCCATCGTCGCCGCCCTGCGCGAAGCGCTCGTCACCAAGGAAAGCATGCTCCACCAGGTGTCGTCCCTGGCGCGCTTTACCGAGGATCTCAAGCGCATGGCCCGGGACGTGGGCGACATCGCCAAGCAGACCAACCTGCTAGCCCTCAATGCCGCCATCGAGGCAGCCCGCGCGGGCGACGTGGGGCGGGGCTTCGCCGTGGTGGCCGACGAGGTGCGCAAGCTCTCCACGCTCTCCGGCGAGACCGGCACCAAGATCGGCGAAACCGTCGAAACGGTGAGTCAGGCCATCCGCCAGACCCTGGGTATCTCGGAACGGTACGCCGAACAGGATGCTGCCCTCGTCACCCATTCCAGCGAGGTGATCAGCCGGGTGGTGGAACGCTTTGGCAGCGCCGCCAACACCCTGCTCGACAGTTCGCACGCCATCAGCGCGGAGAGCGTCCACCTGCGCAGCGAAATCGAAGACGTGCTGGTGTCGCTGCAGTTCCAGGACCGCGTGAGCCAGATCCTGAACCACGTTGGCTCCAACATGGATTCGCTGCACCGCCAGATGCAGCAGGCCGGCCAGGAAAGATCGGCGGGGCGGGCGCCCGCCCCCCTCGAGGCCCACGGGTGGATGCAACAGCTTTCCGGCACCTACACCACGCCCGAACAGCACGCCCTGCACCGGGGACATCATCCCCGGCCGCAACCAGAGCCAGCAGAGATCACATTTTTCTGAGGAGCAAGCATGACCAAGACCATACTCGTTGTAGATGACGCCGCCTCCCTCCGGCAGGTCGTCGGCATCGCGCTGCGAGGCGCTGGCTACGACGTGATCGAAGCCGGTGACGGCAAGGAAGGTCTTTCCAAGCTGGACGGGCGCAAGGTGCACCTGATCATCAGCGACGTGAACATGCCCAACATGGATGGCATCGAGTTCGTCAAGGCGGTCAAGACCTTGCCGGCTTACAAGTTCACTCCGGTGATCATGCTCACCACGGAATCCAGCGATCACAAGAAGCAGGCGGGTCAGGCCGCGGGCGCCAAGGCCTGGGTGGTCAAACCCTTCCAGCCGCCCCAGTTGCTCACCGCCGTGTCCAAGCTGGTCATGGCTTGAACCGTGTCCGCCGCGATGCCCGCCCCCAACCCCGGTGCGCTCGCCATTGAAGGCGACCTCACCATCTACACCGCCGCCCAGTGGCGGGAAACCGTGCTGGCTGCCCTGGAAGCGGAGCCTGGCCAAGCCCTGGAAATCGACCTGGGCGGCGTGACCGAGATCGACTCGGCGGGACTGCAGGTTCTCATCGCCGCCAAGAAGGAAGCGCAGCGGCGCGACACCGCCCTGCATCTTGCCCAGCACAGCGGCGCAGTGCGCGAGTTGCTGGAACTGTTCCGCCTGGAAAGCTACTTCGGCGATCCGGTGGTACTGCCCGCCCGCAACTGACCCCAGACGGAGAACCCCTCGTGGCCATGGACGACCCGCTCGACACCTTCATCGTGGAAAGCCGCGATCTGCTCGCCCAGATGGAGCAGGCGCTGCTGGAGGCGGAGCACGGCACCGACGACCCGGACCTGATCAACGCCATCTTTCGCGCCGCGCACACCATCAAGGGCACGGCGGGCCTGTTCGGGCTCGACCACATCGTCGCCTTCACTCATGTGGCCGAGAGCGTGCTCGACCGGGTACGGGAGCGTACCCTGCCGCTGGACGAAGCCCTGGTCGCCCTGTTTCTCGACGTCTGCGACCATCTGGGCAGCCTGGTGGAGCGGGTCGCCCGGCGCGAGCCCCCCGACGACGCCTCCGCGGCCGCGGGCCTGAGCCTTTGCCAGGGGTTGAGCGCCTATCTGGGCGCGACTGCCGGAACGCCCGCCGGCCCGCCGGCAACCCGCGAAGCGGCCGTCGAGCGCAGCGGCGGCGGCGCCGTGGAGACCGATCTGTGGCACCTGAGCCTGCGTTTCGGGCCGGATGTGCTGCGCAACGGCATGGACCCCATCGCCTTCGTCCGCTATCTGGGGACCCTTGGGGAGATCGCCCACCTGATTCCCCATATCGACGCGGTTCCGCCGCTGGCCGAACTGGACGCGGAAAGCTGTCACCTGGGGCTCGACCTTTCCCTGAACAGCGACGCGGACAAAGCCACCCTGGACGGCGCCTTCGATTTCGTGCGGGAGGATAGCCACATCCGCATCCTCGCCCCGAACAGCCGGATCGAAGACTACCTGGCCCTGATTCAGGAACTTCCCGACGAGGAAATGCGGCTGGGCGAAATCCTGGTGGCCTGCGGCACCCTGACCCAAGCTGAACTGACCCAGGTGCTGGCGCTCCAGCAGGGGACCGCCAGCACGCCCGCGCCCATCGGCCAGATGGTGGTGGACGAGGGCATGGTCCATGAAACCGTGGTCGAGGCCGCTCTCGATCGGCAGAAAAGCCAGAAGGAAGCCCGCGCCACGGACGCAGCGATGATCCGGGTGGAGGCCGCCAAGCTGGACCAGCTCATTAACCTGGTGGGCGAACTGATCATTGCCGGAGCGGGGGCCCACAACGTGGCCCTGCGCCTGGGCAACACCCGTCTGCTGGAAGCCACGGCCACCCTTTCCCGACTGGTGGAAGAGGTACGCGACTCCGCCCTCACCCTGCGCATGGTGCAGATCGGCGCCACCTTCAACCGTTTCCGCCGCGTGGTGAGGGACGTGGCCAAGGAGCTGGGCAAGGAGATCCGCCTGGAAATTTCCGGCGGCGAAACCGAGCTGGACAAGACCGTGGTGGAGAAGATCGGCGATCCGCTCACCCACATCGTGCGCAACGCCATCGACCACGGCATCGAGCCTGCGGACGTGCGGCGGGCCCGGGGCAAACCGGCCGAGGGCACCCTGCGGCTCAACGCGTATCACGAGTCCGGCAGCATCGTCATCGAAGTGTCGGACGACGGGGGCGGCCTGAACCGGGAGCGCATTCTCAAGAAAGCGCTGGAGCGGGGCCTGGTGGCGGAAGGGCACAACCTGACGGACCGGGAGATCCACAACCTGGTTTTCGAAGCCGGCTTTTCCACGGCGGAGCAGATCACCAACCTCTCCGGCCGGGGCGTCGGGATGGATGTGGTCAAGCGCAACATCGAAGCTGCCCGCGGCACCGTGGAGCTGGACAGCGTGGAAGGCGTGGGCACCACCCTGCGCATCCGCCTGCCGCTCACCCTGGCCATCATCGACGGGTTCCTGATCGGCGTGGGCAAGGCCTCCTACGTGGTACCCCTGGACCTGGTGGAAGAGTGCATCGAACTGCCCCGGCAGCGGGAGCAGAAGGGGGACTACCTCAACCTGCGCGGCGAGGTTCTGCCCTTCGTCCGCCTGCGTGACCTGTTCGAGACCACCGAACCGCCGCCCCGCCGCGAAAACGTGGTGGTGGTGCGCTACGCCGGCCGGCGCACGGGCCTGGTGGTGGACCAGTTGATGGGCGAATTCCAGACCGTCATCAAACCGCTGGGCAAAGTGTTCCGCCAGCTCCGTGCCATCGGCGGCTCCACCATCCTTGGCAGCGGCGAGGTGGCGCTCATCCTGGATGTTCCCAGCCTGCTGCAGGAAGTCATGAGCCGCGAACTGCGCGGCATGGAAACCACCGTACCGGAGCGGCTGCCCGCCCTCCCGGAATGCAAGTAATCACAGATGGATGTTAGGGAGAGAAGAGCGATGACCGTCACCAAGAAAATGGCCCTGTTGGTCCTGGCCGCCCTGCTGGGCATTGCCGGGCTGGCCGGCACCGCGGTGTACCAGATGGGGCGGGTGTTTGACGCCGCCAACTACGGGAACGAGAACTCTGTCCCCAGCATGGTGACCCTCAATAAGGCCATGTTGACCTTCAGCCAGCAACGGGTGCGCATCTTCCGCCATGTGCTGGCCACGGACCCGAAGCAGATCGCCGAAGTGGACGCTTCGATCCTCAAAGCCCGGGAAGAGATGGAACAGGCGCTCAAGGCCTATGAGCCACTGGTGAGCGACGCCCAGGACCGGGAACATCTGGACAAGGAAAAGCGGCTTTTCGGCGAGTACAAGGCCCGCAACGAGCCCCTGCTCGCCGCCTCCCGCGCCAACAACAAGGACGAAGCCCGCACCCTCCTGCCCCACAGCAGCGAGGTTGCCCGCCAGCTCAACGACGCCTTTGAGGCCCACATGCAGTACAACGAGCAACTGGCCAAGAAAGCCGCCGAAGTGGCCGCCCAGAGCAAGCAGTCGGCGACAATGATCGCGCTCTTCCTGGCCATCGCCACCCTGGCGGCTGTGGCCGGCATCGGCTTTGCCGTCACCCGCAACCTGATGCGCCAACTGGGCGGCGAGCCCGCCGAGGCCGCAGCCATCGCCCGCAAAGTGGCCGAAGGCGATCTTGGCAGCCGCATCCACCTGCGCGAAGGCGACGACGGCAGCGTGATGGCCGCCATGCACCAGATGAGCGAAGCGCTCAAGCTCCTGCTGGCGCAGATCAACCACATGTCCGCCGAGCACGACAAAGGCGACATCGACGTGGTGATCGACGCCAGCCGCTTCCAGGGCGAGTACCACGCCATGGCCCAGGGCATCAACGCCATGGTGGCCGGCCA
>DAITAZ010000081.1:0-3271 GCA_036824045.1 Rhodocyclaceae bacterium
GTTCCAGACGTTCATGGTCCTTCCTCGGTGGTCCGGGGGCCAAGCCCCACGAGTGTGTGTCCAAATCCAAATGCAGCATCGTCCCGGTGGCCAAGCGGATGGCGGTTGTGCATCGCCATGAGGGCTTCGCGCCGGGTGGCGTCGCTGCCGCCGCGCACTTCGATCAGCCAGGCGCTGCCGGCCGGCACATAAAGACGGTTGGCGCGGGGTGCGCGAGCCACCATGTCGTAGCCACCCAAGGTGACAGCGCGCCCGGTCAGGGCCGCCCGTGGCTCAACGCGTACACCGGCGGGAATCCGCGCGTCCAGCTTGGGATGCCGGACGTCTTCCTCGATCCGGGCCGGGGTGATGGCCAACAGCCAGAACCGGGCACCGTCCGGCACGGCTTTGGGCAAGTGGTCGCCAGCAACGATATGCGCCCAGTCCGGAACCGGCCATAGAAACCCGAGCCGGCAGCGAAACGCAGTGCCTGGTTGAAATACAGCATGCCGTGACGTGCGCTGGCGTTTGCGTTATCGATCGCGAGGCCGGGCTGGAACTCGCTCGTCACAAAAGGTGGGTAGGTGCTCGCCCATTGGCGGCGCTCCCAGTTTGCGCACCCCTCGCCGGAGAGGGCGTAACGCAGGTTGGCGGGGCCGATCCAGCCACCCAGCGGCTCCGCTTTCTTCAAGCCGGGGCGGCCAAGCAAGGGCACGCCTTTGAAATCACCCAGATCGCACAGCCCGGGATGGGTGGAGCGCACCTCGCGGGCATGGAGCACATTCCCCCCGCAGTTCAGAAGAAAGCGCGGCGCCGGCAACCACGGCTGCACGATTCCCCGCTCATCCTCGGCTTCCGGCGGCAACCGCCGGGCGGGAAATGGACCCTGCAACTGCCAGCCCTTGGGCAATGCTTCGGGCTTGCCTACCAGACCCGCGATGGTCTCCCTGTCTCGCCCGGAGTCCAGATCCAGTTCCGGCTGCGCCCCATAGAGCAGGCGGGTACGCACCATGCCCTGAAAGGCCATGGGCGGCGGCGGAAACAGGGAAAACACCCGGTGGGACTCTCCGGCGCTGTGGGACTTCGGAGGCCCGAATGTGACCGACTCGCAGGGTTCAACCAGGAACTCGGTGCCGTGACTCATTCCACTTCCTCCTCTCCATCGCCACCGCTCGCCAGGGCGCGGCACAGCAGCAAGCCATCCGTGTAGCGGGACTCGCCCTGGTCCCGCGTCTGCCCCCTCTCCTCGTCCGGGCATCGGGCGGATCGCTCATGCAGGCGGATTCCCTGTGCCCACAGGCGGAACGCCGCTTGCCGCAAGGACGGAGCCACGTCCCCCTCCAAACAGGTGGCGAACAGGCCTTCGAGCAGTTCCTTACGCTTCTCCGCCTTTTCCTCGGCAGACCCGTCCAGTGCGGCGATGCGCTCCAGGCCACAACGGGCTGACAGCCCGAGTTCGCGCAATGTGTAGGGCAGGCGGCCGGGCAGGCGGCCCGAATCAAATGCCTTCATCACCTCGCGCAAGGTCGCGTGGGCATCGATACGCGGCGCCCCCGCCTCGCCCGAGGCCCAGGGCAGGGCAAAGCGCGTCTTCTCGCCACCACGGGAGGCGTGGCCGATGGATACGGCGCGACGGCCACACCAGTCCGAAGGATCTCCGCCATCCCCGTCGCCAAAGGGATCCTTGGCGTAGTCCAGCAGTTGCTGGGACCGCGTGAGCAGCGCCGACAGGGGCGTCTTGTAATGGCCGATGGCAATGCCGGCGGATAGGCTGGCGTGGTAGCCCAGCATGGGGAGCAGAGTGCCATTGAGCGCTTGCTCCAACGGCGTCTGATCCGCCATCGCCGCATGGGGCTCTACCCATTGGCCACTCCGCCCAAGCTGAATGGGAGCGGGCTTGCGTTCCTCGTCCTGACCGACGGGCACGACGAAACGCTTACGCGCCTCGGTCTGGTCGTAAGCGCCTTCCCAGTCCTTACGCCGCCACGCCCACTGGTCGCGGTCCTCCTGCGGTTGGGTGTCGATGACCCAGGGAGCGGAAAAGAGCTGCTGCAGCCTCGCCGCCAGATCCAGCGCCTCGTCCGCGGGCGCGATACACAGCACATCGTCCCCGCCCGCGTAGATCAGCCGCCCGGAGAATTCCCGCTCCACCACCCAGGGCACGATGCGGTGGCTGAAATGCCCCAGGGCCCGGCTGACAAAAGCATGCAGCGCCGGGCCCATCAGCCGCTTCGCCTCCAGCAGGTGAGCCCAACCGGCGCCCAGGAGGTGAGCGTTCTTCCGCAGCCGCTCCACGATCTCGGGATGGAGCACATCCCGCCAGCGGGTGCCGATCGCATCGTCGGTACCCAACAGCAGCCTGCCCATGTGGTCCCCGTCCATGCGGATGACCGCTATGCGGGTGCTGGGTGGAAGGATTCGGGGCTCTGACTTGCTTGCCGCTTGACGTAGCGCAGCAACCGCTTTCTTCAAGTCCGACAACGCTTGCACCTTGCTCTCGACGCGTGCAGCTTCCTGCTGCTTTCCCTCCCTCTTGAGGTAGTCAACCTTCGCTTTCAGCGCCGAGACCTTGCCATCCGCAGTCTCCGGGAACACCACGTCCTGCGCTTCGTATTTTAGAAATGCGCTGGTCACTCCCGTCGCCGCCTGCGCTACGGCCGCTAGCCGGGGCAGCGACCGGGGGAAGCTGGTGCGCGGGAGGGCCGCTGCCTTGCAGGCGGAGACGATGGCACTGAGTTCCTTCTCGAATCCGCCCTGTACCACCCGCTCGACGAATGCCTGGGCGGCAATGGTGGAAGTGGATGGAAATGGCGCTCGGACCTCGTCGTCGGTGTCGGCCACGTCATCGAAGTTCGTGTTCATGCCGACCCACAGTCGGTTGAAGCCACCTACTGCACCCGTCCCCCCGTCCTGATCCGCCTCGACCAGGAAGCGCTTCATGGCGCACACGGCGCACAACCGCTCCGCACCCGTTTCGTCCGGGTCCAATTCCTCGTGGCTCCAGAACGCGCGGGCTTGTTCCCGCAGCTTGTCGAGGGCCTGGTGGCCGCCATCACCGCCGCGCAGGGCTTCCCGCTGCCCGCACAGGGTGCACTTCTCGCCCTTTTCTTCCGCCTTGGTCGGCGCGGGGTCGGTGGCCTTGCGCAGTTCGTGGCGCGCGCCCAGCATGTGGTGGGTCAAGGCATAGTCGAACCCCCGCTCCATCTGGTGGAAGTCCAACCGGGCGCGAGCGTAGGTTTCCCGCGCCTGCTCGTAGTGGCCCCACACCTCGATGGGCACCCACGGCGCCAGC
>DAITAZ010000081.1:3281-3765 GCA_036824045.1 Rhodocyclaceae bacterium
GCGGCGGGCTTCAATGGCGGCCCGGTCAGCCTCGGCGGTCTTGGCCGCGGCGCCCGACGGTTGGCGGACATTCGGATCCTGGGCGGGCAACGCCCGCCCCATCAGGTTCTCCGGGTGGTGAATCGTGCCCATGTGGCGCCAGGGAACGGCGGTCCACGTGCAGTAGAGGGGCAGATTGGCGTGCTGGCGCTCCCAGATAGCCGCCCAGTTGTTGCCCGCGGAATCGCCCTGTAATCTCTGGAACCACTTCTTTACCAGCCCGGCCAGATCCTTCCACCGCTTGGTGACTTTGCCTTCCGCTTTCTTGGCCAGTTCCTCGATCTTCTCCAAGTGCCCCTCACCGCCGCGTGGCACCAGCGCCACGAACTTGGTCGGCAACACCGCGGCAAACGTGCTGGGGTTGCGCCGGGGGTCGTCCGCCGCATCACCCAACGCTTCGGGAAATTTTCCGTGCAGCCAGCAGTCCACGCGGGGATTGGCACGC
>DAITAZ010000006.1:0-101742 GCA_036824045.1 Rhodocyclaceae bacterium
TTCTTCCGCTTGAACTGGAGGGGCACGAAAGTTTCCAGCGAGCTGTTCATCAGGCCTCGACCTCCATCAGTTCCGCGCCGATCTCCTTCGACGAGAATTCACCGATCAGCTTGTCCCAACCCAACTCACGCCACTTCACCTTGATGCCTTGTACCTCGCCGATGTGGACGAGGTCGATGCGTTCGATCATCAGGTTGGCGATGCGGTGGCGCTCAACCGGGAACAGGTGATCCCACACGTCGTTGAGACGACCCATCGCCATCACCGTGCTGACCTCGTTGGAGTCTGCCTGCAACCTGCGTTGCCTCGTAGTGGCCGATTCGGTAACTCGTGCTGAGGAATCTCTGGTTTTGTCGGGCAATCCCTTTGTAAAACTGCGCTCCCCATACGGGCGAGCGGTGGTGTCCCGGGTCTTGGGCTGACGGGTGTGGAGGCGGCTTTCGCGATGGCCGCCCTGCGCGGGAGCGCTTGACATTAAGCAAGTCAGCCCGGGGGCGGGATCAGGTAGAATCCTTCGCCATGCTGTCTGTTACCGGTCTTTCCTGCGCGCGTGGGGAGCGCACGCTCTTTTCCGATGTGGCGTTCACGCTGGGGGAAAGCGAATGGCTCCATGTGCAGGGGCAGAACGGCTCCGGCAAGACGACGTTGATGCGTGCGCTTGTCGGGCTCTCCCCGCCTCAGGCGGGCGAAATCCGCTGGCGGGGTGAGGTGGCTCCGTCGAGCGACTTCCGCCGGGATCTGATCTATCTTGGTCACCACGCTGCCGTCAAGGAAGAACTGACACCGCTGGAAAACCTGCGTTTGTCGGCGTCCTTGGACGGCTTCAACCTTTCCGAACGCGATGCGCTTGGGGCACTGGTCCGTCTGGGGCTGCGTGGCCGTGAAGAACTGCCGACCCGGGTGCTGTCCGCGGGCCAGAAGCGCCGTGTGCTGCTTGCACGTCTGCTGACGAGGCCCGTCAAGCTGTGGGTGCTGGACGAAGCCTTCAACGCGCTTGACGTGGGTGCCGTCCAGCAACTGGGCGACTTGATCGGTGAGCATCTGGCCGGCGGCGGGCTGGCTGTGCTCACCAGCCATCAGCCGTTGCCGGTTCCCGGCGGCAGGGTGTTGGCGCTATGAAGGCGATTCTCGCCGCAGCGCGCCGCGATTTATTGCTCGCCCTGCGCCGCAAGAGCGAGGTGCTGACTGCGCTGTTCTTCTTCGTCATCGTCAGCAGTCTGTTCCCGCTCGGCATTGGCCCGGAACCGGTGTTGCTGAAGAAGATCGCCCCGGGCGTGCTGTGGGTCGCCGCGCTGCTGGCCACGCTGCTTGGTCTGCCACGCTTGTTCGCCGCCGATCATCAGGACGGCACGTTGGAGCAGATGGCGCTTTCGCCCGAGCCCTTGGGGTTGTTGGTCTCCGGTAAAATCCTTGCCCACTGGCTGGTCAGCGGGCTGCCGTTGGTGCTGCTGGCTCCGGTGTTGGGCATCCAGTTTGATCTCGACGCCGATGCGCTGGGGGTGCTGGTTGTCGCCCTGTTGCTGGGCACGCCCCTGCTGAGCCTGATCGGCGCCATTGGTGCAGCGTTGACCCTGGGAGTGCGGGGCGGCGGCGTGCTCCTGGCGCTGCTGGTGCTGCCGCTCTACGTGCCGGCCCTGATTTTCGGTGCCGGCGCGGTGGAGGCCCATATCGCCGGTCTCGAGTTCGGTGGCCACATGTCGCTGCTTGGCGCACTGCTGGTCGTGGCCATGTTTTTCGCGCCGTGGGCAACCACGGCGGCCTTGCGTATTGCCCTTGAATGACTTGGTGACTGCCGGTTGCCCTTCCGCCACCGCCAACTTCCTCGATATGACCGATAACGCCCACCCCGTCGCCCGCTTTCTGTTCCACTTTGCCAGTCCGAAGGCGTTTTTTCCGCTCGCCGGCAAGATGGTTCCCTGGTTCTGGGGGCTGGCCGCCCTCTTCGGGGTTGTCGGGCTCTACATCAGCTTTTTCGTCGCGCCCACCGACGCCACACAGGGCGAGGGTTACCGCATCATCTTCGTGCATGTGCCGGCCTCGTGGATGTCGATGTTCATCTACATCGTCATGGCTTTCTGGGCCGGCATCGGGTTGGCGTTCAACACCCGGTTGTCGGGCATGATGGCGCAGGCGCTGGCGCCCACCGGCGCGCTGATGGCCGCGCTGTCGCTGTGGACGGGTGCGCTGTGGGGCAAGCCGATGTGGGGCACCTGGTGGGTGTGGGATGCGCGCCTGACGTCAGAGCTGATCCTGTTCTTCCTCTACATCGGCTTCATCGCCCTGCAGGCGGCGATCGATGATCCGCGCCGGGCCGACAAGGCCGGCGCCATCCTGGCGCTGGTGGGCGTGGTCAACATCCCCGTCATCTATTTCTCGGTCAAGTGGTGGAACACGCTGCATCAGGGGGCGTCCGTCAGCCTGACCAAATCGCCCTCGATGGCGCAAACGATGCTCTGGGGCATGCTGGTCATGGCCCTGTGCTTCTGGATGTACTCGATCGCGGTGGCCCTGATGCGTGTGCGCGCCATCATTCTTGAACGCGAAGCCAATACGGAGTGGGTGAAACATGCAGTGGAATAGCGTTGGCGAGTTCCTCGCCATGGGCGGCCACGGGTTCTATGTCTGGGGCAGTTTCGGGGCCTGCCTCGTGCTGATGGTTGCGGAACCCGTCTTCGCCCGCCTCCGTCAAAGTGCCATTCGCGACACCCTGCGTCGCGCGCGCCTTGCTGAAGAACTTGACCGAACCAGCCCATGAAACCCCGTCAGAAACGCATCGCCCTGATCGCGGGTGGCCTCGCCACCCTCGGTATTGCCGCCGCCCTGGTGCTCAACGCCCTTGATTCCAACATCGCCCTGTATGTCACGCCCTCCGAAGTCGCGGCCGGCAAGGCGCCACAGGGCAAGGCCTTCCGCATCGGCGGCATGGTCAAGGAGGGATCGCTCAAACGCAACGAATTGACGGTCAACTTCGTCATCACCGACACGGCCAAGGAAATCCCGGTGGCCTACACCGGCATCCTTCCGGACTTGTTCAAGGAAGGCAAGGGCGCGGTGATTCAGGGCAAACTCGGTGCGGACGGCCTGTTCGCCGCCACCGAAGTCCTGGCCAAGCATGACGAGAACTACATGCCGCCCGAGGCCCAGCACGCCGTCGAGCAGGCTCAGCGCGCGCAGAAAAGCCTCAAACCATGATCCCCGAACTCGGACATTTCGCCCTTATCGTGGCCTTCCTCGTCGCGGTCATCCAGGGCGTGCTGCCGCTGGTCGGCGCCCAGCGCAACGATCCGACCTGGATCGCTGTTGCGCGCCCGTCCACCTGGGCCACGTTCCTGCTGATCGCGTTTTCCTTCGGATGCCTGACCTGGGCCTTCTACGACAACGACTTCACGGTGCAGTATGTCGCCGCCCACTCGAATACCGAGTTGCCCACCATGTACCGGCTGTCTGCCGTGTGGGGCGGGCATGAGGGTTCTTTGCTCCTGTGGGTGCTGATGCTGGCGGGCTGGGCGGCGGCTGTCGGCCTGTTCTCGCGCCAGTTGCCCGATGCCATGGTCGCGCGCGTGCTGGGTGTCCTCGGCCTGGTTGCGGTCGGACTGCTCGCCTTCGTCCTGCTCACCTCCAACCCCTTCGAGCGCTTGCTGCCGGGGGCTGAAGAAGGGCGTTCGCTCAACCCCCTGCTGCAGGACCCCGGCCTGGTGTTCCACCCACCGCTTTTGTACATGGGCTATGTGGGCATGTCGGTGGCCTTTGCCTTCGCCATCTCCGCCCTGATCGCCGGCCAGATCGACGCCGCCTGGGCGCGTTGGTCGCGGCCCTGGACCACGGTGGCCTGGGTTTTCCTCACCTTGGGCATCGCCCTGGGTTCGTGGTGGGCCTATTACGAACTGGGCTGGGGCGGCTGGTGGTTCTGGGACCCCGTCGAGAACGCTTCCTTCATGCCCTGGCTGGTTGCCACCGCGCTCATTCATTCGCTGGCGGTCACCGAAAAGCGCGGGAGCTTCAAGAACTGGACGGTGCTGCTGGCGATCGCTGCCTTCTCCCTGTCCTTGCTGGGTACCTTCCTCGTGCGCTCCGGTGTGCTGACCTCGGTGCACGCCTTCGCCACCGATCCGCGACGCGGCATCTTCATCCTGATCCTGCTTGCGATCGTGGTCGGCAGTTCGTTGATGCTTTTTGCCGCGCGTGCGCCCAAGGTCAGCGCCGGTGGCGCCTTCGCCCTGGTGTCGCGCGAAACCTTCTTGCTGGTGAACAACGTGCTGCTGGTCGTCGCCTGCGGCGCGGTGCTGCTTGGCACACTGTATCCGCTGCTGATCGACGCGCTGGGGATGGGCAAGTTGTCCGTGGGGCCGCCTTACTTCAACGCCGTCTTCGTGCCCATCATGCTGCCGCTGCTGCTGCTGATTGCCGTCGGGCCGGTGGCGCGCTGGAAGCAGGCGGATCTGGGCGCCATGCTGCGCCGGCTGTGGCCGGCCGTCGTCGCCGGGGTGGCCTTCGGCATTGCCGCGCCGATCCTGGCGGGCGGCTTTCATCCCTACGTCGCGCTGGTGCTGGCGCTGGTTGGCTGGATGATCGCCGCCATCGTCCTGCAAGCCATCGATCGGCTCAAGGCCGGAAAGCCGGCCTTGTCCTGGTGGGGCATGCAGTTGGCGCATTTCGGGCTGGCCGCTTTCGTCATCGGCGTTGCCTTGGTCAGCAACTACCAGGAAGAGCGCGATGTGCGCATGGAGCCGGGCGATACGGTGTCGGTGGGCGGCCACGGATTCAGGTTCCTCGGCGTTCAAGAGGTCGAAGGCCCCAATTACACCGCGTCCCGCGGGACCTTCGAACTGTCGAAAGACGGCCAGGTGCTGAAGAGCCTCCATCCCGAAAAGCGCGCCTACCACAGCTCGTCGATGCCAATGACCGAAGCCGCCATCGATGCCGGACTGACCCGCGACGTCTACGTGTCCCTTGGCGAGGCATTGGATGCCAAGTCGGGTGCTTGGGCCGTGCGTGTGTATTTCAAACCCTTTGTTGACTGGATCTGGGGTGGCTGCTTCCTGATGGCGCTGGGTGGCATCCTGGCCGCTGCCGATCGCCGCTACCGGTTGCTGCGCGCCAAATCGGCTGCCCTCCCTGCCGGATCCGCCGGAGCCACCAAATGAACAAGTTCACCCTGCCCCTGATCGGCTTTGTTGCCCTCGTCGCTCTGCTGGCGGTCGGTCTGGGCCTCAACCCGCGCGAAGTTCCCTCGCCGCTGGTCGGGAAGCCGGCGCCCCAGTTCCAGGTGGCCCAACTGCACGATCCAGACAAGACCTTCTCGCCCAAGGACATGCTGGGCAAGGTCTGGCTGTTCAACGTCTGGGCATCCTGGTGCGTGTCCTGCCGCGAGGAGCACCCGGTGGTCGTGGAATACACCAAGCGCGCCGACGCGATCCCGGTCATCGGGCTCAACCACAAGGACCAGCGCGACGACGCCCTGCGCTGGCTGACGCGTTTTGGTGATCCGTACCAGCTTTCCGCTTACGACATCGAAGGCCGTGTTGGCATCAACTATGGCGTCTATGGCGTGCCGGAAACCTACCTGATCGACAAGGCCGGCGTGATCCGGTTCAAGCAGATCGGGCCGATTACGCCGGAAGTGCTCGAAAAGAAGATCCTGCCGCTGGTGAAAGAGTTGAATTCATGAGAATCCCGTCCTTTCTTGTGGCTGTATTGGCGGCAGTTTTCCTGCTTCAGCCCGCCAGCGCAAAGGAAGCCGCGCCGCTTGCCGAAGACCCGGTGCTCGAACAGCGCCTGACCACCATCGCCGAGGAGTTGCGCTGCCTCGTCTGCCAGAACGAGTCGCTGGCCGGATCGCGCGCTGAGTTGGCGCAGGATCTCAGGCGCGAAGTCCGCGACCTGTTGAAGGCGGGCAAGAGCGACCAGGAGGTCAAGGATTTCCTCGTCAGCCGGTATGGTGATTTCGTTCTCTACCGCCCACCCGTCAAGCCGATCACCTATCTGCTGTGGGTTGGCCCCTTTCTGCTGCTGATCGCCGGTCTGTTCGCGCTGTTCCGCTTCCTCAAGGGGCGCACCCGGGAGGTCGTGGACACGCCGCTTTCCGACGAGGAGAAGCGGCGCGCTGAAGCCCTGCTCAAGGATGCCAAATCATGACCGGTTTCCTCATCGGCGCCTCCGTGTTGCTGGCGCTGACGGTCGGCCTGCTGCTGTGGCCGCTGCTGCGCCGCCCCGCCAGCGGGGACTACTCGCGCCAGCAATTGAACGCGGCCATTTACCGCGACCAGTTCGCCGAGCTTGACCGCGACCTCGCGTCCGGGGCGCTCTCGGCGGCGGATTACGAGCTCGCCAAGGCCGAGTTGCAGCGCCGATTGCTCGATGACAGCGGGGCGGAGTCACCCGCCGCTTCGTTGGCGCCCAGCAAGAAGACGGCAATGGTTGTTGCCACCCTGCTGCCCATTGCTGCGCTGACCCTTTATATCGGCATCGGCAAGCCGGATGCCTTGTACGGTAGTGCGCACCAGCAGCGTTTTGCCAAGGAGGACATCGAGCAGATGGTCGTCGGACTGGCGGCCAAGCTCGAGAATGAGCCGGAAAACTACCGTGGCTGGGCGATGCTGGCGCGCTCCTACAAGGTGATGGGCCGCTTCAGCGAAGCTGCACGCGCCTACGAACGGACCGGTCCGATGCTGGACACCAGCGCGGAACTGTTGGTCGACTATGCCGATTCCGTCGCGGCGGCCGCGGATGGCTTCAACGAGAAATCCCTGCAACTGATCGACCGCGCGCTCAAGATCGACCCGAACAACATGCAGGGCCTGTGGATGCGTGGCTCCGCCTGGTTTGAGGCAAAGAAGTACGACAAGGCGATGGTGGACTGGGAAAAGCTTCTGGCCAATCTCCCCGCTGGCTCGGAGGATGCGGAAACCATCCGCCGCAACATCGCAGAGGCCAGGTCTCTTGGTGGCCAGTCGCTTGCCCCGTCCAAGGCCAAGCCCGATGCGAAAGGCTCCGTCGGGCGTATCGAAGGTCGGGTGGAACTTGCTCCCGCATTGGCCGCCAAAGTCGGCCCCGGCGACATTCTGATGGTGATTGCCCGGGCGGGGGACGGTTCACCTATGCCGGCTGCCGTGCTGCGCGTACCGGCCAGGACCTTCCCCTTCGCGTTTGCGCTGGATGACAGCCTGTCGCTTACCCCGGATCAGAAGCTATCGATGCACAAGGAAGTGCTGCTTGAGGCGCGCGTCTCGAAAACCGGGCAGGCCAAGCGGGAGGCCGGCGATCTGTACGGCCAGGGCATCGCGGCCAAGGTTGGAGAAAAGGGCGTTGTCCTGACCATCGATCAGGTGCGCTGACGGTTTCCTCGCCCCCTTCCCAAAAAAACGCCGGCGTCAGCCGGCGTTTTCGTTCAGGCCGCGGGTACGGCGAAGCCGCGCTGTTTCCCGCCGGTCAGGCGCGGCAGAAGCGACGCAGCCGCTCCGGCTCGCAGATTGTGATGTGCTTGCCCTCAACGCGGATGAGGCCGTCAGCCGTGAGGTCGTGGAAGATGCGCGACAGCGTTTCCGGCTTGAGATTCAGGCGGGAGGCCAGCAGTTGCTTCGTCATCGGCAGGGCGATCGTGTACGAGCCGCCGTCGCAGCAGGCCTCCGAGTCCTCTGGACAATGGCGCAAGAGGTAGCTCACGACCCGCTCTGCGCCAGAATGGGTCGAGATGTGGTCGATGTCGTGCACCAGGTAATGGATACGCGCCGCCATGCTGTCCATCAAGCTGCGGATCAAAGGATGCGCGTTGTCGTAGACCTCCATTACCACTTCGCGATCAATCCGTAGCAGCAGACTGTCGGTCAATGCCTCGGCGTAGTACGGGTACGGCTCGTCAAGCAGCATCTGCGCTTCGCCGAAACTTTGCTTCGCGCCCAGCGTTGTCAGCACCTTTTCGTTACCGCTGGTGGCCGGAAACGCCAGCTTGATCTGGCCCAGCACGATGACCCAGAACCCATCGCCCCCGGGGGTCCCCCAATGGAACAGCGTCTCTCCACGTGCCAGACGCTTCTCCCGAACGCGCCCCGCCAGATTGCGGAGCGCGCCCTCGGGAATTCCCATGAACAGAGGTTGATGGATCAGCAGGCTGGTGACGTCGATGATCGGATTGCGCATGATCGATGTCAGGAAGCGAGCGGCTATTCTTCCTCGTCGTCTTCCGTGCCCGGTTTCTTGAAGCCCTTGGGCAGCCGGTGCGCGATGCCCTGGTGGCAGTCGATGCAGGTCTTGCCTTCCGCCTTCGCCGCCATGTGCTTCTTGTAAGGCGTCTGCTTCTGCATCTCCGGGCTCATCGCATCGAAGCTGTGGCAGTTGCGGCACTCGACCGAGTCACGCGATTTCATCCGGGCCCATTCGCGCTGCGCCATTTCCATCCGGTGCGCCTCGAACTTCTCCTTGGTGTCGATCACGCCAGTGATCTTGCCGAATACTTCCTTGGAGGCCTGGACCTTGCGGATGATCTTGTGCGTCCAGTCCTTGGGCACATGGCAGTCCGAGCAGACGGCGCGCACGCCGGTACGGTTGCTGAAGTGGACGGTGGTCTTGTACTCCTCGTACACGTTGTCCTTCATCTCGTGGCAACCGATGCAGAAGTCCATCGTATTGGTGGCTTCCATGCCGGTATTGAAACCGCCCCAGAAGATGATGCCGCTGACGAAACCCGTCACCAGCAGCCCGAGCAGCGAGTATTTCGTGCTCGGTCGCATGAGAAAAGCCCGCCATCCGCTTTTGCCGCTCTGCTCGCTCATGATCGTTCCGCTTACTTGGGCTGGATGGAAAGGATGTACTCGGCCAGGTTCTTGAGCTGGGCGGCGTCATTGGCCGGCATGGTCTTGGCGACCTTGTGGTTCTCTTCGGTGCCGTCGGCGAGCTTCACCTTCTTGCCAGAGGTGAGGTGCTTGACGATTTCGTCCACGGCGTTGGCCTTGCCTTTGTACTTTTCAGCGGTCTTCATGAACGAAGGGCCATCCTTGTCCTTGCGCAAGCCATGGCACTGGGTGCAGTTGTTCTGCTCCGCCAGCCCCTTGGCCGCGTCCACGTCCAGTGCCAGCGCGGCGGTGGAAAAACCCGTGGCCGCGATGGCCAGGACAGCGGTTGAAACAACGGTGGTTAGAGACTTTTTCATTGATTGGATCTCCGATTGGGATTGAGGGGAGGGGGTTACTTCTTGACGCCGACGAACCGGCTCTCGACCAGTTCCTTGGCATCCACTTGGGGAACGTGGCAGGAATCGCACTGGAACCGGCTCATCTCCAGCGCCGGCTTGCCATTGGAGCTCTTGGCCGTCTTCGAGAAATGACTGGTGCCGATTTGCGGAATCTTCTGGCCGCGGATTTCCTCGGTCTGATGGCATTCCATGCAGGCGTTCTCTTCCATCGTCAGCGGCACGTACTTCTCGATGCTGTGGGGCACCATCGGCGGCTGGCCGACGAACGTGCGCTCGATCAGCGTGGGCTGCCCCACGCCAGGTGTCTTCCCGGCGTACTGCTTCACGTCCGGCGCATTGTCCGGAGCCGTAACATCCGCCCCGCGCATGGGCGTCGGAGGCATGGTCGTCGCGCAGCCGATCACGGAGGCCACGAGGGTCGCAAGAACGATGCTGACAGTCTTTTTCATGATGAACTCCTCCCAGAGGGAAGGTGGATTACGGGATCATTCCGGCACCGCCCGCGCGGCACCGTCTACGGTGGGCTGAAGGGATACGGGAATCCTGAAACGCGGCCCGAAGGCAAAAACGTCTTTCGAGCAGACATCGATGCAGCGACCGCAATTTGTACATTGCGCATCGAGGATGATTGGCGGGGCTCCGTTGATGGCCTTGAGCGCCGGCCGGATCACCTGCTGTTCGGGGCAGACGGCGAAGCAGTCCATGCAGTCGGTGCACGCGGCCCGCTCCGGCAACTGCACGCGCAGGACGGAAGCCTTGCCGATCAGGCTGTAGAAAGCACCGACCGGGCAAAGGTGGCCACACCAGCCCTGGCGCAGAACGAACAGGTCAAACAGGAAGATGGCGAGGATCACCAACCAGGCGAAGCCCATGCCGAAGATCAGGCCACGATGCAGCATCGACACCGGGTTAAGCATCTCCCAGGCGATGGTGCCGGTGAGCAAGGCCACTACCAAACTCATGCCCAGCATCCAGAAGCGCGTGGTCCGCGACAGGTGGGCACCGCCCTTGATGTTGAGACGACGGCGCAGCCAACTGGCGAAGTCGGTCACCGGATTGACCGGACAGACCCAGGAACAGTAGCTGCGCCCGCCGACCATCAGGTAGAACAGGACGACGATGGCGACGCCGACCACCGCCAGAGTTTCCGGCAGGTTTCCGGTCAGCATCGACTGCAGCAGCAGGAAGGGGTCGGCCAGCGGCAGCACCCCGAGGGTGTAGCTGTAATTGAGGTTGCCCTTGACGATCCACAGGCCGAACCAAGGTCCGACCAGGAAGGCGAGCAGGATGCCGATCTGGCTGCAGCGCCGCAGAATCAGCCATTTGTGTGCGGCCAGCCAGCCTTTCGCGGCGATTGCTTCGGCACCGATCTTCCTGGGCAGCGCGCTCATAGCTTGCCTCCCTGAAAGGCTTTGACGCCCGGCGCCTGTGGCGCAGCTTCGGGTACCGCGGGCGCAGCCCCACCGGCCTCGCCGGGTGGAACGGTGGACAGCCCCTTGCCGAGCTCGTACTTCATGCCCTCGGGCAGGTTGAAGCGGTGTTCGACGTCCGGCGCGACCAGGCTGCCACCGGCCTTTTCCTTTTCCACCCAGCCCAGGCGGTAGTGCGCCGACAGTTGTCCCTTCGCCATGTAGAGCGGGAACACCTTGATGGAGGCGACCTCGGTCGGGCAGGCTTTCTCGCACTTGCCGCAGCCCGTGCAGTGATCGGCGTGTACCACCGGGATGAACAGCGTGTGGCTGCCGGTGCGCGCATTGCTTTGCGGATCGAGCGTGATCGCCTTGTCGATCACCGGACAGATGCGGTAGCAGATGTCGCAACGCAGGCCGAGGAAGTTCAGACAGGTTTCGTGGTCGACCAGCACGGCCAAGCCCATCTTGGCCTTGTTGATGTCCTTCAGCGAGTGGTCCAGGGCCGCCGTCGGGCAGGCCTTGACGCAGGGAATGTTCTCGCACATCTCGCACGGGGCCTGACGTGCGACAAAGTAGGGTGTCCCGGTCGCCATCGGCTCTTCCGGCTTTGCCAGATGGAGGATGTCGTAGGGGCAGTCGCGCACGCACATGCCGCAGCGGATGCAGGCGGAAGAAAACTCCGTTTCCGGCAGGGCGCCGGGAGGACGGATGGCGGCCGGGGGGAGCGCCGTAGCGTGCCGCGAGTAGAGGCCAAGCCCGAGGCCGAGCAGGCCGACACCGCACGCCATGCGTGCCGTGTCGGCGATGAACTGCCGGCGCCCCGCGTTACGCGCGGCGCCTTTGGGTTGCGTCGTCGTCATGATTTCGAGGCAGGAAGCACTCCCCCCGGGGGCTTCCCGCATCTCCTTTCGCTATCAGGCCTTGACCACCTTGGCTGCACACTTCTTGAAGTCCGTTTCTTTGGAAATCGGACACGTGGCGTCGAGGGTGAGCTTGTTGACCAGACGGTGCTCGTCGAAGAACGGGATGAAGATCAAGCCCTCCGGCGGTTTGTTGCGGCCCTTGGTATCGACGCGCAGCTGGATTTCGCCGCGCCGTGTGGACACCTTGACGACGTCGTTGCGCTTGAGGCCGCGCTTTTCGGCGTCGTTCGGATGCATCCACACTACGGCGTCGGGGAAGGACTTGTACAACTCGGGGACGCGCCGGGTCATCGAACCGCTGTGCCAGTGCTCCAGCACCCGGCCGGTGCACAGCCACAGGTCGTATTCCTTGTCGGGCATTTCCGCCGCCGGCTGGTAGGGCAGCGCGAAGATCTTGGCCTTGCCGTCCGGGTAGCCGTAGAACTTCACCCCCTCACCCTTCTTGACGTACGGATCGTAGCCCTCGCGGAAGCGCCACAGGGTTTCCTTGCCGTCCACCACCGGCCAGCGGAAGCCGCGCGCCTTGTGATACTCGTCGAAGTAGTTGAGGTCGTGCGCCTTGCCGCGGCCGAAGCGCGCATATTCCTCGAACAGGCCCTTCTGCACGTAGAAGCCGAAGTACTCCGATTCGTCGTTGGTGTAGCCCGCCCAGGCGTGGGCATTGACCTTGGCGCAGTCTTCCTTCGGGAACTTGTTGCATTGGCCATTGGCGTACAGCACGTCGTACAGCGTCTTGCCGGCGTACTCGGGTTTCTTGGCGATCAGGTCGGCAGGCCACACTTCCTCGACCTTGAAGCGCTTCGCGAACTCGAGGTATTGCCACAGATCGGAACGGGTCTCGCCCGGTCCCTTGACCTGTTGGCGCCACATCTGGCCCCGGCGCTCGGCGTTGCCGAACATGCCTTCCTTCTCCATCCACATCGCGGAGGGCAGGATCAGGTCGGCTGACATGGCGGACATCGTCGGATACACATCCGAAACCACGGTGAAGCACTTCGGATTGCGCCAGCCCGGATAGATCTCGCCGTTGATGTTCGGCCCGGCCTGCATGTTGTTGGTGGTGGTGGTCCACAGGAAGCCCACCTTGCCGTCCTTCGCCATGCGTGACTGCAGCACGGCGTGATAGCCCACCCACTCGGGGATGGTGCCGGCCGGCAGCTTCCAGATGCCTTCGGAGAACTCGCGGTGCTTCGGATTCATCACCACCAGGTCAGCGGGCAGGCGATGGGCGAAGGTGCCCACCTCGCGGGCGGTGCCGCAGGCCGAGGGCTGGCCCGTCAGCGAGAAGGGGCTGTTGCCGGGCTCGGAGATCTTGCCCACCAGCAGGTGCACGTTGTAGATCATGTTATTGACCCACGTGCCGCGGGTGTGCTGGTTGAAGCCCATGGTCCAGAACGAAGTGACCTTGACCTTCGGATCGGCGTAGGCCTTGGCCAGCGCCTCCAGCCTGTCCTTGGGTACGCCGGAAATCTCGTGGGTCTTGTCCAGGGTGTATTCGGCAACAAATTTCGCGAAGTCGTCGAACGAGATCGGGGTGTGCGCGTTCGGGTCGCCCTTCGGCTTGCCATCGGCACCGGGATACCCGTTGTTGTTTGCGACCTGCTCCAGCGGATGGTTCGGACGCAGGCCATACCCGATGTCGGTGACGCCCTTGAAGAAGCCGACGTTCTTGGCGACGAACTCCTTGTTCACCGCATTGTTCTGGATGATGTAGTTGCAGATGTAGTTGAGGATCGCCAGATCGGACTGGGGCTTGAAGATCAACTCGTTGTCGGCCAACTCGCAGGAGCGATGGCTAAAGGTCGACAGGACGTGGATCTTGACGTGCTTGGCGGTCAGGCGGCGGTTGGTGATGCGCGACCAGAGGATCGGGTGCATCTCGGCCATGTTCGAGCCCCACAGGGCGAACACGTCCGCATTCTCGATGTCGTCGTAGCAACCCATCGGTTCGTCGATGCCGAACGTGCGCATGAAGCCGGCCACGGCCGAGGCCATGCAGTGACGGGCGTTCGGATCGATGCTGTTGGTGCGCAGGCCGGCCTTCCACAGCTTGGCGGCGGCATAGCCTTCCCAAACGGTCCACTGTCCGGAGCCGAACATGCAGACGCCACGCGGGCCCTGGTTGGGGTCTTTCAGCGTGCTCTTGACCTTTTCGGCCATGATGGTGAACGCCTGATCCCAGCTGATGGGCTGGAACTCGCCGTTCTTGTCGAACTTGCCGTCCTTCATGCGCAGCAGCGGCTTGGTGAGGCGGTCCTGCCCATACTGGATCTTGGCCAGGAAGTAGCCCTTGACGCAGTTGAGGCCTTTATTTACCGGGGCATCCGGGTCCCCCTGGGTGGCAACGATCCGGCCATCCTTGGTGCCGACGAGTACGCCGCAGCCGGTACCGCAGTAACGGCAAGCCCCTTTGTCCCAGCGAACTCCGTCCCCTCCGCGTGCCTGGGCCAGAGCGGTTACCGGCGCGGACATGCCGGCGGTTGCGGCAGCCGCCGCCACGGCTTGGGTCTTGATGAATTCGCGTCGTGTCAGTTTGAATACAGACATTGCTTTCTCCTTGTCGTTACGGCCTAGCAGGCGGCTACGCCTCAACTGAGATTTCAACTTCCGGTTCGTCTTCTTTCTGGTGATACGCCATGGACGTGGACATCACGCCGTCCATCAGGCTGATCGTTTCGTAGATCTGAATCGTCTCGCGGTCGCCCTCGGTCTCGATCGTCACGATGATCTTGCCCTCGGGCGAGACGGCGGCAACCTCGACTCCATCCATCGCCCGTAGCCCCTCGACCACACTTTCCACGCGCTCCGGCCCGGGGATGACGATGACACTCGATATGTTCATTTTCTTTCTCCGTTGCATGCGTGCACGGCATGCCCGCGCACGGAAATTGCACGCATCCTAGGCGTTGCGGCGATCGATGCAAGGGGATGCGTGCGCGCCGGGAGCGGGCGATCTACCTCCAAAGTGGTAGTGGTCCCGGTTGTCGCTCTTACGTAGAATCAAGCACCTGCATCCACCAAGGCTCACGGGACGGCCTCTGGCGACTACTCCCAAGGTCATCGCGGCTCGTCCTAAATACTCCATGCAACGTTTCTTCCCGACCCTGACCAAGACGCTCCGCAATTCAGTATTGGTCCGCCTCGGTCTGGTCATGAGCGTGCTGGCCACGCTTTCCCTTGCCTCGATCGTGATCTCCACGGTCATTGCCGACGACATCAGCGGCCGCGCCAATGCGGTGAACGTCTCGGGCTCGCTGCGCTTCCTCAGCTATCGCATCCTGTCGGAAGTGCAGCAGCCGGCCAAGCGACCCCAGGCCCAGGAAACCATGAAGATCTTCGAGCGGCGCTTGCTCGGCCTGGAGCGGTTCATCGTGGCCAAATCCGCGCCCCAGTCGGCATCGGTGATCGCGGTGCATAACGTCCTGCAGCGATGGAGCATGGAGATCCACCGGCTGGAGTCCGACGCGGTCGCCGGTGACCCGGTCGCAATCCTGCAAATGGCCAACGAGATTCCACTGTTCGTTGATCAGATCGACCATGTGGTGCGGCTGATCGAAGAAGAGCTGGAGAGCAAGGCGCGCTGGCTGCGCATCGTCCAGCTTGTTCTGCTCGCCTGCGTGATCCTGATCAGCCTGCTCAACATCTGGCTCCTCAACAGGCAGCTTGTGCAGCCGCTGGCCCGCCTGCTGGAGGCCGCCAAGACTGTCACGCAAGGCTCCTTTGCGCCGCGCGTCCGTCACGTCGGCAACGACGAACTGGGCCAACTCGGCCGGGCCTTCAACACCATGGTCGAGGAAATCGCCTCGATGTACGGTTCCCTCGAGGAAAAGGTCGAAGAGAAGACGCGGGAGCTGACGCGCACCAACGAGTCGCTGGAATTGCTCTATCGCATCAGCCAGAAACTGTCCGCGAGTGACCTGACGCTGGATACAGTGCAGGAAGCCCTGCGGGAGGTCGAGGAGGCGCTGAACCTCGGCCACAGCATGATCTGCATCAGCGAGAACGGCCAGTTCCCGGCGCACCGCGTCACCGGCGACCTCAGCCCCGAGGAGTCCCACGCGCTTTGTGCCCGCGCCGACTGCCAACAGTGCTTCCAGCGCGCCGGCCATGCTTTGTCCCAGACGGCGGCCGGCGGGCTGGTGACCCTGCCGCTTGGAGATGGTGACCGGGTGAAGGCTGTGATGCCGATTCTGCTGCGGGGAACCGGACCTTTACCCCATGAAAAGGCGCGCATCGTCGAGACCGTGGGCCATCATGTATCGAACGCGCTGATCAACATGCGGCGTGCAGAAGAGCGGCACCGCATGGCCGTCCTCGAGGAGCGCTCGGTCATCGCCCGCGAACTGCACGACTCGATCGCCCAGTCCCTTTCCTATTTGAAGATCCAGGTGACGCGCCTCGAGAAATGCCTGGACCAGGGATGCGACGCCAAGGAGATCGCCGGTGAGCTCAAGCAGGGCCTGGCGGGTGCCTACCGCGAGTTGCGCGAACTGATTGTGACGTTCCGCCTGCGCATCGATGAGCGCGGCTTCAACGTCGCGCTCCAGGAAACCATCCACGAGTTTTCCGACAAGCTCGGCTTTGGCGTCGATCTGCGTAATGCCCTGTCCGGCCTCGTGCTCTCCGGTAACGAGGAAATGCACGTGATCCGCATCATCCGCGAAGCACTTTCGAACATCGAGCGCCATGCCCAGGCCACCCAGGCGAGCGTCGCGATCACTGTCGACGCGCTGCAGGGCATCACCGTCCGTATCATCGACAATGGCCGCGGCTTTGATCCGCGCCATACGCCGGCCAACCACTTTGGCGTCAACATCATGAACGACCGCGCGCAGATCCTCGGCGGCGAACTCGTCACCGAGTCCGCTCCCGGCGTCGGCACTGCCATCACGCTTCGCTTCCTGCCGCAGAAAGTGCGTCAGGCCATTCCCGAAATCGACTGAATCCGCAACTACCATGACCGACCCGATCCGCGTCCTCATCATCGACGATCACCCGCTGTTCCGCCGTGGCGTCAGGCAACTCCTGGGGCTGGAGGCCCGGTTCGAGGTGGTCGGCGAAGCCGCCGGTGGGCAGGAAGGCATCGAGCAGGCCCGGCTGCTCAATCCCGATCTGATCCTGCTTGATCTGAACATGAAGGGCATCGACGGCCTGGAGACCCTGCGCACCATGCGCGATCTGGGCATCGACGCGCGCATCATCCTGCTCACGGTCTCGAATTCGCCCGAGGACCTGATGGCGGCCATCCGCGCCGGCTCCGACGGTTACATCCTCAAGGACAATGACCCGGAGGACATCCTGCGCATGATCGCCAGCGCCATGGAGGGGAAAAATCCGATCAGTCCGGAACTCGCCAGTCTGCTTGCCAGCGCATTGCGGGGCGAAGCCGTCGCCGAGCAGCGGGCGCAGACCAACCTGACCGAACGGGAAACGGCAATCCTCAAGTGCCTGGCCGCGGGCATGTCCAACAAGCTGATCGGACGCGAACTCGACATCATGGAGAGCACCGTCAAAGTGCACATCCGCAATCTGCTGAAGAAACTGCACTTCCGCTCGCGGGTCGAAGCTGCGGTTTGGGCGGTGGCTCACCAAATGGGGTGAGCGCAGCGGGGGAACAAAAAAAGCCCGGCCGGGTCATCCGGCCGGGCTTTTTTGTAACTGCCCTGCTTACAGCGAGGCGAAGAACCCTTTCGCCACGAACACCAGCAATGCCAGGCCGATGGTAATCAGGGTCAGGCCAAGCACCACCGATGCCTTGTGCATCGCCGGGGAGGGCGCCGAGACGATGCGCTTCTCCAGCTCGCCGGACTCGACCAGACGCTGGTACTGCGCCGGATGGTCATGGCGGAATTCACGCAGCGACTGGGTGCCGGTGAACATCACCACGTCCGGCGGCGGCAGTTTGTCGGGCCGGAAGTGGTTGTTGAAGAAGTGCACCGTGAAGAGGAACACGGCAGCCAGGAAGGCTTCCTCTCCATGGACCAGCGTCGCCACGTTGAAGACCCAGCCCGGCAGGTACTCGGCAGTGACGTGGGGGAAAGCCAGCATCATGCCGCTCCAGCCGATCACGTTCACACCCCAGAACACGGCCCAGTAGTCGAACTTCTCGTAGTAGGCCCAGCGGTCGAACTTCGGACGTTCGCCCTTGCCGAGGAACCACTTGAACATGGCCCAGCAGTCCTCGAAGTCCTTCCAGTTCGGGATCAGGGAATCGGGGCCGAACCACCGGAAGCTCTTGTCGCGCAGCAGCTTCTGCATGATGTACACGAAGTGGATCATGAAGATGCCGATGAAGAAGGCTGCGGCGACACGGTGAATGATGCCGAGCACTTTCGGGCCACCGAGCGTCTTGGCCACAACCGGCGCCCAGTCGCTATGGGCGAACAGGGCGGTGGTACCCGTGAGGACCAGGGTCATGGTGGTTAGCGCGAAGGCCAGGTGGGCAACACGCCAGCCCCAATGGAAGCGCTCGACGTGCATGCTCTCCTCGTCCAGGTTCAATCCGCTGGTGTCGATGCGGTGGTGCGGCTTGCCCGCCTTGCGGTCCTGCCACTCCCGGTAGTACCAGAGGCCGGAGTGCAACCAGAAGAAGGCAAACACACCGATCAGCAGCCAGACCATGAACTTGGTGGCGATGTACACCTGCGGGTATTTGTCGAAGTCGTGGGCATTGGCATGTGGGGCGAACGTCTTGAAGCCATCGGTAGCCTTGGGCATCTTCTTGCCGTCGTGGCACTTCTGGCAGGTCTTCATCCGGTTGTCCGGATGCACCTTGGACTTCGGATCGTCGACCGCGCGGATGCCGTGGCTGTCGTGGCAGTCGACGCAGCGCGCCGTGTAGGTGTAGCCCAGCTTGTTGACCTGGCCGTGGTAGGTGTCCTTGTAGCTCTTGATCTCGTCCTTGTGGCAGGTGCCGCAGGTCTGGACGTTGGCGAGCTTGAACTTGTCGGTGGAGGTGTTTGCGACGCTGTGGGCACTGTGGCAGTCGGTACAGACGGCGGCCTTGATGTTGCCCTTGTCGATCACTTCTTCGCCGTGGATGGAGGCGCTGTAGCTTTCAAACTGGTCGTCGTGGCACTTCTCGCCGCAGGTCGCGGGGATGCTCTGGTGCCAGGCAGTACGGCGCTCGCTGTCCTTGGGCGGAACGTTGAACTCGTGCGATGTGTGGCAGTCGTCACATTGGGCCTTGGGCCGCCCGGGGTTGTCCTTGTCTTCCTGCGCGTGGAAGGAGGACTTGTAAGCTTCGATGTTCTTGGCGACGACTTCCAGCCGCGGCTTGTCCTTGGCCGTGCCGTCCTTTTGCGCTTGGTCCCACAGGGCCTGGTGGCATCCGGCACAACTGGCTTTGGGGGCGTTCTTGTCGAGTTTGTGGTTCTTTTGGGCGTCGACAACATTCTTGTGGCAGTCGACGCAGACCAGATTGCTGTGGACGCTCTTGGCGAACTTCTTCGGATCGACGCTGCGCAGGTCCCGCTCGCTTTCCTCCCCGTCTACCTCCGCCTTGACCTTGATTTTGTCTTTCTGGCTGTCATGGCATTTCAGGCAGGATTCGCGGTCAAGCTTGGTTGCGTGTGCGGCCGGGGCGTCGCCCTTGGCTAACGCAGTACCTGACAACACGGCGAGCAAGCCGACAAGAACGCAAACCGACCGGAACAGTCGTTTCGGCGCGTACATGGTTTCCCCTTAAGCAATGCGGCAAGGCAATCCGGGCAGGTCGTTATCGAGAACCTTGCCCTAACGGCAATGCCGGCAGGGGCCATCGCGGCCGCTGCCGGCATTGCATTACAACGACAATATCAGTGGGACAGGATCCATTTGGACATGTTGCTCAGCGCCTTCGGATCCTTAGTGTCGACGACCTTGTGGTCTTCCTCGGTGCCGTCATCCAGCTTGACCTTCTTGCCCGCAGTCATGTGCTCGATGATTTTCTTCTCGGCATCGACCTTGCCCTTGTACTCCTTCGAGATCTTTTTCAACGACGGACCCTTCTTGTTCTTTTCCGGGTTGTGGCACTTCCCGCACTCGTTCTGCTTGAACAGCAGCTTGGCGGCATCTTCATCCACCTGGGCGAAGGACGCGCCGGAGACTGCCAGGCCAGCGGAGGCAAAGACGATCATGAGGGTGCGGGAGAGGTGCGATGGGGTCATGGTGTGCTCCTGTGGGACAAAGGCAAAATTTGATCCGGATCATTTTGGAGAAGTCGGGGTCCAAAATACTTGACTCGGGTCAAGCAAAATCTGCCCACCTCCTATTAGGGTGCGCCTATGGTGAAGCGCTCCTTTTGTGTTGCATCGGCGGTGACCAAAGCCGTCGGTGTGTTGTTGTTGCCCGGGCTCCTGAACGTGACATGGGGTGCCGAGCCGTCGCCGTTTATCGCACTTGACGCCAAAGGCAAGAAAACCCGGCCCACGGCCGGGGCAGTACCCCACCCGTGTGTGCTCGACACGCGTAGCGGTTTGACTTGGGAAGTGAAGACCGACGATGGGGGCCAGCGCGACAAGGACTGGCTATACACCTGGTTTGTCAGTGTCCAGCCAGAGACCGGGAGGTCCGTGGGTTACCCGAACAGCGGGCGTTGCCTCAAACAGCAGGGGTGCGATACCGAAGGTTACGCGGGCATGATCAACAAACGGGGTTTATGCGGCTTCCGGGACTGGCGTTTGCCGACTTCCGCAGAACTCGAGGGTCTGCTCGATCCGCAGCGTGATGGCGCGAAGATCGATCCGGTGTTCTTTCCCAACACGCCAGCATCCTACTTCTGGAGTAGCGATTTCGTGCCGCTCGAGGTCGGCGGAGCCATGCTTGTGAGCTTTGAACTCAGCATGCCGCTCGCGGGCAACAGCGGCAGCGGCGCGCACGTACGCCTGGTGCGGGGCTCGGTCAAGCAGTAGTCCCGCTCATGTCGTGGATGAAGGTTCCTACCCCCGTGCTTTGGTCCATGTGCCTGGCTGCGCTGCCGCAGTGGGCGTCGGCAGTTGGTCCGGCGCAGGTGGCGGCTTCGGTCTGCGCTGCCTGCCATGGCGCCGATGGCAACAGCCAGGATCCGGCCTACCCCAAGTTGGCCGGCATGGATCAAGAGTATCTGCTGCGTCAGCTCCGGGCTTTTGCCGGCGGAAAACGCCGCGACGAAGCGATGAGCGGCGTCGTCGGGACGATTGATCCCGGCGACTTTGCCGGCCTGGCTGCCTACTACGGCCAGAAGAAGCCGGCACCGGGAAAGGTGGCCGACCCGGCCTTGGCCGCGCAAGGCAAGGCGATCTACGAGGATGGCAACACCGAGAGCGGCGTACCGGCCTGTGCGGGCTGCCACCAGCCGGACGGCAAGGGCAACGCGCGCTTCCCGCGCCTTGCCGGCCAGCACCAGGCCTATGTGCTCAAGCAGTTGGCGGAGTACAAGAGTGGCCGGCGGGCGACAGATCCGCTCATGACCACCGTCGGCAAACGCCTCACGCCGGAAGAGGCCAGGGCCTTGGCTGAATACATCGCCGGCCTGTGATGGAGATTCCGCTCATGCGACGCATTCTCGCGCTGCTGCTGGCCGCGATGGGCAGCACCCCGGTTCTGGCCGATGGCCAGTGGAACGCCACCTATCAGGAGAAAACGCAAGCACTTGCGCTCCAGGGCGATGCCGCCCGCGGGGAGGCTGCGTTTGTGATCTGTCAGGGTTGCCACCGGGTCGGTGCCCTGGGTCGTGCCGATGGCAGCTACCCCCGCTTGGCCGGCCAGCATGGGACGGTGATCATCAAGCAGTTGACCGATGTGCGATCCGGCAGGCGCAACAACCCGAAGATGCTGCCCTTTGCCGACCATCAGTCGTTATCCGTGCAGGAGATTGCCGACATCGGCGTGTACCTGCAGCGCTTGCCGGTACCGCCCGATCAGGGGCAGGGGGACGGCCAGAATCTCGCCCGGGGCCGCCAGTTGTATGAGCGCGACTGCGCGAACTGCCACGGATCGGACGGCATGGGCGATGCCGCCAGGTTCTACCCGCGCGTTTCCGGTCAGCACTACCGCTACCTCGTGCGCGAGGGGCGCATGATCCGGGATGGCGAGCGGCGCAACGCCAACCCGGATATGGCCACTGCCATCAGACACTACAGCGATGAGGAAATCGCGGCAGTCGCCGATCACATGTCCCGCCTCCCGGTGGGGCCACGTTGATCGGCTGCAGGGGCATCCCGAGGATCAGTGTGGCGTCTTGCGCGGCGGAGGGGCGACCAACTTGGCTCGCTCCCCGAGGCCACTGGCTTCGCCCACCTTCGCTTCGGCGATGTTCACGGCCCGGTGGATCGCATCGTACTGTTCGGTGTCCTTGGGCAATTTCTTCAGCAGGCGCCGCCAAAAGTGCAGCGACTCCGCCCATTTTTCCTGCTGGTAGGCGGCTAGTCCCGCCAGTTCCAGCGCCTTGTCCTCCTCGTAGTCGATATCCAGCGCGTCCTGGATCAGTTCCTGCGGCCGGCCCAGCAGACTGCCGCTACGCAGTGCGATGGCTTCCGCGTATTGGGCGAGGATCTTGGCGCTCTTTGGCGCCTGGGTTGCAGCCTTGCCTAGCGCCTCCTCGGCATCGGCGTAGCGCTCGAAGGCAATGTAGGCGCGGCCCAGGGCATACCAGCCCTCCGCGTCGTTGGGTGCCGACTGGAGCTTGCCTTCCAGGGCCTTGACCATGCCGTCGGCGTCATAGCGTGCCTGTGCTTGCGTCAAGGCCTGTTCCTCCAGGATGCCGGGCGCGCCGAGATAGAGGTACAGACCGAGCGTGGCCGCGGGCAGGGCCCCGGTCACGCCAAGCAAGGTCCACCGCCGCCCCGCTCGCGCCGACTGATCCCGTAAGGCCGGCGCGACCACGAATGCCAATGCCACTGCCACCATCACGGCACCACCAATCCACAGGCTCATGCCTCCTCCCTTCGCCCTCGTGCGCCGAACGCCGAGAGCAATCCGCCAAGCGCCATGACGGCGGCGCCACCCCACAACCAGCCAACGAAGGGCTTGATGTACAACTGCAGGCTCCAGCCGCCCTCCGGCAGGGGCTCGCCCATGGCGACATAGATATCCCCGAGCACGCCGTATCGGATTGCGGATTCCGTCATCGTCATCTGCGAACTCCGGTAGATGCGCTTTTCCGGGAACAGGGTCGTCGTCTCCCGGCCCTGTTGTGTCAGCGTGACAGAACCGCGCATGGCCGAATAGTTGGATGCAGGGACTTCCTCCGCGCCCCTGAAGACGAACCCGTATTCACCCAGGGTCGCACTGTCGCCTGGTTTCATGGCCACGGTTTTCTCGATCTGGTACCCGGAAACGAGCCCCATGCCAATGATTCCGATCGCGAGTCCGGCGTGGGCGCAGCCCATGCCGTAGGCGGCGAGTGGCAATTGACCGGTGGCGCGGTAGCGGTGAATGAGCCCGCTGATGGTGCTGGCCAGGATCCAGACGGCCAGTGCGAGCCCGAGGGCTGCCTGCCACGTCCACGCACTGAAGGCGAAGGGCAGCGCGATGCCGGACACGATGGCGGCGGCTGCTTGCCAGCGCACGCGCCTCAGCAGTTCAGGCAGGTTTTCGCGACCCCAGCGCATCCACGGCGCAACGCCGAGCAGAACGAGGACCGGGACCATGATCGGCACGAACACAGCGTTGAAGTACGGAGGGCCCACCGAGATCTTGCCCAGGCCAAACGCATCGAGGATCAGCGGGTACAGCGTACCAAGCAGCACGGTCGCCATTGATGCCAGGAGGAGCACATTCCCCATCAGGAGGGCGGTTTCCCGGGAAACCATCCCGAAGCCGCCAGCGGCCTTGATCGCGCTGGCGCGTCGGGCGAACAGCACTAGCGAGCCACCGACCAGCAGGCCGAGGAAGACCAGGATGAACAAACCGCGTAGCGGGTCCTGGGCGAAGGCATGCACCGATGACAATACGCCGGAACGAACCAGGAAAGTGCCCAGGAGCGACAGCGCGAACGCGGTGAGTGAAAGGAACACCGTCCACACCCGCAGCGTGCCGCGCTGACCAGTCACCGCCAGCGAATGCACCAGCGCTGTCCCGGCAAGCCAGGGCATCAGCGAAGCATTTTCGCTGGGGTCCCAGAACCACCAGCCGCCCCAGCCCAACTCGTAATAGGCCCACCAGGAGCCAACCATGATGCCAAGAGTCAGGAACACCCATGCCATCAGCGTCCAGGGTCGGACCCAGCGTGCCCATGCCTCGTCGAGCCTGCCGGAGACCAGCGCTGCAATGGCGAAAGCGAACGCCACGGAGAACCCGACGTAACCCATGTAGAGCAGCGGCGGATGGATGATCATGCCCGGATCCTGCAGCAGCGGATTGAGGTCGCTACCGTTCGCTGGCGGGGGGTGCAGGCGCATGAAGGGGTTGGAAGTGAACAGGATGAAAGCGAGAAAGAAGGAACTCAGTAACCCCATGATGCCGATCACGCGGGCATGCAGGTACGGCGGCAACTTCCTGCCGGCGAACGCAAGCGCGACGGTCCATCCCGCCATGAGCAGGGTCCACAGGAGGAAAGAACCTTCGTGCGAGCCCCATGCGGCCGTAATCCGGTACGCGACGGGAAGATGGCGCGAGGAATGATCGGCCACGTTCATGACCGAAAAATCGTTGGCGACGAATGACCAGACAAGGATCAGGAAGCCAGCGGCGACGAACAGGAACTGGCCTCCGGTGGCACCGCAGGCCATTTGCCGCCACGCTGCGTTGTCGCGGGCGGCACCGGCCAGGCCGAGAAGACCCTGCAACAGCGCGAGCTGAAAGGCAATGATCAGGGCGATGTGCCCGAGTTCAGGGATCATGGGGTGGGTTTCGGTTTGCGGAAAAAACAGGGGCGCGGTTTCCCGCGCCCCAGATACGGCCGTCTACAACAAGCTTACTTGGCGGCTGTCGCCGGAGGTGCCTTCATCGCGGCGATGGCGTCGTTCAGCACTTTGATGCCGGCTTGCGATTCGTTCACCGAACGGGTCAGCGATTCGCGGGCACCGCCGGGGTTATGGAAGCCGACGGAATTCTCTGCCGTCCACCATTCCCAGAAGATGTGCGCTTGGTCGTGATGCGCCTGGGCAGCCTTGATCGCCTCCTCGGGCACGCCAGCGGCGCGAGCCTTCGGGAAGGTATCGATCAACTGGGCCAGCCAGTACTCAGCCTTGGCAAGTTTCCCGCGGGTGTAGTTCTGGATTGCGTCGATCTGGTACTTGGCATTTTCCTCGGTCATTTCGCCGTGGCACTTCACGCAGGTGTCCTTGAGCATGGAGCGTGGCGACCTTTGCTGGTGGTCCGTGAAGGTCTTGCCGTTCTTCTCGATCTTGCGCATATGGCAGTCTTTGCACTCGACGCCTTCGCGCTCGTGCTTGGAACCCCAATACGTCTCGGCCTCAGGGTGCTGCAGCTTCGAAAGGGCCGCACCCGTGACGGCGTGCTTGAAGTCCTTGAAGTTGATCGATTGAGCGGCCGCCTTGTAGTCGAACACGTTCGACCAGAAGAAGTGGTTGGCACGACGATCGGCCATGGTGACGGCGCCACCGGTTGCGGTGTCGATACCCGGGTTGCAGTTGTACTCAACGTGGCACTGGGCGCACATGAGGTTGGAGTCCGGCTTGGACAGCAGGCCGATGGCACGGAAGCCGTCGCGGAAGGTCACCTTCTTCATCGGGTTCTTTTCGCTCTTGGCCTTGTCGAGCGGGTACGTACCCAAGCCACGGTCAACCACTGCATTGATCAGCGCATCGCGGGCAACGCGCGGCGCGGAAGAGTGCGGGTCATGGCACATGAAGCAGTTCAGCGCGTGGGTGATGTCCTTCGCGAACTCGACCGGCTTCGACACCCGGCTCCACTTGGCGCGCGGGTCCGGATCGCCCATGTATTTCCAGCGCAGGATGTTGTCAAAGGACTTGCAGTTCATGCAGACCGGGTTGGCAGCGGTGGCAACCTGGGGCATGAATGCTTTCTGGTCAGTGGTGCTCGGCTCACGATCCTTGAGGATGACCTTCCACAGATCGGATACAGCGCTCTTGGCGTCCGTGATGTAGGTCCAATCCTTGAGCTGGAAGCGGCCACCATAGGCACGGTCGACGATCAGGTGGTCAAGCGTCATGAAGATGTGGCTACGCGGCTCCGCATGTTCCTTGGTAAAGCCGTGGGGCTGCATCAGCTTGTCGAACATCGGCGAAACGCCGCGCATCGTCGCCTTTTCCAGCTTGGCGCCGGACTCGTAATTCATGTTGGCGAAGGTGTTGAACTGCTCTTGGTGGCAGGTCGCGCAGGGGGCATGGTCCGTACGGGTGACGATGGAAGCTTCGGTCGGACCAATGGGCTTGCCGTCACGTTTGACGTGCTCATCGGCGCCGGTGTGGCAGTAACCGCAGTTCACACTCGCGTGCTTGCTGCCCATATGGAACTCTTTGATGTCCTTGTGGCAGCTGTAGCAGTTGTTGACGTCGAGCAGCTTGACTTTGCCCTCGGCCGATTTTGCCAAATTCCCCTTGATCTGGCTGATCGTCGAATCCTGCTGTTTGGCGTACGCCGGATCCGGGCCCTTGGCGAGGACGGCGGACGCCCCGAACAACGCCGCGGCGCATATCGCCACTGTTCCGGCGAGTCCGCGCAATAGCCTGCTGGTACTCATTTTTATTACTCCCTCGTCTGGAAAAGGAATGACACTACTTCCGCATCGGACTCTAGACAGGGCAATAGGGCGTAGCCTTGACTCACGTCAAGGTAATTCGTGCCGATGGGAATGCTAGGGTAGCTGGACGGCGGAGACCGGGCAGGGGGCCACGCAGGCGCCGCATCCGGTGCAGCGTTCGGCCACAAGCACAGGCAGCGGCGGCCCGCCGAGGCGGGGCGGGAAGCGGATTGCCTCCTCGTCGCAATGCTCGCCGCAGATGCGGCATTCAACACCTTTTCCGGAAACGCAGGTTTCACCAATTCTGGCGATCACTTGCCACGGGCGATCGCCTTCCTTGTTGCACAAGGCCGCAGGCTCGCAGACCCGTACGCACTCGCCGCAAAACGTACAGGCGGCGGTGCGGAAATCGATCTCTGGGTAGCCCTCGCGCATGCGCACGACCTGTGTCGGGCACACGACTTCGCACTTCCCGCAGCGCGTGCAGCGCGCGAGGAACTCGGCTTCAGCCACCGCCCAGGGGGGGCGCAAAGGCGGTGGGGCTGTACTGACCTTGCCGCGCAGAAATCCGCGCCGGGAATGATTGACGTCCGAACTCATGGTTGCCGATTGTAGTTACAACCTGGTGTGGGGGAGGCTGAGCGATCGGTGGGCAGGGAGCACCCGACGGGCTTGCCACCAATTCTAGCGTTCATGGGCACGCAAAGAATGGAGACCTCAGCGCCACCGGGCGCTTCGCCGCACGTGGCCATCTTCCACCCGGTGGCTCGAGAGTGCCAGGGAATCAGTGGCGCAGCGGGTGCGCGCCCATCGCGTGAGTTGCCCAGAGGCGCAGCGCTGTTGAGAATGCAAACAAAAGTGGCTTTTTCCTTGATCTAACCCAAGTTGACATTTCGGGGTGACTTATAGACTTCCGGTGAAAATAACCAGCGGGTGGGGAATGGATTCGTCTCTGTTGCAGAAGATGTTAGGGCGGGGTGTGGTACCGCGGCTGGAGTTAGTGGTGTTGATGCCTAAGCGGGTGGTGATCCGGGCGCATCACGCTACCGAGGGAGGAGAAGGGGGCTTCTGTCTCAAGCGGGGGCGGGTTTACGAGTTCGCGGGGGTGGATGCGGCCTTGGCGTGGGTATTTGCCGCCTTGGGGCAAGCGCCGGTGCCGGAACTGGATCTGGTGGTGGAAGCGCGAGCGCAACGTATTCTTGCGGGCGCCCGCTTTGGCGCCACGGACGTCATGCCCATGGCCATGGGGCTACAGTAGTCCGTCGTCAGCGGAACGGCGGGCGCCCGTGCATGCGGGTGCGATGTGGACAGGCGGGTAGGCGTCGATTTTCGCGGCCAGCCGTGCCGCGAGCAGGGGGTGGGCCGCGCCCAAGGCGGCCAGTATTTCTTTCGATTCGGCCCGGTAGCCGTTTATCCGTTGTTCGGACCAATGATCGGGGGGCGCTTGAAGATTGCAGATGCGGTCTGCAAGCTTCACACACCAGATTTCCCGGGGTTGCTGCAGGATGCGCAGCAGGCTGTCAGCCATTGCGGCAGCTTTGGGTAGCTCGGGGTCTTTGGAAAGCGCACTAACGCCCGCAGCAACAGGGGCGCCGAAGAGCTCGCCGATCGCCTCCGGTGATATGGCTTGGTCTTCCACGCAGTCGTGGAGTATCGCGCACAGGACTGCATACTCAAGGTTGCCCAGCGGGCTTGCCAAGTGGGCGCTGACGATCTCCAGCGTGACCGCGCCCAGGTGCGTCAGGTAAGGCAGTTCCGAACCGGGGAGCTTTTGCTCTCGGTGGGCGTGGGCTGCGAATCGCCACGCCCGTTGCCAGATTTCGGCGGACATTTCTTGGGCTCCTGGCTAGTTGTGTTCTGACCGGCTGCCGTTCATCGGTTAGCACCGAATTCGTTTCGTTGATCGTTAAATAAGCGGTTGAAAGCAACCGTTAATTCCCTTGGCCGATTCATCCGTTCAGGAGACAGGGATGGCAAGAGGGAATAGTGGGCGCGATTCTACTGGGCGCGGGATGTCTTGGCGGAAGGCTGCTGCTGCGGCACTTCTGGTTGCGGGCGCTGCAGGTGTGGCTCCGTTGGCGGTGGCTGCGACGGACGTCCGCCTGCCCACGGTGGACGCCATTCGGGCGGAAGCTTTGCGCCCGGGCAATGATCCCATCGGCAAGCCTTTGCCCCTGGCCGCGCGCTGGACGCTCAATCTGTCCCCCAACGGACAGTGGATGTACCCGAACATCGTGTATCACCCCAATCGCCAACTGGATCTGATCGAGGCAGGGCACCACATTCTGCCCCAGTTCCCGACCGGGCACTGGCCGTACGCGGAAGACTTCGACTTCACCGCCATGAAGCGGGCTGCCAAGCTGAATCTGCCGTTCACCATGGTGTTCTATCAACCGGAGTGGAACCTCTATCGGGACAGCCGGTTCTTCACGTTGCCTGCCGGCCAGAATCCCAACGTGGTGGAGCCTGGGGGCAAGGTGCGCCCCCAGATATCGCCCTTTGGGCCGGTGGCGCCCTGGCAGCAGGTGGGGTATGCGGAGACGCATACCCAGCGCATTGCCAAGCTGCAGCAGTTGTACCCGAATCCACCCTTGATCCAGTGGCTTTCCAACAATGAGCCGGATCGACTCTTCTTGTCGGATGCGGATCAGGATGTGCGGTTCAAGAATCACTGTCCGGGCACGTGTACCATGGCCGAGCGCAAGGCCATTGCTGCCCGCGAGTACAAGACGCGTTACCGGGCCATGCAGCAGGGTATGCGGGACGGCCTGGACAATTCGGCGTGGAAGGGCAAGTCCATCTTTGTCGGCTACGATGCCTTTCACTGGATGGGTGTATTCAGCTATGCGGGAGAATATGGGATCTCGTCTGAACACGAGCGCTCCCAATTCTGGGACGGTGCCTCGCCCTCTTATTACGTTCCCGACTATTTCCAGGGGATAACCGACAAGACGGTCGTCAGCCCGCTCGTGGGCAGCATGAGCTGGCAGATGTTCGTGGATGAGGCCATCGCCCAGCGCCCCAACTTCTGGTGGGAGATTTCCACCTGGGATGGTGGGCCTGCGGTGCGCAAGCGCTATCTGGCCGCGGGCGAGTCCTACCCGGTGGCCCGCTATCAGGGCTTGATCGAGTTCGGCATGTGGGTGACACGCCCCCGGGTCGTCCGAGAGTTCCAGTTCGAAGAGCCGGATCTGGCGGTGGCCGATGCCCGGTACATGGCCATCGTGGCAGCGGTGGACCGCGTACACAAGAACGGCGTCCTGCGGCGATTCTGGCGTCAAGGCAAGCTGGTGCGACACCCGACGCAGAAGCACCCCTGGCGCATCGGCGTGCCGGCAGCCTATCAGTTCAAGGCACGCTGGTTCATGCTGGATGCGAGCACCAACCCGCCTTACCCATGGGTGGATCAGGAAATTCCGGTATTCGCCACAGCCTTGGTGCGAGGCGTTGCCCCCACCCGTGAATGGCTGGTGCTGGCTCACTCGCCGGTTCGCAATTATTCCCGCGTGCAGGTGAAGGTGCCGGGCTACGGCAGCATCACCGTGGACACGAAACCTTCGGTGGGCTTCTGGTTGGTGAGCGAGGCGGCGAAAACAGTTACCGCCGTGAAGTGAGATTTCAGTAGTGGCGGCGCTGGGCCGGACGCAGGGCGCGTGTCCACTGACCGCTGCGGTTCTCGGGTGCCGATCCCGCGCCTACTCGCGTGGAGGGAGTGGAACGACTCCGCCGTTCACGAGCGTCCGAACGCAAAGTGGGCTGCGCCGGACCTTCCCTCAGGCGGCGGAATACCATCCAGCCCGTCACCCCGATGAGGGCGAGGTAAAGGGCAAAGATCCCATCGGTGATCAGTAGTCGGAAACTGGTATCCAGTCCCCACCACCAGGAAGCGATGGCGGACCACAAAGACTGCATGTTCGTGAGCGTAGGCGTTGATTGCGCGATGGCGCGGATCGTCGCTGAAGGCGGCCTCAATCGCCATTAAAAAAGTCACGGATATGTTTGCGCTTACTTGGATAAAGAAGATCGCCATGCCCGCTGCAAATTTCATTTGATGCGGAATTGACTAATTGGGTGTCGAGATAATTTACGGTTTATTGTCGGATTATTTTTCTAAATGGCCAATAGACATTGAAAATGCGGGCTTTTCGGTGCCAATAGATTTGGTGTTAGGTGCAGTTATTGCCATTACGCGGAAAGCAGGGCTTACACCCTGTGCGGGAATGTTTCCCGGGATAAGTTAGTCCATTGTTTTTCCGGGTTTTTGTGTTGTGGCCTGAATCCTGCTGGGTGAATCGAATCCTGTTTTTGCCGGGCGACATCGAATCGAAGCGGTTCCATCGTCGCCAGGTCGCAAGAACAATCAAACCAGCACGGGAGAATGGCGATGCAAGAACCAATGATCCGCAGGATTCGAAGATGGTGTTTGGGTGTCGGATTGGCCTTCGTGGTGGGGGCAGCCGCCCACGCCCAGTCATCCAATAGTCTGGTGCTGCTGGTCCCAGACGGGACCAGCAGCACCGACACCCGGGTGTTAGCCTGGGCGGAAACGGCGCGCCAGGAAGGCTTCCAGCTGGTCACGATGACCGATTCCCAGTTCCTGGCCCTGGGAGCAACCGCGCCTTCCCGGTACCGGGGCATCATCCTGCCGGATCAGGTGCATGTGACCGCCAGCGACGCCCTAGTGACAGCCATCCAGGCTTACGTCACCCAGGGTGGAACGGTGATGCTCACCTACGACTTCGGGGCACTCAACAGCGCGGGGTTCTACCCTGTTCCCAAGTCCCGTTTCAGCGCTCTGGCCGGGGTTGATTACGTGCTCTATGACCAGTTGCTGGACCGAACCGTTGGCCTGGGGCCGGTGGTAGGGAATCAAAGCGTGCTGCGTCTGTTGCAGGTTCCCCCGGGGAAATCCATTGCCTATACCGCTGCATCCACGACTACCACATCGGCTACGGCTGCCAGCGCGTCCGGGACCACCTCAAGTGCCACCACCCTGAGCACGGCGGCGCTGGGCAGTGGGAGTACCACGAGCACTGGCACGGTCTCCAGGACCGTGGTCAGCAGCGCTTCTCTGAGCAGTCTGGTGCAGAGCGTGATGTCCACTCAGCTCACGGCCAGCGGCGCCAAGGTGCCTGCGGGAAAAGTCTTGTACCTGCCTTCCAGCCGCTACAACCCGGGTGGTGTGAAAGGTTATAACCACAAGGTCTACTTCAAGCTGGGCGTGGAAAAGGCGGTGGGCAGTTCCACCTCCACCCAGAAGGCTGCGGCCTCCAGCACGACGGCGACGCCCTCAGTGACGGTGCAGCAGAGTACCGCCATTGCAGCGGATCCGGTGGCGTCCGCGACGCCGGTTGCGGTGTCCACGGCCAGCACGTCCACCGCCAAGGCCGCCACGGCAACCGTGCAGGCCGTGACAACTGCCGCAGCAACCACTACCGTCGCGAACGACCCGCTGCACGGCGTCTCGGGCTACATCTATGGCTACCTGACGTACCCCAGCTTCGTTACCCAAGGCGTGTTCGCCGGGACTTCCCTGTTGTCCTCACCCTCCTACGGGCTGGTTGCCGGGATCAATACAGTGGGGAGCGGCAAGGTGCTTTTCGTCAATCTGCCGCTCACCTATCTCAAGAGTCAGACAGACGGCATGCTCATGCACGGCTTCGTGCGCTACTTCGGGCAGAACATGCTGGGGCTGCCCCGGCTGACCGATCACCCCTTGGGTAAGGGAGGGCTGGTATTCAACTGGCACTGCGACTATCAGGCCTGTATCGATGCGCTCCCGGCCCTGGACGCGATCGGGACCTGGAATCATGGGCCGTTCTCTTTCCACGTGACGGCGGGTCCGGATACGGTGGTGCTGGGCGACAAATTGGGCATGGATCTCAACAACAATCCCACTGCCAAGCAATGGCTGGTGAAGCTCGACCAGAAGAAACACCAGATCGGCAGCCACGGCGGCTGGAATCATGACCTCTACGGTTACAACGCCAGTGAAACCAACCAGGCTACCTATGAGCCCTGGCTGGTGCAGAACACCCAGGCGGTGGAGAACGCCATCGGCCATGCCACCGTCGAGTACTCCGCACCCCAGGGGAACAATCCGAGTTGGTCGTTGAACTGGCAGGAGAACCACGGCGTTGTGGCTTATTACACCGGTGGTCATGCGGGGCTGGGTGTTGCCCGGTTCTGGAACGGCGACCGGGTTACCAACACCGGCATGTATGCCTTTCCCGTAACGCCCTTCGGGCTCTACGCCACTTTTGAGGAGTGGCAGGAGTTCAACGTCCCCCAGGCGGACGTGCTGCAGTGGTACAAGGATCTGATTACCTTTGGCATGCAGCACCGCACCAGCCGGCTGATCTATGCCCATCCTCCGGGGGCGGCGGACTTCACCAGCACCGTCAGTGCATTGATGAGTTACGCGGCGACCCAGAAAGCGACGGGCAACTTTACCTGGTACACCATGGCGGACCTGGCCAAGTTCAACCTGCGTCGGCAGGCCGTCACCTGGACGACCACCCGCTCGGGGCTGACCGATACGCTCACCGCGAGCCACGCTTCCGATCTGTCCGGCATGGCCTGGGTGCTGCCCAAGTCTCTCTACAGCGCCGTCCGCCGGGTTTCAGGCACCGCATCAGTGGTGGATGGCGGGGATCACTGGCTGGCTCGGGTGACAGCAGGCCGAACGGCGAGATTTTCCGCGACGCGCGTCCTGCCTTGACGTGACGACAATTGCCTGATGTGCGGGCCCCCCGGGGCCCGCTTTATTTTTTCAGACGGGTGAAGCTCGGTCAGGGCGGCGGGATAATTCCGGGATTACGTTTCGAGGAGCAATGATGATCCCCAAGGTTGTTGCAGTGGCCTCCCAATGCCTTCGTGCCAACGCCTCGATTCTGGCGCGTTCCCTTTTGCAGACGGCCCGCTTCGGGCTCCCGCTTGCGGTTGGGCTGGGTGCGGCACCGGTGCTGGCCGAGCGGATCGGCGAGGTGGACACGGCTTTCAAGCTGGTCGGGCCGGACCACAAGATCGTGGTGGAGGCTTTTGATGACCCCAAAGTCTCGGGGGTGACCTGTCACCTTTCCCGTGCCAAAAAGGGTGGGGTAAAGGGTGCGCTGGGCTTGGCGGAGGACCCGTCCGATGCGTCCATCGCCTGCCGCCAGGTCGGACCGATCACCATCAGCCAGCCTCTGCCGGATAAGGAGGAGGTGTTTTCCGAGAGCGCCAGCGTGCTGTTCAAACGGGTGCGCGTGGTGCGGCTGATGGACCGCAAGCGGCAGGTGCTGGTGTATCTGACCTATTCCGACAAGCTGATCGATGGCTCGCCGAAGAACGCCATCAGTACGGTGCCGCTGCAGCTCAGGTGAGGCCGACGCCGGGTGCGGGACGCACCCGGCGCGGGATCAGGATGTGCCTTTGTTGTTTTCGATCAGGGCGTAGGCCGAGTGATTGTGGATGGACTCGAAGTTCTCCGATTCCACCACATAGGCGGCGACCCGGGTATCCCGGTTGAGCAGGCCGGCCACGTCCCGAACCATGTCTTCCACGAACTTGGGGTTGTCGTAGGCGCGCTCGGTCACGTATTTCTCGTCCGGACGCTTGAGCAGGCCGAACAGCTCGCAGGAGGCCTGGCTTTCCACCAACCGGATGAGTTCCTCGATCCACAGATGCTCCCGCGTGCGGGCAGTCACGGTGACGTGGGAGCGCTGATTGTGGGCGCCACGCTCAGAGATCTTTTTCGAGCACGGGCACAGGCTCGTGACCGGCACCACCACTTTCATGTTGAACTCGTAGATGCCCCCTGCCTTGATGTCACCAAAGAACGTGACCTCGTAATCCATCAGGCTGCGTACTCCGGACACCGGAGCCGCCTTGTCGATGAAGTAGGGGAAGGTCATCTCGATGTGACCGGTTTCCGCTTCGAGTTTCTTGACCATCTCCCGGAGCATGGGCTCGAAGGATTCGACGGAGATCTCGTAGTCGTGGCTGTTGAGGATCTCCACGAAGCGGGACATGTGGGTGCCCTTGAAATTGTGCGGCAGGCCCACGTACATATTGAAGGTGGCGATGGTGTGCTGCACGCCGCCATTCTTGTCCATCACCCTCACCGGGTGGCGGATGGACTTGATACCCACTTTGTTGATGGCCAGATGGCGGGTGTCCTCGGAACTCTGTACATCCGGGATGGGGGTGTTGTCGGGGTTGGAGGTGTCTCGGGCGTTCATGTCTGATTCTCCCGGGGGCGCAACGGCGCCCGATTGGTCATTTTGCTGCATCGTAACATTCCCGAGAAAATCACTCAACTATTGCCGCCCGGATCCGTGCTTCCACGCCCGCCGCATCCAGCCCGACGCTGGCCAGGAGCTGGTGCTGATCGCCGTGATCCACAAACCGGTCCGGCAACCCCAGGCGCAACAGACGGACGGGGTGATTGCGCTGTTCCAGCACATGTTCCACTTCGGAGCCGGCGCCGCCGGCAACCGCGTTTTCCTCCAGCGTCACCAGCAGGTCATGCTCCTGCGCCAGTTGATGGACCAGCGTTTCGTCCATCGGTTTCACAAAGCGCATGTTGGCGACGGTTGCGTCCAGCCTGCCGCCCACCTCGAGGGCGGTTCCGAGCATGCTGCCGAAGGCCAGGAGCGCGACCTTGCGGCCCGCGCGGCGGATTTCGCCCTTGCCCACCGGCAAAGCCTTCATCTCGGCTTGCAGTGGCACGCCCATGCCGGTGCCGCGGGGGTAGCGCACGATGCTGGGCTGGTCCAGCGTGTGGCCGGTGTAGAGCATCTGCCGGCATTCGTTTTCATCCGCGGGCGCCATGATTACCAGATTGGGCACGCACAGCAGATAGGAGAGATCGAAGGCGCCGTGGTGAGTCGCCCCATCGGCGCCCACCAGTCCGGCGCGGTCCAGGGCGAAGACTACCGGCAGGTTCTGCAGTGCCACATCGTGCACCAGTTGGTCGTAGGCTCGCTGCAGGAAGGTGGAGTAGATGGCGACTACCGGGCGCAGTCCCTCGGCGGCGAGGCCGGCGGCGAACGTTACGGCATGCTGCTCGGCAATTCCCACGTCGAAGTAGCGGTCCGGGTACTCGTGAGCGAAGCGGACCATGCCCGAGCCTTCCCGCATGGCAGGAGTGATGGCCATCAGGCGGGGATCTTTGGCCGCCATGTCGCACAGCCAGTCACCAAACACCTGGGTGTAGGTGAGATGTCCTCCCCCCTTGGCGGTCTGAATGCCGGCGGTGTGGTCGAACTTGCCCACGCCGTGGTAAAGGATGGGGTCGGCCTCCGCCAGCTTGTAGCCCTGGCCTTTGCGGGTTACCACATGCAGAAACTGCGGGCCGCTCAGATTCCGCAGATTGCGCAGCGTGGGAATGAGGGCGTCCAGATCGTGCCCGTCGATCGGGCCGTAGTAGTGGAAGCCGAATTCCTCGAACAGCGTGCTCGGCGAGAGCATGCCCTTCATGTGCTCCTCGGCCCGCTTGGCCAGTTCGTGCAGCGGGGGCGCCGCGCGCAGCAGCCGTTCGCCGGCCCGGCGCGCGGCGTGAAAGGTGCGGCCGGACATCAGCCGCGCCAGGATGTTGGTCAGCGCACCGACCGGGGGAGAGATCGACATCTCGTTGTCGTTGAGGATCACCAGCAGGTTGGCGTCGGTCACCCCGGCGTTGTTGAGGGCTTCAAAGGCCATGCCGGCGGACATGGCGCCATCGCCGATGATGGCTACCGCCCGTCGGTCCTGACCCAGGCGCTTGGCCGCAACAGCCATGCCGAGCGCGGCCGAGATGGATGTGGACGAATGTGCGGTGCCAAAAGTGTCGTACTCGCTTTCGCAGCGACGGGGAAACCCGGATATCCCCCCGAACTGGCGCAGTCCGCTCATGGCCTCGCGGCGGCCGGTGAGCACCTTGTGGCCGTAGGTCTGATGGCCCACGTCCCATACCAGCCGGTCTTCCGGTGTGTTGAAAACGTGGTGCAGGGCGATGGTGAGCTCGACAGTGCCCAGATTGGACGAAAGATGGCCCCCCGTGCGGGAGACCGACTCCACCAGGAAGCCCCGCAGCTCCTGGGCGAGCTGGTGCAGGGCGGGGCGCTCCAGCCGACGCAGGTCGTCCGGCGAGTGGATGGTGGAGAGCAGTGGGTAGGTGGTCGATGAGTTTTGCATGATCTGGCGCAAGGGCGGCCCGAAGGAATCAGAAGTTTCGCTGGACGATGAAGTCGGTGAGTTCTCGCAGGCGGGTTGCGCCAGGTCCGAGTGCTTCAAGTGCGTCCTGCGCCCGTTGCCGGAGATCGGCTGCCAGTGCTTTGGCCTCCTTGATCCCGAGCAGGCTGACATACGTTGGTTTGTCCTGGGCAGCGTCCTTCCCGGCCGTTTTGCCGAGAGTGGCGGTGCTGGCCTCGCAGTCGAGAATGTCGTCCACAACTTGGAACAACAGCCCCGCGCACTTGCTGAAGTGGTCCAGGGGTTCAAGCACGGTCAGCGGGGGGGCTTCGCCGCAGTAGGCGCCCAGGAGCACCGCCGCACGAATCAGGGCGCCGGTCTTGTGGATGTGCATGAACTCCAGCTCGGCCAGCGTCAGTTCCTGCCCCACCGCAGCCAGATCAATGGCCTGGCCCCCCGCCATGCCCCGGGAGCCCGAGGCGCGGGCCAGGAGGTTGATCATCTCCACCTGCTGGGTGGGCGTGGCAGCGGGCGCGTGTTCGCTGATCACCTGAAAGGCCAGGGTCTGAAGGCTGTCGCCCACGAGCAGCGCCGTGGCTTCGTCGTACGCCACATGGCAGGTCGGCTTGCCGCGACGCAGCGTGTCGTCATCCATGCAGGGGAGGTCGTCATGCACGAGCGAATAGGCATGGATCAGTTCCACCGCCGCGGCCACCAGGTCGAGCCGCTGAGGCGGTGCATCCACAAGAGCGCCCGCCGCGTGGGCCAGCAGCGGGCGCACGCGCTTCCCTCCGCCCAGCACGGCATAGCGCATGGCCTGGTGCAGGCGTTGCGGAGCGATCTGGGGGGCGGGGAGCAGACGTTCCAGCGTGTGCTCCGTGCGCGCCTGGATGTCCGCCATCCAGGCCTTGAAATCAGGTAGGTTCATGTGGTTCTGCAGGGTCGCACGCATGGTCGCGCGTCAGTCCGGATCGCGGTTCATCGGTCTTTGCCGCCCGCCTGAAACGGCCGTAACTGGCCGTTCTCCAGCACTTGCAGTTGCTGCTCGGCGGCGCTCAGGGTGGCCTGGCAATATTGCAGCAGGCTTACACCGCGTCGATAGCCTCCGAGCGCATCTTCAAGGCTCTGTTGCCCGGTTTCGAGCGCGAGGACGATGGACTCAAGTTCAGACAGCGCGGCCTCGAAAGTCTCGGGCGGCTGGGGAGTGTGCTCGGGCGCCGGATTGGCCATTTGACGGGAATCAATCCTAAACAGTAAAAAATATCTTATTCTTAACCTTTTGGTCAAATCCCTCACGGGGTATACTCTTCGGCTTTTTTCCGGCTTGGTTTCCGGCTTTCATCGTTCTGGAGGTTGGGGATGTCCGACATCGCTTCTCTTTCGCAGCTTGCTCCCGCTGCTTCGCAACTGCCCGTTGACTGCTACTTTGACGAGCAACTTTTCGAATTGGAGAAGCGTCTGCTCTTCGATGCCGGGCCCGGCTACATCGGCCATGAGCTGATGGTGCCGAACGAAAACGACTACCACACCATCGAGTGGCTCGATCACGGGCAGATGCTGGTGCGTGGCAAGCGTGGTCCGGAGTTCCTGTCCAATGTGTGTCGCCATCGCCAGGCCATCATGCTCCAGGGGCGAGGCAACGGGCGCAATATCGTGTGTCCGGTCCACCGCTGGACCTATGACAACGAGGGCACCTTGCTTGGGGCGCCCCATTTCAGCGACAACCCCTGCCTGAATCTGCACAAGTCTCCGCTGCAGAACTGGAACGGCCTGCTCTTCAACGGCAAGCGGGATGTGGCGCGCGACCTGGCCCACATGGGTGTTGCCGGGGATCTGGATTTCTCCGGCTATATGCTGGACCGGGTGATGATCCACGAGTGCAACTACAACTGGAAGACCTTCATCGAGGTGTATCTGGAGGACTACCACGTTGCCCCCTATCACCCCGGGCTGGGCAATTTTGTCACCTGCGACGATCTGAAGTGGGAGTTTGGTGACTGGTACTCGGTGCAGACGGTGGGGATCAACAACGGTCTGGCCCGCTCGGGGTCGGCTACCTACGAGCGCTGGCACAAGGCGGTGCTGGAGTATTACAACGGCGCAGTGCCCCCCCATGGCGCGATCTGGCTCACGTATTACCCCAATATCATGGTTGAGTGGTATCCGCACGTGCTGGTGATCAGCCACCTGATTCCCCGCGGACTGCACCAGACGACGAATGTGGTGGAGTTTTACTACCCCGAAGACATCGTGCTGTTCGAGCGGGAGTTCGTGGAAGCCGAGCAGGCTGCCTACATGGAAACGGCGGTGGAGGACGACGACATTGCCGAGCGCATGGATCGGGGCCGTCTTGCCCTGTTGGCGCAAGGGGTCAATCAGGTCGGGCCATACCAGTCGCCCATGGAAGATGGCATGCAGCACTTCCATGAGTTCTATCGCCGGGAAGTGCTGGCCAAGCGCTGAGCCCTGCTTGATCCCCCTTCCCTGTGCAAGCCCGGGCCTCCGCCCGGGCTTTTCGTTTGCCGGTGACCGCCGGGTGGCTGTGCCATCACGGCTGCAGCGCGGCGCGCGCTGATCCCTGATATGGCCTCGCTCTGGATGCTGGTTGCCAGCTTGTTCTTCGCCAGCATGGGGGTTTGCGTAAAGCTGGGCGCGGCGAGCTTTTCCTCGGCGGAACTGGTGTTCTACCGCGGGTTCATTGCCGCCGTACTGATCGGTGCCACCATCGGGGTGCGTCGCTGGAGCTTGCGCACGCCCCATGTCGCTGCCCACTTTCGTCGTGGCTTGTCAGGGTTTGTGTCGCTGGCCATGTATTTCTACGCCATTTCGCGCCTGCCCTTGCCGACAGCGGTGACGCTGAACTACACCGCGCCCTTGTTTCTCGCAGGCATGCTGGCCGTTACCGGACGGGAAAAGGTGCGGCCCGGGCTGCTGTTGGCGCTGGTCGTCGGCTTCGTCGGAATCGCGCTGCTTCTGCGGCCCACCTTTGCGGGGGAGCAGTGGGTCGCAGGCCTCGTGGGGCTGGCTTCCGGCGTCACCGCGGCCATGGCTTACTGGAATGTGCGCGAATTGGGTGCGCTGGGCGAACCGGAGTGGCGAACGGTATTCTATTTTTCCTTGTTCTCCGCCCTGGGGGGGCTGCCCTGGATGGTGACCGGGCAGACCCTGCACGCGGTGGGAGGGCAGGGCTTGCTCCTGCTGCTCGGCGTGGGAGGGTTTGGCGCGCTGGCGCAACTGGCCATGACCCGGGCCTACAAGTACGGCAAGACGCTTGTTTCCGCCAGCCTGGCGTACAGCACGGTGGTATTTTCGAGCCTGTACGGAATCCTCATCTGGGATGACCAACTCGATGCCTTTTCCTGGCTGGGCGTGGGGCTGGTCGTCGGGAGTGGCCTGCTGGCCTCCCAATCCGCCCGTTCCGCCCCGGCCGAGCAGGATTGAAGGGCCGCGGTGGCGGGGATATAGTGACCACGCCTGTCTGAAAACAAGGAAACGATCATGATTGTTACCGATAGCCGGGAAGGTCTTGTCAGCGTCACCGTGTACGGCGAGTTCACGCTGGCGGACTACCGGGAGTTCGAGGAACTGGTCAATTACAAGGTGCGTTTCGATGGCGAGATCGATCTCCTCATCGACTTGCGCCAGATGGCGGGTTTCACCCTGGATGTGGCTTGGGAGGAGTTGCGCTTTTCCCGCCAGCATGCCCACGACTTTCGGCGCGTGGCCGTGCTGACGCAAAGCCAGTGGGTGGCATGGAGCGCCTGGCTGAACCAGACGGTGGTGGACGCGGATATCGAGGTCTTTGCAGAAGAGGACGAAGCCCGCAGCTGGCTGGCGGGCGAACCTGCATGATGGAGCCCCTGATTGACGCAGGGGAATTGCAGCGGCGGTTGGGCGACCCCGGTCTGGTCGTGGTGGACTGCCGGCATAGCCTTGCCGACACCGACTTTGGCGAACAGGCTTACCAGGGTGGTCACATCCCGGGGGCGGTGTTTCTGCATCTGGACCGGGACTTGTCGGGGACGCTGACAGGCCGCAATGGCCGCCACCCTTTGCCTTCGGTGGGGCGTCTGGCGGAGCGCCTGGGACAGGTCGGCGTCGATGTATCCGCTCGGGTGGTGGCCTACGACGATGCGGGGGGGCCTTTCGCCGCTCGCTTGTGGTGGTTGCTGCGCTGGTTGGGGCATGACCGGGTGTCGGTGCTTGATGGCGGGCTGCAAGCCTGGGTTAGCAGTGGAGGCGCGCTGGAGAGCGGGGTGATCGTGCCCAGGGCTTTGGCGCCGCTGGGCGGAGGGCCGCGTTCCGGCAACGTTGTCGGGGCCGAGGAACTGCCAGCCTTGCAGCAGAGCGGGGTGGTGCTGGTGGATGCCCGCAGCCCTGACCGTTTCCGCGGCGAAAACGAGACGCTCGACCCCGTGGGCGGGCATATCCCGGGAGCGGTCAACCGATTTTTCCGGGATAACCTGACTGCCGATGGCAGATTCAAAGCCGCGCAGGTGCTGCGGCAGGAGTGGCTGGCGCTGCTGGGTGCGCAGGACGTGGCGGTCGTGGATTACTGCGGATCGGGGGTCACGGCTTGTCACAACCAACTGGCGCGGGCGGTGGCCGGTTGGCCGCCGGGGCGTTTGTACGCTGGTTCGTGGAGCGAATGGTGCGCAGACCCGTCACGACCGCTAGCCGTTGGTTGAGTCGTGGGCGACGGTTAGAGCAAACGGGGCGCCAAGGCGCCCCGTTTGTTTTGTGAGGGCGCTGCGCGCCCGAGGTGCGACGGTCAGAAGGGTGTTTCCGCCCCCGGCCACACGCCCTGGATGGCTGTGCGGAAGTCCCTCTGGATGCGCTCCAGCGCCGCTTCGTTGTCCGCCTCGAAGCGGAGCACCACGACCGGAGTGGTGTTTGAGGGGCGGGCGAGACCGAAGCCGTCCGGATACTCCACCCGCAGGCCGTCAATGGTGATGCGCTCGCGGGCGCCTTCAAAGCGTGCGTCTTTCTTCAGCAGATCCACCAGTTTGAAAGGCTCCCCTTCGTTCATCTTGAGGTTGAGCTCCGGCGTGCTGACGGCGTTGGGAAGCGCCTTCAGCACGGCATTGGCGTCGGCGGACCGGGAAAGAATCTCCAACAGCCGGGCGCCTGAGTACAGGCCGTCGTCGAAGCCGAACCAGCGTTCCTTGAAGAACATGTGGCCGCTCATCTCGCCCGCGAGGGGGGCGCCGGTCTCCTTGAGCTTGGCCTTCACCAGCGCGTGGCCGGTGTTCCACATCACCGGTTCGCCCCCATGCTCCCGGATCCACGGGGCGAGGTTGCGGGTGCATTTCACGTCGTAAATGATCTGTCCGCCCGGCACGCGGGAGAGAACGTCCGCTGCGAAGAGCATGAGCTGGCGGTCCGGGTAGATGATTTCCCCGTCCTTGGTCACCACCCCCAGACGGTCGCCATCCCCGTCAAAGGCCAGGCCGATTTCGGCGTCGGTTTCCTTCAGGGCGCGGATCAGGTCTTCCAGGTTCTCGGGTTTGGAAGGGTCCGGGTGGTGATTGGGGAAATGCCCATCCACCTCGCAGAACAACTCGGTGACCTCGCAACCAAGCTGCCGGAAGAGCTTGGGCGCCACGTCGCCCGCAACGCCATTGCCGCAGTCCACCACGATTTTCATCGGCCGGGCGAGTTTGACGTCGCTCACAATGCGTTCGATGTAGGCATCCCGCACGTCGGCGTGGCGGACGCTGCCCAGACCGGTGGCGAGATCGCCGGTTTCGATGCGGCGACGCAGGGACTGGATCATGTCTCCATAGAGGGTTTGACCGCCCAGCACCATCTTCAGGCCGTTGTATTCCGGAGGATTGTGGCTGCCGGTAACGCTGATGGCGCTGTGGGTGCCAAGCTGGAAGCCCGCGAAATAGGAAAGTGGTGTCGCGACGCAACCGATGTCCACCACGTCCACCCCCGCGGCGCAGATGCCCTCCGCCAATGCCTGGGCCAAGGCCGGGCCGGACAGGCGACCATCCCGCCCGATGGCGATGGCGCTCTGGTTCCGCACCCGGGCCTCGGATCCGATGGCTTGACCGATGGCGCGAACAGCCTCTGGCGTCAGGGTGGTCTTGACGATGCCTCGGATATCGTAGGCTTTGAAGATTTCCGGTGCCGGAACGAACATGGTGATCTCCCAAAAATAACGGACGGCATTATCACACTTCAGGGTTTTCCCGTTGTTGTGGGATTTCACGGAAGTCCCGCCTGTTTCGTATCATCGCTATGATTAATAACTACAACAACAAGCGGTCTTGCGGCCGCGGGGGCGCTCGATCCGGGCGCCGCCTCCATGCTTTTCGGCGAGGAAAGAGAAACCATGAGAGTTTTTGTGACCGGGGGGACGGGCTACATCGGCCGGCATCTGATTCCCTTGTTGCTGGATCGGGGGCACAAGGTTCGCGTGCTGGTCCGGAAGATTCCGGAGGCGAGGGTGCCTGCGGGGTGCGAGCAGGTGCCTGGGGACGCGCTGATGGGAGCAAGCTTTGCCGAGTCGGTGAAGGGTTGTGACTGCCTGGTGCATCTGGTGGGTGTTCCGCATCCCGACCCCTCCAAGGCGGACGAATTCCGTCGGGTCGACCTGGCCTCAGCCCGTGCGGCGGCAATGGCTGCCCACCGGGCTCGCGTGCCGCACTTCATCTTTGTCAGTGTGGCGCAGCCTGCTCCGGTGATGCGCGCCTATGTCCAGGCCAGGCGAGAAGCGGAAGCGGCCATCCGGGAACTTGGGCTGCGGACCACCGTACTGCGCCCCTGGTATGTGCTGGGGCCGGATCGCAATTGGCCGCGGTTATTGCTGCCGCTGTACTGGCTGGCTGCCGCCTTGCCCTTCACCTACGATCAGGCGAGGCGACTGGGGCTGGTGGAATTGCCGGAGATGCTGGGGGCTTTGCTCCATGCGGTGGAAAACCCGCCGGGAACGACGCGGATCGTCACGGTGCCGGAAATCCGGGCGCAGGGTGGGGCGTGGTACGCGGCGGCAATCCGGCGTCAAAAAAGCCAAGCAGACGTTCCGGCAACCAGCGCAGATTCCCCGGGAATGGCCCACTGACAAACCCCACGTGGCCGCCCGCCGCGGGATACTCGAGCGTGACCCAAGGGGAGACGTCAGCGACCGGAGGCAGGGCGTGGGCGGGCAGGAAGGGATCGTTGCTGGCGTTGATGACCAGTGTGGGCAACTGAATCCGCCCCAGCCACGGTTTGGCGCTGGCGCGGGTCCAGTAGTCCTCGACGCCGGCAAAACCGTGGAGCGGGGCGGTGACTGCGTCATCGAACTGGTAGAGCGTGCGCGCTGTGCGGGTTCGCACTGTGTTGATCGTGCCAGGAAAGCGGTGAGCTTTGGCGAGGGCGGCCGGTATGAGGGTGCGGAGGAAATGCCGGGTGTAGACGCGATTGAAACCCCGCCCCAGTGCGTGGCCGGCGGCCATCAGGTCCAGGGGCGCACATACCGCCGCACACCGGTCCAACATCTGCCGGGCGCGATCCGGCTGGCTGCCTGCCCATCGGAGCAGCGCATTTCCTCCCAGGGAAACCCCGGCTGCGAAAAGCGGGCGGCCATCGACGTGCTGTTTGACCGTTGCCAGTATCCAGTCGATTTCATCCGCGTCACCAGAGTGGTAGGCCCGCGGCAACCGGTTGGGCTCACCGCTGCAGCCCCGGAAATGGGGCACGACCCCCGCCCAGCCCCTGGCGGCCACGGCGCGCATCAGGGCCCGGGCGTAGTGGCTGCCAGAGCTCCCCTCCAGGCCGTGGAACAGGACTACAACAGGTGCGTCGGGTTGAGCGGGGGCGATCGTCCAGTCCGCGTCGAGAAAGTCCCCGTCCGGCGTCTCCCAACGCTGCCGCCGATAACGGGGGCCGTGGCCTTTGAGCAGCAAGGGGTACAGGGTCTGCAGATGTCCGCCCGGCAGCCAGCGGGGCGGGCGATAGACTGACACGGGTGCCGGCTCAGTGAATGACTGCCGGGCCTTCGTGCATGGTCGCGGCTTGCGCGCCCGACGGCGAGGCGTGATGGGCGACCATCCTCCAGCCGCCTGGCGTATGGATGAAGACATTGGTGCACACTACGGGGGCCGGCAGATGCTGCTCTCCCTGCACGCAGATGTGTTCGTAGACGCTGCGCACCGACACCAGTGCGTCTTCGTGTTTGGCGAGTCGGCTGAGGGCCACCTGCAACCGCTGATCCCCGCTGAATATCTGTCGCCAGGACTCGCGGATCTGCACATGACCCACGAGGCGAACGCCGGTGGGATGGACGCAGACGATCTCTTCATCCTCCGCCCAAAGTGACATCATGGCCTCCAGGTTGGCACTCTGCATGGCCTGGTAAAAAGCGGTCTCGACTTCTTCTGCAGTGCTGTAGAAGGCTTCAGGCATGGCGCAGGCTCCAGTCAGAACTTGAAAAAGGGGCGGGGGTGGATGCTGCGAGAGCGCAATGTAGTGCTTGGTATCACCCCTTCAGCGCCCCCCGACGGGGGGCGTTGCATCGGCCTCGGAGCGGCCTGGCGGGCGTGCCCTAGGACCCGCGTGTGGCCGGTGGAATCGACGTGCTGCAGCGCTGATCGCTCCTCTGCCCGACAGGGTGCACAGGTTGGCCACCATGGAGGCTCAGGACGCAGCCTGATGACCGTGCCGCAGGATGGCGCGAATACGCGGATAGACCAACTGGGGCGTCAGGTCGTTCATGCAGCGGAAATGGCCAAGCGGGCACTCGCGCTTGAAACAGGGGCTGCAAGCCAACTTGAGGGTCGCCACCTCCGCCAGATCGGACAGCGGCGGGGTGTAATCCGGGGTGGACGAGCCAAACAAGGCCACCTGCGGCCGGCCAAGCGCGGCGGCCACGTGCATCAAGCCCGAATCATTGGTGAGCACGAGTGCGGCACAGGAAATCAGGTCGATGGCTTGGTCAAGCCGGGTCTTGCCGCAGAGGTTCACCCCCAGCCCGCCGGCAAGCTTGATGATTTCTTCGGCCACCGGAGCGTCTTTGGCGGAACCTAGCATCCAGATCTGCGGCTTGTGTTTGGCCAGTTGTCTGGCAATCTGGGCGAAATACCGTTCAGGCCAGCGCTTCGCCGGCCCATACTCGGCTCCTGGGCAGAAGATGATGGGAGCGGGCGAGGCAGGCAAGCCCAACTCCTGCAGCGTGCGGGCGACGTGTTCGGCCTTCGTTTCCAGGGCCGGGTTGGGCAGTGGCTCGGGCAGCGTGCCCCCTACCGGCTCCGCGAGTTGCGCATAACGCTGGACCTGCCTGGGCAGACGGTCTGGTTCCAGCACATGGATACGATTGAGGAGCCCGTAACGCTTTTCGCCCAGAAACCCGACGCGCAAGGGGATCCCGGCGAAAAATGGGACCAGCGCGGACTTCCAGCTATTCGGAAGGATGTAGGCTGCTTCGTAGCCCTCGGCGCGCAGCGATCGGCCCAGCCGCCAGCGTGACCCCAGGCCGAACTCCCCATGCTTGAACGCGCAGGGGATGACCCGGTTCACCTCGGGCATCGCTTCCAGCACCGGCGCAACCCAGGGCGCCGCGAGCACCTCCAGCACATGCAGCGGATAGTACTCCTTGAGCCGCATCAGCAATGGCTGCGCAGCGACCGTGTCGCCGATCCAGGAGGGGGCGACGATCAGAATCTTGGCCATGGGGTGTGCCGTGGGCTGGGGGCAGCGCCGGAAAGTGGCCGCCGACCCCGTGGCCTTGGATTAATGATGGCCTTTGGGCCGCTCACCCTTGAACACGTACTTGGCGCTGCAATAGGGGCATACCGCTTCGCCCGTCTTCAGCGGATCCAGGAAAACCCGGGGGTGCTGGGACCACAGCGGGGCGGCGGGTTGCGGGCAGTAGAGCGGCAGGTCGTGGGCGGTGACTTCGATCACGAGGGATGCTTCACGGGTTTCAGCCATGGGGATTCCTGATTGTCGGGGCTGGAAGGATGAGAAAACCGGCCCGCGCGGGGCCGGTGTCATGATCAGATGAAGGACAGCCAGTCCAGGTGTTCGTCCGTGCGGGCGTTCACCACATCGAAGAACTTGGCCTGCAGCTTCGAGGTGATGGGACCGCGGCGGCCTTCGCCAATCGTGCGGTTATCCAGTTCGCGGATGGGGGTGACCTCTGCCGCTGTGCCAGTGAAGAAGGCTTCGTCGGCGATATAGATGTCGTCCCGGGTCAGCCGGCGGGTCCGGACCTCAAGCCCCAGTTCCGCTGCAAGGGCGATCACCGAGGCGCGGGTAATGCCGGTCAACGCCGAGGCGATTTCGGGTTCGTAGATGACCCCGTCCTTCACGATGAACAGGTTTTCCCCGGCGCCTTCGGCAACGAAACCTTCCGTGTCCAGCAGCAGGGCTTCGTCGTAGCCGTCCTGGGTGGCTTCCAGATTGGCCAGGATCGAATTGGCGTAGGTGGTGGCCACCTTGGCGCGCGGCATGGTCACATTGACGTGGTGGCGGGAGAACGAGGAAGTCTTGACGCGGATGCCCCGCTCCAGCCCCTCCTCGCCCAGATAGGCGCCCCAGGGCCAGGCGGCGATGGCCACATGCACGGCTGCGCCTTTGGGCGAGACGCCCATCTTCTCCGATCCGTAGAAGGCGATGGGGCGCAGATAGCAGGACTCCAGATGATTTGCGCGCACCACTTCCTTCTGTGCTTCCATGATTTCCTCCCGGCTGTACGGGATTTTCATCATGTAGATGTGGCCGGAATTGAAGAGGCGGTCGGTGTGCTCCTTGAGCCGGAAGATGGCGGTGCCGCGTACGGTGTTGTAGGCACGAACACCCTCGAATACGGCGAGGCCGTAGTGGAGGGAGTGGGTCAGCACGTGGGTGGTGGCGTTTCGCCAGGGCACGAGCTTGCCGTCGTACCAAATGAAACCGTCACGGTCGGCCATCGACATATTGGACTCTCCAGTTTGCGTCTTCAGCGTAAAAGAGAGGAGTTTAGCCGAATTGATGAGCCTGAACGAGGGGCGCCCGGCTTCAGGGCGGACCGTCCTGCCCAGCGCGAGCGGACCGGCGGCCGGCAGATGTGTTTTAATTCCGGGGTGGATACCGCATTTCGCATCATTGCCTTGATTGGCAAATATCAGACGCCCCAGGTGGCCGAATCGCTCGGATGCCTGGCGGAGTATCTCCGATCCCGAGGATTGACCGTGCTGATCGAGTCGGAGACGGCCAGCGCCACGGGGGACCTGGGCTTCGTTGTTGCCGATTACGACACCCTGGGCGGGCGGGCGGATCTGGCCATCGTCATCGGGGGTGACGGCACCATGCTCAACGCTGCGCGGCGCCTTGCCCGATTCGGGGTTCCGCTGGTGGGGGTAAACGAAGGCCGGCTGGGATTCATGACAGATGTGGCCCGGCAGGCGATGATTGAGCATGTTTCGGAATTGCTGGCCGGGCGCTACCGTACTGACCGTCGCTTCTTGCTCGCCGCGCGGGTGATCCGAGACGGGCTTTGCGTGATGGACACCCTGGCGCTCAACGATGTGGTGTTGAACAAGGGCGATCTGGGGCGGATGATCGAGTTCGAGATCAGCATAGACGGAGAGTTCGTCTATTCGCAGCGCTCGGACGGCATCATCGTGTCCACGCCCACCGGCTCCACCGCCTACGCGCTGGCGGCCAATGGTCCCATCCTGCACCCGTCGGTGGCGGGCATTGCGCTGGTGCCCCTGTGTCCCCACGCGCTGTCCAATCGTCCCATTACCGTGAGCGACAGTTGCCGTATTGAGATCGCACTGATCGCGCCCCACGATGCCCGCGTGCATTGCGACGGACAAACCCGCTTCGATTTCTTCGCCGGCGATCGCCTGGTCATCGAGCGTTCCGAGCACGACATCTTCCTGCTCCATCCGGAAGGCTATAGCTATTTTTCCATGCTGCGCAGCAAGCTCCATTGGAGCGAGCCGCCGCGCAATCACTCCTGAACCGTTTGTTGCCCCCATGCTGCGCAGTCTGCATATCCGCGATTTCGTCATCGTCGATCGATTCGAGCAGGAATTCGAAGCCGGTTTCGGTGCTCTCACGGGAGAGACCGGCGCAGGAAAATCCATACTGATCGATGCGTTGTCCCTTGCCTTGGGCGACCGCGCGGATGCCTCGGTCGTGCGCTCAGGTGCGGAGCGGGCCGAGATTTCTGCCGAATTCAGCTACCCCCCGGAGGGGCCTGTGGCCGAATGGCTGAAAGAGGCGGATTTTCCGGATGAGGGGGGCGTTTGCCTGTTGCGCAGGGTCGTGGATGCGGGAGGGCGTTCCCGCGCCTATATCAACGGTTCCACGGCGACGCTGACCCAGTTGCGGGAGTTGGGCGAGTACTTGGCGGACATCCACGGGCAACACGCGCATCACGCCCTGCTCAAGCCGGAAGCGCAGCGTCAGTTGCTCGATGCCCACGCCGGCCAACTGGAACTGGTGCGGGAGGTGGGCGTGCTCTACCGCGAATGGCGCGCTGCAACACAGGCGCGTGTCGAGGCGGAAAAGAACGTCCAGGCCATGAGCCGGGAGCGGGAGCTGCTTGATTGGCAGGTCAAGGAGCTGGTGGAACTGGACTTCGATGCTTACCAGTGGCAGGAAACCAACCAGGAGCACCGACGACTTGCCCACGGAGCGGCGCTGCTGGAAGGGGCTGACGCCACTTTGGGTAGCCTGGATGAGGGGCAGTTCGCCGCGGTGCCCGTCGTGGAGCATGCGCTCGCCCGCGTCAACACCCTGGTGGAACTGGACCCTCAGCTCCTGGAGGCTCGGGACATGCTTGCGGGGGCTGCGGTCCAATTGGAGGAGGCCGTTTATGCCTTGCGGCGCTACCGGGATCGCCTGGAACTTGACCCCGCGCGCCTTGCCGAGGTGGAGGGGCGGATCGAGGCGGTGACGCAAATTGCCCGCAAGCATCGAACCGCGCCGGAAGCACTGCCCGCGCTGCTGATCCAGTTGGCTCAGCGTCAAGCTGAGTTGTCGGCTTTGGCGGATCCGGTAGCGCTGGCCGAGCGGGAGGCCGAGGCGCGGGCAGCCTATCTTGAGGCGGCGTGCCGGTTGAGCGCCGGGCGCGGGCAGGCCGCGCAGTTGCTGTCCGAGGCGGTCACAGCTTCGATGCAGGAGCTCTCGATGGCGGGCGGGCGTTTCGAGGCCGCGCTCGTGTCCGTGGCAGAAGGTTCCGCCTGCGGCCAGGAAACGGTGGAGTTCCGGGTGGCGGCCAACCCTCAGCAGCCTTTGCGGCCCCTGGCCAAGGTGGCCTCGGGGGGGGAGCTTTCGCGGATCGGCTTGTCCATTCAGGTGATCACCAGCCGCAGTACGCCGACCGAAACCTTGATTTTCGACGAGGTGGACGTGGGTATTGGCGGCCGGGTTGCGGAGATCGTCGGGCGGCTGCTGCGGCAACTGGGGTGTGAGCGACAGGTCATGTGTGTGACCCATCTGCCGCAGGTGGCGGCTCAAGCCAATTGGCAGTGGTCCATTGCCAAGGCGGATGCGGGCCAAGGCGTACGCAGCCAGGTCACGCCCCTGGATCGGTCGGCGCGCATTGAGGAAATCGCCCGCATGCTCGGTGGCGTGAACATCACCGACACTACCCGCCGCCACGCGGCGGAGATGCTCGGCTATTAGCCCCGGCAGCGGGCTTCACAGCGCTGGTTGCGGCGCTCCCCAGACGCTGAATATGCCGGTGAGCACGAACACCATTGCTGCGCCGATGCGGATGGCGCGCATGGGCAGGCGCTGCGACAAGGCTTCTCCCAGAAGGACGGCCGGAACGTTGGCGAGCATCATTCCCAAGGTGGTGCCCACCACCACCAGAACCAGTTGATCGAACCGCGCGCCCAGGGCGACGGTGGCGAACTGGGTCTTGTCACCCATTTCCGCGATGAAGAACGCCACGGTTGTGGTGACGAATGCGCCCGCCCGATGCAGGCGAGGTTCGTCGTCCAGTGAATCCGGGTGTAGCGTCCACAGGCCAAAGGCAATGAAGGTAAAACCCGTGATCCACGGCAGCCAGCCGGCGGGAAGCAAGCCCGCAAGCCAAACCCCCAGAGAGCCGGCAAGCGCGTGGTTGGCCAGCGTGGCCGCCAGAATGCCGAGGATGATCGGCAGGGGGCGTCGCAGGCGGGCTGCCAGCACGAACGATAGCAGCTGGGTTTTGTCACCGATTTCGGCAAGGGCGACCAACACCGTTGAGGTTATGAATGCTTCCACGTCACGCGACCCGGCGGGAAGCGCCGGGTGTCTAAAAAAGGGGGGGCGGCGTCAGGTGTTGTTGGAGCCACTGCCGCTCTTGCGGTGCGGGCACTCCGAGCGGATGCAGTCTGCGTACAGGTAGAGCGCGTGCTCCCGCACGGCAAAACCGCGCTCCTTGGCGACCTTGATCTGGCGCTTTTCGATTTCGGGATCGTAGAACTCTTCCACCTTGCCGCACTGCAGGCAGACAAGATGGTCGTGGTGGTTGCCTTGATTCAATTCGAACACGGCCTTGCCGGATTCGAAGTAGTGCCGCTCCAGCAGGCCCGCCTGTTCAAACTGGGTCAGCACGCGATAGACCGTCGCGAGGCCAATGTCCATGCCTTCTGCGATCAGGTGGCGATACACATCTTCCGCGGTCATGTGGCGATCCGATGTGTTCTGGAACAACTCCAGGATCTTCAGTCGGGGGAAGGTGGCCTTGAGGCCGATGCTCTTGAGATTTTGAGAGTTGGTCATGTACTTTGGGGTCCTGCTGGCGGGCCGGATCGACAGGTATGATATAGTTTTCGACCGCCCGTGAGAATGCTCGGGCCCCAATCCAGTCTGCGAGAAACCCCCCATGAGACTTACGATTCCGGCCTTGGTGCTGGTGTTGATGACGGCCTGTTCTCCCTACCGTATCGATGTGCGTCAGGGCAATCTGGTAACTCAGGAGATGGTGGATCAGTTGCGTCCGGGTATGACGAGGGACCAGGTGCGCTTCGTGCTGGGAACGCCGCTGGTGACTGACATGTTCCACGCGGATCGCTGGGACTACGTCTATCGCTTCCAGCCCGGCCGGGGAGAGGTTCAGCAGCGGCGCGTGACCGTATTCTTCGAGAATGGGGTGCTTGCCAGGGTGGATGGTCAGGGGGCACCGGTGGATCCGGCCAGCAAGGCGCGGGTGATCGACCTGGGGGGCTCCCAGAACGCTGCGGGTGCGGATTCCAAGCCCGGTACCTGGCGCGGCGTGGCAACAGACAAGTTGAAGGAAGGTGAGCAATGAGTGGGATTCCAGTCGCCATCGCCGGGAGTTCCGGCCGCATGGGGCGTATGTTGATCGACGCGGTGCTGCAGGCGCCGGACATGGCCTTGGTCGGCGCCCTGGAGCAGGCGGGCAGCACGCTTATCGGGCGTGACGCGGGCGAGTACTGCGGTGCGGAGACGGGCGTGGCGATCGGGAGCGACCTGGAGGCGGGGCTGCGCAATGCGCGGTTCCTGATCGATTTCACACGGCCGGAAGGTACGCTTGCCCACCTGGAGGCATGCCGCGCGCTCAAGGTGGGCATGGTGATCGGAACCACTGGCTTTTCGCCGGAGGGCAAAGCCCGGATCGATGAGGCTTCCAGGGAGATCCCCATTGTTTTCGCGCCCAACATGAGTGTTGGAGTGAATGTGGTCTTCCGCCTGCTGGATGTTGCCGCCCGCATTCTCAACGAGGGTTACGACGTGGAAATCGTCGAGGCGCATCACCGCTTCAAGGTGGACGCCCCCTCGGGCACCGCCTTGCGCATGGGGGAGGTGATTGCCCAGGCTCTGGGGCGGGATCTTTCTACCTGTGCCGTCTACGGGCGGGAAGGGGTGACGGGGGAGCGGGACGCCAGCACCATTGGTTTTGCCACGGTCCGCGGTGGAGACATCGTGGGTGACCACACGGCAATGTTCGCCGGGATCGGTGAACGGGTGGAAATCAGTCATCGCTCAGGCAGCCGCATGCCCTATGCCCTGGGCAGCCTGCGCGCAGTGCGATTCCTTGCTAACCGTGAAGCCGGTCTCTTCGACATGCAAGACGTCCTCGGATTGCGCTGAGTCTTGTCGTAAGCTCACCGTCTGCCGGTCCGGGCGGTGAGCGCTTGAATCGGGGCGCTCAAGGCGCCCCGGTGGCCGTTCCGGGCCTCGGGAATTTTCGCGAGGCAACGTGATCCATTCAGAAATCATTTCCTTGCTGCAGGGGCATTCGGGCCTGAGCGGCGTCTTTTCGGTCGCGGACGCAGCATGTTTGCTGGGAAGCGGGGCGACCGACAGTTCAGCCGTGGGGCGGCTCGAAGCCCTGCTGCAGGATCTCAGTGCTTTGCTCCGTGCCCGGGAGTCCGAGCTGGAGTCAGCCCAGGCTCAACTCCAGGCGTTGGGCGGCAGCCAGCGCCGAATTCTGACCACACTGCGGGAGACTGTTCGTCAGCTTGGGGCGTCCGGGGAGGACGAAGCGGCGGTGCTGCGCATCGATCACCCGGAGCGTGCGGCAATCGCTCTTTCCCAACTCATCGGGCGGCTGGCCGATGACCGCAACCAGGCGTCGATGCGGCTGCGTGCCAGCGAAGAGCGACTGGCATTGGCGGTGCAGGTGGCCGACGACGGTCTGTGGGACTGGGAGCTGACCTCGGATAGCTTCTATATCAGTCCGCGTTGGAAGTCCATGCTGGGCTATGCCGATGCGGAGCTGGAAAACCGCTTTGAAACCTGGACCGGGCGTATCCACCCGGACGACGCCGTACCCCACCAGAAACTTCTGGAGGCTCATCTGACGGGCAAGAGCCCTGCCTACGAGGTGGAATGTCGCCTGCGCACCCGGGAAGGGGGGTGGAAATGGGTGCTCTCCCGCGGGAAAGTGGTGGCACGGGACGCGCAAGGGCGACCGCTGCGCATGGTGGGGACCCACCGCGACATTACTGATCGCAAGCGTTGGGAACTGGAACTGCTGAGTGCCAAGGAACAAGCCGAGGCAGCCAGCCGGGCCAAAAGCGATTTCGTGGCCAACATGAGCCACGAAATCCGCACGCCCATGAACGGCATTCTCGGCATGACCCGATTGGCCCTGGATACCGACCTGGATGACGAGCAGAGGGAGTATCTGGATACCGTCAAGCGCTCGGCTGAGTCACTGCTGACCATCGTGAACGACATCCTGGATTTTTCCAAGATCGAAGCCGGTAGGCTGGAGTTTGAGGAGATCGACTTTCCGCTGGCCGCCTCGGTGGGCGATACCATCAAGAGCATGGCGCTACGCGCGCACCAGCGTGGGATCGAGGTTGTCTATGCCATCGCGCCCGAAGTACCCGCCGTGATCCGGGGGGACCCGGGCCGTTTGCGCCAAGTGATCATGAATCTGATCGGCAATGCCATCAAGTTCACTGAAGCCGGTGAGGTGGAGGTCCGGGTCGGGGTCGAGGCGGCCAGTGAGCGGGAAGTGATCCTTCAGTTCTCCGTCAGGGATACGGGGATCGGTATACCGCCGGAGAAGCATCGCGAGATCTTCGACGCTTTCTCGCAGGCAGATACCTCGACCACGCGTACTTTTGGTGGCACGGGGTTGGGTCTGGCGATCTGCAACCGCCTGGTTCAACTCATGCACGGCAGGATCTGGGTGGAGAGCGAGCCGGGCCAGGGCAGCACCTTCTTTTTCACCATGCGGGCGGGATACGCGAGGGGCGATGCGACGAGCGTCGTCACCGGGCTGGGGCGGCTGGAGGGAATGCCTGTATTGGTGGTGGACGACAATCGCACCTCCGGTTCTCAGCTCTCCAGCACCTTGCGCGGATGGGGCATGAAGCCTGTGTGGGCGCGCTCCGGGGAGCAGGCTCTGGCAGCCATGGCGGAGGCGCATCGCGACAATGCGCCCTTTGAGTTGATGTTGCTCGATGCGGACATGCCTCCGCCGAACGGTTTCACGATTGCCGCCAGCCTGCGGCAAGGCACGCCCTATCTGGATCGGGTGATCATGATGCTGTCCACCCACAACCAGCGCTCGGACAGTATTCGCTGCCGGGAACTGGGTCTGCGGACCCGGCTCGTCAAGCCCTGCTCGCCCTCTGATCTGCTCGATGCCGTGATGTTGGCCCTGGGCGGCGAGGGGCAGGTGGATTTTGAACTGGACGACGAGGCACCCGGCATGGCTCCGCCCGCGGCGGCTCCTGTTCGCTTGGGCCAACTCAAGATACTGCTGGTGGAAGACAACCCGGTCAATCAGCTGTTGGCCGTCAAGATCCTGGAGAAGGCGGGGCATGTGGTGACGGTGGCCAGTAATGGCCAGGAAGCCCTGGAAATTTTTGAGGGCCGGCGTTTTGATGCGGTGCTGATGGACGTGCAGATGCCGGTGATGGGCGGGTTGGAGGCGACGGTGGCGATTCGAGGCCGCGAGCAACGGCGGAGCTGGATTTCCTCGGCGGATTGGAGGTCAGTGCCGATCATTGCCATGACTGCCCACGCGATGCAGGGGGATCGGGAGCGGTGTCTGAAGGCGGGGATGGATGACTACGTGACCAAACCGGTGGATCCGCAGGAGCTCTTTGCGGCACTGGAACGGTGTTGCGGCAAGCCTGCGCCGGCTCCGGCAAACCTGGTGACCAAGGAAGCGCCGCCGGGTGAGGCGCCCGTGGCGGATCTGGAGCGGACGCTGGCCATGCTGGACCATGACGCAGGCGCTCTGGAAATGATATCGGGGGTGTTTCTTGCCGATCTGGACAAGACCTTAGCGGAGCTTGAGGCCGCACGGGCGGAAGGGGATTTGCCTCGGCTGGCGCGGCTGGCGCACACGGTCAAAGGCTCCGTCGGGGTGTTCAACGCGCCGGTTGCGATGGAGGCGGCCTTACGTCTGGAGCAGGCTGCCCGTCTTGGCGCGAGCGCCGAGCTTGAAGCCCACTTGGTAGGACTGCGGCGGGAGCTGACAAGGTTGGCGCAGGTGCTGACCGAGGCTGCGCGAGGCGTGGTTTCGGGCTGCGAAGGGTGACTTACCCTCGGCGCTTACACCGGGCGTGTTTGATCGGGTATCGGTAAATAGGGTAGAATCAGCGGGTTTATTCGGGCGGGAGGGCTCTTGTTCTCCCGCTTTGCACGTCTGCTGCCGGCACCTGGTCGGCATGCGACGTTTCCTTCTGTGCCTCTTCTCATCATGTCTCAGGAGTCCAATGTGACGGTCTTTCCCCCCGCCATTCTCGCCCTCGCCGACGGAACCGTGTTTTATGGCAAGGGGATCGGCGCTTCGGGGAGCAGCGTCGGCGAGGTCGTGTTCAACACATCCATGGCCGGGTATCAAGAGATACTGACCGATCCTTCCTACTGCCGGCAGATTGTCACGCTGACTTACCCCCACATCGGGAATACCGGTGTCAACACGGAAGACTGTGAGGCGCCCCGTGTGCATGCGGCTGGTTTGGTGATTCGTGACCTGCCGCTGATGGCTTCCAATTTCAGGATGGAGCAGACGTTGGATGCCTACCTCCGGGACGAGGGGGTGGTTGCCATTGCCGGGATCGACACACGCAAGCTGACGCGAATCCTGCGTGAGGGCGGTGCTCAGGCGGGCTGCATCGCTTCGGGCGAGGTGGACGTGGCGGCGGCTGTGGCCAGTGCCCGCGCTTTTCCGGGGCTTGCTGGCATGGATCTGGCCAAGGTGGTGAGCGCCCCGGAGGCCTATGCCTGGAGTGAAGGGGAGTGGAGGTTGGGCGAGGGCTATCGCGTTCAGGGCGAAGGCCGTTTCCATGTGGTGGCCTACGATTTCGGCGTCAAGCGCAACATTTTGCGCATGTTGGCGGAACGGGGTTGCCGACTGACCGTGGTCCCGGCTCAAACACCCGCTGCGGAAGTGCTGGCACTCAATCCAGACGGTGTGTTCCTGTCCAACGGCCCTGGTGACCCTGAGCCTTGCGATTACGCCATTGCCGCCATCCGCGAGGTTCTGGAGCGTCGTATTCCTACGTTCGGCATCTGTCTGGGGCATCAGCTCATGGGGCTGGCTGCGGGTGGGCGTACGCTGAAGATGAAGTTTGGCCACCATGGCGCCAACCATCCTGTGAAAGACGTGGATTCCGGCCAGGTACTGATCACCAGCCAGAATCATGGGTTTGCCGTGGATCCGGCCAGTTTGCCCGCCAATGTGCGAGTCAGTCATGTGTCCCTGTTCGATGGCAGCCTGCAGGGGATGGCCTGGACCGATCGTCCCGCCTTCTGTTTCCAGGGGCATCCCGAAGCAAGCCCCGGTCCGCATGATGTGGCGTATTTGTTCGACCGCTTCATCGCGGCCATGAGCAAGGCTGCTGCTTGATTTTCCCTCCGCCGGCGTTTCCTCGGGGAATCGCCGGTTCTGCTGTTCCTGTTTGGTGAAACACCATGCCCAAGCGCACTGACATCCAGTCCATTCTCATCATTGGCGCAGGCCCCATCATCATCGGCCAGGCCTGCGAATTCGATTACTCGGGCGCTCAGGCCTGCAAGGCCCTGCGGGAAGAGGGGTATCGCGTCGTCCTGGTCAACTCGAATCCAGCGACCATCATGACCGATCCGGGAACGGCGGATGTGACATACATCGAGCCGATCACCTGGCAGGCGGTGGAACGCATCATCGAGAAAGAACGTCCTGATGCCCTGTTGCCCACCATGGGTGGCCAGACTGCGCTCAACTGCGCGCTGGATCTGGCGCGTCACGGCGTATTGGCCAAGTATGGCGTGGAGATGATCGGTGCCTCGGAGGCTGCCATTGACAAGGCGGAAGACCGGGAGAAGTTCAAGGCCGCGATGACCAGCATTGGTCTGGGCTCGGCCCGCTCGGGCATCGCCCACAGCATGGAAGAGGCGCTGCAGGTTCAGGCTGAAATGGGCTTCCCTGCCATCATCCGGCCGTCTTTTACCTTGGGCGGGTCCGGGGGCGGCATTGCCTACAATCAGGAAGAGTTTGTCGAGATCTGCAAGCGTGGCCTTGAGGCTTCGCCCACCCACGAACTGCTGATCGAGGAGTCTCTTCTCGGCTGGAAAGAGTTCGAGATGGAGGTGGTGCGTGACCGCAAGGACAACTGCATCATCGTGTGTTCCATCGAGAATCTGGACCCGATGGGGGTGCATACCGGGGACTCCATCACCGTTGCTCCGGCCCAGACGCTGACCGACAAGGAATACCAGATCATGCGCAACGCCTCGATAGCGGTGCTGCGCGAGATCGGCGTGGATACGGGCGGTTCCAATGTCCAGTTCGCCATCAATCCCCGTGATGGCCGGATGGTGGTGATCGAGATGAATCCGCGGGTGTCCCGCTCGTCGGCGCTGGCTTCCAAGGCGACCGGCTTTCCCATCGCCAAGGTGGCGGCCAAACTGGCCGTGGGCTACACCCTGGATGAGCTCAAGAATGACATTACCGGCGGTGCCACGCCGGCTTCGTTCGAGCCGTCGATCGACTACGTCGTGACCAAGGTGCCCCGCTTCGCCTTCGAGAAGTTTCCCCAGGCGGATGCGCGCCTGACCACCCAGATGAAGTCGGTGGGGGAGGTGATGGCAATGGGGCGCACCTTCCAGGAGTCCCTGCAGAAAGCCCTGCGAGGCCTGGAGATCGGGGCGCACGGGTTTGACGAAATGGCGGCTGATGAGGAAGTGCTGGCCCGGGAGTTGTCGGTTCCGGGGCCGCGTCGCATCTGGTATGTGGGCGAAGCGTTCCGCCAGGGCATGACGCAGGAGAATGTCCAGCGCCTCACGGCCATCGATCCCTGGTTCCTTGTGCAGATTCACGACATCATCCGTTGCGAGCAGCAGCTGCTGGGGCGTCGGCTCCACGATCTTTCCCGGACCGAGATGTTCGAGCTCAAGCGCAAGGGCTTTTCCGACACCCGCTTGGGACGCCTGCTGGCCGCCACCGAAGGCGAGGTGCGGGCCCGTCGTCACGAACTGGACATCCGTCCCGTCTTCAAGCGCGTCGATACGTGCGCCGCGGAGTTTGCGACGTCAACGGCCTACATGTATTCCAGCTATGAGGAAGAGTGCGAGGCGCGCCCAACCGACCGCAAGAAGATCATGGTGCTGGGGGGGGGGCCGAATCGCATTGGCCAGGGGATCGAGTTCGATTACTGCTGCGTCCATGCGGCCCTGGCGCTGCGGGAAGACGGGTTTGAGACCATCATGGTCAATTGCAATCCCGAGACGGTTTCCACCGATTACGACACGTCCGACCGGCTCTACTTTGAGCCGCTGACCCTGGAAGATGTGCTCGAAATCGTCAATGTTGAACGCCCCGTGGGCGTGATCGTGCAGTTCGGCGGACAAACCCCGCTCAAGCTTTCCCACGGATTGCAATCCGCGGGTGTCCCCATCATCGGGACGAGCCCCGACATGATCGATTGCGCCGAAGATCGCGCCCGCTTCCAGCAGATGCTGCAGGAACTGGGGCTTTCCCAGCCGCCCAATCGTATTGCCCGCAATACGGCGGAGGCCCTTACCCGCGCGGCAGAGATCGGTTATCCGCTGGTGGTGCGGCCCTCCAACGTCCTCGGGGGGCGGGCCATGGAAATCATCCACCATCCGGATGAGCTCGAGACGTACATGCTGCAGGCGGTGGAAATGTCCAAGCGTTTCCCCGAGCGTTTGCCCATTCTGCTGGACCGCTTCCTGAACGATGCCATCGAGGTGGACGTGGATGCGCTGGCCGATGGTGAAGCGGTTGTAATCGGTGGAGTCATGGAGCATATCGAGCAAGCCGGCGTGCACTCGGGCGACTCTGCCTGTTCGCTGCCGCCGTACTCTCTTGCACCTTCGGTGGTGGAGGAGCTTCGGCGTCAGACCCGGCTCATGGCGGCCAAGCTGAACGTGTGCGGCCTGATGAACGTGCAGTTCGCCATTCAGGGCGAAAAGGTGTACGTGCTTGAGGTGAACCCCCGGGCTTCGCGGACGGTGCCCTTCGTGTCCAAAGCCTGCGGCTTGCCGCTCGCCAAGATCGCTGCCCGCTGCATGGCCGGGCGCTCCCTGGTAGACCAGGGGGTCAGTGGGGAGGTCGTTCCGCCCTACTACTCGGTCAAGGAGGCGGTATTCCCGTTCATCAAGTTCCCCGGGGTGGATACCATCCTTGGACCCGAAATGAAGTCCACCGGGGAGGTGATGGGCGTTGGCCGTACCTTTGCGGAAGCCTTCGTCAAATCCCAGTTGGCTGCGGGAGTCAAATTGCCCGAATCGGGCAAGGCTTTCATCAGCGTGAAGCATGGGGACCGGGCGAAAGCCGTCGACGTCGCTCGCGAACTGCACGAGCTGGGTTTTGAGTTGGTGGCGACCCGCGGTACTGCTTCTGCCATCGCGGCTGCCGGGCTTCCGGTCACCTCGGTTAATAAGGTGAACGAAGGGCGGCCCCACGTGGTCGACATGATCAAGAACAACGAGATTAGTTTCATCCTCAATACGGTGGAAGAAAAAAGGACGGCGATTGCCGATTCCCGCTCCATCCGCACCAGTGCGCTCGCGCAGCGCGTAACGCTCTACACCACGGCTGAAGGGGCCCGTGCCGCTTGTATCGGCATGCGTCATCTGAGCGGGCTGGAGGTGTACGCGCTGCAGATGCTCCACGCCGAACTCCAATAGCAGAAGACATGAACAAGACACCTCTTACCATCCGGGGCGCCGAGTTGTTGAAGGCGGAACTTCACCGCCTGAAGACGGTTGAGCGGCCCAAGGTGATCGATGCGATTGCCGAGGCGCGCTCTCACGGCGACCTTTCCGAAAATGCCGAGTATGACGCGGCCAAGGAGCGTCAGGGTTTCATCGAGGGGCGTATCAAGGAGGTTGAAGCCAAGCTCTCCAGCGCCCAAATCATTGATCCCAAGCTGCTGGACGCGGATGGCCGTTGCGTGTTCGGGGCCACTGTTGAGCTGGAGGATCTGGAGGCCGGGGCGTCGGTCACCTATCAAATCGTGGGGGACGACGAGGCTGACCTGAAGAACGGAAAGATATCGATCAGCTCTCCGATCGCGCGGGCCTTGATCGGCAAATACGCGGGTGATGTGGCAGAAGTGCAGGCACCGGGCGGCGTGCGCGAATACGAAGTCCTGGAAGTCCGCTACGAGTAGGCCTCGACGGTGGCAAACCCGTCCGAAGCCTTCTCCCGTCTGATACTCACCGCGTGGGTGGGCAGTATGTGGGCGGTGGGTTATCTGGTGGCGCCCACTTTATTCCAGATGCTGGGAGACCGGGCCTTGGCCGGAAATGTGGCTGGTCGCCTGTTTTCCTACGTGGCCTGGATGGGCCTGATTGGGGGCGGATGTCTGCTCGCCCTGCGGGTGTGGAGGATGAGGCTGTCTGTGCTGACGAGCCTCTACGCGTGGGTGCTGGTCGTGATGCTGTTGCTTACTGCGGCGGGCCACTTTGGCATACAACCTCTGATGGCGCAGTTGAAGACAGAGGCTTTGCCGCGGGAAGTCATGCAGAGCGTAGTGCGAGATCGTTTTGCAACATGGCACGGTATCTCGAGTGTGCTCTATCTTGTCCAGAGCCTGCTGGGCGTCGTGCTCGTGTGGCTTTCCGGCGGCCAGCGCCGCTGAGCGCCGGAAAGACGCGTGCTTAGCGCGGCCGGGGCCGGCCTGCGACTGCAGTTCCGCGCGCGGGGGCAAATTTCGCCGGACGAGGGGTCGGCGCAGGCTTGGCTGCACTCAGGCGTCGGCGAGTCTGGGAAACAACGCTGGATTTGGGTGATGCGGCGCGGTTCTTCGAGGTTTGCGCTGGGGCTTTGTCTCCATCTGGCCGGGGGCGGTACACCACGAGAATGTTCCCGATGTGTTGCACCGGCTGAGCTGCGACTGCTGTACAGACCTCCTGGAGCAGTGCTTCGCGCGCGAAACGGTCCACGCCATAAACGCGGATCTTGATGAGTTCGTGCGCTTTGAGATTGCGGTCGATCTCTTTGATGACCGACTCACTGAGTCCGTTCTGGCTGATGCTCACTACCGGATTGAGGCTGTGGGCGCGGCCCTTCAGGGCCTGGCGTTGGGTGGGAGTGAGTTCCTGCATTTGAACTTTCGTTGGGCAAGCCATTGATAGGAGGGCGGATTCTACGCCATGGCAAGAAGTAAGACCAGCAAGGCTTGGCTGCTCGAGCATGTGAACGACACCTACGTTCATCAGGCCAAGGCTCAGGGGTATCGCTCGCGAGCGGCATTCAAGCTTTTGCAGGTGCACGAGAAGGACGGCCTGCTGCGACCCGGGCAGGTGGTGGTGGATCTGGGGTCCGCACCCGGCAGTTGGTCGCAGATCGCGGCACGCAAGGTGGGCGCCCAAGGGCGGGTCGTCGCACTCGACATCTTGCCCATGGAAGCACTTCACGGCGTGCATTTCATTCAAGGCGATTTCCGAGAAGATGCAGTGCTGGCGGAGTTGGAGAAATCTCTTGATGGCCGGATGGTGGATCTTGTGTTATCAGACATGGCCCCCAATATGAGCGGTGTGACGGTGACCGACCAGGCGCGGTCAATGCATTTGGTGGAATTAGCGCTTGAATTTGCGGCCAGTCATCTTAAAGAGGGTGGCAGTTTTCTCGTTAAAGTTTTTCAGGGGCGAGGGCTCGACGAATTCCGCAAGGCGATGGCTGGCATGTTTGCGTCCGTGCAGGTGCGCAAGCCGGATGCCTCCCGGGATCGGAGCGCCGAGTTCTATCTGCTGGGCAAGGGACGTCGCTGAATGGTGACAAGCCTTTGACGGCAAAAGTTTTGCGCCACGGAACATTCGGACATAGAATCGGTCTGTCAGTTGCGGCCCCTGCCGGGCCCCACAGGGAGTCAAGTTGAATAATCTGTTCAAGAATCTCGCTATCTGGCTGGTGATCGGCATCGTGTTGATGACCGTGTTCAACCAGTTCACCTCCCGCCAGGTGGCACAGCAGTCCATGGAGTACTCCCAGTTCCTTGAGGAAGTGAAACAGGGCCATATTTCCAAGGTCACGATCCAGGGCCGTACGCTCGAGGCCATGACCAACGAGGGCAAGAAGATTCAGTCGTATGCGCCCCCGGATCTGTGGCTGGTGAGCGACCTCCTCAAGAACAATGTGAAAGTGGTGGCGAAGCCGGAGGAAGAGCAGTCCTTCCTGATGAACATCTTCGTCTCCTGGTTCCCGATGTTGCTCTTGATTGGCGTGTGGGTATTCTTCATGCGTCAGATGCAGGGCGGTGGACGGGGCGGGGCTTTTTCCTTCGGGAAGTCGCGGGCGCGGATGCTCGACGAGTCCACCAACTCGCTCACTTTTGCCGATGTGGCCGGATGTGAGGAGGCGAAGGAAGAAGTCGCAGAACTGGTGGATTTCCTGCGTGATCCATCCAAATTCCAGAAACTGGGTGGGCGGATTCCGAAGGGCGTGCTGATGGTGGGTTCCCCCGGTACGGGCAAGACCCTGTTGGCGAAGGCGATCGCCGGTGAAGCGAAGGTGCCCTTCTTCAGTATTTCCGGCTCGGACTTTGTCGAGATGTTCGTGGGTGTGGGGGCTGCCCGCGTGCGAGACATGTTCGAGCAGGCCAAGAAGCATGCTCCGTGCATCATCTTCATCGACGAAATCGATGCGGTCGGGCGCCAGCGGGGGGCCGGCCTTGGCGGTGGCAATGATGAGCGGGAGCAGACCCTGAACCAATTGCTGGTGGAAATGGATGGTTTCGAGGGGGCGACCGGGGTGATCGTCATCGCGGCCACCAACCGTCCTGATGTGCTTGACCCCGCGCTCCTACGCCCCGGCCGTTTCGACCGTCAGGTCGTGGTGCCGTTGCCAGATATCCGCGGTCGGGAAGAAATCCTCAAAGTTCACATGCGCAAGGTGCCCATCGCCCCCGATGTGCGGCCGGATCTGCTGGCTCGCGGTACGCCGGGTTTCGCAGGGGCGGATCTCGCCAATCTGGTGAACGAGGCCGCATTGTTCGCCGCACGCTCCAGCAAGCGCTTGGTGGATATGGAGGATTTCGAGAAAGCCAAAGACAAGATCATGATGGGGGCCGAGCGGCGGTCCATCGTGATGCCGGAGGAAGAGCGTCGCAATACCGCTTATCACGAGTCTGGCCATGCGGTGGTTGCCAAATTGCTGACCAAGACCGATCCGGTGCATAAGGTGACGATCATCCCGCGGGGGCGCGCGCTGGGCGTGACGATGCAACTGCCTGAGCAGGATCGGTACAGCCAGGATCGTGATCGTCTGCTGCAAACCATTTCCGTGCTGTTTGGCGGGCGGATTGCGGAAGAGATCTTCATGAACCAGATGACTACCGGGGCTTCCAACGATTTCCAGCGTGCCACCGATCTCGCGCGCAGGATGGTGACTCAATGGGGGATGTCGGATACCTTGGGGCCCATGGTTTATGGCGACGAGGAAGGCGAAATCTTCCTTGGGCGTTCCATCACGACGCACAAGAACGTGTCTGAAGCGACGATGCAGCAGGTGGATGGTGAGATTCGCCGCATTATCGATGCCCAGTACGGTTTGGCTCGTCGCTTGCTGCTGGAGAATCGGGACAAGGTCGAGGCGATGACCAAGGCTCTGCTGGAGTGGGAAACCATCGACGCTGATCAGATCAACGACATTATGGACGGCAGGCCACCTCGGCCGCCTAAGCCGAGTGCTGCGCCGCCCAAGGCCTCACCCGATAATTCTGCGGGTGCTGCGCCGAACGCGACTGCACCTGCCTGACCGTCTGTTTCCTGACTTCACTCAACCGGGCCTGAGGCCCGGTTCTCGTTTTTGTTTGGCGAGTTGTCGTGAGCACGATTCTGCAATGCGGCCGCTTTTGGCTTGATCTCCACACGCCCAGGATCATGGGCATCATCAACGTTACGCCGGATTCGTTCTCGGGCGACGGGCTGGGTGCTGATCGTCTGGCACCGCTGCGCCAAGCGGAACGGTTCATCCGGGAGGGCGCCGACCTTCTGGACGTCGGGGGGGAGTCGAGTCGGCCGGGTGCCGCGCCAGTGGGGTTGGACGAAGAACTGGATCGGGTTCTGCCGGTGGTCGACATGCTGCGACCGCTGGGTGTGCCAGTGTCCGTTGATACGTACAAGCCGGCCGTGATGGAAGCGGTTTTGTCGGCGGGTGCCGACATGATCAATGATATCCGTGGGTTCCGCGAAGTTGGTGCGCTCGATGCGGTCGCCCGTCACGATTCCGCAGCGTTGTGCATTATGCACATGCAGGGTGATCCTGCCACCATGCAGAATAGTCCCCACTATCAGGATATATGTTCCGAGGTGGGGGCTTTCCTGAGGGCCCGGGTGGCGGCTGCGCTTGCGGCCGGCATTGCGCGGGCGCGCATTGCCGTGGACCCGGGGTTCGGGTTTGGCAAGCGGCTTGAGGACAACCTTGCGTTGTTTCGAGCGCTCGGGCCATTGGGGCGTTCTTTAGGGTTGCCGTTATTGGTCGGTGTTTCAAGGAAGTCCATGCTTGGCGCAATAACGGGCAAGTCAGTGGAGGGCAGGGGCGTTGCGAGTGTTGCGGCGGCTGTCCTCGCGGTTCAAAGGGGGGCCAGGATCGTGCGTGTGCATGACGTGGAAGCTACTCGGGATGCGCTGGCCGTGTGGTCGGCGGTTTCCTGCGGATCACAATGACAAAGACGGGAGAATAGAACATGGCGAGAAAGTATTTTGGAACGGATGGCGTGCGGGGTCGCGTCGGAACGGGCCCCATCACGCCCGAATTTGTGATGCGGCTGGGCTACGCAGCGGGCAAGACGCTGGTGGCCCACGAGCATTTGCCCAAGGACGCGCGTCCGACCGTTTTCATTGGCAAGGACACCCGCGTTTCCGGCTATATGCTCGAAGCTGCGCTGGAAGCAGGCTTTGCCGCCGCTGGCGTCGATGTCATGCTGGCTGGTCCGATTCCCACACCGGCGGTGGCTTATCTCACCCGTGCCTTGCGTTTGCAGGCCGGGGTGGTGATCTCCGCCTCCCACAATCCGTACGAGGACAATGGGATTAAGTTCTTCTCTGCGTCCGGGACCAAGCTGCCCGATGCGGTGGAGGAAGAGATTGAGGCCCGGATGGAAGAGCCCATGGGCTGTGCCGATTCCGCCCACCTAGGCCGTGCCCGCCGTATCGAGGACGCGCGCGCCCGCTACATCGAATTCTGCAAGAGCACTTTTCCGAACGAACTGGACCTGCGGGGCATGCGCATTGCGCTGGATTGTGCCCACGGCGCGGCCTACCAGGTGGCGCCGGCGGTGTTCCACGAACTGGGGGCCGAAGTGGTTTCGGTAGGAACTGATCCCAACGGCCTCAACATCAACGAAGGCGTCGGAGCGACGGACCCGTCGTCACTGCGGGCGGCGGTGTTCCGCAATCGCGCCGACATCGGTATTGCCCTGGACGGCGACGGTGATCGGGTGATCATGGCCGACGCCGATGGCGAAATCTTTGATGGTGACAAGCTCATCTACGTGATCGCCAAGGCGCGCCATGCAGAAGGCCGCCTGGACGGGGTAATCGGCACGCTGATGAGCAACCTGGGTTTCGAGCACGCAATTCGGCGGCTGGACGTGCCTTTTGCCCGGGCCAAGGTGGGTGACCGCTATGTCCTGGAGATGATGGAAGAGCGCGGCTGGAAGCTCGGTGGCGAGAACTCTGGCCACATCATCTGCCGCGACCGCCATACCACCGGAGACGGCATCGTCTCCGCGTTGCAGGTTCTGGCCGCGTTGCGGCAGCATAACGAGACGCTGGAGCAAGCGTGCTCCGGGTTGGACCTGTATCCGCAGAAACTGGTGAACGTCCGCCTGCCCGCCGGTTTCGACTGGCGTAGTGCCTCCGGCATTGCCGAAGCCGCCCGGATCGCGGAAACCGAGTTGGGTGATTCCGGGCGTGTCCTGCTGCGTCCCTCAGGTACCGAGCCCCTGCTTCGCGTGATGGTGGAGGGGCAGGATGAAGCCCGCGTGGAAGAATACGCCCAGCGTATTGCCCAGGCGGTGCGGGACGTCCTGCCTGTTGCCGCCTGACCCATGCGGGTCACCGGCCGGTCGGGCAACCGGCCGGCGGTGGTGGGCGAGGGTGCGGTTTCCCGCGCCAGCAGGCTTGCGCTGGGCCGACCGCAAGCCGTCACATGGCTGCAATCCAGCGGCTGCAAAGTCAGGCCTTTTGTTTCCCGCCGTTCAGGTCGCCTTTCTTCACTCACTGCCCATTCATGGAAAGTCCATTCAAAGGGCGCACTGGCTTGCGCCGCATCTGGAACGCATTCCGGTACTCGCTCGACGGGCTGGGTGCCGCCTATCGGAATGAGGCCGCCTTCCGGCAGGAAACGCTGTTGGCAGCGCTGCTCATACCCCTGGCCCTGTTCCTTCCTGTCAGTGGGACGGGCAAGGCGCTCATGGTCGCCAGCGTTCTGTTGGTGGTCGTGGTCGAGTTGATCAACTCTGCCATCGAGGCAGCGGTGGACCGCATTTCCCTGGAGCAGCATCAGCTCGCCAAGCGCGCGAAGGACATCGGTAGCGCGGCCGTGCTGGTGGCGCTGGTCAATACTGCCGTGGTCTGGGGGCTCGTGCTCTACGGCTGAGGCGTGAGGGCCGCCGTCCTCCTTACGTGCTCGGCCTGATCCGCTGTCGCTGTCACCTGGGCGCAACCCGCCTGTCACCTGCCTGTTATCCCGCCATCTCACCATGGCGGATATGGAAACTCCAGGCTACATCGTTCAGCAGTTGTCCCAGGGGCGTCGGCAGCTGCGCGTCGCCCTGGTGACGGAAACCTATCCTCCCGAAGTCAACGGCGTTGCCATGACCATCGGCCGCATGGTGGAGGGGCTCCTTGCGCGCGGGCATCGTGTGCAACTGATTCGTCCGCGACAAAGCGCCGCAGACGCAGCCCGGACCGAGCCCCAACTGGAAGAGGTGCTCGGGCGGGGCGTGCCCATTCCGCGCTATGCGGGCTTGCGCATGGGGCTGCCAGCCAAGCGGCAACTGGTGCGGCTGTGGTCCCATCGCCGGCCTGACCTGGTGCACGTGGTGACCGAAGGGCCTCTCGGCTGGTCCGCCATTGCCGCTGCTCGCCACCTGCACCTGCCGGTGGCCTCCGATTTCCATACCAATTTCCATAGCTATAGCCGTCACTACGGGCTCGCCTGGTTGCGTCATCCCATTGCGGCCTACTTGCGCCGCTTTCACAACCGCACGGATCTGACCCTTGTCCCCACACAGGCTCTGGCCGAGCAACTGTCGCACCTGGGCTACCGCAACGTGGCCGTGGTGGCGCGCGGGGTGGATACGGCGCTGTTTTCCCCGGGCAAACGGTCAGAGATTTTGCGTGCCAGTTGGGGGGCCGGCCCTGATGATCTGGTGGTGTCTTACGTGGGGCGGCTCGCGCCGGAGAAGAACCTGCCCCTCGTGTTCAGGGCTTTTGACGCCCTGCAAGCTAGGCATCCGGGTGCCCGGCTGCTGCTGGTGGGGGACGGGCCGGAACGCGCCGCACTCGGGGTGCCCCGGCAGGGGCATCACTACGCTGGCCAGCGCACCGGAGAAGACTTGGCGGCGCACTACGCCTCGTCCGACCTGTTTCTCTTCCCCAGCCTGACCGAAACCTTCGGCAATGTCACCGCGGAGGCGCTGGCCAGCGGCGTGCCGGTGGTTGCCTACGACTACGCCGCCGCGGCCGAGTTGATCCTTCCCGAGCGGAATGGAGTGCGGGTCACCGTGGGCGATGAGGAAGCCTTCATCGCAGCCGCTTGCCGCCTGGCTGGCGATGCCTGCCTGCGTCGGGCGATGGGGGACGAGGCGGCCCGGCGTGCAGCCCGCTACGACTGGAACGACATCCACAACCAGTTTGCCGGGTTGCTCGCCGAGATGGTCGATCAGCACGAAAGGAAGAACCGTGCCCAAGCGTTTGTCTTTGCACCGGATTAACGCCTACGACACGGCGCTGTGTCTGCGCTTCAACCGCGCCTGCCGGTGGCCGGCGGTTTTGCGCTTTTTCCGTGCTGTCAGCCGGGTCGGGGATGGGGGCATCTGGTATGTGCTCATGGCCTTGCTGCCAGTGCTGCACGGCCCGGCCGGCTGGCACGCGAGCCTCCGGTTGGTGCTGGCAGGGGGACTTGGCATCGTCATCTACAAGTGGCTCAAGGTGCGCACCCTGCGGCCGCGGCCGTACCAGGTGTACTCGGCGATCACTGCCGGTACCGCGCCCCTGGATCAGTTCAGCTTCCCCTCCGGGCACACCTTGCACGCGGTCAGTTTCACCTGGATCGCCTGTAGCGCGTTTCCCGAGCTGACTGCGATGCTCGTGCCGCTGGCGGTGCTTATCGGGCTCTCACGCCCCATCCTCGGCCTGCATTACCCCAGTGATGTACTGGCGGGTGCCGGGCTTGGGGTTCTGGTCGGCCGACTGGTGGTGTGCATCGTCTAGCCGCATCCCCTGTGGCTGGGCGGACGAACCTTTCACGATGGCAATCAGGCCTCAGGGCAGATGTAACATAAAAACAGTATAAATTGTTTATACTGTTTAAGTGCCAATCCCAGACGAGGAGAACCCTGATGAATGAACAAGAAAACCAGCCAGTCCCAACCGGTCCCACCGATCACCAACAGCTTCCCGCCGCTGCGTCGACGGACTCCGTAGACGTGTCCGCCGTCTCCGGGCCGGACTCGGCCCCTGAGATCGCGCCCGACGCCAGTGCGCCGATGGTCGAGGAGCCTCCCACGGTGGAAACCGTGTTGGAAGGGACGGATGCCGAGGTGTCCGCCGCACCCCACGCGGCAAGCGAACCGCCCGCGCAGGCGCCTCAACCCGCTTCCCCGCCGCCGAAGGCCAAGGGGAAAGCCAAGCCCGAGAAAGCGCCCAAGACCAAGGCGGACAAGCACAAGGATAAAGGCGACAAGGCCAAGGCCGAGAAGCAAAAAGCCGAAAAGGCGCCCAAGCCCAAGATGGTGCGGGACAGCTTCACCATGCCGGAGCCGGATTACGCCCTGATCGCCGGCCTCAAGCTTCGCTGCGCCACCCAGGGGGCCGAGGTCAAGAAGAGCGAGTTGCTGCGGCTCGGGCTCCAGGCGCTTGCCCGCATGGGTGACGAGGATCTGGCCACCGTGGTCAAGGCGCTGGACAAGCTCAAGACCGGGCGGCCCAGGAAGGCCTGAAGCCCTTTCCCGGCCGGGGCCAGTTGCCCGGCACCGGCCGGAACTTCCTGTGCTCAGGCCCATCCGCCGGTCGGGGCAAACAAGTCCTGCGGCAAGGGCAGGCGGTTGCGCAAGTGGGCAAGATCGAGCCCTGCGAGCCCGGCCCGCGCCCGCACCGGGCACACATCCGCAGCCCAGGCCGGGGTTTCGCCGGCGAGCAATGCGTTGATCTGGGGCAGGCGGGCCACCGTTTCCCGAAGGAAATGATGCATGCGGCGCTGCATGCGCCGATCCAGCCGACAGGCTATGGCGTGGGCAAGGCGGGGCAGCCGGCTGGCGCGCAGGATCTGGTCCGCCCCGGCCAACTGGCCGATGGCCTTCCTGGCCGCTGCCTTGCTCCCGCCGAAGTGGCGTGCAGTCCAGGCTGCGGCACGGCCCGATTCGGCTGCCAGCAGTTCTCCGGGTGGGGCGAACAGTTCCCCGTGCAGGTGGTGGTCCAGCGTCCATTCGCACAGGGCGTGGGTGACGTGGGGGACAGGGGCCCACAGGGTTTCGTGGGTCGGCACATAGTGGTTGTGGGCCAGCACGTCGGTCAGCAAATGGCTGACGAAACCCAGGGCCAGCGCTCGCTCGCCATCGTCCCGGCAATCGGAAAGCAGGACGGATGCGCAGGACCACTCGTGGGAATCCTGGAAACCGCCAACGCCGCCCAGCCGGCTCACCAGGGCCAGATCGGGCAGGCTTGCACCCGTCAGGACGAGCCGCGGAAAGCGCCGCGCGGCGCGCCGGAAGGCCGGGTCCGCGAGAGGAACGGCCCAGAGCAGGATCTGGGCGAAATAGGTGTGGGTGACCAGTCCCCAGGCGCAGGCCTCGTTGGCCGTCAGTAGCAGGGGAACGCACCAGAGCCAGGGGCGCAGGGTATTCATGTCCCCCAGTGTCGTCGTGGGCCGCTACCGGTTGTTGACCATCCCGTTGCGCCGGTTTGACGGTGGCTGCCATCCTCCTGTCACGCAACTGCCATCGCGGGGCAACGCATCCTCGCCACCATCCGGACTTTGCCGCGAGGGGTTCGCGGCCTTGCCCGCGGGGGATGTATGCGTGTGTTGATGGTCTCCGACGTGTTCTTTCCCCGTATCAACGGGGTGTCCACGTCCATCGAAACCTTCTCCGCCGGATTGGCCCGGCAAGGCGTGGAAGTCCACCTGGTGGCCCCCGCCTATGGCGATGAGCCTCCTTGGCCGCGGGTGATCCGGGTGCCGGCCCGCCCGGTTCCCTTCGACCCGGAAGACCGCTTCATGAGCGTCGGCGCCGTGCTCGATGCCGTGAATGCCGCCGGACTGCCCCCCTGGGATCTGGTGCACGTCCAGACGCCGTTCAGCGCCCATTACGCCGGCTTGCGCCTTGCGCGCCGGAGCGGGGTGCCGGTGGTAGCCACCTATCACACCCTGTTCGAGGAGTACCTCCACCATTACGTGCCGCTGCTGCCGCGGCGGCTCACGGCCACCCTGGCGCGGCGCTTCTCCGCCCGTCAGTGCAATGACCTGGACGGGATCATCGTCCCCTCCCACGCCATGGTGGCGCGTCTGCTCAAGTACGGGGTCACCCGCCCCTTGCATCTGCTGCCCACCGGGCTGGCGGCGGGGCAATTCGTCCCGGGCAATGGGGCTGCGTTCCGCGCCCGCCACGGCATCGCTCCGGGCAGGCCGCTGGGACTGTATGTGGGGCGTGTGGCCCACGAGAAGAACATCGGTTTTCTGATCGAGGTTGCCGAGCGGGTGCGGCGCCGGCAGCCGGATTTCCTGCTGCTCGTCGCCGGTGAAGGCCCCGCCCGGGAGGCGCTGGCCGCCCAGGTCCGCAAGACGGGACTGGAGGGGCACGTCCAGTTCGTTGGCTATCTGGAACGGCGTCGCGAACTGCTGGACTGCTATGCGGCGGCGGACGTGTTCGTGTTTGCGTCGCGCACCGAAACCCAGGGGCTGGTGCTTCTGGAAGCCATGGCTCAGGGGGTCCCGGTGGTCGGCTTGGCGGAGATGGGGACGCGGGACATCCTGGGCCCGGAGCGGGGGGCCCGGGTGGCCCCGCCAGAGATTGAAGGTTTCGCCGACACGGTGGCGGACTTGCTGGCAGATCCCGCAGCGCGTCACCGCTTGGGCCGCGCTGCCAGCGCGTTTGCCGCGGAGTGGGGTGAGGCCGGCATGGCCGAGCGGCTGGCCGCCATCTATCGTGCCGTGCGCGACAACCCCGCTGCCCCGGGCTTGAGCGTCGCCGGGGCGGCCGCAGGATAGTCATGGCAGCCCAAGGCTGTGGGCACGGGCACGCAGCGTCTGCGCCGGGCCGGCACGGTCAGGCCGACGACGTGGCCAGCTCGGGCTGCGTCTCCTGGGCATCCGGCGAGGGCGGGGCGGGGTCGGGTGCCTCCGGAGCGGAGGGCGATGCAGCACCCAGGCGGGAGGCGATGCGGGTTTGCGCCAGCAGGGCGAGTTCCCGGCGGTGGCTGGCATCCGCTTCGGTTTCGCCCAAGGGGTGCACCTGGGCGACGAGCCCGCGCGCACGGACAATCGCGCGCAGGCATTCCCAGAAGCTGGTTTCGCCCACATAGGCGGGCTCCAGCCGCAGCGTGCCGCTGGCGTCCGTGTAGCGCAGGGCAAAGGGCTGGACGGGCGCCCCCACGTCCAGCGCGGGCTGCAGCAGGGCGGGGAAGAAGTTGAGCACGCCGTGGCCTTCGCTGGTCGTGCCCTCCGGGAACACCACCGCCCATTCGCCGCTGTCGAGCACTGCGCGCAGGGTTTCGGCGGTGCGCCGCGCGGCGCCGCGATTGCCGCGGGTGATGAAGATGGTGTCGGTGCGGGCGCACAGCCACCCGATCAGGGGCCAGGCGCGCACTTCGTCCTTGCACACGAAGGCGGCAGGTGCCACGGCGTTGATGGCGAACACGTCGAGCCAGGAGACATGGTTGGCCACGATCAAGCCCGGCCGCACGGGTGCATCGCCGCACAGTTCCAGATGTACGCCCAGGATGGATAGCAACTGGCGGGACCAGCGCTTCTTCAGGGCAAGCCGGCGGGACTGGCCAACGGCGGGGTAGGCGGCGCTCACCAACACCACCGCCCAGCCCAGGTGCAGCGCCAGCCGCCCGATACGGGCTCCGGCGCGTAGTCGTCGAAGTGTACTCAGCTCTGACGCTCCACAAAATGCTTGGCATACCGGCTGCTGACCCGGGACATGGGGAGCAGCAGCAGCAGATCCGCGGTGTTGAAATCCGGGTCCCAGGCGGGCTCGCCGCACACCCAGGCCCCGGCGCGCAGGTAGCCTTTGAGCAGGGGCGGGGCTTCCGCCTTCACGCCCGTGACCAGGCGCTCGAAGGGCAGCCGGGTGCGGGGGAAGACGCGATATTCCAACGGTGCCAGGTGTTCGTCAATGAGCTGGGTGAAGACGTTGGCCGCATTGTGGCCGCCGTCGGCCATGCTGATGGAGGCGCAGCCGATCAGGTAGCTGTAATGGTTGTGGGCCATGAACTGGGCGAGTCCGGCCCACAGCAGGCTGATCACCGCGCCGGAGCGGTAGTCCGGATCGATGCAGGAGCGGCCCACTTCCACCAGCTGCGGCTTGAGGTGGGCCAGGCGGGTGAGATCGAACTCCGTTTCGGAGTAGTAGTTGCCCACCTGGGACGCTGCGCCGGGGGTGAGGATGCGATAGGTGCCAACGATGCGGCCGTTGGCTTCGTCGCGCACCAGCAGGTGCTGGCAATAGGGGTCGTAGATGTCCTGGTCCACGCCGGGCTGGCGGGTGGACAGCCGGGCGCCCATTTCCTCGCCAAACACCCGGTAACGCAGTTTCTGGGCGGCCAGGACTTCCGACTCGCTCCGGGCCAGGCCCACGTGGTAGCTGGGCCGGTGCAGGGTGCTTTCCCGCAGCGCCGGCTGGTTGTTGTGCAGCATCGCCGTTCTCCTTGTATGCATTGTCTGGCGGCGATTCTGGGCGCCGGCTGTTACGGGCAGGTTGCGCCTGCGTTACCGGCGTCTGACAGCCCGGGGGGATGCGCCCTTAAGGTTGCCCCTGATCTTTCCGCTAATTGCAGCGACAGGCTGCAGCCCTTGCGGCCACCCATGGATGAGTCAGCGGAGATCGGCGAGATGGAAGTCAGGCAGGTGGTGCTGGAAAAGGGAGTTCCCGCCACGGGGGATCTGGATGAGTTGGTGGCGATGGCTCCGCAATGGGTGCTGGTGTTTGCCTCGGTACCGTGCCTGGAAAATGGTGCGCTGGTGCCGGCGCTGGAGGCTGCGTTCCCCCGCGCCCATCGGGTGGGCTGCTCCACGGCGGGCGAAATCTCCTGCGACGGCGTGGGCGATGGTTCCGCCGTGGTCACCGCCATCCGCTTCGACAACCCGGCTTTCCGTGTGGCGGAGGCCGAACTGGAGGGGATGGAGGATTCCGCCACCGCCGGCCAGCGCCTCGCAGCCCAACTGGCCGGGGCGGGACTGAACCATGTGCTGGTGTTCGGGCAAGGGGTCAACATCAATGGCAGCGCCCTCATTGCTGGCATGCGCCAGGCCTTGGGGCCGGAGGTGACGGTTTCGGGCGGTCTGGCCGGGGATGACGGGGCATTCCGTCGGACCCTGACGCTTTCAAACAGCGGCGTGTCAGACCGGCGCATCGTTGCCGTAGGTTTCTACGGCGCCACCCTGCGCCTGTCCCACGGCTCCTTCGGGGGCTGGCAGCCATTTGGTCCGGCGCGACAGGTGACCCGCTCGGCGGGCAACATCCTGTTCGAGCTCGACGGCGAACCCGCGCTGGAGGTCTACAAGCGCTACCTGGGCGCCTACGCCAAGGATCTGCCCGCCTCCGGGCTGCTCTTTCCGTTTGCCATGCTGGGCGCGGACCACAATGCCACCGGCCTGATCCGCACCATCCTTGGTGTGGACGAGGCTGCCGGCAGTCTGGTGCTGGCCGGCGACATCGAACAGGGAGGCTATTTGCGCCTGATGCACGCCAGCACCGATGCCCTCGTGGACGGCGCCCAGGCCGCAGCGGAAGCGGCCCGTCAGGTGCAGGCCAGCGCCAGCGACAGCCTCTCTCTGCTGGTCAGTTGCGTGGGGCGCAAGCTGGTGATGGGCGCGCGGGTGGATGAAGAGGTGGAGGCGGTGGGCGACGTGCTGGGCACGCGCAGCACCCTGTGCGGCTTTTACTCCTACGGCGAAATCAGCCCGTTCGTCGATTCCACCGACTGCCGCCTGCACAACCAGACCATGACCATCACCTCGCTGGTGGAGTTGTGATCTCCAAGATCCTCGCCCGCCACCTCAAGCGGGCCTTCGGCGCCAACGACCCGGAGGCCGTGTCCGGCCAGTTGCAGGCCCTGGCGGGCGCGGGGCGCTGCGACGAGCTCGTGGCCGCCTTCACCAAGCTGATCGCGGGCGTGGATGGTTCGTTCCAGCAACTGGAGCGGGATCTGGAACTGCGCGCCCGCAGCCTGGAGCTGAGTTCGGCCGAGCTTTCCGCCGCCAACGACAGGTTGCGGGAGGACGCCGACCGCCAGAACCGGGCCCTGAAGTCCCTGCGCGAGACCGTCCACCATCTGGTGCCGGAGGAATGTCCGGCCAACGAGGCCGACACCATCGACACCCTGGCGCTCGCCATCGGCCGGCTGGTGGAGGCCCGGGAGCGGGCCCAGGCCCAGCTCCGGCTGTCGGAGGAGCGTCTGAGCCTGGCCCTGGGTGCGGCCCAGGACGGCATCTGGGACTGGTATCCGGCCAGCGACGAGGTGTTCCTCAGCGAACGTTGCCTGGCCATGCTGGGGTACGGTTCGGAGGGTGCCCCCGGCACTTTCGCCGAGATGAGCAAGCTGCTCCATCCGGAAGACCTGCCGGGCGCCCGCTTGATGCTGGGCGAACATCTGGCGGGGCGTTCCCCCGTGCTGCAGATGGAGTTCCGCATGCGCGGGAACGATGGCTCCTGGCGCTGGATCATGCTGCGGGGGAAAGTGGTGGGCCGGGACGACAGCGGCTGGGCCACCCGCGTCACCGGCACCCAGCGGGACATCACCGAGCGCAAGGAAAACGAACTGGAACTGGTCCGCGCCCGGGACGCGGCCGAGTCTTCCAACCGGGCCAAGAGCGCATTCCTGGCCAACATGAGCCATGAATTCCGCACGCCCATGAACGGCATCATCGGCATGACCGATCTGGCGCTGACCACGGAGCTGGATGCGGAACAGCGCCAGTTGCTGGAGGTGGTGCGCAGCAGCGCCGACGGTTTGCTGGGGCTGCTGAACAACATCCTGGATTTCGCCAACATCGAGGCGGGAACCCTGCGTACCGACCGGGCGGAGTTCGAGCCTGCCGCCCTGGCGCTGGAAGTGTTGCGCCAGCATGCCGACGCCGCCGAGGCCAAGGGCCTGGAGCTCATCCTCGATGTGGCGGCGGCAGTGCCGCCAGTGCTGGTGGGCGACCCCAACCGCATCCGGCAGATCCTCCACAGCCTGGTGGATAACGCGGTCAAGTTCACCCCCGCCGGCGAAATTGCGCTGACGCTCGAACTCACCGACGGGGGGGATGCGGACGTGGAACTGTCCTGCACCGTGCGCGATACCGGCATCGGCATCGCCCCCGAACTGCAGGCGGGCATCTTCGAGGCCTTCTCCCAGGCGGACGTATCGGCCACGCGCCGTTATGGTGGCACCGGTCTCGGGCTCGCCATCAGCCGCCGTCTGGCGGTGCTGCTCGGGGGCGCCATCACTGTGCACAGCGCGCCCGGAACCGGCAGCAGCTTCTGCCTGCGGCTGCCCTGCAGCCGGGCTGATCTGGCCCTGGGCTTGCCACCCGCCCTGCCTCCGGGGGATGGCCGTACCGTGTTGCTGTGGGTTCCCAACGTCCGGCTGCGCGGCAGTCTTGCCACCCCGTTGCGGGCCAGCGGTGCCCGGGTGGTGGAGGCGGACACGGTCGCCACGCTGGCCGAAGGCCTCGCGGGCCAGGAGGTGGATTGTGCCGTGCTGGATCTGCCCGCCCTTGCGGGTGAAGCGGGCGCCACCATCGAATGTCTGCTGTCCGCCGGCGTCGCGCCCGGGCAGATGGTGGCCCTGACCCGCCGGGTGCCCGGCGCCGGAGACAAAGCGCTCCTTGCAGCCCATGGCATCACCCGCCTGCTGGCCAAGCCGGTGGCCCTGGAGCAACTGGGGTCGGCCCTGGATGAAGCCTGGCAGCCGGTGGTGGCGGGGCGCGGCGGAGCGCACGTGACGGAACCGGAAACCGATTTTTCCGATTTGCAAGTGTTGCTGGTGGAGGACGACCCCGCCATCCAGGAGGATGCGATGGTGCTTCTGGACCAGCTTGGCGCCCGCATCGGACTGGCCTGGAGTGGTCCCGAGGCGGTGGACGAACTGCGCCAGGGGACCTACCAGGTGCTCCTCATCGACCTGCAAACGCCCGCCGTGCAGGGGCCCGAAGCCTGCCGCGCATTGCAGGCCCGACACGATGCCGTTCAGGCCGAGCAGCGGCCCTATCTCATCGGTCTGGCCAGTACCGCCGCCGCCGACGCCATGCGCCTGGCCTGCGTGGACGAGATCCTGCCCAAGCCCGTGCGCAAGCCCCAATTGCGCGCCGCGCTGGAACGCGCCCGGGTGAGCCAGACCATCGCCAACGTCGCCCCCGCTGGCTGAAGGCCGACTGCGGCGAAGGCGTGGGGGCGCGTTTCCCCGCACGTGTGTCTTTACCTGTCGCCCGCCATGGGGCAGGCTTGGCAGCTTGTCTTGGCTCACCGGAGTGCCCCATGTCGGATCTCAGCCTGGCAGCCGCCATTTCGTTCCCGCCTGCGCAGGGGGCCCCCCGCCAGCTCTTCATCCTGTTGCACGGCGTTGGCGGCTCGCCCCAGGACATGGTGCCCCTGGCGGCCACCCTGCAGCGGGCGTTTGCCGAGGCCGCGGTATTCATCCCGCCGGGGTTTGCCGGGTTTGACGGCGGGCGCCCGGGGCGGCAGTGGTTCTCGGTGACGGCTGTGTCGGACGAAAACAGGCCTGGGCGGGTGGCGCAGGCCATGCCCGCGCTGCTGGCGCTGGTGCGGGGCGCTCAAGAACATTTCGGGGTGCTGCCACCGGATACGGCGCTGGTGGGCTTTTCGCAAGGCGGCATCATGGCGCTGGAAGCCTGCGCGGCGGCGGACGGGCTGGCGGGGCGGGTGATCGCCTTCAGCGCCCGCTACGCCACCTTGCCCAGCCGTCCGCCCCTGCTGACCACCATTCATCTGCTCCATGGCGCGGCGGATACGGTGGTGCCGGCCGAGCACAGCCGGGTGGCCATGGCACGCCTGAGCGAACTGGCGGGGGATGCGACGCTGGACATTGCTTCAACGGTGGGGCACGCATTGCACCCTTCCCTGGTGGGGCGGGCCATTGTCCGGCTACAGACCTGCATCCCGCTGCGCACCTGGAAGCGTGCGCTGGGCACTGTGCCGGCGATGGAGCCGGAGGGCCGCCGCCAGCCGCACTAAGCGGCAAAGGCTCGCGGCGGCAGGGGCTGTCAGGCTGTTTCGGCCAGGCGCTGGCGCAGCACGTAGGGCAGGATGCCGCCGTGGCGCAGATATTCCGCTTCGATGGGCGTGTCCACCCGCAGTCGCAGGGCCAGGGTGCGGTGGCTGCCGTCCGGCTGGCGGATGTGGAGGCTGACGTCCTGGCCCGGGCGGATGGGTTGGTCGAGCCCTTCGAGGTCGAAGATTTCCGCGCCGCTCAGCCCCAGGCTGGTGGCGCTGTCCATACCCTTGAACTGCAGCGGCAACACGCCCATGCCCACCAGGTTGGCCCGATGGATGCGCTCGAAACTGCGGGCGATCACGGCCCTCACCCCGAGCAACAGGGTGCCTTTGGCGGCCCAGTCGCGGCTGGAGCCGGTGCCGTACTCTTCCCCGGCAAAGATGATGGTGGGCACGCCCCGCTGCCGATAGGCCATGGCCGCATCGAAGATGGTGAGTGGCGCGCCATCGGGTTGCAGCAGGGTGTAGCCGCCTTCGCGTCGGCGGCCATTCGCGGGCGGCAGCATCAGATTGCGCAGGCGCACGTTGGCGAAGGTGCCGCGCAGCATCACCTCGTGGTTGCCACGGCGGGAGCCGTAGCTGTTGAAGTCAGCGGTGAGCACGCCCTGATCCAGCAGGTAGCGGCCAGCGGGGGAGTCAACGGCGATGTTGCCGGCGGGGCTGATGTGGTCGGTGGTGACGGAATCGCCCAGTATCGCCAGGGCGCGGGCCCCGCGTACCGGCGCAAATGGTGGAGGCTGCCGGTCAAAGGTGTCGAAAAACGGGGGGCGGGCGATGTAGCTGGAGCTTGTCCATTGGTAGGTGTCGCCGGTGGGGCTGGGCATCTGTTGCCACAGGGGGTTGGTATCGGCCAGGTGGGCATAGCGGGCGCGGTAGAGCGCCGGGTCGTTGGCAAAGTTGAGCAGGGCGGCGACCTCGTGCCGGCTGGGCCAGATGTCGGCCAGGAATACGGGTTGCCCGGCGTGGTCCCGCCCCAGGGGTTCGCAGGCGAGGTCCACGTCCAGCCGCCCGGCGATGGCAAAGGCCACCACCAGCGGCGGGCTCATCAGAAAGTTGGCGCGGATTGCCGGGTGGATACGGGCTTCGAAATTCCGGTTGCCCGAGAGCACGGCGGCGCACACCAGGTTGTTCCGATTGATGGCGTCTTCCAGTTCGGCGGCCAGGGGGCCGGCGTTGCCGATGCAGGTGGTACAACCGTAAGCCACGACCTGGAAACCAAGTTGCTCCAGATACGGCAGCAGGCCACTGTTGGCAAGATATTCGGTGACCACCCGGGAGCCCGGGGCCAGCGACGTCTTGACCCGGGGGGCGACCGCAAGGCCCCGTTCCACGGCCTTGCGGGCCAGCAGGCCGGCGGCGAGCATGACTTCCGGGTTGGAGGTGTTGGTGCATGAGGTAATGGCGGCGATGAGCACGTCGCCATCGCCCACGGTGGTGTCGGCGGCGTCAGCGCCGTGATTGGCGGGCAGTGTTACCGGGTGGCGCTGGCGGGTTTGTGCCGAATCGCGGCCATAGCCGCCGTCGGCGGTGGGCCGGGCGAGCAGGGCGGCAAAGCGGTCTTTCAATGCCGCCAGGTCAATGCGGTCCTGCGGTCGCCCTGGGCCCGCCACGCTAGGGCGCAATTGGGAGAGATCGATCTCGATGACCTCGCTATAGTCGATCTGCCCTGGCTGCGGCATGCCGAACAGGCCCTGTGCCTTGAAGTAGGCGCGGAAGGCGGCAACCTCCTCGGCGCTGCGGCCGGTGGCCTCCAGATAGGCGACGGTCTGTTGGTCCACCGGGAAGTAACCCATGGTGGCGCCGTATTCGGGGGCCATGTTGGCGATGGTGGCCCGGTCCGGCAGTGGCAGCGCGGCAGCACCCTCACCGAAAAATTCCACGAATTTGCCCACCACCCGGGCCTGGCGCAGTCGCTCGGTGACATAAAGCACCAGGTCGGTTGCGGTGATGTCTTCGGCCAGTCGGCCGCCGAGGTGCACGCCCACCACGTCAGGGGTGAGGAAGTACACGGGCTGGCCCAGCATGCCGGCTTCCGCCTCGATGCCGCCCACGCCCCAGCCCACGACGCCGAGGCCATTGATCATGGTGGTGTGGGAATCCGTGCCCACGAGGGTGTCCGGGTAATAAACGCCATCCCGTTCCAGCACGCCCCGGGCCAGGTACTCCAGGTTGACCTGATGGACGATACCGATGCCCGGGGGCACGACGCGAAAGGTGTCGAAAGCTTGCATGCCCCATTTGATAAAGCGATAGCGCTCGGCATTGCGGTGGAACTCAAGCCGCATGTTCAGATCGAGGGCATTGCTGACCCGTGCGTGATCCACCTGTACCGAGTGGTCCACCACCAGATCCACCGGCACCAGAGGCTCGATGATGCCCGGGGGGCGGCCAAAGCGGGCGGCGGCATCGCGCATGGCGGCCAGGTCGCACAGCAGCGGCACGCCGGTAAAGTCCTGCAGGACGATGCGGGCGACCACGAAGGGGATCTCGCTGCTGCGCGGTGCGTTGGGTGCCCAGTTGGCCAGGTCGCGCACGTGCGCGCTGGTAACGCGGATGCCGTCCTGATGGCGGAGCAGGGATTCGAGGACGATGCGGATAGATACCGGCAGGCGGGAAACGGGGCCGACGCCGGCTTGCTCCAGCGCGGGCAGGGAATAGAACTTGGCGCTACGGCCGGACTCCAACAAAAAGTCCTGCCGAGTGCTGAGGGTATTTTCCGGGGTCATGAGATGCCTCCTGCCGGTTGGACCGGGTAGCCGGGGCACGCGTTCAGTCCGGTCGCGGTCAGCTTGATGGCCGCGGCTCAGGGAAGCCCCCGCCGGGGGGCAATCCAGACAAGGGGGCGAGATGACAGCAAGTCGAACCGAGCGGGATTCCATGGGGGCAATCCAGGTGCCGGCGGGGCGCCTGTGGGGCGCCCAGACCCAGCGATCGCTGATGCATTTCGCCATCTCGACCGAGCGGATGCCGGCAGAGTTGATCGCCGCCTTGGGCCGCATCAAGGCCGCCTGTGCCCGGGTGAATGCGGAGTTGGGCCTGCTGGACCCGCGCAAGGCCCAGGCCATTGTTGCTGCTGCACTGGAGGTGGCTGCCGGGCGGCTGGACCAGGAGTTTCCCCTTTCCATCTGGCAGACCGGGTCAGGCACCCAAACCAATATGAACATGAACGAGGTGCTGGCCAACCGCGCCTCCGAGATGCTGGGCGGGACCCGGGGTGCGGATCGGCTGGTGCATGCCAATGACGAGGTGAATCTCGGGCAGTCCTCCAACGACATATTCCCCACCGCCATGCACGTGGCAGCCTGCCTGGGCGTGGCCAACCGTCTGTTGCCGGCGCTGCGCGCCCTGCGCGGAACGTTGGAGGGCAAGGCCCGCGCGTTTCAGGACATCATCAAGGTCGGACGCACCCATTTGCAGGACGCCGTGCCGCTTCGCCTGGGGCAGGAGTTTTCCGCTTACAGCGCGCAGTTGGCCATTGCCGAGGGGCAGGTAGAGGCTTCCCTGCCCTTGCTGCAGGCGCTGGCAGTGGGCGGCACCGCCGTCGGCACTGGCCTCAATACCCACCCGGACTTTGGCCGACGCGTGGCGGCAGCGCTGGCCCGAGAGTGCCAACTGGCCTTCCGTTGCGCGGACAACCCGTTCGCCGCGCTGGCGGGCCACGAGGCACTGGTGGCAGCGCACGGGGCGCTGAAGACACTGGCTGCTGCCCTCATGAAGATCGCTAACGACATCCGCTGGCTGGCCTCCGGTCCCCGCTGCGGGCTGGGCGAGTTGAGTGTGCCGGAGAACGAACCGGGGAGTTCCATCATGCCCGGGAAGGTGAATCCGACCCAGTGCGAGGCGTTGACCATGGTGTGTTGCCAGGTGCTGGCCAACGACGTGGCGATCAACCTGGGTGCCGCGTCCGGCAACTTCGAGCTCAATGTGTATAAACCGCTGCTGGCCCACAACTTCCTGCAGAGTGTGCGCCTGTTGGCCGATGGCATGGTCAGTATTGACCACCACTGTGCCCGGGGTATCCGGGCGAACGAAGGGCGGATCAGCGAATTGCTGGAGCGTTCGCTGATGCTGGTCACCGCCTTGGCGCCCCACATTGGCTACGACCGTGCCGCAGCCATTGCCCACAAGGCGCATCGCGACGGCAGCACGCTGCGAGAGGCTGCGCTGGCGTTGGGCGACGTTACCGCCGAGGAGTTTGCCCGGTGGGTGCGGCCGGAGCGGATGGTGGGCTTGAGTGCGGACGACACTGGGGGCGGCCCGGGCGATACATAAGCGTTGTGCCCGCAAATGCCAGCTCAGGTACGCGCTTTGCTTGATTCAAAGCTTGTGCTGCGGGGAGAAGGCCGTGAGGAGTCTGCTGTGTTGGTTGTTGGCTGCGTTGCTGGGGGGGCCAGCCTGGGCGGCTGGGGGCGATCCGTTCCAGTCCGGCGTCTGGCCGGACATGGAGCGGGAATTCCTGCCGGGAGGCCAACTGGAGTTTGACAGCCGGGTGAAGGTCACCGGGCCGAAGTTCGCCGAGGACGCGATGAACGTGCCTATCACCGTCGATGCCCAGGCGCTCGGCGCCGTGGAGGAGGTGGTGGTGCTGGTGGACCGCAACCCCATCCGCAAGGTGCTCGCCTTCCGTCCTCTGGCGGCGCGGCCTGTGCTCTCCTTTCGCTTCAAGCTGCAGCAGGCCAGCCCGGTGCGGGCGGCGGCGCGCACGGCGGATGGCGTGTGGCACGTGGGGAGCACCTGGGTGGAAGCGTCGGGCGGAGGGTGCACCTTGCCGGGCGCGACCCGCGTATCCGGCACCTGGTCGCAGACCCTCAACCAGGTTCAGGGCAGGTTGTTCAGCCGCGACAAGGGCGGGGAGGCTCCCGGGCGCCTGCGGGTACGGGTGATGCATCCCATGGACACGGGGCTGGTGAGTGGCGTTCCCGCCTTTTACATCGATCAGCTCACCCTGGCCGACGACAGCGGGCGGGAATACATGCGGATCGACACCTTCGAGCCGGTGAGTGAGAACCCGGTGTTTTCCTTCGATCTCGGGGTCTTGCCGCAAGGTGCGCTCCGGCTGACGGGGCGGGACAACAACGGCAATCGCATCGACGCGAGGATCGTCCAGTGAGCGCCCGGCACTGGTTGGGCGGATGGGGGCTGGCCCTGGCGCTGGCGGCCAGCGCCGCCTGGGGGCTCGACCCGGCGCGGCTGGATTACCAGCTCAAACCGCGGGAACTGGCGAGCGGTGTGTACGTGATCGAGGGCGCGGTGGAGGACTTCGCGCCCGCGAATGGCTGCAACATCATCAACACCGGCTTCATCGTCACCCGGGAGGGCGTGGTGGTGGTGAACACCGGCCCCAGCCGGCTCTATGGCGAGCAGCAGCGGGCAGCCATCCGGGCGGTGACGCCGCTGCCCGTCCTGCGGGTGGTGAATCTCAACCTGCACCCGGACTACTTTTTCGGCAACCAGGCCTACGCGGACGTTCCGCTCAGTGCGCTGCCCGGCAGCATGGCGGGGATGCAGCGGGAAGGGGGGGCCTACGCCGAGAACCTCTACCGGGTGTGCGGCGACTGGATGCGGGCCACCGAGTCCACCCCCGCGCGGGAAGCGATCTCCCCCGGCGTGCTCAGCGTCGGCGGGCGGGAACTGGAACTGATCCGGCTGGAAGGGCACACCGATGATGATCTGGTGCTCATCGACCGCCACAGCGGCGTCATGTTTGCCGGTGGCCTGGTGTTCTACAACCGGATCATTACCACCCCCCACGCCCGCGTTCCGCAATGGCTGGCGGCGCTGGATCGGCTGGAGAAGATGGGTTTTTCCACCCTGGTGCCCAGCCATGGCCATGTGACAAGGGGCTCCGCGGGCATCCGGCAGACGCGTGACTACCTCACGTGGCTCGATTCCATGCTCACCAGCGCCGCCGAGCGGGGACTGGACATGAACGAAGTGCTGGCCACGCCCATCCCCGAGCGCTTCCGTCACCTCGGAGCGGTGGACACCGAATTCCTGCGCAACGTCACCCATCTGTATCCCCGATACGAGCAGCGGGCGCTGGCCGGGCATTGAACGGTTGCCCGCTTGTTCTGTCACGGGACGATACGGGCTGTTCCGTGATGGAACAGTCGGGTAACACATTTGCTGCGCTGCGGAAGAATTTATTGCATTGCGGTATCCGGTGCGAGCCCGCGCGGGGCCGCAAACCCGAAACCGGTGCTGTCAAGCCCTTGCCCAGCGGTCGGGAAAATTTCCCGGTAAATCCGCGCCTTAGTTCCTCAGTACGGTTTGCACGCGCCCATCTCAAGCCCGGGTGGGCATTTCATCCCTTCCAACGCGGATTCCCGGACGCCCTGCCAAATCGATCACGTTCTGGCACGAACTTTGCGCTAGATCAAATCGCTTTGATCTCCCGAATCTCAGCAGCCTGAACAGGCTGAGCCATTCTGCGCAGGTGGGGACAAGGGGATAGGACGCAAGACCAAGAGCGGCTCAGCCGCAATATCCATACGGTTAAAGAAGGAGGATTCCGTGTTCAAGAAACATCTGCTGGCCCTGTGTGTGGCAGCCGCTTGCGGCGCCGCCGGCACCACTGCAATTGCCGGCCCCGTGACCGACAAGATGATCGAAGATGACGCCAAGACCACGGGCGATGTGCTGTCCTGGGGGATGGGCACGCAAGGGCAGCGCTACAGCCCGCTGACCAAGATCAACACGGGCAATGTCAAGAGTCTGGTACCTGTCTGGAGCATGTCCTTCGGCGGCGAGAAGCAGCGCGGCCAGGAATCCCAGCCCGTGGTGCACGACGGGGTGATGTTCGTCACCGCTTCCTATTCCCGCCTCTACGCCATCGACACCAAGACCGGCAAGAAGCTGTGGAAGTATGAGCATCGTCTGCCCGAAGGCATCATGCCCTGCTGCGACGTGATCAATCGCGGCGCCGCCCTGTTCGACAACCTGGTGATCTTCGGCACCCTGGATGCCCAGTTGGTGGCGCTGGACCAGAAGACCGGCAAGGTGGTGTGGAAGGAGAAGATCGACGACTTCCAGGCGGGTTACTCCTATTCCGCCGCACCCATCATCGTCAAAGGCATGGTGGTGACCGGCGTCTCCGGCGGCGAATTCGGCGTACTCGGCCGGGTGGAAGCCCGCGATGCCAAGACCGGCAAGATGGTGTGGATGCGTCCGACGGTTGAAGGCCACATGGGCTTCAAGGACGGCAAGGAGAACGGTATCTCCGGCGAGACCAACAAGACCTGGCCGGGCGACCTGTGGAAGACCGGTGGGGCCGCCACCTGGCTGGGCGGCAGCTATGACCCGCAGACCAACCTGATCTACATGGGCACCGGCAACCCCGCCCCGTGGAACAGCCACCTGCGCCCCGGTGACAACCTCTATTCCTGCTCCACGGTGGCCATCGATGCCGATACCGGCAAGATCGTCTGGCACTTCCAGGGCACGCCCAACGACGGGTGGGACTTTGACGGGGTGAACGAATTCGTCACCTTCAAGGCCAAGGATGGTCGGCTGCTGGGCGGCAAGGCCGACCGGAACGGCTTCTTCTATGTGCTCGACGCCAAGAACGGCAAGTTTGTCCGTGGCTTCCCCTTCGTCAAGAAGCTGACCTGGGCCTCCGGCCTGGACGACAACGGCCGGCCCAAGTTCATCGCCGAGAACCGTCCGGGCGACCCCTCCAAGTCCGCCGATGGCAAGAAGGGCGGCTCGGTGTTCGCGGCGCCTTCCTTCCTGGGTGGCAAGAACCAGATGCCCATGGCCTACAGCCCGGATACCGGCTACTTCTATGTGCCCGCCAACGAGTGGGGCATGGAAATCTGGAACGAGCCCATCACCTACAAGAAGGGCGCGGCCTACCTGGGCGCGGGCTTCACCATCAAGACCCTGGACCCGAAGGAAATCGGGGGCGACTACATCGGCGCCCTGCGGGCGGTGGACCCGGCCACTGGCAAGATCGCCTGGCAGATCACCAACAACGCTCCGCTGTGGGGTGGCGTGATGACCACCAAGGGCGGCCTGGTGTTCTGGGGCACTCCGGAAGGCTACCTGAAGGCAGCCGACGCCAAGACCGGCAAGGAACTGTGGAGCTTCCAGACCGGTTCGGGCGTGGTGGCGCCTCCGGTCACCTGGGAAGAGGGCGGCGAGCAGTACATCGCCGTGGTTTCCGGCTGGGGTGGCGCGGTGCCTCTGTGGGGCGGCGATGTGGCCAAGAAGGTGAACTACCTGGAGCAGGGCGGTTCCGTCTGGGTGTTCAAGCTGGCCAAGGGCTGATTGGCGGCGGCGCGGCCTGTTGCGGGCTGCGTGCCTTCGGGCAGTCAGGGAGCGGGGTCCGGGAGGGCCCCGCTTTTTTTCTGCCCTTCGGCCGTGTTCAGCGCCAGTCACCGGAGAGGGATTCCACATAGCTCTTGATTGCCCAGATGGAGTCTTGGTCGAGCACGCCGTCCCAAGGGGGCATGTGCTCCACCCCGACCTTGGTTTTGCCCTTGAGCACGGACAGGCGGAAGTAGACGTCGTTGTCCCGCACACAGGCGGCGCGAATGTCGGCCTGGGCGATGCGGCGGCAGTAGCGGTCGAGCTGGCGCAGGTCGGGCGCGGCCTCGCCTTTGCCCACCGCGTTGGCCCCGTGGCAGCGGGCGCAGTGTTGGTGGTAGAGCGCGTGTCCGTCGCGCACGGCGTCGGCCGCGCCCCGTCGGGGGTTGCCGTCCTGGGCCAGGGCCGTGCCAGCGAGGGTAAGCAGGGCAGTGAGTACAAGGGGCCGCATCACCAGTCCTTCGGGCAGCCGGTGCAGCCTTCGAAGTTGGCGTCCGGGAAGATGGTGAACCGCAGGAAGCTGCCTTCCATCCGGGCGTCCTTGAGGTTGGCGGACACGAACTTGCCTTCCTGGAGATTGGCGTTTTCGAGCCGGGCGCCGACAAACCAGGCGAAATGCGCGCGTACGGCTTCCAGGTTGGCGGCGGTCAGATCGGCGCCGGAGAGGTCGGCCCGCATCAGCCGGGCAAATTCGAGGTCCGCACCCACCAGCCGGGCGCCACGGAAGCTTGCGGCGGGGGCGTTGGCCTTGCTCAGGCGGGCGCCGCTCAGGTCGGCACCGTCCAGCACCGCGCCGGCCAGATTGGCCGCCCGCAGATCGGCCCGGGCCAGCCGGGCGTTGGTGAAATCCGCACCCGCCAGATCGCGGCCAGACAAATCGGTGTGGCGTAGATCTGCCCCGGCACACCGGGCGTGGGGCCAGATGCCGCAGCCGTTGATGATCTGGCCTTCGCCCCGTGGGTCCTCGGCCCGGACGGAGGGCAGGATCAGGCTGGCGGCCAGGCAGAACAAGGTGTAACGCAATGCGCCCCGTGGACTGGGCATGGGCTTGCACTCCGGAAAAAAACGGACGGCGGCCGGGTGATCTGGCCGGGCCGCCCGGCACAAAGGAGAGCGGAAGGAAGCCGACGCTCCGCACCTGCCTCCGGGGGAAACGGGTCGGGCGGGGCCCGTGGCCGCGGCATCGGTCACGGGCCGCCCCGCACCGCTCAGCGGCTGGCCATTTGCTTGGGCAGCTTGAATACCCAGAAGGACCCCCCCTGAGTGACCTGCTTGGTCAGATCGGCCATGTCGCCGCCCCACAGGGGGACTGCACCGCCGTAGCCCGACTGGATGCCCACGTACTGCTCCCCGTCCATCTCCCACGTGATGGGCACGGAAACGACGCCCGAGCCGGTCTGGAACTTCCACAGTTCCTTGCCGTTCTTGGCGTCGAAAGCCTTCACGTAGCCATCCGAGGTGCCCGTGAATACCAGCCCGCCGGCGGTGGTGAGGGTGCCCGCCCACAGGGGGAATTTCTCTTTCTGCTCCCAGGCGATCTTGCCGGTCTTGGGGTCGATGGCGCGCAGAATGCCCACGTGGTCGTCGAACAGCCGTTTGATGCGGAAACCCTGGCCCAGGTAGGCCGCGCCAGCCTTGTAGCTCAGGTGCTCGGTCCAGTAGTCCATGGACCAGTGGTTGGCGGGAATGTAGAACAGGCCGGTGTCCGGACTGAAGGACATGGGGTGCCAGTTGGTTCCGCCCAGGAAGGGGGGCGAGACGACGATGGAGTCCCCCTTGGTTGCGCCCTCCTTGGGCAGGGGCGGGCGCTGGCCCTCCACCTCGATGGGCTTGCCGGTCTTGAGATCGAAGCCCTTGGCCCAGGTAATCCCGTCCACGAAGGGCCAGGCGCCGATCAGGGCGGTGGGCTTGTTGGGGTAGCCGGCGCCGGTGGCCAGCTTCTGCCGGTCGGTGACGAAGAAAAAGCCGTTGCGGTCCGCATGGGCGCTGGCTTTGACCAGTTTGCCGCTCTTCGGGTCCTTGTACTCGAAGAGCACCACCGAGTTGTTGCCGGAGAAGTCCCAGGCATCGTTGGGCGTGTGCTGGTAGAAGCCCTTGAGTTCGCCGGTGCTGGCGTCTACGTAGGCTTGGCCCGAGGTGAACAGGCTGTCCCAGTTGCGAGGGTCGTCGCCTTCCTTGGTGCGCTTCCAGGTGTTCCATGGGGCCGGATTGCCGGCGCCGATCACCACCGTGTTGTTCTCCACATCGAAGCTGGCGGTCTGCCACGGGGCGCCTCCGCCGTGATGCCAGGCCTCCACCAGATTTCCGTCCTTGTCGCGGGGCCAGGAGGGCGCATTCTTGTCACCGGTGGGGGTGCTTTCCTTGCCGTTGAGCCGCCCCATGTGGCCTTCCACCAGGGGGCGGGCCCAGACTTCTTCGCCGGTGTCGGGATCGCGGGCGAACAGCCAGCCCACGACGCCGAATTCGTCGCCGGAGGAGCCGTGGACCAGCAGGACCCTTCCGCTCTTCTGGTCTTTCACCACAAAGGGGGCGCCGGTCATGGTGTAACCGACCTTGTGATCGCCCCACTTCTTGCTCCACACCACCTTGCCGGTGTCCTTGTTGAGGGCGACCAGGCCGGCGTCCAGGGTGCCAAAGAAGACCTTGTCGCCGAAGATGGCTGGGCCGCGGTTGACCACGTCGCAACAGGGGCGGATGTCGTCGGGCAGCTTGTGTTCGTATTGCCAGAGGCGCTTGCCGGTCCGGGCGTCCAGGGCGAAGAAGCGGGAGTAGGAGGCGGTGACGTAGACGACCCCGTCGTGCACCAGTGCCTGGGCTTCCTGTCCCCGCTGTTTTTCACCGCCGAAGGAGAAGCTCCAGGCGGGTACGAGGCCTGCAACGTTGCGGCTGTTGATGGCCTTCATCGGGCTGTAGCGCTGAGCCTTCATGCCCAGGCCGTAAGTCAGCACATCGCCGGCGGTCTTGTCGTCGTGGACGATGTCGTCCCAGGCCACGGGCTTGGCCGCGTGGGCGCTCAGGCACAGGGCGCCGGCGACCGCCAGTGTCAGCCGCCGCAGGGCGGTCCCCTTGGTGTTGTGTGATGTGGTCACGCCTTGAATCCTCCTTTGTGGTGTCTCTTGTATCGGCCCCGGGCGGTTGCCGAGGGTGGGAGGATTCTAGAAAGCCCGCTGCGGGTGGATTCGGGACGCTTTCCCCCGGAGGGCGGGAGGCGTTCCCGCGGAATCCGGGAGCGGCCGGGATGTGTTCCCGATCGCGGCGGGCACGGGAGTTGCGCGGGTGGATGTGATGGGGGCGCTGCGCGCCTCGCTTATGGACAAGAGGATCAGGAATCGCCATGGATCTGCGCTTTCGTCTGGTGGCCTATCTGGCTGCCTTTTCCGCTGTGCTGTTTGCGGTGGTGCTGTTGGTGCTGGCCTCCAGCCTGGGGCGGGACGTGGAGGAGGAGGTGCGGGCTTCCTCCCGCCTGGCGGACGTGTTGCTGGCCGCCGCCCAGGCGGGCAGGGCGGATGCGGGCCCGGGGGCTGCCGTCGCCTTGCAGCGGTTGCTGGAGGAGGGGGCACTGCGCCATGTGCGCGTGAGCCTGGAGCAGCCGGGCAGTGCCCCCATGGCCGTGGACGCGCCCGAACTGCCGGCCTGGATTGCGCGTCTGCTGCGGACTGAGCCCCCGGCCTTGCGCGAGCACCGATTGCCCCTGGCCGACGGCGGCGTGCTGGTGATCCGCCCCGATCCAGCCAGCGAGGCACGGGAAATCGCGCACGACGGCTCCCGCCTGTTGCTCATCCTCTTTCTGTACACGCTGGCCAGCATTGGGGCCGCGTGGCTGGCGGCCCATCGGGCCCTGGCGCCGGTGCGGGCGCTGGAGGAGGGGCTCTCGAGGCTGGGCCGGGGGCTACCCAGCGCCGGCTTGCCCAGCTTCCGCCTCAAGGAGTTTGCCCGGATCGGCCGCGCCATTGATGGCCTGGCGACCAGCCTGGAGCGGGCCCGGCGCAGCGAACGGCGTCTGGCCCGCCGGCTGATCAGCGTGCAGGAGAGCGAACGCCGGGAACTGGCACGTGACTTGCACGATGAGATTGGCCAAAGCCTTGCCGCGATCGGCGCCGCGGGTGCCTACGTGCAGCGTCATGCAGCCGGGGCGGCACCGGAGCAATTGGCCGAATGCGGTGCGGACGTGGTGCGGGAAGCCCGGCGCATTGCCAGCCACGTGAGCGACATGCTGGGGCGCCTGCGGCCCCACGGTCTGGATGGTCTGGGCTTGCTGGATGCGCTGCGGGATCTGATCACGAGCTGGCAGCAACGGGCGACCGGATTGACGATCCAGGCCGTGCTGCCGGAGCAGTTGCCGGTCGTCGGCGAAGGGCCGGCGCTGGCGCTGTACCGGGCATTGCAGGAGGCCCTGACCAACGTGGTCCGGCACAGTGGCGCGACCCGTTGCCGGGTGCGACTGGCCGTGGCGGATGGGCAGGTTGGGCTGACGGTCACCGACGATGGCGTTGGCCGGGCGGCCGAGGTGCTGGACCGCGCCGGCGGTGGCATTCCCGGCATGCGGGAGCGGATTGAGATGGTCGGCGGCTCCCTGGAGTTGTCAGATGCTGTGCCAAAAGGACTCACCCTGAGTGTGAGCCTGCCTCAAGACGAGACAAGGAGGAGCAATGATCAGGATCCTGCTGGTGGATGACCATGCGGTGGTGCGGACCGGCTACCGGCGTCTGCTCGATGCCGAGCCGGATTTGAAGGTGGTCGCCGAGGCCGCCACGGCTGACGAGGCCTATGCCCGCGTGTGCGAGCAGGCGCTGGACGTGGCAGTGGTGGACCTGGGCCTGCCCGGCGCCAGCGGCCTGGAGGCCATCCGCCGCATGCTGGGCCGGGAACCGGGGCTGCGGGTGCTGGTGTTCTCCATGTACAACAACCCGTCTTTCGCCACCCAGGCCATGCGCCTGGGGGCCGTGGGCTATTTGACCAAGAGCAGCGAGCCGGGGGAAATGATCGAAGCCATCCGCGAGGTGTCCTGCGGGCGCCGGGTGCTCTCCCCCGAGATTGCGCAGATTCTGGCACGGGGATTGCTGGATCAGTACAACGGCCTCGATTGCCTGACCCCCCGGGAATTTGAAGTGCTGCGGCTTTCCGCCCGGGGAGATTCGGTGAGCAGCGTGGCCGGGCGCATGCACCTGAGCCCCAAGACCATCGTCAATTATCTGTCGATGATCCGGCAGAAACTGCAGGTGGAGAACGATTTCGAGTTGCTGCATCTGGCAGCACGGCATGGCCTGGTGGAGCTTGACGATGGCGCCACCCGCCCCTTGCCGCGCAAGGATGCGGGGGCGTTGTGCCAGAGCCGAGGATTTTGACGTCGCTGGAGGTAATGCTGTTGTTTAGGTAGGTGGTGGTTGTTTGCTTATCTGTGGTTTCCTTCCACTCTCTTTATAACCGGCCGCTGGCCGGTTTTTTTTGTCTGAATGGATCGGGGCGCTGGCAAGCCGAGGCGGGCGGGGGCGCCCGCGCTGGCGCAGGGCGAGCATTCCCCCGGAAACGCGGCTCAGTACCGGTAAGTGGCGCTGGCTCCCACCAGGACGTTGCGTCCGGGGGCGGATTCAAAGTAGCGCTGGTTGCCTTCATTGACGATCACCGAGCCGACGTAGCTGCGGTCGGCCACGTTGTTGACCCTGACGAACTCGCTGAACCGCCAGGCCCCGAGCTTGTGGCTGAAACCGGCGCGCAGGTTGGCAACGGTGTAGCCGTCGGCCCAGACGCTGTTCTGGTCGTTGGCGTAGACCCGATCCACCCGCTGCACTTCAATGGCTGTGGAAAAGCCGCTGGGGACGTGTCGCCAGGCGAGTTCGGCAAAGAGGCTCTGTTTCGGGATGCCCGGAATGCGGTTGCCGGCGGCAATCATCACGTTGGGTGTGGCACAGGGGGCCGCGGTACAGGTGAGAAAGCTGTCGTCGTAGGTGGCGGTGAGGCGGCTATAGGCGCCGGTCAGGGTGAAACCTGCGCCCAGCTGGCTTTCGAGACCGATTTCCAGGCCGCGTCGGGTGGTATGGCCCGCATTCTGGAAGGTGGAGCGGCCGCCGCTGTTGGTCTGCGTCACGATTTCGTCTTCTGTGCCAACTTGGAACAGTGCAACGTTCAATAATGTGCCAGTCCCCAGTGCCGCCTTGGCACCCATTTCCACGTTGCGGCTGACAGCGGGTTTGAGGGAGAAATTCAGACCGGACTGCCCGTTGGGACGGTACGACAGTTCGTTCAGGGTGGGCGTTTCAAAGCCAACACCAGCGGAAGCGTAGAGATTGACGCTGTCTGTGGCGCGGAACAGCAGACCCAGAACCGGCGTGGTTTTGCTGAAACGGGTGTTGCCACTGTCGTCCGGATTGCCGGTGACCACGTAGTTGTCTTCACTGACGAAGCGGATCGTGCTGTGGCGGACCCCGGCGGAAAGCGACCAGCGTGGCGCAAATCGCCATTCGGCCTGAATGTACTGATCGAAGGCGCTGACGGTGTTGTGCTCGTCCCGCCGCTGGGCGCCAAGCACGCCAAGCTGCTGGCTGGCGCCGGAGCCCAGGTAGTTGCGGTAGCCGCGGCGAAAGTCCAGTGAAGTCTCGTAGGACAGCCCGCCCGTGAGGGTGAGCGCCGAACTGTTCCAGATCCAGCGTCCGTCCATGCCCGCGTAGCGGCGGTCAAAATCGATGACGCCCCCGGGGTGAGTGGCGGGCGCCTGGGTGGCTACGGGGATGGATTGGACCTGGCGCACGCTGCGGCTGCCGCTCCAGGCTGTCAGGGCCAGCTTGTTGCGGGCGTTGACGCGGCGCTCGAGTGCCAGCCCGCCCTGCATCTGGTCGATGTCCTTGCGCGTGTCGAATTGTTTGGCCACCGCCGTCGCCTGCTGGGGGTTGGCGCGGAATTCATCCTGGGTCAAGCCAAGGGGGTCCGCTGCTTTCACCCGCAGGCTGTTGGCCAGCAGGGTCAACTGGGTGTCGTCGTCCAGGCGCAGTTTCAGCTTGGCGTTGCCGGAGGTGCGCTCGGCATCGCTGTGTTCCCGATAGCCTCGGGTCGAAAACTGGGAGCCTTCCAGCACGTAGCTGAGCTTGCCCTGGCTGCCGCTGGCCTTGAGCCCGTAGCGACGGGTCTCGTAACTGCCCACGGCCAGGGAGGGGGTGAGCTCCGGTTCAGCGCCATCTTCGGTGAAGATCTGGATCACGCCGCCCGAGGAGTTTCCGTACAGCGCGGAAAACGGCCCTCTGAGGACCTCGATGCGCTGGGCCGAACCGAGCGCGAAGTGGGACACCTGTCCCTGTCCGTCGGGCATGGTGGCGGGGATGCCATCGGTGTAGAGGCGGATGCCGCGCACGCCAAAGGTGGCGCGGGCGCCGAAGCCGCGGGATGAAATCTGCAGGTCTTGGGCGTAGTTCTGTCGGTTACGCGCTTGCAACCCGGGCACGCTGCCCATGGATTCGGACAGGTCCACCTGCAGGTTGCCGGCGCGGATGCGGGCGGCGCTGATGCTGTCGATGGAGGCGGGGACGTCGAAGCTGTTCTGTTCGACCCGGGTGGCGGTGATCACCACTTGTGGGGCCAGGGTTTCAGCAAGCCCTGCGGGGGGCGTGAGGGCGCCGGCGGCCAGGAGTGCCAGGGCCAGTGGTTTGAGCGGACTGTTCATTGCAATGTGCTGTGATGGAAGGGGCGAGCCAGCTCGCCGGTTTGGGCAATTCGGGTTACTGCAGCCGGTAGACCACGTCCACCGGTACCTGGAACGCCACCAGGCGCAGGGGTTCCGGCGGGGGCGGCAGGCTGGCTGCGCGGAGCAATTGAATGGCGGCTTCGTCCAGGATGCTGTGTCCGCTGGAATCCGCCAGGGTGATGTGAGCCAGTTTGCCGCTGGACTGAAACGACAGCAGCAGCCGCACCGAGCCTTGCCAGCCGCGGACCTGGGCGAGCCGTGGATAGGTGTGCTGCCCTTGCAGCGCCTGTTCCACTTGCCGCCCGTAGTGGCTGATCTGGCGGCTGTCGGGTTTGGGGGGCGGCGTCACCGGGGTGTCAGCTGAGACGCCGGGCGTCGAGGCGGCAACGGCGGCGGTTGGGGCTGGGGGCTCGCCGGGGGGCGTTGCGAGTGATGGCGCGAAGGTTGCCGGCGTTTGTGCGGCAGCGAGGATCGGGCGGGGGGCAACCGGTTTCTGGCTGGGTTTCGGTTGTGCTGGCGCCGTCGGCAGTGCCGCGGGTGTGGCGGGTTGCGTGGGCGCGGACGGAGCGGCGGGGCGTACTTCGGCGGGCGGGGATTCCAGCCGCAGGAAGGCGGTCAGCCGCAGCGGGGCGTTCGCCACAGGTTTGTTCCACCCCGGCGCCATCGCCAGCACAAGCGCGTGCGCCAGCACTGAAAGGGCTATCGCCGCGTGCAAAATGCGCCCTTCGGGCACGGCCATGCTTCTCGCCGCCAGCGCCATGTCTCGTCTCCTACCCTGCTCGTTGTTGTAGTGTGTTGCCAGCGGAGGCCCGGGCCTTCGATGTGGGAGCCCTGTTGATCACACCGCCTGTCAGACCATGATTAAAGCAAGATTTGTTCCGTTGTTCATGGGCGTGCTGTTTTGCCTCATCGATGGCGTGGGGGGCGCGGCAGCTTGCCCAACGCCGCGGCTGGAGCGCGTGGCTCCGGGGGTTTTCCGGGTGGCCGGTAGCGGAGGCGAGCCGACGGCGGAGAACTGTGGGCGAGTTGCCAACGCCGGCGTGCTCGTGGGGCCGGGCGGCGCGGTGGTGATCGACCCGGGACCCTCCCGGCGCGCGGGCAAGGCGCTGGCGCAGGCGGTGCAGCGGGTGACCGGGCGAGGGGTGGTGGCCGTCATCAATACCCATGCCCACCCGGAACACGTGCTGGGCAACAGCGCGTGGAGGGTGCCAGTGTGGGCGAGCGGGGTGGCGGCCGACCTCATGGCCCGCCGCTGTGAGCAGTGCCTGAAGCGCCTGACGGGCGAGATTGGCCAAGGGGAGATGGCTGGCACGCGCATCCGCTTGCCAACCCAACGGGTGACGGGCCCCACCCGCGTTGTCCTTGCCGGGCGGAGCCTGCTTCTGCTGCCGTTTGCTCATGCCCATACCCCGGGGGATCTTGCGATTCTGGATGACGCAAGCGGAGTCCTGTTTGCAGGCGATCTTGCCTGGGGGGACGCAGTGCCGGCGCTGCGGGAAGCCAGCCTTGCCGGGTGGAAGCAGGCCATTGGCGCTTTGCTGGCTTTGCGCCCGGGCCTTGTGGTGCCTGGCCATGGCGCGGAGGCAGGGGGTGCGGTTATTGCTGACACAGCGGCCTACTTGAATGCGCTGGAGCAGGCTGTCCAGGCTGAACTGGATGCAGGCGGTGATTTGAGCCAGGTGACGGATCGCGTGGTGCTCCCCCCGTGGGCGGGCAAGGCGGGCTACGGACGCGAGCATCGCGCCAACGTGAACCGGGTGTTCCTGGAACTGGAAGCTGCGGCCTTCGAGCGTTGACAGCGCACCGCCGCGCCGCGTCCGGGCTTTCCCCAGCAGTGGGCCGCGCCGCCTAGTGGGGGCCGTGTCCTTGCCGGAGCTTGCGGTAAATGGTGTTCCTGCTGATGCCCAGCTTGCGCGCAGTGGCCGAAACATTGCCCCCCGTGGCATCGAGGGTGCGCTGGATAGCGGTGAATTCGATGTCTTCCAGCCGGGCGTCTTCCCGCAGCAGCGGCTGGGGCGACGGACTGCCGCCTTCCTCGGGCTCGGCAGCCATCTCCAGGTCTTCCAGGAAGTCGTCCGGGAGGTGCTCCCGGGCAATACAGGCTGCGTCGTCCGCCATCACCAGCGCGGTGCGCAGCACATTGGCTAACTGCCGGCAGTTGCCCGGCCACGGGTGGCGTCGGAAGAGATCCAGCACGTCCGGCGCGATCCGCACGCCGGGAGAGGCTTCCAGTTCCCGCTGCAGGATGCGGTCCACCACGGCTTCCAGGTCGCTGCGCATGCGCAGCGGTGGCAGGGTGATCAAGAGGCCATTGAGGCGGTAGTACAAGTCCTCCCGGAAAAGCTCCCGGGCGATCAGTTCCTTGAGCTTGCGGTGCGTGGCGCAGATGATCGATACATCGATGGGCGTGCTTTTGGTGCTACCCAGCGGGGTGACCACCCGCTCCTGAAGTACGCGCAGGAGCCGCGCCTGCAGGGCGAGCGGCATGTCGCCGATCTCATCCAGGAACAGCGTGCCGCCGTGAGCGGCAACGATCTTGCCGTGGTTGCCGCGCTTGCGCGCCCCGGTGAACGCGCCCTCCTCGTAACCGAACAGTTCGGACTCAATCAGGCTTTCCGGAATCGAGGCGCAGTTGACGGCGACAAACGGCCCGTTGCGGCGGGGCGAGTCGGCATGAATGGCCCGGGCGAGCAACTCCTTGCCGGTGCCGGTTTCCCCCTGGATGAGCAGGGCAATGTCCCGCCCCACGACCTTGCGGATCTTGGCGAGCGCGGCATCCACCTGGCTATCCCCCGTGCTGAGCGAGGCCAGTGACGGGGATTTGTGCTCGGATAGCCCCGAGGTGTTGAGGCGGGGCTGCGCGGAGGACAGGGACGGGCGCTGGGCGGCCGGCTCCGCCTCGAACGTCCGTGGCGCCTTGTCCTGGAGGTGGAAGTAGATGTTGTTTCCCATGCGTGTGGCGAGCCCCAGTCGGGCGCGAGCCATCACGCGGACGCCTGCGGGAAGATTCAGGGGGATCAGCCCGTTTCCGTGGGTGCGGATGTGATCCATGAGCGCCGAGACGGGGATGCCGAACAATGACGGGAAGGTGTGGCTGCGCAGCCCGTTCAGCCCGATGCCCAGTTGGAACAAGCCGCTCTTGTTGGCCGAAAGCAGGGTGCCATCCGGCTGGAAGGCGACCATGCCCTGGCACAGGGTGCCAATGAACTCCGGCCGGCTGTGAAACTCCAGCACGATGGTGTCGGCAAAGGCGTTACTGAAAAGATGGTTCTCGATCAGTTGGCCAGACATGCGCACCAGCGCAAGGGTGTGCCGCTGGTAGCTGCGCCAATCCCCCGAAACGTCGAGCGAACCGATGGTCTTGCCATAAGGGTCGGCGATCGGCACAGCCGAGCAGGTAAGGCAGTGATTGACCCGGAGGAAGTGCTCCGGGCCGTGAACGAGCGTCGGTTCGCCGCTGGCCAGTGCCGTGCCCACGGCATTGGTACCTATGCTTTGCTCCGACCAGTTGACGCCGGGGCGCAGAGCCACCTTCTCGGCGCGGGCGAGAAAGTCGTCGTCGCCCAATGCGTGGAGGATCAAGCCCCGGCTGTCGGTGAGGATGATCATGCTTTGGGTGCCGACGATTTGCTCGTACAGCGTCTCCATGACCGGGCGCGCGCAACTGTAGAGCGACTGACCGGCTTCCCGCGCAGCCTCCAGATGGCCTCGCGGAAGCGGGTCGAACTCCGGACGGTGATCCTCCGCAAGTCCGAAGGACTGGCTGCGTTTCCAGGAGTCCGCAATCAGGCTGTCCAGCGATTCGACCGGAATCCGCCCGGTGGAGCGAAAACTGTCGTGTGCAGCACGGGCTCTCTGCGCGTCAGGAATATGCATTGCCAGGGTCTCCACCAACGTCCGAATGTCATGGTCTGGTCTTCGGCCAGCTTAGACTTAATTGAATGAGTTCGATGAAACTAGCACGCCCAACGCGATCGCACAACTAGGGCTTTGCCGTTGTTCCGTAATGGAGCAGTTGTGCCAACTAGTTGTCCCATAAAGGGAAAGACTGAGCAGTCTGAGCACGTGATTTCCCGTGGATAAGGGTATGGGCATGAAATTCGCTTCAGTGGTCCCACTCATTTACAAACACTTTCAGGAGACATGTTGTGGGCAAGCGTTTCGATCGGGTGGCGAAGGGACTGGGGCTTGGATTCGCGCTAGTGGCGGGTGTGGCCTTCTCCCATGGCGATGTGACGCCTCAGGTGGTGGACACCTCGAAGCTGAAGCAACTGGGCGCCGACTGGCAGAAGGTCAATCCATACCGCGGGGACCAGGCAGCGATTCAGGTCGGGACTTCCGCCTACACGCAGAATTGCGCTCGCTGCCATGGTCTGGAGGCAGTAAGCGGGGGGGTGGCGCCTGATTTGCGCAAGCTCGACATCGATCCGGATACCGATGAGTACTTCCGCGAAAGTGTGCGGCGGGGCAAGGTTCGCAACGGCGTCACCTACATGCCGCCGTTCGAGGGGATTCTGAGCCAGGAGGCCATCTGGTCGATCAAGGCTTATCTCGAAACCCGCCGTGAGCAATAAGGGTTTCTCGCAAGTCCGGCCGGCTTTATTCCTGTCCGGGCATTGGGCACACTAGATCAGGTTGTTGATGAGGAGAGCACGATCCATGCTGCGCAAGTCCTTGCTGGCGATGTGTTTGGCCCTGGCTGCGGGGGCCGTTTCCGCCTATGACCTGGCCGAAGTGAAATCCCGTGGCGTGTTGCGGGTGGCGGTATATAAGGACTTTGCCCCGTTCTCCGACGAGGGCAAGGGGATCGACAATGATCTGGCGGCCAAACTGGCCGAGAAATTGGGCGTCAAGGTGTCCTTTCTTCCCTTCGATGGGGACGAGAACATGGATGACGACCTGCGCAACATGGTCTGGAAGGGGCATTACCTGGGATACGGCCCCGCAGATGTGATGATGCATGCGCCCGTGGATAAGGCTTTCATGGAGCGCAACGACAAGGTTCAGATCTTTGCCCCGTACTTTCGCGAAACAGTGCAGCTGATGTTCAACACTGAGGTGGTGCCCAAGGTGGAGAGCATGCTGGCGCTGGAAGGGCTGCCTGTGGGGGTGGAGGACGCGTCAATCGCTTCGATTGCCCTGCTGTCCTACGAGGGAGGCAAGTTCCGCAACAACGTGCGCCACTATAAGAGCATGGGGCAGGCGGTCGCCGATCTTAAGGCCGGCAAGCTCGCTGCTGTGCTGGGTATGCGCAGCCAGTTGGAGGCCGCCAAGGGCGGCGCTCCGGGGGTGGTGATGGCCAATCCGCCCTTGCCCGGGCTGCCGCAGGCGGGCTGGGTGCTGGGCTTGGCGGTCAAGAAAGAGCACGAAGACTTGGCCAAAGCCTTGCAGAAGGCCATGAACGAATTGGATGCAGATGGCCAGTTGAACCGGGTGTTCGAACAGCATGGCGTTCGCCGGCTGGCACCACTGTGAAGGAGGGAGCATGTCGGTAAGGAGGCTGCTTCAGGCCCTCGCTTTGACGGCGGGGTCGGTGGGGCTGGCAAATGGGGCAGCGTGGGCTGCCCCATTTGCCTATGTGCCCAACGAGAAATCCGGGACCGTCTCGGTGATTGATCTGGCGAACAACACCGTGACTGACAGCATCGCAGTCGGCGCTAAGCCCCGGGGGATCGGCATATCGGGTGATGGCAAGTACCTGTTTGTCAGCGATCAGCCGTCAAGCGCACTTCTTGTGGTGGACCTGCAAAAGAAGGCGGTCGCAAGCAAGATTGAACTGGGCGAATCGCCTGAGGGAGTGAGCGTGTCCCCCGACGGCGCTACGGTGGCCGCGGCGGTCGAGGCCTCCAACAGCGTTGTGCTGATAGATGCTGCGAGTGGGAAAGTGAAGGCAACGGTCAAAACTCGAGGACGGAACCCGGAACACGCCGTGTTCAGCCCGGACGGCCGTTGGCTCTACGTCAGTGCGGAGGAGGCCGATACGGTGGATGTGGTGGACTTGTCGGCCCGCCGCCAGGTTGCTTCCATCAAGGTTGGGGAGCGCCCCAGGGGGATTGCCTTTACGCCCGACGGCAAGCGCGCTTACGTGGCATGCGAGAACGCTGACAAGGTGTTCGCCATCGACGTTCCGGGGAAGCGGGTTGTGGCCGAAATTCCCGCTGGGAAAAGGGTGAATGGTGTCGCGATGGCGCCCGATGGCCGGATCGTATATGTATCCAATGGCGGGGCAGCAAGTGTGATGGCAATCGATACAGCGCAGGACAGGGTCGTGGCTACGATCCCTGTGGGGCAGCGTCCGTGGAACATGGCCGTGACCGCGGACGGCACGCGGTTGTTGGTTGCCAACGGCCGCTCAGGCACTGTCTCGGTGATTGATACCGCCAAAGCTGAAGTGGCTGCGGAGATCAAAGTTGGTGAATTCCCGTGGGGGGTAGCCATCAAGTAATCCATGCATCTTGACCCTGCTCCGTGATTTCCGCTGCGCCGACTCAATTGGAGACTGGCGGCGGCGCGGGGGTAGGGATTCGGTTATAATGCGTTGTGGCGGGTCTCCTCGCATTGTGGGGCGGCAAACCTGGTCAGGTCCGGAAGGAAGCAGCCATAGTCGTTTTCCGCAAGTGCCGAGGGTCTGGCTCGCCACCTCTTACTCCCTCCTTGCTGTTTCGTCCTTTCCCTTCGCGCTCGTCGCCTGACCGGTCAAGTTGCACAGAGTCAGGTCCGTTAGTCCGCTGTCGCTTGCGGGATTTTTCACTTCTGCAAGCTGATCTTGCGTGAGTTGCTGGCCCAGCGTGATATAGCTCCGTTAAAGGCCCCTCTGTCCTTGGTTTATTCTATGCACCTCTCGCGGGGAAATGCATGGAGAGATGATGTCACCTGATTTTGACCAGACATCGGAATTAACGTTTGTGCGTTATAAATCAACGGCACGTGTGGTTTTTCACGGGTGTCATGCGGTATGGTCGGCTTAGAATCCATCAGTAACATCGGAGGTGTGTCAATGAAAAAGAGCGGGAAGTTTTGGTTTGTAATGTTGTGCCAGATGGTGCTGGCGCTGTGCTTCAGCCGACCGGCGTTGGCTCAGGATACTGGCTTGTCTTCGTACAAGCTGGGTACTGGAGACGTAATCGCCGTGCGGGTCTACGGTGAAGATGACCTGAGCCGGGACAAGCTTCGGCTGACCGACGCAGGCACCATCACCTACCCTGTGCTTGGGGAGCTGAAGGTCGCGGGCATGACCGTCGGTGAGTTGCAGAAGTTCATTACCGACAATCTGAAGGGCCGTTACCTTGTGAATCCGCGAGTGTCGGTAACCGTTGAGGAATACCGCATGTTCTTCGTGAATGGTCAGGTGGCCCGCCCCGGTGGGTATCCGTATCAGCCCGGCCTCACCGTGCGCAAGGCGGTGCTGTTGGCGGGTGGTCTGACCGAGCGGGCGAGTGAAAGCAAGATCTACCTCATCCGCGAAGGCGACAACAAGCAGAAGCAGAACAAGGTGGACATGACCATCGAAGTCAAGCCGGGTGATGTGGTGACTGTGGAAGAGAGTTTCTTCTAAGCAGCTCGCGGCGGTACTTCGTTTGTTTGAGGGGCATTTCTCGCCCCTCAAAATGTCCTCAAGTCTTACCAAGCAGTGCCCGGTGACCTGTCTCCGGGATACGCAGTTTTTCCTTCCTCCTGAGTCAAGAGAACAAGTATGAGCACAGGTCAATCTGAGCAAGTGATGGGATTGTCCGCGCCGTTGCCCGAACCTTCGGGGGCGCCGGAAATCGTTGAGTATGGGCGCATCATTGCACGCTACAAATGGAGTGTTCTGGGTGTCGGCGTGTTGGTCGCAATTCTCGCAGGGATCATCGTCTCCCTGCAGACGCCGATCTATCGCTCCACTGCAACGCTGATGATCGACGCGGGCAAGACCAAGGTGGTGAACGTGGAGGAGGT
>DAITAZ010000006.1:101842-103490 GCA_036824045.1 Rhodocyclaceae bacterium
ATCCGGAATTGGCCGCGCAAGTTGCGAACGCCGTGGCGGAAGCCTATATCCAGAACGAACAGGACACCCGTTTCAAGGTCACTCAGCAGGCGGCAGGATGGTTGAATGAGCGCCTCGCCGGTCTGCGGGAGAAGGTGACCGCCTCTGAGCGGGCGGTACAGGCCTATCGAGAGAAGGAAGGTTTGCTCGATAACAAGGTTGCGGGCGCTGCTGTCACGGAACTGTCCGGTGCGATGGGTTCGTTGATTCAGGCGAGGGCTCGTCGCATCGAGGCCGAGCAGGCATATGAACAGGTCAAGGGTGCGAGCCAAGCCAAGCTTCTGTCCGTTCCCGTAATCGCACGCAACTCCGCAGTGGGTTCGGCTCATGCTGCCGAAGCCGCTGCCGAGAAACAGCTGGCGGAAGTTTCGGAGCGTTATGGGCCTGACCATCCGAAGCGCGTTGCGGCTGAGTCAGATATCAAATCCGCCAAGGAGAATACTCGCCGCCAAGTCGCATTGGCTGTAGAGACCATTGCCAAGGAATTTGAGGCCGCAAAAGCGGGTGAGCGTGCGCTTGAGTCCAGTGTTGGGTCCAGTAAAGGTACGCTTCAAGGGGAAAGTCGTAAGGAAATCCAGCTGGCTGAGCTTGAGCGTGAAGCGGCGGCGAATCGTCAGCTTTACCAAACGTTCTTGAGCCGTTTCAAGGAAACGTCTTCTGCAGGGGACCAGCAGGTTGTCGGCGCTCGGATTGTTGAAGAGGCAACGCCATCGTCCAGCCCGGCTAAGCCACTGAAGGCGCAGACCACCGCAATTGCCGGCTTGTTCGGGATCATCCTGGCGGCGCTTGGTGCTCTGGCGCTTGATCGTCTCGACAGCTCGATCAAGAGCACGAAGGACGCAGAGACTAAATTGGGCACCACGGTGATCGCGTCGGTGCCTGACGTGAGCGGTCAGCACAAGGGCGGTGATATCGGCCTCGCTTACATTGCGGAACCCAATAGCATCTACTCAGAGTCCATTCGCACCGCGCGTACCAGCGTGATGCTCTCGGCAATTGACAAGCCCAACAAGGTCCTTGCCATCACATCGTCGGTACCCGGCGAGGGTAAAACCACGTTCTCGCTTAACCTCGCCGTTGCGCAGGCGCAGACCAAGCGTACCGTGGTGATTGAAGCGGACATGCGTCAGCCCCGGTTCGGCAGCTATCTCAAAATTGGTGGAGAGCTCAAGGGACTTTCTGAACTTGTCTGTGGCTCTGCCCCTATTGAAGAGTGTGTGCACCGTTTGGATGGAACTGATCTGGACATCATCCCTGCCGGCGAGATTCCGCCGAATCCTCTGGAACTCATTCTGTCCCAGCGTTTCCGCGATCTCATCGAGCAACTGCGCAGCAAATACTCGGTTGTGATCATCGACACGCCTCCCGTCCAATTGGTGTCAGACGCAGTGGTGATCTCCACCATCGTTGATGAGATGGTCTATGTCATCAAGGCTGACGAAACCAACTATCAGCTGGCGCGAAGTGGGATGCGGAAAATACGTTCCGCTGGTGGGCACATTCTAGGTGTGGCGATCAATCGGCTCAACTTTGAACGTGCCGACAAGTACTATGGTGACAGTTTGGCTTACCACAAGTACGGCCACAAATACGGCTACGGCTACGGTGG
>DAITAZ010000082.1:0-3739 GCA_036824045.1 Rhodocyclaceae bacterium
GAACACCTTGTCAGCCACCGAACACGACTCGCCTTTAACCCCCGGCCAAGACCCGGCCAAGGCTCCACGGATCGACAGCGGCCTCTCCTGCCTGGCCATGATCGCGCGCCTGCACGGGCTCACGCTGGACGCAGGGCAAATCCAGCACCAGTACGGCACCAAACGGCGCCCCCTGACGGCGGAAGAACTCCTGGCGGCCGCAAGCAGCCTGGGCTTGCGTAGCCGTCGGATCAAGACCGCGCTCGAGCGCCTGGACCGCACGCCACTGCCCGCTGTCGCGGTGGACAACGACGGCGGTTTCTTCCTGCTCGCGCGGGTGGAGGGCGAGCAAGCCCTGATCCACGATCCGCTCACGGGTGGCACCGCCGCCATCAGCACCGATGCGCTGCGCGCTCGCTGGAGTGGAGAGCTGCTGCTGTTCACCTCCCGTGCCTCGGTCCTGGGCGAGCTGGGGCGCTTTGATTTCTCCTGGTTCATTCCGGCCCTGGTGAAATACCGGCGCATCTTCGCCGAAGTGCTCGTAGTGAGCCTCGCCTTGCAGTTTTTCGCGCTCGTCACCCCCCTGTTCTTTCAGGTGGTGATGGACAAGGTGCTGGTCCACCGGGGCTTTACCACGCTCGACGTGATCGGCATTGGCCTGCTGGTGGTGAGCGTGTTCGAAGTCGTGCTCACGGGGCTGCGCACCTACGTCTTTGCCCACACCACCAGCCGCATCGACGTGGAACTGGGCGCCCGCCTCTTCCGCCACCTGCTCGCCCTGCCACTGGCCTATTTCCACGCCCGCCGGGTGGGCGACTCGGTCGCCCGGGTCAGGGAACTGGAGAACATCCGCAACTTCCTCACCAGCAACGCCATCACCCTGGTGCTTGACCTGGCCTTCTCGGTGGTCTTCATCGCGCTGATGTTCTACTACAGCGCGCCGCTGGCCCTGATCGTGCTCCTCTCCCTGCCCTGCTACGGGCTGATCTCCGCCATCTTCACGCCCCTGCTGCGGCGTCGGCTGCAGGAGAAATTCAACCGCGGAGCCGAAAACCAGGCCTTCCTGGTGGAGACCATCACCGGCATCGACACGGTCAAATCCATGGCGGTTGAGCCCCATTGGACCCGGCACTGGGAAAACCAGCTCGCGGGCTACGTCGGCGCAAGCTTTCGCACCACGGCGCTTGCCAGCCTCTCGGGCAGCAGCATCAATCTCGTGGGCAAGCTGGTGACCGTGCTCACCCTCTATTTCGGCGCCAAGCTGGTCATTGATGGTCAGCTCAGCATCGGCCAGCTTGTCGCCTTCAACATGCTGGCCGGACAAGTGGCGCAACCGGTGATGCGCATCGCCCAGTTGTGGACGGATTTCCAGCAGGTCGGCATCTCCATGCAGCGCCTGGGCGACATCCTGAACAGTCCAACGGAGGTCGCCTCCGCCCGGACGGTACTCCCCCCGGTGGCCGGCCGGGTGGAGTTTGGCCAGGTGAGCTTCCGCTACCGGCCCGATGGCCCGGAAACGCTCCAGGACATCAGTTTCACCGTCGAACCGGGCGAGGTCATCGGCATCGTTGGCCGTTCCGGCTCGGGCAAGAGCACGCTGGCCAAGTTGCTGCAGCGGCTCTACGTCCCGGAACGTGGCCGCGTGCTGGTGGATGGCCTCGATCTGGCCCTGGCGGACGCCGCCTCGCTGCGCCGCCAGATCGGCGTCGTCCAGCAAGACAGCCTGCTGTTCAGCCGCTCCATCCGCGAAAACATCGCCCTAGCCGACCCCGGCGCCCCCATCGAGGCCGTGATCACTGCTGCCCGGCTGGCTGGCGCCCACGAGTTCATCATGGAACTGCCCCGGGGCTACGACGCGCCGGTGGGCGAGCATGGCGCCTCACTGTCCGGCGGGCAACGGCAACGCATTGCCATCGCCCGCGCCCTGCTCACCAACCCGCGCATCCTCATCTTCGACGAGGCGACCAGCGCCCTCGACTATGAATCCGAACGCATCATCCAGAACAACATGAAGGCCATCTGCCAGGGCCGGACGGTCATCATCATCGCCCACCGCCTCTCCGCCCTGCGCGACGCCCGACGCATCGTGGTGCTGGACCGGGGCCGCATCGCCGAAATGGGCACCCCGGCCGAACTGCTGCAGCGGGAAGCGGGTTTCTACTCCCGCCTGCAACGCTACCAGCAGGGGTGAGCCTGGACACCGTAGTGGCCCCCGCTTGGCGACTGGAGCCTTTCATGGATATTGAGTTGTGTGGTTTCGCCCATGCCCGCCAGGCGCGGGCGCGCTACGCCCCCGCTGGTGCAGCCAGCCACGGTTTCTAGGATCAACGGATGAAGACCCTCACCTTCCGCCTGCAAGCCTGGGGCGACCTCTTTCACCACTACGCCCGGGTCTTCCGCGCCGCCTGGGCTGAACGCGAGTCCATCACGCCCAAACCTCGCACTGCCCACGAAGCCGAGTTCCTCCCCGCCGCCCTCGCCCTTCAGGAAACCCCGGTCGGCCCCGCGCCCCGGCTGGCGGCCGGGCTGATCGTGGCGTTCTGCCTGCTGGCCCTGGCCTGGTCCATCTTCGGCCGGGTGGACGTGGTCGCCACCGCACCCGGCAAGATCATTCCCAGTGACCGTACCAAGACCATCCAGGCGGTGGACACCGCCACGGTCAAAGCCATCCACGTGCGCGACGGTCAGGCCGTCCGGCAAGGTCAGGTGCTGCTGGAGTTGGACCCCACCTCCGCCCTCGCCGACCGCACCCGGCTCGAAGGCGACCTGATCAGCGCGCGGTTGCAGGTCGCCCGGGGCCAGGCACTCCTGCAAGCCATGGATACCGGCAAACCTCCTGCCCTCGGGCCGGTCGCCGCCGCCAACGCCGAGCGGCTGCGGGAGGCGCAAACCCTGCTCGCGGGTCAGTTCGACGAGTTCAACGCCCGGCTGGCACGCATCGCCGCCGAAGAGGCCAGACGCGAAGCGGAGCTCACCTCGGTCAAGGCGCTGGTGCAAAAGCTCGAAGCCACCGTCCCCATCGCCCGCCAGCGGGCGCAGGACTTCAAGGATCTGGTGGATCGCAACTTCGTCTCCAAGCACGGACATCTGGAACGGGAACAGAGCCGGATCGAAATGGAGGGTGACCTCACCGCCCAGCGCAGCCGGCAGAAAGAACTGGAAGCCGGCCTGCGGGAAGTCCGCACCCAGCGGGCCGCCCTCATCAGCGAAGCCCGAAGGGCGACCCTGGACAACATCAACGAGGGCACACAGCGGGCCGATGCCCTGCAGCAGGAACTGGCCAAGGCGGAAAACCGGGACCGTCAGACCCGGTTGCTGGCCCCGGTGGACGGCTACGTCCAGCAACTGGCGGTGCACACCGTCGGCGGCGTGGTAACGCCCGCCCAGCCTTTGATGGCCATCGTGCCTGACGATCAGGCGATGGAAATCGAGGCGTTCATCGAGAACAAGGACGTGGGCTTCGTGCGCGTGGGGCAGGAGGCGGAGATCAAGCTCGACGCCTTTCCCTACACCCGGTTCGGAACCATTCCCGCCAAGGTGGCCAGCATCTCCCACGACGCCATCAGCGACGAAAAACGCGGCCTGATCTACGCCGTCCGCCTGCGGATGACCCGCAACAGCGTGAACGCCGACGGCCAGGAAAACCGCCTGGGCCCCGGAATGGCCATCCGCGCCGAGATCAAGACCGACCAGCGCCGCCTGATCGAGTACATCCTCAGCCCGCTCCAGCAATACGCGGACGAAAGTTTCCGCGAACGCT